>JAXMDZ010000004.1:0-220285 GCA_046348585.1 Alphaproteobacteria bacterium
GCGTCGTCCTCCAGCACGAGGGCGACGTCGTGCGGGCTTTCGAGAAAGAGGCGCAGCGCCTTCAGGTGGCTCTGGAAGCAGGCCTCTTCGCCCTGCACGTAGATGCGCCCGTCCCAGTTGGTTTCGATCAGCACGTCGTCGCGCCGGATCGTGAGGCCGCCGCGCGGCGCGAAGTCCTGCGCCTTGGCGTCGACGGCGGAAACAAAGGTCGCGTCCAGCCCGGCCTTCGCGGTCTCAGATTCCATGAAGACGCGCCGCTCGGGCGCGCGATCGAGATTGATGACATAGACGCCAAGGCGCGAATTCATGGGGCCGCCGCAGGATGTGTGGCCGTCCTTGTAGCCGCCCGACGGGCCGCTTGCACACCCGCCCCGCGGAAGCTAGAGCAGCCCCGCCTGCTGGGGCGTCGCCAAGCGGTAAGGCACCGGTTTTTGGTACCGGCATTCCTAGGTTCGAATCCTAGCGCCCCAGCCATTTCCGCACCCGCGGGCGGCGTCCCTATGAAATTCCTATGCGCCGGGGGCGGGAGCCTGATGGTTTTCCGCATGCCCCGAGGGCGACCTTGAGCCCCAGCCGATCTCCGGCGTTCGGGAGCTTCGAGTGAGCGATCTTCTTCTGGTGGGCTTTGCCGCCGTCCTGTTCGCGGGCGCGAGACTCTACGTCGCGCTCTGCGAGAGGCTTTAGCCATGGCGCTGGACCTCTGGCTGGGCGGCGCCGTCGCCCTCTTCGTCGCCGCCTATCTCGTTTTCGCGCTGCTGCGCCCTGAAGATCTGTGAGGGACGCGCCATGACCCTGACCGGCTGGCTCCAGATCGCCGTCTTCTGCATCGCCGTCCTGGCGCTGGTGAAGTCGCTCGGCTTCTTCCTGACGCGGCTGCTGAACGGCGAGCGTACCTTTCTTTCGTCCGTGCTCGGTCCGGTCGAGCGCGGCTTCTATGCGCTGGCGGGCGTCAAGCCGGACGAGGACCAGCACTGGACGGCCTATGCCTTCGCCATGCTGGCCTTCAACCTGGTCGGCTTCCTTTTCCTCTACGCCGTCCTGCGGCTGCAGGACGTGCTGCCGCTGAACCCGCAGGGCTTCGCCGCCGTTCCCGATCACCTGTCCTTCAATACGGCGATCAGCTTCGTGACCAACACGAACTGGCAATCCTATGGCGGCGAAACGACGATGAGTCATTTCGCCCAGATGGCCGGGCTGACCGTCCAGAACTTCCTGTCGGCCGCCACCGGCATCGCGCTGGCCGTCGCGCTCATCCGCGGCTTCGTCCGCAAGAGCGGCCGCGGCATCGGCAATTTCTGGGCCGACGTCACGCGCATCACGCTCTATGTCCTGCTGCCGCTCTCTTTCGTTCTGGCGCTCGCCTTCGTCTGGCAGGGCGTGCCGCAGACCTTCGACGCCTCCGCCGCCGCGACGACGCTCGAAGGCGGCACGCAGACCATCGCCCTCGGTCCCGTCGCCTCGCAGGAGGCGATCAAGATGCTGGGCACCAATGGCGGCGGCTTCTTCAACGCCAACTCGGCCCATCCCTTCGAGAACCCGACCCCGCTTTCCAACTTCCTCCAGATGGTCGCCATCTTCGCCATCGGTGCGGCCCTCACCAACGTGTTCGGCCGCATGACCGGCGACCAGCGTCAGGGCTGGGCGCTGCTCGCGGCGATGGGAATCGTCTTCATCGCGGGCGTTGCGGCGATCTATTGGGCGGAAGCGGCCGGCAATCCGATGCTGACGGCTCTCGGCCTCGACCCCGCGATGGGCAACATGGAGGGCAAGGAGGTCCGTTTCGGCCTCTCCGGCTCCGCGCTCTTCGCCGCCATCACCACTGCCGCCTCGTGCGGCGCGGTCAACGCCATGCATGCGAGCTTCACGCCGCTCGGCGGCATGGTCCCGCTCGTCAACATGGAACTGGGCGAAGTCGTCGTCGGCGGCGTCGGGGCCGGCCTCTACGGCATGCTGCTGTTCGCGATCCTGGCGGTCTTCGTGGCGGGCCTCATGGTCGGCCGCTCGCCGGAATATATCGGCAAGAAGATCGAACCGCGCGAGGTGAAGATGACCATGCTCGCGATCCTCATTCTGCCGCTCGCCATGCTCGCCTTCGCCGCCGTCGCGGTCGTCCTTCAGGACGGTCTCGCCGGCCGCCTCAACCAGGGCCCGCACGGCTTCTCGGAGATTCTCTACGCCTACACGTCGGCGGCGGCGAACAACGGCTCGGCCTTCGCCGGACTGACCGCGGGCACGCCCTTCTACGACCTGACGCTCGGCGTCGCGATGTTCATGGGGCGCTTCCTGATGATCGTGCCGATGCTGGCGATCGCCGGTTCGCTGGCCGCCAAGAAGGCGGCCCCGCCCTCGCTCGGCACCTTCCCGACCCATGGCGGCCTGTTCGTCGGCCTGCTGGTCGGGACCGTGCTCATCGTCGGCGGCCTCACCTTCCTGCCGGTCCTCGCCCTCGGCCCGATCGTCGAGCATCTGGCGATGCTGGCCGGCCAGACCTTCTAGGCAGAATTCAAAGGGACATCCCCGATGACCGCGCGCCCCGCCTCATCCCTTTTCAGCTCCGCCATCGTCTGGCCTGCGCTCGCCGGCGCGGTCGCCAAGCTCCACCCGCGCACCATGATCCGCTCGCCGGTCATGTTCGTCGTGGAGATCGTCGCGGCGCTGTCGACGGTGCTGCTCGTCCGCGACATCGCGGCCGGCGCGTCGTTCGGCTTCCAGCTCCAGATCGTGCTCTGGCTGTGGGCGACGGTGCTCTTTGCGACCTTCGCCGAGGCCGTCGCCGAAGGCCGCGGCAAGGCCCAGGCCGACAGCCTGCGCCGCACGCGAAGCGACATTCTCGCCAAGCTGATCGTCGACGAGCGCACCGGGCTGATGGTGCCGACCCCGGCGCTCGAGCTGGAGCCCGGACAGGTCGTCATGGTGGAAGCCGGCGACCTCGTTCCCTCCGACGGCGAAGTGATCGCGGGCGTCGCCTCGGTCAACGAATCGGCGATCACCGGCGAGTCCGCGCCGGTGATCCGCGAATCCGGCGGCGACCGCAGCGCCGTGACCGGCGGCACGCTGGTCATCTCCGACTGGATCAAGGTGCGCATCACCGCCGCGCCCGGCTCGACCTTCCTCGACCGCATGATCGCCCTCGTCGAAGGGGCCAAGCGGCAGAAGACGCCGAACGAGGTCGCGCTCGACATTCTGCTCGCCGGCCTCACCCTCATCTTCCTGATGGCGGTCGCCACGATCCCGAGCTTCGCCGCCTATTCCGGCGGCGCGGTGCCGATGGTGGTGCTGGCGGCGCTGTTCGTGACGCTGATCCCCACGACGATCGGCGCGCTCCTGTCCGCCATCGGCATCGCCGGGATGGACCGCCTCGTGCGCTTCAATGTGCTCGCCATGTCCGGCCGCGCGGTCGAGGCGGCGGGCGACGTCGATACGCTCCTGCTCGACAAGACCGGCACGATCACGCTCGGCAACCGCGTGGCGACGCAGTTCCATCCCGCGCCGGGCGTCAGCGCCGCCGCCTTCGCCGAGGCCGCCCAGCTCGCCTCGCTGGCCGACGAGACCCCCGAGGGGCGCTCGATCGTCGTGCTGGCGAAGGACGCGCACGGTATGCGCGGCCGCGATCTCGCCGGAACCGGCGCGGTCTTCGTGCCCTTCACGGCGCAGACGCGGATGAGCGGCATCGACATCGCCGGGCGCGAGATCCGCAAAGGGGCGGCCGACGCCGTCTATGCCCATGTGAAGGCCGTGGGCGGCGGCGATCCCGAAGGCTCCGTCGAGCGCATCGTCGAGGAGATCGCCCGGGCCGGCGGCACGCCGCTGGTCGTCGCCGAGGGCGCGCGCATTCTCGGCGTCGTGCAGCTGAAGGACATCGTCAAGGGCGGCATCCGCGAGCGCTTCGCCGAATTGCGGGCGATGGGCATCCGCACCGTCATGATCACCGGCGACAATGCGCTGACCGCCGCCGCCATCGCGGCCGAAGCCGGGGTGGACGATTTCCTCGCCCAGGCGACGCCGGAAATGAAGCTTGCCCTCATCCGCGAGGAGCAGGCGAAGGGCAAGCTCGTCGCCATGTGCGGCGACGGCACCAACGACGCCCCGGCGCTCGCCCAGGCCGATGTCGGCGTCGCTATGAACTCCGGCACGGCCGCCGCTCGCGAGGCCGGCAACATGGTCGATCTCGACAGCGATCCCACCAAGCTGATCGAGATCGTGGCGATCGGCAAACAGCTGCTGATGACGCGCGGCGCGCTGACGACCTTCTCCATCGCCAACGACGTCGCCAAGTATTTCGCGATCATCCCGGCGATGTTCGTGGCGTTCTATCCCCAGCTGGCGTCGCTCAACGTCATGGAGCTCGCCAGCCCGCAGAGCGCCATTCTGTCGGCCGTCGTCTTCAACGCGCTCGTGATCCTCGCGCTCGTGCCGCTGGCGCTGAAGGGCGTCGCCTATCGCCCGGTCGGCGCGGGCGCGCTGCTGCGCCGCAATCTCGTCATCTACGGCCTCGGCGGCATCGTCGTGCCCTTCGCGGGCATCAAGCTCATCGACATGGGCCTGACCGCCGTCGGCCTCGCCTGAGGGAAATCCGCCATGATCCGCCAGCTTCGCCCCGCTCTGGTTCTCTTCGCGCTTTTCACCGTCCTGACGGGTCTCATCTATCCGGCCGCCGTCACCGCCATCGCGCAGGCCGTATTCCCGGCCGAGGCGAATGGCAGTCTGATCGTTCGGGACGGGCGGATCGTCGGCTCGGCCCTGATCGGCCAGAACTTCGCCGCCGACCGCTACTTCCACGGCCGGCCCTCGGCGGCCGGCAAGGGCTACGACGCGGCCGCCTCGTCGGGCTCCAATCTCGGCCCGACCAGCCCGGCGCTTGTCGCCCGCGTCGCCGCGGACGCCGAGGCGCTGCGCGCCGCCGGATTGGCCGGCTCCATACCGGCGGACCTTGTCACCGCGTCGGGCTCCGGCCTTGATCCGCACATCACGCCTGAGGCCGCGGCGGTCCAGATTGCCCGCGTCGCCCAGGCCCGCGGTCTGGGCGAGGACAAGGTCCGCGCTCTCGTCGCCGCGGCGACCGAGGGCCGCGATCTCGGCTTCCTGGGCGAGCCCCGGGTCAATGTCCTGCGCCTCAATCTCGCCCTCGACGCCGCCAAGTGAGGCCGCGGCCGGAATCCGCTAGGATGGGCCGGCGATGAGCGAACATCAGCCGCATGGCGAGCCCTTTCAGCCCTCCCGACTCGCGGCGCGCGGGCGGTTGAGGATTTTTCTGGGCGCGGCGCCGGGCGTCGGCAAGACCTTCGAGATGCTGCTGACCGCCCGGGCGCTGAAGGCCGAGGGCGTCGACGTCGTCGTCGGCGTGGTCGAAACGCATGGCCGCAAGGAGACCGCGGCGCTGGTCGAAGGGCTGGAGACCGTTCCGCCCCGCACCGTCCCGCATGGCGGGCAGACCCTTTCGGAGATGGACCTGGACGCCATCCTCGCCCGCCGTCCAGATCTCGTCCTGGTCGACGAGCTTGCGCACACCAATGCGCCCGGCAGCCGCCATCCCAAGCGCTACATGGATGTCGAGGAGTTGCTGGCGGCCGGCATCGACGTGCTGACGACGCTCAACATCCAGCATGTCGAAAGCCTCAACGACGTCGTCGCCCGCATCACCCGCGTCCGCGTACGCGAGGTCGTGCCCGACACGGTGCTCGATGCGGCCGACGACATCGAGATCGTCGACATCTCGCCCGACGACCTGATCAAGCGCCTCGCCGACGGCAAGGTCTATCTGCCCGAACAGGCCCGCCGGGCGCTCGAACGCTTCTTCACGCGCGGCAACCTGACGGCCTTGCGCGAACTGGCGCTGCGGCGCACGGCGGAGCGCGTGGACGGCGCCCTGCTCGATCACATGCGCAGCCACGCCATTCGCGGCCCCTGGCCGGCGGGCGAGCGGCTTCTGGTCTGCGTCACCTCCGACGAAGCCTCGCTGGGGCTCGTGCGCTACGCCAAGCGCGCCGCCGACCGGCAGCGCATCCCGTGGATCGCGCTGCATGTGGAATCGCCGCGCGAGTCGGCCGGGGGCGAGGCCGAGCGCGACCGCGTGGCCGACGCTCTTCGCCTCGCCGAACGGCTCGGCGGCCTTGCCGTTTCAATCCCCGGCGACCGGATCGCCGACGATGTGCTCGCCTTCGCGCGCGAGCGCAACGTCACCCAGATCGTTCTGGGCGCGACGCGCCGCAGCCGCCTGTTCGAGCTGTTCAACGGCTCGGTGGCGACCGAGGTCATCCGCAAGGCCGGGCTGATCGGCGTGTCGGTCATCGCCGGCGAGCAGGAGGTGAGCGCCGAGGACAAGGCGGCCCTCGGCGCGGCGCCGCGGACCGGCCTCGGCGCGGACTGGCAGTCCTATGTCCTGGCCGCGGCGAGCGTCGCGCTGGCGACCTGCGTCGGCCTGCTGGCGCAGCCCTATGTCGGGCTGGAGACGATCGACCTCATCTTCCTGGTCAGCGTGCTCTCGGTCGCCGCCTCGCGCGGGCTGTGGCCCTCGCTTGCCGCCAGCCTCGGCTCGTCGCTCTGCTACAATTTCTTCTTCATCCCGCCGCTTCACACCTTCACCATCACCGATCCCGCGAACGTCGCGGCCTTCGCTGTCTTCCTGATCGTCGCCCTGGTGGTGAGCCAGCTCGCGGCGCGCGTGCGCGGACAGGTGATCGCGGCGCGCAGCCGCGCCCGCTCGACCGAGGCGCTCTACGGCTTTGCCCGCAAGATCGCGGACGCCGATTCGCTCGACGACCTGCTCTGGGCGGTCGCCTTCCAGATCGCCTCGATGCTGAAACTCGAAGTCGTGTTGCTGATGCCGGAGAACGGAACGCTGACCGTGCGCGCCGCCTATCCGCCGGATGACGAGCTGGACGCGGCCGATCTTGGGGCCGCGCGCTGGGCCTTCGACAACGCACGCGCGGCGGGGCGAGGGGCCGACACGCTGCCCGGCGCGAAACGGCTCTTCATGCCGCTGCGCACCGCCAAGGCGGTGGTCGCCGTCGCCGGGCTGACGAGGGAGCATCCGGGCGCGCTGCTCACCCCAGGGTCCATGCGCCTCCTGGGGGCGCTGCTGGATCAGGCGGCGGTCGCCATCGAGCGGCTGGACCTGTCGCGGCACATGGCGGCCGCGCGCGTCGAGGCCGAAACCGAACGTCTGCGCTCGGCACTCCTCGCCTCGCTTTCGCACGATCTGAAGACGCCGCTCGCCTCCATCCTCGGAGCCGCAACGACGCTGAAGAGCTACGGCACGCTGATCGAAGCGCCGGCCCGCGACGAGCTTGTCGAGACGATCGAGGACGAGGCCGGGCGGATGACCCGCTTCGTCGGCAATCTGCTCGACCTTTCGCGCCTCGAATCGGGGACCATCCGCCTCGACCGCTCCGCCGTCGATCTCGCCGACCAGGTGTCGAGCGCCATCGCGCGCGCCGGTCCGGCGCTGAAGCAGCGCCCGGTCGATATCGACATCGCGGCCGACCTTCCGTTCGTCACGGCGGACGCTTTGCTGCTGGAGCATGTCCTCATCAATCTGCTTGAAAACGCTGCGAAATACACGCCCGGCGGATCGCGCATCGCCATTGCGGCGCGGCGGGCGGAAGGCGGCGTCCGGCTCGAAATCGCCGACGAGGGGCCGGGAATACCGGAGGCCGATCTTCATCGGATATTCGAACGCTACTACCGGGCGGAGGACCGCGACCGCCGGGCCGCGGGCGCCGGGCTCGGCCTTGCGATCTGCAAGGGCTTCATGGCGGCGATGGGCGGCGATATCGTCGCGTCGAACCGGGCGGGCGGGAAAGGCGCGGTCTTCACGCTGATCTTCCCGCCCGCCCTTGTCCTTCCGCCGGGAGAGGCCGAACCTGCGTCATGAGCGAGACGCCGATCCTCATCGTCGACGACGAAGCGCCCATAAGGCGGCTGCTGCGCACCGGGCTTGCGACGCAGGGGTTTCAGGTGTTCGAGGCGGCGACGGCGGCCGAGGGCGAGGTGCTGCTGGCACGCGAACGTCCCGACGCCCTGCTGCTGGATCTGGGGCTTCCCGACAAGGACGGGCTCGACCTGATCCGCGAGATGCGTGCGCGCAAGGACACGACGCCGATCATCGTGCTGTCGGCGCGGGGCGAGGAGCGGGCCAAGATCGACGCGCTCGACCTCGGGGCCGACGACTATGTGACGAAGCCGTTCGGCATCGGGGAACTCGTCGCCCGCATCCGCACGGCCCTGCGCCACCGCGTCCAGCAGCAGGGCGGCGAGCCCGTCTATGAGCGGGGCGGTCTCTTTGTCGATCTGTCGCGCCGTCTCGTCCGCTGCGACGGGACGGACGTGAAACTTTCGCCCAAGGAGTTCGAGATCCTGCGCCTGCTCGTCACCCATGCCGGCAAGGTTCTCACCCACCGCATGCTCATGCGCGAGATCTGGGGCGGCGGTGGCGACGTGCAGTATCTGCGCATCTATGTGCGCCAGCTGCGGCAGAAGCTGGAACGCCACCCCGACCGCCCCGAACGCATCCTCACCGAAACCGGCGTCGGCTACCGGCTCGCCTGAGCCGGTAGCCCGAACCGGCGTCAGAAGCCGAAGGCGATGTTGGCGCGGCCGCCCCAGGACTGGTAGTCGCCTTCGCCGATGCCGTCATAGAAAAGGTCGGCGGCCATCGAGATGCCGTCGGCGGAGACATAGCCGAGGCCGACCGTCGCGCGGCCCCGGACGCCCGTGTCGTCGAGGCCGGGCGCGCCGGTGAACTGCGTGGCGGTGTTGTCCTGCTTGAAGGTCCAAATGAGGTCGACGCCGAGGCTCGGCGTCAGCAGGCCGCCGCCCGGCGTCGTGCGGCTCCATTCGAAGCTGGGTCCGACCGCGAACTCGCCCGTCTCGACGGTGATCTCGGGAATGGCGACCGAGAGGCTGTCGACATAGGCGTCGACCGTCTCGCGGTACCAGTTGAGCCGCGCCTCGGGCCGGATGGTCATCTCGCCCACCGCGAAGTCGCCGATCAGCGCGGCGGTGTAGAGCGCGCGCGTTGAGTCGACCGTGTCGGTATAGGTGCCGAAGGGCGAGACGTCGAAGCTCGCCCGGCCCCAGGCGGCGCGCAGATCGAGATAGAGGTTCTCGTCGAGGCGCGCGGTGAGGTAGGGGCCGGCGAGCCAGCCCGAACTGTCGAGCCCGCCGCTGTCCACATCCATGCTCAGCCAGTCGCCCTGCACGCCGGCGCCGATCAGCAGATCGTCGGTGACGAGATAGTCGGCCCCCGCATGGACGATGACGAAATCGCCGTCGCTGTTCCCGGCCGCCTCGAAACCGGCGAGCGTGCCCTCGACCCAGATGTCGAAGCGGCTGGCGGCGGGCGCGCCGAGCGCCCCGGCCGATGCCGTTCCGGCGGCGGTCGGGGCGAGGCTTCCCCCGCCGGACGCCGGCGCGGCGAGCGGTCCGGCGAAATTGCGGACGTTGAAGTCGTGGTTGTCGGCCGCCAGCGCACGCAGGCCGGAGAGGCTCATGGCGAAGTGGATGCGGTCGGCCCCGACATCGAACGAGAGCGGCAGCCCCTCGGCGAAGGTCTTGCCGAAGGCCGACGCCACGCCAGGTCCGCCGCTGTTGCCGTTGAGGCGGCCGAGGCGGCGTCCGGCATCCGGGCCGTTGGAGAGGATAAGGCGCGCCGAACCGTCGAGGGCGGCGCCGATCAGCTCCACCGTATGGCGGCGCGAGGCCAGCGTTTCGATCGTGCAGACCGTCGAGACGCCGGAGACGATCGATAGCGACGCGGTCTGCGCGCCGACATTCACCGAGCTGACCGCCGGAGCGCAGGAGGCGGAGGCGAGGCCGATCCCATCGGGCTTGGTGAAGGCGAGGCTATAGGCGCCGGGCTGGAGATCGACGGTCGGCCCTGAGCCGCTGCCGCCCGCCGTGGTGACGGTGAAGTTCAGCCCCGGCGTCGCCGAGGTGAAGACGAAACTGCCGTCGTCCTCGGCGTTCACGACGAAGCGCACCTGCCCGGGCGCGACGAAGGTGTAGCCGTCGGCGAGCGTCGCGGTGCCGCCGGGCGTCGTCACCGCAACGGCGACCGCGCCCGCGGCGTGCGCCGGCGTCACCGCCGTCAGCGTCGTGGCGTTGACCTGGGTGAACGAGGCGGCGGCCACGCCGCCGAAGGTGACGGCGCTGACATTGGTGAGATTCGTGCCGGTGATCGTCACCGCCGTGCCGCCGGCCGTGGTGCCGTTCGTGGGCGACACCGTGCCGAGCGTCGGCGCGGGCTGTTCGATGACCAGTGTGTAGGAGCGCGAACCGGAATACGGCCCGGCGCCGGTCGCCGAGTCGGTCGCGGTGATCGAGACGTTGAAGCTGCCATGCTCCAGCGGCGTGCCGGACAGCACGCCGCCGCTCGAAAGAATCAGGCCGTTCGGCACGTCTCCCGTAATATGGAAGTGGTGAGGGGCGATGCCGCCCGTGGCCGTGATCGTCTGATTGTAGGCGACGCCTTCCTGGCCGCCGGGCAGCGTCGCGGGATCGACGGTGATGGTCGGCGCGTTCACGGTCAGATCGAAGGTCTTGATCGTGGTGAACCCGGCGCCGTCGGTCACACGAATGTCGATGCTCGCGGCGCCGCCGCCGGTCGGGGTGCCGGAGATGACGCCGGCGCTCGACAGCGACAGGCCGGTTTGCAGAAAGCCGCCGTCAAGCTCGAACACCTGGCTTGTGCCGCTGCCGCCGGTGACGGTCAGGGCATGGCTGTAGGGCACGCCGACCGTGGCGCCCGGCAGTGGCGAGGCGTCGGTGATCTGGATCGGCGACAGGATGACGATCTGATAGGTGGCCGAAACGCTGTAGGGCGCGCCCGGCCCGGTCGTGGCGTCGGTGGCGCGCAGGTTGACATTATAGGTGCCGGGCGCGGCGTTCGTCGTGCCGCCGATCGCGCCGGACGCCGGGTTGATCGACAGGCCGGACGGAAGCGGCGTGTCGGCATAATAGGCGTAGGGCGCATTGCCGCCGCTCGCCGTGATCTGGGCGCTGAACGAGCCGTTGGCCGCCACAGTGCCGAGCGAACCGCTGGCCGGGGTCAGCGCCAGATTGGGCGGCAGAATGTCGAAGAGCAGGCTGAGCGAGAGCGAGCCGCCGCCCTGGATGTGGCCGGTGAGGGTGATCGGCGCGGAGACGACTTCGGTCGGAGCGCCGACGATCAGCACGAACTGGCCGCCCGGATAGCCGGGGTCGGGCTGGATGGAGAGCCCGGCCGGCAGCGGCACGTCGGTCGTCCAGTTCAGCGTCTGGCCATTGCAGTTGCCGCAACCGAAGCTGCGCGAGAAGTACTGCCCGGCGGGGATGGGGAAGGTTTCGTCATACGCGGCGGCGGCCTGGGGCCACGCCGCCGCGGCCAGGACGAACAAGCCCGCCCAGATACGAATCTGGCTCCAAAGCGACGCGAACATGGCTCCCCCCAAGCGGCCAAGACCGCTTCGCAGATACCGCGTCGCCGGTCGCCGATCCACCTGTCAGCGTCGCCTGCCCGGCGCGCCGGATCACAATTTTCTTCCCTAGGTCTCTTGGCGATGCCGTATTCGCTCGCTGGTTGCATGAGGGTCGGCAGTCGCGCCGGATCCGGCCTCGATATTGACGCTAGGTGAGCAGTTCGTGCTCCGGCCCGGCGCGTTGACTTGCGTCAACGCAGCGCGGGGCCGCCGGATCAGAGTGCCGCTGCAGAATGCGCCGCCGGGCTGGCGCACGAAGGAACGGAGGCGAGCATGATCCGGTCGTCGAAAATGAAGCTGGCGGGCGTGGCGGCGCTGACCGGCGCCTTGATGCTGACGGGCGCTGCGGCGGCCGGCATGGGCTTCGGCGCATGGTCGCCGGAGACGCCGGAGGCGCGGGGCGTCGCGGTCGACCAAATCGCCGCGCAGCGGGCGACCGTCACCATCTTCAACAACGGCGATGTCTATGCCGTCGACAACCAGCCGCTCGTGCCGACCGCGTTCTCCACGCGCGGCACGATCCAGATCGCCAAGATCACGACCTATCATTGGAACTACGGCGAAGGGACGGGGCGGCCGGGAACGATCGGCCTGCTCAGCGACACCGGCTATTGGTACGGCCCGTGGAAGGCCTCGGGCCAGCCGGGGCAGGGCGGCGTTCCCAACGCCTACTGGGTGGTGACGCCGAACGTGAAGCTGCCGCCCGGCACATATCGGGTGGTGGATTCCGACCCGGCGACCTGGTCGCAGAACGCCGGTTCCGGCAGCGCCGGCATCGCCATCGTCGACGCCTACAAGCGGTAAGGCCGCTCAGGCCGGGGCGTAGGAGCGCAAGGTGCGGGCGAGTCCTTCAGGGAGGCCGATCGTCGCGTCGTAGCCCAGTTCGCGCCGCGCCTTGGTGAGATCGGGGCAGCGGCGGTTGGGGTTGTCGGTGAGATAGTCGGCGTCCTTCGAGGCGGCGAGTTCGACCGGCAATGCGGGCGTTACCAGACCGGCCACGAGACGCGCCAGATCGCCGATCGAGATCTCGGCGTCGTTGCCGATATTGTAGGCCTCGCCCGGCCGCCCCTTGAGCCAGGCCAGCATCAGCCCCGTTATGGCGTCGCTCGCATAGCAGAGCGAGCGGGTTGCGCGGCCGTCGCTGAAGAGCGAGATGGGCCGCCGCGCCAGCACCGCCGACATGAGGTCGGGCACGATGCGCTGATCGTCGAGCCGCTGGCCGGGACCGTAGAAATTGAACGGGCGCAGCGCGCAGCCTTCGACGCCGTGCTTCTGCGCATAGACGGCGAGCAGAGTCTCGGCGAGGCGCTTGGACTCGTCATAACAGGCGCGCGGCCCGGTGCAGGAGACGAGACCGCGATAGGTCTCCGGCGTCGGGATCGCGTCGGGCGACGGGTCGCCGTAGATCTCGCTCGTGCTCATCAGCAGGAAGCGCGCGCCGTCGCGGTGGGCGCGGTCGAGCATGTGGCGGGTGCCCGCGACGTTGGCGTCGATCGTCTCCAGCGGATACTGGCGATAGACCATCGGCGAGGCGATCGAGGCGCCGTGCAGGACGAAGTCGAAGCGCGGCCCGCCCTCGAACGGCGCGCGCACGTCGTGGCGCACGAGCGCGATGTCGGATCGCCCGTCCAGATGCGCGAGGCGGGCGGGCAGGCCGGTCGCCATGTTGTCGAGCACGGTCAGCGCGGCGGGACGGGCAAGGCGGGTGTCGTTCAGATGCGCGACGAGATCGACGACATAGGACAGCAGGAAACCCGCGCCGCCGGTGATGAGGATCGATTTGCCCGAGAGCGCGTCGCACAGCGGGCCGAGGCGCTCCGCGATCGCCGCGAGGTCCTCGCCGATGACGGGATTGGGATGGGGGGTCATGCCGCGCGTCCATGGGCTGCGACGAGCGCCTCAAGGCCGCTGTCGATGGTGTGGGATGGCCTCCAGCCGAGCGCGCGCAGGCGGGCGGCGTCGGCGGCGAGGTGGAGTGGATCGCCGGGGCGCGCCGGGCGTGCGCCCCAGTTGAGTGCGGCCTTGCGTCCCGTCAGGCGCTCGATCCGGGCGGCGATGTCGCGCGCGCTGTGGACCATGCCCGTGCCGGCGTTGAAGACCGCGCGCGCCGCGCCCGGATGACGCCCCACGATGAGGGCGGCGGCGGCGACATCGTCAGCGTGGACGTAATCCCACGCCGCCTCGCCGGGACCGAGATCGAGCGGCCGGCCGCTCGTCGCCGCCTCGATCAGCGACGGCACCAGCTTGGGCGATAGCTGTCCGGGTCCATAGACCGCGAACGGGCGCAGCCACACGATGTCCTCGCCCAGCACATCGGCGGCGTGACGGGCGAGCGCATAGGCGGCCATCTTGGAGACCGCATAGGGGTTGCGTGGCGAGAGCGGCGCGTCCTCGTTCAGCGGCCGGGTAGAGGGCGCGTATTCGAAACAGGTGCCGAAGGCGACGACGCGCTCCATCTTCGCTCGCCGCGCCCCTTCCAGCACCGCGGCGGTGCCGAGCGCGTTGATGCGCATTTGCGCCACCACATCCGCGAAGAGATCGCCGACCCCGCCGGCCGCAAGATGAAACAGCACCGCCGCGCCCGTTCCGGCGACGGCGGCGGCGGTGTCGTCCGGGCGTTCGAGATCCATGTCGGCGCGGCCGAGCTGCACGACGTCGGCTCCGGCGGCGTCGAGCGCGGCGACGAGACGGCGGCCGATGAAGCCCCCGGCGCCGGTCACCGCGACGCGGACGCCATCATAGAAGCCGCTCATCCGTGTTTCCGGAAGAAGGCGATCACCGCATCGGCGGCGTAGTCGATCATCTCCGGCGTCAGGCCGGGATAGACGCCGATGAACAGCGCGCGATTCATGATCGCATCGGAATTGGCGAGCTCGCCATGAACCCGCCGTGCGATCGAGCGATAGCCGGGCTGGCGCAGGATGTTGCCGCCGAACACCAGCCGCGTTTCGATTTTGGCGTCCTCCAGCCAGCGCACCAGCGCATTGCGGTCGATGCCCTCGCGCACCGTGATCGGGAAGCCGAAAGGCGAGGGCGACGCCTTGGGGTGCACGACCGGCAGCACGATCTGGCCTTCGAGCGGTGCGAGGCGATCCATGTAATGCGCGAAATTGGCGCGCCGCCGCGCCACGAAATCGTCGATCCGCGCCGCCTGCGCGAGGCCCACGGCGGCCTGCATGTCGCCGATCTTCAGATTATAGCCGATGGAGGAGTAGGTGTATTTATGGTCGTAGCCCGGCGGCAGATCGCCCAGCGTCCAGCCGAAGCGCCGCCCGCAGGTGTCGTTCATGCCCGGCTCGCAATAGCAGTCGCGGCCCCAGTCGCGCATCGAGGTCGCGGTCTTCATCAGCGCCAGGTCGTTGATGACCACGCCGCCGCCTTCGCCCATCGTGATGTGGTGCGCGGGATAGAAGCTGAGCGAGGACATCTGCCCGAACGTGCCGACGAGACGGCCGTCGAAGGTCGCGCCCAGCGCATCGCAGCCGTCCTCCAGGAGCCACAGATTGTGACGCGCGGCGATGTCCGTGAGGCGGTCCATGTCGAGCGGATTGCCGACCGTATGCGGCGCGAAGATCGCCCGCGTGCGCGGCCCGATCGCGCCCTCGATCAGCGCCGGGTCGATATTGTAGGTGCCGAGCTCGCAATCGACGAAGACCGGCACCAGGCCGTTCTGGAGGATCGGGTTGAGCGTGGTCGGAAAGGTGACGGCGGGGGTGATGACTTCGTCGCCGGGGACCATGCGGCGCGGGCCGGTCTTGGGCAACCGGCGCTCCAGCTCGTCCTGGCAGAGCGTCGAGACCATGATGAGATTGGCGGAGCTGCCCGAATTGACCGCGAGGAACCGGCGCGCGCCGAAGAATTCCTTCATGGTCTCTTCGAATTTCAGCGCGTTGGGTCCGGCGGTCAGCCAGAAGTCGAGCGCCGATCCGGCGAGGTTGCGCATCTCCTCCGCGCCGTAGATGCGGCCGGCATAGGAGAGCCGCGTCTCGCCGGGCACGAAGGCGGGGCGCTGATGGAAGCGCCGCCAGTGCTCGCCGACGAGGTCGAGGATGCGGGCGCGCAGCTCCGCCTCGGTCTCCTCGCGCGCGGCGGCGGCGACGTGCGAAACCTCAGCTTGCGACATGGCGCTTGTCCTGTGCGGGCGCGGCGGCGGCATCGGTGCGCCCGAGCCTCAGGCGCTCGCACGGCCCGTCCGCCTGGGGGCAGGCATCCCAGACATCGAGCAGCAACGGGCGGGCCATCAGGCGGGCGAGGCGGCTCCAGTCCGCATGGCGGTATTCCGGCGCGGCGATCATCAGCACCGCCGCGTCGGCGCGCTCCAGCGCCGTCTCGATGTCCGGGACGATACGGGTTCCGGCGGGCAGGGCGCGGCGCAGCGCCGGCTCGGCGCAGATCGGATCGTGCACCGTGACCTGAGCGCCGGCGGCGATGAGGCGCTCGGCGAGGCGCAGCGAGGCCGCGCTGCGCAGGTCGTCGGTGCCGGCCTTGAACGCCGCGCCGAGCAACGCGATGCGCGCGCCGGAGAGATCGAGACGCCGGGCGAGAAGACTGGCGACCGCGCCTGCCCGCGCGCGATTGACGCTCTCCACCGCGTCGAGCAGCGGCGTCGGCGCGCCGGCGAACGAAGCCGCCGCCCGCAGCGCCGCGATGTCCTTGGGCAGGCAGCTGCCGCCGTATCCGGCGCTCGGCTTGAGGTAGGAGAGGATGCCGGGAACCGGCGCGCCGACCTCCATCGGCGTCAGGCGGCGGTCGGCATGAACGCCCGAGATCACCGCGCCGAAATCGACGCCGCCGATGCGTTCGGCGAGGCCCGCCATTTCGTTCGAGAACGAGACCAGCGTGCCGAGCAGCGCGTTGTTCATGTATTTGATGAACTCGGCCGTGCGCGCTCCGGTCACGATCTTGAGGCAGTCGAAGCCCGCATAGATGTCCTGCAACGCCGCCTCGGCCAGAGCGTCGTCCGCGCCGATGACGATTCGGTCGGGCGACATGAAGTCGTCGAGGCTGGTGCCTTCGCGCAGGAACTCCGGATTCATGGCGAGGCCGAAGCCCTCGCGTGGACGGCCGCTGGCCCGCATCAGGGCGGGACCGACGACATCGCTCGTGGTGCCGGGCACGACGGTGCTCTTGACGACGACCGTGTGCGGCCGCCGGTGCATCCGCATCGACGCGCCGATGCCGTCGGCGGCGTGACGCACCTGGGAGAGATCGATGCGGCCGTCGCGGTCCGGCGTGCCGACCGCGATGAACGAGACCTCGGCGTCGAGCGCGGCCATCGGCGCGGTCTCGGCGAGCGAGAGCGATCCGTCCGCCAGTGCGGCAGCGAGCGCCTCGTCGAGCCCCGGCTCGAAGAACGGCGCACGGCCGGAAGCGATGAGGGCGCGCCGGTCCGCGTCGATCTCGGCGACGGTGACCCGGTGGCCCATGCGCGCCAGACCGGCCGCCGTGACCAGACCAACATAGCCCGCGCCGATGACCGCGATCCGCATCATTCGGCCGCCATCGGCTGCGGCACCCGCGTCAGCTCCAGCGAAACGGCCCGCGCCGCGTTGATCGCCTCCAGAACCTGATCGAGCCGGTGATCGACGCCGCCGCTCTTGATGAAGGCATGACCGGCCGCGGCGATGCGGCCGAGCCGCCCCGGGTCGGCGGCCGCATCGGCGAGCACGGCGGAGATCGGACGGGCGGCGTAGTCGAACATCAGCGCCGTCTCGCCGTCGCGCAGGTATTTCGTGTGAACCTGATTGCGTTCCACAAGCGGAATGACGCCCGCGTGCAGCGCATTGGTCACGCGGTCGTGCCAGAAGCCGGAATCGTAGGAGAGCGAAAGCACGATCTTCGCGCGCTTCATGCGGTCGAGCGTCTTGCCGATGTCGTTGTCGGCGAGCAGGCGCGCCGGGCCGTCCCGGAACAGCGCGCGCATGTCGTCGGGGATCGCGCCGTCGACGATCGCCGGAACCTCGGCGAGCTGGCGCAGCACCTCGCGCCTGCGCCGATGCTGAACGGCATAGAGGACGAGGCGCACGAGGCCGTTGTAGCGCGGCTCGTTCAGCTGAACGTCCTCCGCGTCGAGCGCCGCCTTCACTGCGTCGCCGATGAGGGTCATCGGATCGGCCGCGGCGGCTTCGATCGCCGCTTCGGCGGCGCGGCGCAGCCGTCCGTCGAGCGAGTCGATCACCGCGCGCACTTCGTCGGGCGTGCGCGACTGCCAGGCGACGTTCATCGGCGCGAGGACATGGATCGAGCGCTCGTCGAAGCGGTCGAAATCGGGCGGCGGGAAATCCTGCGACGGCCCGACGCCTTCGGTCCAGGTGGAAACCTGCGCCGGATTGATATGCGCGCGCCAATAGGCCCAGTCGGGGCGCGAGGCATGGACGGTGACGAGATTGGGATGCTGGTAGGGCACGAAGGGCCGCATCATCACCGGATGGTCGATGTTCCAGAACACCACCGGCACGCCGTGCGGCTGAAGGAAATCGAGCAACGGCTTGCCGTGCAGCTGGATCATCGCCATCGCGTGATAGGAGATGGAGATCAGCGCCGCCGGTCCCTTCTCCATGCCGGTCTGGAGATGGCGCGGCCAGGCGGGGTCCGACATCTTGACCAGCGTGTGGCCGATACCGCGCTCGTCGAGGTAGGCGCGCAGCGCATGGGCGTAGCGCACGATGAGGTCGTCATAGACGACGATGATCAGGTGATTGATGCTCATCGGCTCAGGCTGCCCTCAGCTGGGTCCAGCGCGCCCACGGCGCGCCGTCGCGCCACAGATCCTCCAGCAGCATCTTGTCCCGCAGCGTGTCCATGCACTGCCAGAACCCGTCATGCCGCCAGGCGGCGAGTTCGCCGGCGGCGGCGAGGCGCTCCATCGGCTCGGCCTCCCACGGCTGCATGTCGTCCTCGACATAGTCGAGCGCCTTGGGCGAGGCCACGAAGAAGCCGCCATTGATGAGGCCGCCGTCGCTGCGCGGCTTTTCGGCGAAGCGGCTGACCATGTCGCCGTCCATCTCCATGCGGCCGAACCGGGCGGGCGGCGAGACGGCGGTGACCGTCGCCAGCTTGTTCGAGCGGCGATGCGCCGCGATCAGCGCCTCGATGTCCACGTCGCTGACCGCATCGCCATAGGTGAAGCAGAAGGCGTCGTCGTCCGCGACATAGGGCCGGATGCGCCGCAGCCGGCCGCCGGTCATCGTCTCCTCGCCGGTATCGACCAACGTCACGCGCCAGGGCTCGCTCGCGCAATTGTGGACCTGCACCTGATTGCGGGCGAGATCGAAGGTCACGTCCGAGCGGTGCAGCAGATAGTTGGCGAAGTATTCCTTGATGACGTAGCCACGATAGCCGAGGCACACCACGAAGTCGTGGATGCCGTAGCTCGAATAGAGCTTCATGATGTGCCAGAGGATCGGCTGGCCGCCGATTTCGATCATCGGCTTGGGGCGCAGATGCGTCTCTTCGGACAGCCGGGTGCCTTTGCCGCCGGCCAGAATGACTGCTTTCACGTCGCAAGCCCCTCGTCGGTCCACGAGCCGTCATTTGGGGGCCATATGGTTAACGCCGGGCTAACCAAGGTAAACGCGGCCGTGACGCGACCGGCTTAGTCGACCAGCGCCGGTCCGGTGCAATCGGCATAGACCGCGCCGGAGGGGCGCAGCGTGATCGCCGGTCCGCCCGCCCCTTCGATGCGAACGGTGAGCGTGACGCCGCTGCGCGGTTCGACGCTCTCCAGATCGAGATCGATCGGGCCGGACGCGCCCTCCTGCCGCGCCGCCATCACCCGGAACGGGTGCTGGGCGTCCGGCGTTACGCCCTCGGCCCCGGCCGGCCAGCGCACGAAGCTCGGCTCCAGCGGATCGAACAGGTCGATGAAGATGCCGTCCGGATTGTCGCCGGAACAGGCGGCGGCGCGATCCTGACCGGGAAGCTGGCGCTTGAAGCGGATGCCGCCGCCGTCCTCGCCGAAGGCGGCGTTGGTGAGCGCGTTGGCGGCGGCGAAGGGCAGGGCGAGGCGGACGTAATCCGTGCCGCCCCAGCGTTCGAACGTGCTGGCCGGGAAGCCCGCCGCCTGGACCAGCATCCGGCCGTCCACCGTCATGTCCAGCGTCACCGCACCGCCATAGCGGCTTTCGATCGGGTATTTGCCGCCGCCCGTGCCGCGCGGCGGCAGCGCATGCCAGGCCATGCCGCGCGGCGTCTGCACGCGCACCAGGTCGCGCCCATAGGCGGTGGAGACGGCGATTTCCCAGTCCTCGCCGGCGACCGTGCCGGTCCAGCGGCCCTGATAGGCGGCATAGGCCGAGACGCCGGGGGTCTTCTCGTCGCAGGCGGCGGCGAACAGCGCCAGCCCGAGCGCCGCAGCACGCGCCAGCCGCGCGCCGCGCCACGTTCTCGACACGTCAACCCTGTGCATAGCCAAGCCTCATCGCGCGATGCCTTGCGGTGACGCTATCCCGATTGACGCGCGTCAACGACAGGAAGCGGACGAGTCTCTAGTAGCACAAGCACGATCCGGTGCGGTTCGAACCGTCCCGGTCGCGTTCATTCACCGGTCAGGATTGTCCCCCTAGACTCTTCCTCCGGAATCGCCCCCCGCGCCGCGCCTCCGCTTGACGCGCCCGCCGGTTTGAAGTGTCTGTCCGCCGGCCGCCGCCATGGGGCGCGACCGGCCATCGAGGAGAAGAGAATGCGCCTGAAGTCCCTTGGAACCGCTCTGGTTTGCGCCGCCGCGCTGTCCTTCGCCGCGCCCGCGCTCGCCGCTTCTGTCGAACTCGACATCACCGGCGCCGACGGCGCGAAGATGTCTGGCGATCCGGAAGCCGGCAAGGCGAAGTTCAACGTGTGCGCGGCCTGCCACGCGGTGGAGGAAGGCAAGAACAAGGTCGGTCCGACGCTCTACGGCGTCGTCGGCCGCGTCGCCGGCACGGTCGAAGGCTTCAACTACTCCAAGGCCAACAAGGAATCGGGCATCACCTGGAGCGAGCAGGAACTGTTCGTCTATCTGGAGAACCCGCGCGAGAAGGTGCCCGGCACGAAGATGGCCTATGCCGGCATGAAGGACGCGCAGGACCGCGCCAACCTGATCGCTTATCTCAAGGGGGTGGGGGCGGCTGCGACGCCTTGACCTGTCTTTTCTGACGGTTACGACGGCGGCGGAGCGATCCGCCGCCGTTTCTCATGGACGGCGGCAGTGCGATCCAGCGAGCGGGGGAGATGCCGATGACCGATTCCGACGAACGCAAGGCGAGGGCGCGCGCCTGGTTCGAGACCCTGCGCGACCGCATCATGGCGGCCTTCGAGACGCTGGAGCGCGAGGCCTCGCCCGCGCTTTACGGCGAAAAGCCGGGCGCTTTCGTCCGCACGCCGTGGGAACGGGCCAAGGGCGAGGGCGGGGCGGACCAGGGCGGCGGCGTCATGGGCATGATGCGCGGCCGCCTGTTCGAGAAGGTCGGCGTCCACACCTCGACCGTGCACGGGCGCTTCCCCGACGATTTCGCGCGCCAGATAAAGGGCGCGGCGGAAGACCCGCGCTTCTGGGCCTCGGGCATCAGCCTGATCGCCCACATGGCCAATCCGAACGTCCCGGCCGTCCACATGAACACCCGGATGATCGTGACCACTCAGTCGTGGTTCGGCGGCGGGGCCGACCTCAACCCGACGCTGGCGGTGCAGCGGACCCAGGACCATCCGGACGCGCGCTTCTTCCACGAAGCGATGAAATCGGCCTGCGACAGCTTCGATCCGGACTGGTATCCGCGCTACGCCAAATGGGCGGACGAGTATTTCTGGCTGCCCCATCGCAGCGAGCCGCGCGGCATCGGCGGCATCTTCTACGACCACCACGATTCGGGCGACTGGGAACGCGATTTCGCCTTCACCCGCAGCGTCGGCGAGGCCTTCCTGGAGGCCTTTCCGGCGATCGTGCGCCGCCACATCGCCGAGCCCTGGGACGCAGGCCGGCGCGCCGAGCAGGCGCATTGGCGCAGCCGTTATGTCGAATTCAACCTGCTCTACGACCGGGGCACCACGTTCGGCCTGAAGACCGGCGGCAACGTGGAGAGCATCCTGTCGTCCATGCCGCCGGTCGCCGAGTGGCGCTGAGTCGCCCGGAAATGGCGCGAGGCAGGGTGCACCATTGACGCAACTCAACGTCTGGTTAGGGCCTTGGGTGTAGGAGTGACCCCTTCAAGACGGGGGTCGGGATGGTCGCAAGAGGGAAGAAATCGGCGGCGCTGCGCAGCGCGCGGGAACCGGCGAAAAAGAAGGCGCGCGGGCGCTCCGGCGCCCAGCCGCGTCCGGTCGAGGCTGGCGACGTGCCGCCCGATCTCAGCGCCGGCGGATTGCAGAACCACGCCGTCTCGCGCGCGACGACCCGCACGCGCATCGTGCTCGGCTCGACGCTGCGCGAACTGCTCGATCATCACGAAAAGGGCGTGCCGCCGGTCAGTGTGATCAGCCAGCTCCAGACTCTGATGGACGGCGCTTCGCTCGACGAGCGCAAGATGCTCCGCAAGCTGCTGGCCAGCGCGCCGGAACCGACGGACGGCGAGGCCGGCATCAATCCCGACACCGAACTCGCGCCCGGCTGGCGGACCGGCAGCTATCCGTACCGCAATCTCCTGTCGCGCAAATCCTACGAGCGGCAGAAATATCTGCTCCAGGTCGAGCTGCTGAAGCTGCAGGCCTGGGTGAAGACCACCGGCCAGCGCGTCGTCGTCCTGTTCGAGGGGCGCGACGCGGCCGGCAAGGGCGGCGCGATCAAGCGCTTCATGGAGCATCTCAATCCGCGCGGTGCGCGCGTCGTCGCTCTGGAGAAGCCGAGCGAGGTCGAGCGCGGCCAGTGGTACTTCCAACGCTACATCCAGCATCTGCCGACGCGCGGCGAGATCGTGATGTTCGACCGCTCCTGGTACAACCGCTCGGGCGTCGAGCGCGTCATGGGCTTCTGCAGCGAGGGCGAATACGACGAGTTCCTGCGCCAGACGCCGGAATTCGAGCGCCAGCTCGTGCGCAGTGGCGTCTATCTCTTCAAGTTCTGGTTCTCGGTCAGCCAGGCCGAGCAGCGCCGCCGCTTCAAGGAGCGCAAGCTTCACCCGCTCAAGCAGTGGAAGCTGAGCCCCATCGACATGGCCTCGCTCG
This sequence comes from Alphaproteobacteria bacterium, assembly GCA_046348585.1. Taxonomy (GTDB): domain Bacteria; phylum Pseudomonadota; class Alphaproteobacteria; order Micropepsales; family Micropepsaceae; genus JADZAI01. The sequence goes on from JAXMDZ010000004.1 coordinate 22,590, forward strand.
ACCGCTGGGACGATTACACGCGCGCCAAGGAAGCGATGTTCCTGCACACCGACACCTCGGACGCGCCCTGGACCGTCATCAAGAGCGACTGCAAGAAGCGCGCGCGGCTCAACGCCATGCGCTTCGTGCTGGGGCGTCTGCCTTACGAGAACCGCGACCTGACGACGATGGGGGCGATCGACCCGCTGATCGTCGGGCGGCCCTCGCTGGTGCCGGGCGTCACCGACGACCAGCTGGCCTCGACCGGGAACGGCTAGGCCGCGCGCCTCGCGGAAATTGCTTTGCGTCAACGCGCCGGCGGCTAGGCTGCGCTCGTCTGACAGCGATTTCCGGCGAGGAGTGAAGACGTGACCGACACCCAGATACCGGCCGCCCCAGGATCGTCCGCCGTCGCCTCCATTCTGGCGGCGGTCGATCTCGCCGACGGGGCGGCCTCGCGGCTCGACCTCGTCTTCGATCTCGCCGACCGGCTGTCCTCCGCCGTCATCGGCGTCGCGGCCTGCCGGGCCGACCTGCCGTTCTACTTCGACGGGGCGATCGGCCTTGCCGACTCGATCGCCAGTCTCGAACGCCGCGAGGCGGCCGAACATATCGGCGAGGCCGAGGCGCTGTTCCGCCGCGCCGCCGGGACGCGGACCAATATCGAATGGCGCGCCGCCGCCTCCGCCCCGCTCAAGTTCTTCGCCGACCAGGTCCGGGCGGCCGATCTGGTGATCGTCGGCGGCGCGGACCGCACCGAAGCGCCGCTGCTGCCGATGGAGCTGGACGCGGGCGACGAGGTGATGGTGGCCGGACGGCCGTTGCTGGTGGTGCCGCCGGGCGTCTCCCATCTCGCCTGCCGCACTGTCGTCATCGCCTGGAAGGACACGCGCGAGGCGCGCCGCGCGGTCGGCGACGCGCTGCCGCTATTGAAGCTGGCGGGCGACGTCTGCGTGCTCGCCGTCGGGCCGGGGCCGGACGAGGCGGGAGCGAACGACGTCGCCGGGCATCTCAAGCGCCACGGCATACCGGCCCGGGTCATGGTCCGCCCGACGCCAGCTCACGGCGCGGGGCAGGAGATTCTCGACGTCGCCAAGCAGTGGAACGCCGACCTCATCGTCGCGGGCGCATACGGCCATAGCCGTCTGCGCGAATGGGCGCTGGGCGGCGTGACGCGCCACCTGCTGCTGAAATCGCCCGTCTGCTGCCTGATCTCGCACTGAAGGACGCCGCCGTGACCGCCGCCGCCAGCGCGCCGCTCGTCTGGACCGCCGACATCAAGCTGTTCAGCGCGGCGATGCTGCGGCAATGGACGGTTGCGATCCTGGCGACCGGCCTGATCATGGCATTGTTGCTCGGGACGATCGCCGCGTCAGACGGCGATTGGGAGGCCGTGCCGTCCTTCCTCCTCATCGCGGCGGGGGCGGCGGCGGGCCTGTGGCTGCTGGGGCTCGTCATCATGGCGGTCTTGTTCCGTGGCCGGATGCGCGTCCGCTACACGCTGAGCGACGAAGGGCTGTTGCAGGAGACCGTCGATAGCGTCGCCAGGGGCGCGAACCGGGCGGCGCTGGTCGCCGGCGTGCTGACGGGCAAGCCGGGCCTTGCCGGATCGGGTCTCATCGGGCGCTCGCGCGAAAGCGAGAGCGTCAGCTGGAGCGGGGCCTTCAAGGCCGTGCCGCAGCCCGCGCGGCGGATGATCGCGCTGCGCAACTCCTGGCGCACGCTGATGTTCGTGCAGTGCACGCCGGAGAACTACGACGCGGTTCTGGCCCGCATGAACGCGGCGATCGCCAGCCATGGCGCGGAGGGCCGGGTGAAGCGCGGATCGCCGCTGCCCTTCTTCATCCTGCACGGACTGCTGATCCTCCTCGCCTCGGCGCCGCTGTTCGGCCTCTGCGACGCCTTCGATCTCGACATCTTCGCGCCCATCCTGATCCTCTGCTTCGCCGAGGCGACGCTGTGGCTGATCCCGCTGTTCGGCTGGGTGGTGATCGCCGGGCTCGGCTATCTGGCCTTCATGACGGCGGCGGACCTGGCCGAGGTGCGTCAGTCGATGTTCTCGCCCGGCGAAACCTATACGGGCTTCGACGTGCTGGACGGCGAGGAGACGACGGTGCTGCTGCTGGCGGGCCTCGGGGCCGCCTATCTCGTCTGGCTGTCGCTGCGGGCGATCAGGGGCCGGATCGTGCCGCTGCTCGTGCAGGACCAGTCCGACATGGACGGCGGCTAGGCCGCCCCGGCGAGGAAGCGGACGGAAAGACCGTCCGCGTCGCGCCCGACCCGCGCCTCGACATCGTAGAGCGTCTTCAGCAGCGCATCCGTCACCGCCTCGGCGGCCGGTCCGTCGGCGACGATGCGCCCCTCGCGCAGCGCCACCACCCGGTCGGCGAAGGTGAGCGCGAGCGGCAGATCGTGGACGGCGGCGATCACCAGATGGCCCGCATCGGCGAGGCCGCGCAGGCGGCGCATCGCGTCGAGCGCATGGCGCGGATCGAGCCCCGCCGTCGGCTCGTCCACCATCAGGATGTCGGGATCGCCGACCAGCGCGCGGGCGAGCATGGCGCGCGCCAGCTCGCCGCCCGACAGCGTCGTCGCCGCCTGATCCTTCAGATGCGTCAGATCGCAGGCCGCCATCGCCGCCGCGACGCGCGCCGCATCCGCCGCCGCCAGTTCGCCGAAGGCCGGCAGGACCGGCGTCAGGCCGAGCGCCACCAGACGCTCGACCGCGATCGGCCACTCGCTGCGCGCGTTCTGCGGCAGATAGGCGCGGCGTCCGGCGAGCGTCCGCCGCCCGATCCGGGCGAGCGGCACGCCGTCCAGCGCGACCGCGCCGGAATCCGGCTTCAGCAATCCGGCCAGCGCCGAGAGAAACGTCGACTTGCCCGCGCCGTTGGGGCCGATGATCGCGGCGAAGCTGCCGCCCGCGAACGTCGCCGAAGCGCCGTCGAGGATGAGGCGGCCGCCACGGCGCACGCTGACGCCTTCGGCCTTCAGTGTCGTCATGGCGGCCCTCATCGGCTCAGAACCCCGCGCGCAGGCCGATAAACGCGGCCCGGCCGGGCGCGCGATAGGTGTAGACCTCCTCGTAGTCCGCGTCGAACAGGTTCTCGACGCGGGCGAACAGCCGCACGCTGTCGGAGAGGCGCACTTCGCCGCCGAGATTGACCAGCGTGAAGGCCGCCAGCTCCACCACCGGGCCGCCGCTCGCGGTGAAATTGTTGTCGGTCATCGCGCCGTTGTAGCGGACGCTCAGCGTCGCGCTGAACGCATCGCCGGGATCGACATAGGCGAGGTTGAGGCTGCCGATATGCGCCGGGCGGCGCACTTCCCGGACGCCGTCCTCCTTGGCGTCGAGCCAGGTCCATGCCGCATGGATGCGCCAGCCCTCGCCGATCAGCGCCTCGGCCGAAAGTTCGACGCCGCGCTGCGTCGATGTCGTATCGCGGTTCGCCGCCGTCGAAATCGGCCAGTTGGAGAAGTCGGTGTAGATCTCGTCTTCGAGACGGCTGTCGAACCAGGTCGCGTCCAGCCGCACGCGCCCGTCGAGCAATGTCTGCTCGACGCCGGCTTCCCAGCCTTCGGAGCGTTCGGCCTTGAGGTCGGGGTTGCCGACGAAGCCGTCCGGGTCGAAGCCGAAGAGTTCGTAGAAGCCCGGCGCCTTGATGCCGGAGCCGCCGGCCGCGTGCAGCCGCGTGCCGCCCTCGAAGCGATAGCTCGCCTGAACGCGCCAGGTCGTCGCGTTGCGGAAGCGCTCGTTCTCGTCGTAGCGCAGCGCCGCGCCGAAGCCGAAGCGGCCGTCGACCAGAAGATCGTATTGGGCGGCGAGGCCGGTGTTCTCGATCTGCCGCTCCAGCGCCTGGGCCGGCGAGAGGCCGGGTCCGGAATTGCGGAAGCGTTCGCGCTTCCAGTCGATCGCGCCGGTGAGCGTGTGTGAAAACGCCTCGTCGCCGAAGCGCCAGGCGGTGACGTAGGAGAGCTTCACCCGGCTGCCTTCGTCGCCGCTGTCGCGCGCGCCGCCCGAGAAGCCGTCGCGCGAGGCGTCGACGCCCTGAAGCGTCAGGCTGTGGGTCCAGGCCCCATCCATCAGATCGAGGTCCGCACCGACGAGGCCGTAGAGCTGCTCGATCCCGGAACGGTCGTCGCTGTCGATGACATAGCCATAGGTCGGGCTGCCCCAGGCGAAGTCCTGGTCGTTTACGTCCGCCTCCGCCTTAAGATAGCGGGCGAGCGCACGCAGCTTGAGATGTGGCCCCGCCCGATAGACGAGCCGTCCCGAAAGCGCGGTGTTCTCCGCGCCGAGATCGCGGCTGCCGAAACGCGAATTGGGCGTGCCGTCGCTGCGGCGATGGCCGGCGCTGAACACATAGTCCAGCCGGTCGTCCGCCCCCGCGAGGCGCAGCGCCCCTTCATAGGCGCCGAACGAGCCGCCCTCGATGCGGCCTCGGACCCCCGGCGCTTCCGCGCCCGAGACGGTCAGGTAGTTGACCACGCCGCCGATCGCGTCGGAGCCGTAGAGTGCGCTCTGCTGGCCGCGCAGGACTTCTATGCGCGCCAGATCGTCGGCGATGAGGGCGGAGAAATCGAACTCGCCCTGAAAGGGATCGCTCGCTTCCAGGCCGTCGATGAGGACGAGCGTGTGATTGCTCTCCGAGCCGCGCAGGCGAATCTGGGTCTGCCCGCCGACGCCGCCGAGGCGGCTCACCGAAATGCCCGGCACGTCGCGCAGGACATCCGAAACGATGCGCGTCTGGCGCAGGCTCAGATCGAGCGGCTGAAGCAGCGTGACCGAGCCGCCGAGCTGGGCGCGCGTGAGACCGCTTGGAGCGCGGCTGGCGGTGACGACGATTTCCTCTCCGCCGGGCGCGGCGGCGAGGGCTGGGTGTTGCGCAATGACGAGCGCCGCGGCGAGCGCGGCATAGGAAACGGAGTAACGCACGGGAAATCCCCCGAATGGGCGTCGAGCGACCTGGCGAAGGGCCTGCGCGCGGGAGTGCCCACACGTCCGGCGCGCCCGGACGGACGGACGCCAGTGCGCCCTCCGGACCCGGCCGGTGCGGCCCTTCGCCGCCTCTGCGTCGCTCAGACGGAGTCCCGCGCCACGGGCTCACCTGGCCCACGGCAAAGAGCGACACGCACTGGCCGGTCTCCTGGCTCGCGGGTCACTGCGCGATGCGCGCCTTCCCAAACGCCCTGCGGCATCCAGTGGCTGCGATCCGGAAGCCCGGATCACGATGCGCATCGCACTCACCGCTCACAGTTGCAGGGACAGCTGCAGATTTGGGGCGAACCCCGCGCTGCATTCCCGTAGAGCCCTCGCGGGCGCCGGTGCGATAGTCGAAGGCCCGTTGCCGGACCTTCTCCTCCCCCATACAGGGGAAGGCCGCCGCCGCCAAGTTATCCCAGACGTAAGCGTCCGGCAGCTTGTGTCCGGGCGGGGTCTTGGCGCTAATCGGCGCACGACAAGGCGGGTGGGGTGCGGCATGAGGGTGCTGAAACGCGGCGCGGCGATGGTTCTGGCGGCCGCTCTGCTTGCGCTGGGCGCGAGCGCCCCGGCGGCGGCCGACGACTGGGCCGTCGCGGCCGAGGAACATCCCGTCGCCGAAGGATCGCCGGTCAGCGAGACGGCCTGGACCGCCGCGCGCCCGCCCGGCGGGGCGTTCGATACGATCGGCCTCCACCGCTACCGCGCTTCCGGAACGCCCGCCGCGACGCTGCTCTACCTGCCCGGCACCAATATGAACGGCGCGCTCGCGCTGACCGACGAAGCGCACAATCTCTGGCTCTTCCTGGCGGCGCGCGGGATCGAGGTCTTCGCCCTCGACTATCGCACCCATGCCGTCCCGGCCGACGCCGCGCCCGAGGCGCTGGCGGCGATGAAGGACTGGGACAGCGCCGCCTTCGTCGAGGACATCCGCGCCGCCGCCGCCAAGGCGCGCGCCGAGAGCGGCCGTGCGAAGCTGTTCGTCGCCGGGTTCAGCCGGGGGGCGTTCCTCGCCTATGCCTATGCCAATGTCGAACCGGAGGCGGTCGCCGGCCTCGTCATTCTCGACGGCCCGTTCAAGGCCTATGCGCCCAAGGAGCGCGTCGACCGGGCGGCGGCGGTCGCGGCGCTGGCGGCCACCGGCGAATGGGCGAGCGATGTCGGCGGCTCGCACGGCTGGGAGGCGCGCCAGGACCTGATGCGCGCGGTGGTCACCGATCCGAACGGGCCGGCGAGCGACGCCGCCTTCAATACCGTCGGCGCGCAGCTCGCCCATGTCCTGCAGACCGCCTGGGGGCCGGGGGCGCTCGCCAACCCCGAAGGCGGCGTTTCCGATCCCGCCGTGCTCGCCCGCCTGCTCGTCGGCTATGACCGCTACTATCCGGCGGTGCAGGACATCGACGGCAAGGTGATCTCGGCCGAGGCCGACGCGCCGGACACCGCGCTCGACGACCGCTGGGGGAAACTCGATATTCCGGTCCTGCTCTTCGTCAACACCGGGATGGGGGCGGATTGGGTGCTGACGGCGCTCTATTCGGCGGCCCATGCGGGCTCGAAGGACGTGACCTTCACGGTGCTGGAAGGCTATGGCCATCTCGACGTGCTGGTCGGCGAGCGGGCCGCGACCGAGGTCTTCGAGCCGGCCTTCGCCTGGATCTCGGCGCGGGCGCAGTAATTCGGTTTACAGCCGGGCCGCCTTGGCCGACCATCGGCGGTGCAGCATTTCGGGTATGCGGAAACGATGACGGCGCTGGCGGCTGATCCCAGGGACGAAGACAGGCTGAGGACGTTGATCGCCGGGCGGGAGGCGGAGCTGGTCGCGCTGACGCAGGACCTCGTCCGCATTCCGACGATCAATCCGCCGGGCGATGCCTATGTGCCGTGCGCGGAGCTGGTCGGCACGCGCCTCGCGCGGCGCGGCTTCGAGGTCGCCTATGTCCGCGCTGAGGGCACCCCCGGCGATTGCGACCGCTACCCCCGCGTCAACGTGATCGCCCGCCGCGAAGGCAAGCGACCCGGCCCGACCGTGCATTTCAACAGCCATATCGACGTGGTGGAGGCGGGCGCGGGCTGGAGCGTCGATCCCTTCGCGGCGGTGGTGAAGGACGGCCGCGTCTATGGCCGCGGGACCTGCGACATGAAGGGCGGTCTCGCCGCTTCCATCGTCGCGGTCGAGGCGCTGATCGATTCCGGCCTCGACCTGCCGGGCGCGATCGAGATTTCGGGCACGGTGGACGAGGAATCCGGCGGCTTCGGCGGCGTCGCCTATCTGGCGGAACGCGGCTGGTTCTCCAAGCCCCGCGTCGATCACGTCATCATCCCCGAACCGCTCAACGTCGACCGCGTCTGCATCGGCCATCGCGGCGTCTGGTGGGCCGAGATCAAGACCAAGGGCCGCATCGCGCACGGCTCCATGCCGTTCCTCGGCGACAGCGCGGTACGCCACATGGGGGCCGTGCTGGAGCGCATGGAGCGCGACCTCTATCCGGCGCTGAAGCGCAAGACGACCGCGATGCCGGTGGTGCCGGAAGGCGCGAAGGAATCGACCCTCAACATCAACTCGCTGCATGGCGGCCAGGCCGAGCGCGACGATGGCGGCCTGCCCAGCCCCGTCGTCGCGGATTCGTGCCGCATGATCATCGACCGCCGCTTCCTGATCGAGGAGGACATCGCCGACGTGAAGAGCGAGGTGCGCGGCCTGCTCGACGGCCTCGCCCGCGAGCGCGCCGGCTTCGCCTACGAATTGCGCGACCTGTTCGAGGTCATCCCCTCGATGACCGATCCCGAAGCGCCGGTCGCCCAGGCGGCGGCCCGGGCGATCCGCCGCGTGCTGAAACGCGAGCCCGCCTTCATCTGCTCGCCCGGCAGCTACGACCAGAAGCATATCGACCGGATCGGCCGCCTGAAGGACTGCATCGCCTACGGTCCCGGCATTCTCGATCTCGCCCACCAGCCGGACGAATATGTCGAGATCGACGCCATGGTGCAGTCCGCCGCCGTGATGGCGCTGGCGGCGCGGGATCTGCTCACCGGTCGCACATGAAGTCCGTTCGCCGCATCGCGGCCGCGCTCGCCTGCGCCCTTGCGCTCGCCGCCTGCGGAGGTCCGCAGACGCGGGCGAACGATGTGCGGCTGGGCATCGCGCTGGAGCCGCCCAATCTCGACCCGACCTCGGGCGCCGCGGCGGCGACCGACGAGATCGTCTATGCCAATGTCTTCGAGGGCCTGACCCGGATCGGCGCGCATGGCGAGGTGCTGCCCGCGCTCGCCGAACGCTGGGACATCTCGCCCGACCGGCTGACCTACACCTTTCATCTCCATGAAGGCGTGCGCTTCCACGACGGCACGTCCTGCGACGCCGCCGACGTCAAGTTCTCGCTCGACCGCGCCCGCGCGCCGGAGTCGACCAACGCGCAGAAGGGCCTGTTCGAACCCATCGCCGCCGTCGAGATCGTCGATCCGCTGACCGTGAAGGTCACGCTGACCCGTCCGGCGGGCGATTTCCTGTTCAACATGGGCTGGGGCGATGCGGTGATCGTCGCGCCCGAAAGCGCTGCGACCAACGCCGTCAAGCCCATCGGCACCGGACCCTTCCGCTTTTCGCGCTGGCTGCGCGGCACCCAGATCGAGCTCGTCCGCAACCCGGATTATTGGGGTGCGCCCGCCCGGCTCGACGCGGCGATCTTCGTCGTCATCCCCGATCCCGCCGCCGCCTATGCGGCGCTGCTGGCGGGCGACATCGACAGTTTCCCGAATTTCCCCGCCGTCGAGCTTCTGCCCCAGATCGAGGGCGATCCGCGCTTCGCCATCGTCATCGGCACGACCGAGGGCGAGACCATTCTCGCCATCAACAACGCCCGCAAGCCGTTCGACGATCTGCGGGTGCGTCAGGCGATCGCCCACGCCATCGACCGCAAGGCGCTGATCCTCGGCGCGTCGGAAGGCTATGGCGTCCCCATCGGCAGCCATTTCCCGCCGCACGATCCGGCCTATGTCGATCTGACCGGCACCTATCCCTTTGACATCGCCGCAGGCCGCCGCCTGCTCGCCGAGGCCGGTTTCCCGGACGGCTTCAAGGCGACGATGAAGCTGCCGCCCGTCGCCTATGCCCGGCGCGGCGGCGAGATCCTCGCCCAGCAGCTCAAGGCCATCGGCATCGACGTCGCCATCGAAAATGTCGAATGGGCGCAATGGCTGGATCAGGTCTTCACCAACGGCGATTTCGACCTGACCATCGTCTCCCACACCGAGCCGCGCGACATCGCCATCTATGGCCGCGACGACTATTATTTCCATTACGCCAAACCGGCCTTCAAGGCGCTGATGGCCGAACTCGACCTCGCGGCCGACGATGCGGCGCGGCGGCCCATTCTACAGGCGGCGCAGCGCATGCTGGCCGAGGACGCGGTCAACGGCTTCCTCTTCCAGTTGCCCAAGATCGGCGTCTGGAACGCAAGGCTGATGGGGCAGTGGGCCGACGCGCCGGTGCAGGCGAACGATCTCACCGCCGTCTATTGGCGGGAGCCGTGACCATGGCGCGCTTTCTCGCCGGCCGGGCGCTCACCCTCGTCCTCACGCTGATCGCGGCGACGATCGTCGTCTTTCTGGTGCTGAACGTCGTGCCGGGCGATCCGGCGGCCTTCATGATGGGCCTCGGCGGCGATCCGGCGGCGCTCGCCGAGCTGCGGCATGAACTCGGCATCGATCTGCCCGTCTGGCAACGCTATCTCGACTGGACCGGCGGACTGGTGCGGGGCGATTTCGGCGTCAGCTACACTTATCGCGTGCCGGTCGCCGACCTGATCCTGGAGCGCCTGCGCGTCACGCTGCCGCTGACGCTGATGGCGATGGCGCTGTCCACCGCGCTCGCCATTCCGCTGGCGCTGTTCGCGGCCGGACGGCGGGGCCGCCCGGCGGATGCGGCGGTATCGGGCCTCGCCCAGGTCGGCCTCGCGATTCCCAATTTCTGGCTGGCGATCCTTCTGGTCTTCGTCTTCTCCACGACGCTGAAACTCTTTTCGGCGGGCGGCTTTCCGGGATGGGAGGCAGGCTTCCTTCCGGCCTTCAAGGCGCTCGTCCTGCCCGCCGTCGCGCTGGCGCTGCCGCAGGCGGCGGTGCTGACCCGCGTCGCGCGCGGCGCGCTGATCGAGACGATGGGCGAGGACTATATCCGCACCGCCCGCGCCAAGGGGCTCAGCGAGCGGCGGACCCTGCGCGACCATGCGCTGCGCAACGCGATGATCCCGGTGCTGACCATTCTCGGCCTGCAATTCACCTTCCTGCTGGCGGGCGGCATCATCATCGAAAACGTCTTCTATCTCCCCGGCCTCGGGCGTCTGGTCTTTCAGGCGATCGCCCAGCGCGATCTCATCGTCGTGCAGGGCGTGGTCATCGTCCTCGTCTTCGCCGCCGTTCTGGTGACGCTCGCCGTGGACGCCGCCTATGCGCTCGCCGATCCGCGCGTCGGGAAGGGACGGCGATGAAGCGGCCTTCCGCCAGCCTCGCCATCGGCCTCGCGCTGACCGCGCTGATCCTCGCGGCGGCGGGGCTGTCGCTCGTCTGGACGCCCTATGACGCCGAACTCATCCTCGTCGAGCAGCGGCTGATGCCGCCTTCGGCCGCGCACTGGTTCGGCACCGACCAGATGGGCCGCGACGTCCTTTCGATGATCCTCGGCGGCGCGCGCAACTCCATCGCGGTCGCGCTGGTGGCGGCCGGCATCGGCCTCGGCGCGGGCGTGCCGCTCGGCCTCTTCGCGGCGGCCGAGGGCGGCCTCGTGGACGAGATCGTCATGCGCTCCAACGATCTCATCTTCGCCTTCCCGGCGCTTCTTCTCGCCATCCTCATAACCGCCATCGCCGGGCCGGGGGCGATCAACGCCATCGTCGCCATCGGCATCTTCAACATACCCGTCTTCGCGCGCCTCGCGCGCGGCGGCGCGCTGGCGCTGTGGCCGCGCGATTTCGTGCGGGCGGCGCGGGTGGCGGGCAAGGGGCGGCTGCGCATTTCGCTGGAGCACATCCTGCCCAATATCGCGGGCGTGCTCATCGTGCAGGGGACGATCCAGTTCGCGCTCGGCGTGCTGGCGGAGGCGGGGCTTTCCTATGTCGGCCTCGGCGCGCAGCCCCCGGCCCCGAGCTGGGGGCGGATGCTGGCCGAAAGCCAGACCTATTTCGCGCTCGCGCCCTGGCTGGCGGCCGCGCCGGGCCTCGCCATCGTGACGACGGTGCTCGGCCTCAACCTGCTGGGCGATGGGCTGCGCGACCTTCTCGATCCGCGCACGCGGCGGGAGCGCGCGGCATGACGCTGCTCGCTGTCGATCGCCTGTCGCTCGCCATCGGCGGCAAGCCGATCCTCAGATCGGTGTCGCTCGCCGTCGCGCCGGGCGAGATCCTCGGCCTCGTCGGCGAGTCCGGTTCGGGCAAGTCGATGACTCTGAACGCGGTCATGCGCCTGACGCCGCCCGGCGCGGCGAGCGAAGGCGCGATCCGTTTCGAGGGCGCAGACCTTCTCGCCGGCCCCGAACGCGCGATGGAAGCCGTCCGTGGACGGAAGATCGGCATGGTCTTTCAGGAGCCGATGACGGCGCTCAATCCGGTGCAGACCATCGGCCGCCAGGTCGCCGAATGCTTCCGCCTGCATCTCGGCCTCGGCGCGCGCGAGGCGCTGGCCGAGGCGGCCGAGCGGCTGCGGCGCGCCGGCCTGCCGCCCGAAACCGTGCCGCTCGACCGCTACCCGCATCAATTGTCGGGCGGCCAGCGGCAGCGCGTCGTCGTCGCCATCGCCGCCGCGCTGGGGCCGAAGCTGATCCTCGCCGACGAGCCGACGACGGCGCTCGATGCGACCGCAAGGGGCGGCGTTATCGACCTTCTCGCCGGCCTCGCACGGCGCGAGGGGGCGGGCCTCGTCTTCGTCACGCACGATCTCGCGTCCATCGCCGGCATCGCCGACCGCATCGCCTTCATGAAGGACGGCGAAGTGGTGGAAGAAGGGCCTGCCCCCGCGATCTTCCGCGCGCTGCGCCACCCTTACGCGCAATCGCTGCTCGCCGCCTCGACCCTGCCGCCGATCGCGCCGGACGAAGCCGCCGCCGGGCCGGAGCCGGTCGTCGAGGCGGCGGATGTGTCGGTCGTCTATGGCGGCGGCGTGCGCGCCGTCGATGGCGTCTCGCTGACCCTCATGGCGGGCGAGAGCCTCGCCATCGTCGGCGAGTCCGGTTCCGGCAAATCGACCCTGGCGCGGGCCGTTCTGGGGCTGGAGCCGCTCGCCGCCGGGACGGTGCGGATCGCCGGAACGCCCATCCACCGGGCGCGCGGCGGGGCACTGCGGGCGGCGCGCGCCGCGATCCAGGCGGTGTTTCAGGACCCCTATGGCAGCCTCAATCCGCGTCACACGGTCGAGCGCATCGTCGCCGAGCCGCTGCATCTGCTGGGGGGCGTCTCCCCGGCGGACCGCAAGGCGCGGGTCGAAAGGGTGCTCGCCGATGTAGGCCTGCCGCCCGATTGCGCGCGGCGCTATCCGCACGAGTTCTCGGGCGGTCAGCGTCAGCGCATCGCCATCGCCCGCGCCCTGATCTCGAACCCCAGGATCATCGTGCTGGACGAGGCGGTCTCGGCGCTGGACGTGACGACGCGGGCGCAGATCGTCGCGCTGCTGCGCGAGCTGTCGCGCCGCATCGGGCTCGCCTATCTCTTCATCACCCACGATCTCGATGCGGCGCGCGCCGTCGCCAACCGGGTCGTGGTGATGCGCCGCGGCCGTGTGGTCGAAGAGGGCAGGACGGCGGACGTGTTGGCGCAGCCGCAGGACGCCTACACGAAGGAACTGGTCGCCGCCGCGCCCGATCTCGAAACGGTGCTGGCGGCGCGCGAAGCGGAGGCAAGGACGAAATGAGTGGGACGCAGCCCGAGGGTGAGCTGCTGATCGGCGGCGTCTGGCGGCGCGCCGCGGCGACGCTGCCGGCCGAGAACCCTTCGACCGGCGCGGTCGAGGGCGAGATCGCGCGCGGCACGGCCGCCGACATCGACGAGGCGGTCGCCGCCGCGCGCGCCGCGCTCACCGGCGATTGGGGGCGGCTCGATGCCGCCGAGCGCGGCCGCGTCCTCACCCGCATCGGCGAGGCGGTGCGCGCCCGCGCCGAGGATCTGGCGCTCATCGAGGCCGCCGATGTCGGCAAACCGCTGCGTCAGGCCAGGGCCGATGCGCTGGCCCTTGCCCGATATTGCGAGTTCTACGGCGGCGCGGCCGACAAGCTGATGGGCGAGACCATCCCCTACCGCGCCGGCTACACGGTCTACACGCTGCGCGAACCGCATGGCGTCACCGGCCATATCGTGCCGTGGAACTATCCGATGCAGATCGTCGGCCGCTCGGTCGGCGCGGCGCTCGCCATGGGCAATGCGGCGGTCTTGAAACCGGCGGAGGACGCCTCGCGCTCGGCCCTCGCCTTCGCGGCGATCGCGGTCGAGGCGGGTCTGCCCGCCGGGGCGCTCAATGTCGTGCCCGGCCTCGGGGCCGAGGCGGGGGCGGCGCTGACCGCCCATCCGGGCGTCGACCACATCTCCTTCACCGGCTCCTACGCGGTCGGCTGCGCGGTGCAGGCGGCGGCGGCCCGCCACGCCGCGCCGGTCACGCTGGAGCTTGGCGGGAAGTCGCCGCAGATCGTCTTCGACGACGCCGACATCGCCCGCGCGCTGCCCTTCCTCGCCGATGCCGGTTTGCAGAACGCCGGCCAGACCTGTTCGGCCTCCTCGCGCATTCTCGTGCAGCGCGGCGTCTATGACGAAGTCGTGGAGCGCCTCGCGGCCCGCTATCGCGGCCTCGTCGCCGGTCCGGCGATGGCCGACCGCGATCTCGGGCCGCTGATCTCGGCCAAGCAGAAGGCGACGGTTTCGTCGTTCATCGCCCGCGCCCGTGCCGACGCGCTCGCCATCGCCGCCGAGGGCCGCATCGCCGAGGACGCGCCCGCCGCCGGCCACTACGTCGCGCCGCTGCTCTTCGCCGGCGTCGATCCCTGCCATCTGCTGGCGCAGGACGAGATCTTCGGTCCCGTGCAGGTGGTCATTCCCTTCGCGGATGAGGACGAGGCTCTCGCCATCGCCAACGGCACGCCCTATGGCCTGGTGGCCGGGGTGTGGACGCGCGACGGCGCGCGCCAGATGCGCCTCGCCCGGACGCTGAAGGCCGGGCAGGTCTTCCTCAACAATTACGGCGCGGGCGGCGGCGTGGAGCTGCCCTTCGGCGGCGTCGGGCGGTCGGGTCACGGCCGCGAAAAAGGATTCGAGGCGCTCTACGGCTTCTCCACGCTGAAGACCGTGGCGGCCTGGCACGGATGAGGATCGCATGAGACTTCAGGGCAAGCGCGCCATCGTCACCGGCGGCGCATCGGGTTTCGGCGCGGGCATCGCGCGCGCCTTCGCGGCCGAGGGCGCGCGCGTCGCCATCGCCGATCTGAACGGCAAGGCGGCCGAGACGCTGGCGCACGAGATCGGCGGCGGCGCCATCGCCGTCGCCACCGACGTCTCGCGCGGCGACAGCGTCGCGGCCCTGGCGGCGGCCGCCGAGGCGGCGTTCGGCGGCGTCGATATCCTGGTCAACAATGCTGGCATCGGCCATGTGCCGCAGGCGCTGGAAGACCTGCCGGAAGAGACCTTCGACCGCATCCTCGCGGTCAACGCCAAGTCGGTCTATCTGACCGCCCGCGCGCTGGTGCCGGGCATGAAGAAGGCGGGACGGGGGGCGATCCTCAACATCGCCTCGACCGGCGGCGTCAGCCCGCGCCCGCGCCTCACCTGGTACAACGCCTCAAAGGGCTGGATGATCACCGCGACGCGGGCGATGGCGGTCGAGCTTGCGCCCTTCGGCGTGCGCGTCAACGCGCTGAACCCGGTCGCCGGCGAGACCCCGCTGCTCGCCACCTTCATGGGCGAGGACACGCCCGAGATCCGCGCGAAGTTCCTGGCGAGCATTCCGCTCGGCCGTTTCTCGACGCCGCAGGACATGGGCGCGGCGGCGCTCTTCCTGTGCAGCGACGAGGCTTCGATGATCACCGGCGTGGCGCTCGAGGTCGATGGCGGGCGCTGCATCTGACCTTGACGTAAACTGAGGCACATTTGCCACGCTCGCGCCGAATGGCGCGCGAGTTGTGAAGTTCTCTTGAACCCTGGGTTTAGGCCGCGCCTGATGATGGGCAGGGAAGAAATGCCCATAAGGGATCAGCTTGACGAGCGCCTTCGCTCACCAGGGGAACCTAGACATGCGCCTTCACAGACTGCTCATCGCCACGCTTCTCGCCGGCAGCGCGCTGCCGGTTCTGGCCTTCGCCCAGGAAGCGCCGCCCGCCACGCCCGCCGCGTCCGAGGGCAACGAGGAAGTCGTCGTCACCGCCCAGCGCCGTTCCGAGAAGGCGCAGGACGTCGGCATCGCGCTCACCCCGGTGACCGGCGAGACGCTCAGCGAACGCGGCATCACGACCGTGAACGGGCTGGAGAACATCACGCCCAGCCTCGAAATTGAGAACCAGTTCGGCTCCGGCCAGGTCGCCTTCACGATCCGCGGCATCGGCTTCCGCGACTACGCCACCAACAACACCTCGACCGTCGGCCTCTATGTCGATGACGTCGCCTACACGCTGCCGGTGCTCAGCCAGGGCGTGCTCTTCGACATCGACCGCGTCGAAGTGCTGCGCGGGCCGCAGGGCACGCTCTACGGCCGCAACTCGACCGGCGGCGCGATCAACGTCATCACCCGCAAGCCGACCGAGGAGACCGAAATCGGCTTCGTCGCCGAATATGGCCGCTTCGATGCCTTCCGCGCCGAAGCCTATGCCGGCGGCAAGCTCGGCGAGGGCGTCACCGCACGCTTGTCGGCGGCGACCGAACAGGGCGGCGCCTGGCAGGTCAACCGCGAGACCGGCGTCAAGCTCGGCGACGCCGACAAGACGGCCGGCCGCCTGCAGGTCGAGATCGCCTCGCCCGACGACAAGGTCAGCCTGCTGCTCAACCTGCACGGCCACATCGACCAGGGCGACGGCATCGGCAAGAAGCTCTTCACCGACTTCCCCGGCTCCTTCGCCGCCGCCCCGGCGCTGGCGCACCAGGGCCGCGAGACGAGCTGGGGCACATCGGCCACCTATGCCGGCATCATCGGCATCCAGCCGGACTCCAAGCCCTTCCGCGACAACGAAGGCTGGGGCTTCAGCGCCACCTTCGAGGCCGATCTCGGCTTCGCCGACCTCACCTATATCGGCGCCTACGAGCACCTCGACCGCCGCGAATACAACGACTATGACGGCCTGACCGAAGGCTATGCCGACGTCTATTTCGTCAGCGACGTTTCGGTGCAGAGCCACGAGCTGCGCTTCGCCTCGGCCTATGACGGGCCGTTCAACTGGGTCGGCGGCGTCTATTACGCCGACGAGAATCTGGACGAGCTTTACACCTCCGGCTTCAACGGCAGCTTCGGCCCTGCTTTCTCGGTGCTCTGGGTGCCCTACAAGCAGGAAGTCGAGACGCTCGGCATCTTCGCGCAGGGCGACTACGCCGTGAACGACAAGGTCAAGATCGTCGCCGGCCTGCGCTGGGAGAGCGAGGACCGCGACCTGCGCGACGCGGCGACCTACGCCATCGGCTTCCCCGGCCTCAACTTCGCCAACGGCACGGTCGACGGCACGCTGGAAAACCGCAGCACCTCGTTCGACGAGCTGAGCGGCAAGGTGGCGCTCGAATACCGGCCCGACGAGAACCTGCTGACCTATTTCAGCATCAGCCGCGGCATCAAGTCGGGCGGCTTCACCGCCTACAACACCTTCAACCCCGCCGGCCTCGATCCGTTCCTGCCCGAGAAGCTCTGGGCCTACGAGGCCGGCTTCAAGGCCGACTTCGCCGACGACAAGGTCCGCCTCAACGGCGCGATCTTCTATTACGACTACAAGGACCAGCAGGTTCAGTCGGCGGCCTGGGTCGCCCCGGCGGGTCCCGGTTCGCCGGCCCTGGTCGGCAAGATCGTCAACGCGCCCAAGAGCGAAGTCTATGGCGGCGAGCTTGAGCTGATCTGGCGCGCCACGCCGGAACTGACGATCACCCAGTCGCTCGGCTGGAAGCAGGGCACCTTCCAGGAATTCCTGGACGCCGATTTCACCGTGCCGTTCGGGACGATCGACCGCGCCGGTCAGGACATCGGCTTCCCCGAACTCTCCTATGGCGGCTCGTTCGCCTACGAGAACCAGACGACGGCCGGGTTCAGCTACGTCGCCTCGATCGGCTATTCCTATCACGACACGCGCAGCTTCCCGCTGCTCGGCTCGCTGTTCGACATTGGGTCCTACTGGCTGGTCGACGCCAACCTGACCTTCCGTCCGGACGATACGCCGTGGGAGTTCGGCCTGTGGGGTCGCAACATCTTCGACGCCGAGTACGACGAAACGCGCAACACCTTCAATTCGGGTGCGGGCGACAATTTCTCCGTGCCCGGACAGCCCGCGACCTACGGCGTCCGCATCGGCGCGCATTTCTGATCGCGCCGCCATCGCTTCGGGAAAGGCCGGCCGCGCGCCGGCCTTTTTCGTTTCGCTACAGCGCCGCGAGAATGGCGGCGGTCGTCTCGTCCGGCCGCTCCAGCATGATCTGGTGGCCGGTGTCGGCCAGCACCTCGAAGCTCGCCTTGGGCAGCGCCTTCGCCAGCGCCTCGCCGGCCGCGGGCGGCGTCAGCTTGTCGCTCGCGCCCGCGACGATGCGCACCGGCAGCGCGATCTCGCCCAGCCGCGCGAGGTCCAGCGGCGCGATCTGGCGCATCAGCGATTGCATCATGAAGAGGCTGTTTCCCTTGGTGACCTCCTGCTCGTAGGCGACGAGGGCGGGATCGGCGCTCTTGTCCCAGGCGAGCTTGGCGAAGCCCGCCGCCAGCCAGGGCCGGATCAGCCGCAGCACGAAGACCGGCCACGAGACGATCGGCCCGGTGGGCGTGAAATTGGCGGGCGGCGTCGCGCCCAGCAGCACCGCGCCGGCGACCGTCGCGCCCAGCTCGGGCCGCGCCGCGAGCAGCGCCGCCAGCGTCAGGCGCGTGCCGTAGGAATGGGCGACCAGCAGATTGCGCGCCGTGCCGTAACGCTCCAGCACCGCCACATAGTCGTCGGCGAAGGCCGATCCGGCATAGGTCGCCGCGATCTTCGGGGCCGGGCTCTCGCCGTGCCCCGGAAAGTCCCAGGCGACGACGCGATGGCCGGCGGCGGTCAGCGCCAGCCATTGATTGCGCCACTGGTTCTTGTTGCCGCCCGAACCGTGGCAGAGGAAGACCGTGGTATCGCCCGGCGCTTCGTGCACCGCGACGGAGAGCGTGCGACCGGGGCGCAGCTCGACTGGCGTGCCGGCGACGACGCGGCGGTTCGGGGCGGGGGCGTTCATGAGCGGCTTCCGGATGACTGCGATGCGCGAAGCCTCGCCCAAAGGACGGCGAATTGGAACTGCCGCGCGCGGGCGGCTATAGACGGTCGCGCATCGACCAGCATCGGACCCTCGCAGTGACCCAGTTCCGGCCCGGCCCGCTCAATCTCATCACCGATGTCGGCGGCCTCAAGGTCGGCCACGCGACCGACGAGCGCGCCGGCACCGGCGTCACGGCGCTTCTTTGCGACGGCTTCTGGGCGGCCGCCGCCGATCCGCGCGGCGGCGGACCGGGCACCCGCGAGACGGACACGCTCTCGGCCGAAAACCTCAACGCCCGCGCCCACGCGATCGTGCTGGCGGGCGGCTCGGTCTATGGCCTCGCCGCCGCCGACGGCGCGCTGACGGCGCTGGCCGGGCAGGGCATGGGCCTGCGCCTGCGCCCCGGCTCGCCGCCCATTCCCATCGTCCCGGCGGCGGTGCTGCACGATCTCGGCAATCCCGGCGACAAGGACTGGGGCGACGACCCGCCTTATCGCCGTCTCGGCGCGGCGGCGGTAGCGGCGGCGTCGGATGATTTCGCGCTCGGTTCGGTCGGCGCGGGACGCGGCGCGATGGCGGGTCTCGCCAAGGGCGGCATCGGCTCCGCCTCGCTCGGCCTCGGCGGCGGACTGATCGCCGGGGCGCTGGTCGCCGCCAATCCCATCGGCAGCGTCTATATGCCGGACGGGCGGACCTTCTGGGCCTGGCCGTTTGAGATCGACGGCGAGTTCGGCGGCGCGCGACCGGAGGCGGACATCGCCGCCGCCGTCGATCCGGTGCCGGACGCCTCGCGCCTGTCGCAGTTCGGCCGCCTCGCGCCCGGCGCCAACACGACGCTCGGAATCGTCGCCGTGAATGCCGATCTGACGCCGGCCGAATGCAAGCGCATCGCCATCATGGCGCAGGACGGTTTCGCCCGCGCCATCCGTCCCATCCACACGCCGTTCGACGGCGACATCGTCTTCGCGCTCGCCTCGGGGCGCATCGCGGTGGGCGAGGGGCCGGAGCGCACGGTCGCCATCGCCCGCCTCGGCGCGGCGGCGGCGGACTGCATGGCGCGCGCCGTCGCCCGCGCCGTTCATGCCGCTGCGTCAACCGTCTGACGGCTTGCGCGGCGGCCGCCGCGGTGATGGTCTTCCCCGCGAAAGAACAAGCGGAGGAAGCCTCATGACCATCTCGTTCGACAGCGATTTCACGATGACCATCGGCGGCCAGGGCGTCGCCGGCGCGTCGTCGTTCGACGTTCTCAATCCGGCCACCGAACAGCCGGTCGCCAAGGCGCCGGACTGTTCGCGCGACCAGCTCGACCAGGCGGTCGCGGCGGCGCGCAAGGCGTTCCCCGCCTGGGCCGCGACGCCCTTCGCCGAGCGGCAGAAGCTGGTGACGGCGATGGCGGGCGTCCTCTTCGCCAATGCCGAACCGCTCAAGCGCCTGCTCACCGCCGAACAGGGCAAGACGCTCGACGCCGCCGGGGCCGACGTGATGGGCGGCGGCTTCTGGCTGCAGCAGAGCGCGACGCTGACCCTGCCCGAAACCGTCAACGAGGACAGCGAGACCCGCCGCTCGATCACCCGCCATGTGCCGCTCGGCGTTGTCGGGGCGATCGCTCCCTGGAACTTCCCGATCCTGCTTGCCTGCTTCAAGATCGGCCCGGCGCTGCTCGCCGGCAACACGGTGGTGCTCAAGCCCTCGCCCTTCACGCCGCTGACCACGCTGAAGGTCGGCGAGCTTCTGCGCGGCGTGCTGCCGCCGGGCGTGCTCAACGTCGTCTCGGGCGGCGATGCGCTGGGGCCGTGGATGACCTCGCATCCCGGCATCGACAAGATCAGCTTCACCGGCTCCACGCAGACCGGCCGCAAGGTGATGGCCAGCGCCTCCGAAACGCTCAAGCGCGTGACGCTGGAGCTGGGCGGCAACGACGCCGCCATCGTCCTGCCCGATGTCGACGTGAACAAGGTGGCGCAGGAACTGTTCTGGGCGGCGTTCGGCAATTCCGGCCAGATCTGCATCGCCACCAAGCGCATGTATGTCCACAAGGACGTCTACGAGCCGCTGAAGGCGGCGCTGGTCGAGTACGCCAAGAGCGTCAAGGTCGGCGACGGCGCGCAGCAGGGCACCCAGCTCGGTCCGATCCAGAACCGGCCGCAATACCAGCGCGTCGTCAGCCTGATCCAGGACGCCAGGGACAAGGGCTATTCGTTCCTCATGGGCGGCCTGCCGGAGGAGCAGAAGGGCTATTTCGTGCCCATCACCATTCTCGACAATCCGCCCGAGGAGTCGCGCATCGTCCAGGAGGAGCAGTTCGGCCCGGTGCTGCCGCTGCTGAAATTCGACGACGTGGACGAGGCCATCGCCCGCGCCAACGCCAGCGAATACGGCCTGGGCGCCTCGGTCTGGTCGGGCGATGCGGAAAAGGCGCTGGCGATCGGCCAGAGGCTCCAGGCGGGCACGGTGTGGATCAACGAGGCCCAGCACCTCTCGCCGCTCGCCCCGTTCGCCGGCCACAAGCAGTCGGGCGCGGGGGCGGAGAACGGGCTTGAGGGCCTGCTCGAATACACCGCCACGCAGACGATCACGGTGAAGAAGCCGGCCGCCGCCGCCTGACGCGGCGCGAAACGGGGCGGCCGCCGCAAGACGGCCGCCCTTGCGGCGCGCGCCGCGCTGTCCGATGAAGGCGCATGTCCCACGAAGTCCCGCTCGCGCCCGAACCGCTGTCCCACCAGGTCTGGCGGGGCGCGACGCTGCGCTGTCCCAAATGCGGCAAGAGCCCGCTCTTCCGCGCCTATCTGAAGCCGGTGGAGACCTGCGCCAGCTGCGGCGAGGCCTTCGGCCATATCCGCGCCGATGACGGCCCGGCCTGGCTCACCATCCTCGTCGTCGGCCACATCGTCGTCTGGCTGGTGCTGGTGCTGGAGCCGCAGCTTTCCTGGCCCGACTGGGCCCCGATGGTCGTCTGGCCCGGCCTCGCTCTGGTGCTGGTGCTGACGCTGCTGCCCTCGGCCAAGGGCATCTTCATCGCCCTGATCTGGCGCTCGAAAGGGCCGGGATCGGAACGCGAGGCTTGACCCTTACGGCAGTCTTTACCCCGGTCGGCGCGGGGGGATAGCTTGCGCCCCACGTTTATCCAAGAAAGCAGAGGGACGACAGGCATGGCAGAGGCATGGATCATCGACGCGGTGCGCACGCCCCGCGGCATCGGCAAGGTCGGCAAGGGCGCGCTGGCGGACATCCACCCGCAGCAGCTCGGCGCGACGGTGCTCAAGGCGCTCGCCGAGCGCAACGCCATCAAGACCCACGAAGTCGACGACATCATCTGGGGCACTTCCTCGCAGCGCGGCAAGCAGGGCGGCGATCTCGGCCGCATGTCGGCGCTCGACGCGGGCTACGACGTGCGCTCCAGCGGCGTCACGCTCGACCGCTTCTGCGGCTCGGGCATCACGACGGTGAACTTCGCGACCGGCATGATCATGTCGGGGCTTGAGGACTGCGTCATCGCTGGCGGCACCGAGATGATGTCCTACACCGCCTCGTCGGTGGACCCGAAGGCCGGTCCGATGCTGATGGACGGCGGCAACATGCGCCTGCGCGCCCGCCATCCGCAGTCGCACCAGGGCGTCTGCGGCGACGCCATCGCGACGCTGGAGAACATCCCGCGCGAGGCGCTCGACCATCTCGCCTGGGTCAGCCAGCAGCGCGCCGACGCGGCGATCAAGGGCGACCACTTCAAGAAGAGCCTCGTGCCGGTCTATCGCGAGGACGGCACGCTCGCCCTCGACCACGAGGAGTTCCCCCGTCCGCAGACGACGCTGGAAGGCCTCGCGGCGCTGAAGCCCTCGTTCGAGGCGATGGCCGAGTTCCCGATCGACGACAAGGGCACGACGCTGGCCGGCCTCATCCGCCAAGTCTATCCCGACCTCAAGATCAAGCACGTCCACCACGCCGGCAATTCCTCGGGCGTCGTCGACGGCTCGGCGGCGCTGCTCCTCGCCTCGCCCGACTACGCCAAGAAGCAGGGCTGGAAGCCGCGCGCCCGCGTCGTCGCCATGGCCAATGTCGGCGACAGCCCGACGCTGATGCTGAACGCCCCGGTTCCGGCGGCCCGCAAGGTGCTGGCCAAGGCCGGTCTGACGCTCGACGACATCGACCTCTTCGAGATCAACGAGGCGTTCGCCGTCGTCGCCGAGAAGTTCATCCGCGACCTCAAGCTCGACCGCGACAAGGTCAACGTGAACGGCGGCGCGATGGCCCTCGGCCACCCGATCGGCGCGACCGGCTCGATCCTCATCGGCACGGTGCTCGACGAGCTGGAGCGCCGCGACCTGAAGCGCGGCCTCGTCACGATGTGCGCGGCGGGCGGCATGGCCCCGGCGATCATCATCGAGCGTATCTGATCCGCGCCACAGCGCGCGATGCGGCCGCCGGGAAACCGGCGGCCGTTTTCGTTCGGGGGCCTTACGAAAGACCCTCGATCTCGCCCTTCGCGTTGAGGCTCATGCGTTCGGCGGCGGGCACGCGCGGCAGGCCCGGCATGGTCATCACGTCGCCGCAGATCGCCACGACGAAGCCCGCGCCCGCCGACAGGCGCACCTCGCGCACCGGCAGCGTGAAGCCGGAGGGCGCGCCCAACAGCGTCTCGTCGGACGAGAAGGAATAGGGCGTCTTCGCCATGCAGACCGGCAGATGGCCGAAGCCGCCCGCCTGGAACCGCTCCAGCTCGCGCTTCGCCTTGGCGGCGAACGAAACCCCCGCCGCGCGATAGATCCGCGTCGCGACCGCCTCGATCTTCTCCTTCAGGCCCATCGCATCGGGATAGACGAGGCGGAACTCGGCCGGCGGGTTCGCGCCGTCTTCGGCGAGCGCCGCCACATGGCGCGCCAGATCCTCAGCGCCCTTGCCGCCCTCCGCCCAGTGACGGCAGAGGATCGCTTTCACCCCGAAGCGGTCCTCGCAGACATGGGCGAGCAACCCGTGCTCGGCCGCCGTGTCGCTGTCGAAGGCGTTGATCGCGACCGCCACTTTCAGGCCGAAGCCGCGCAGGTTCTCCACATGGCGGCCGAGATTGACGAGGCCCTTGCCCAGTGCGTCGAGGTTCTCGGCCCCCAACTCGTCCTTCGCCGCGCCGCCCTGCATCTTCAGCGCCCGTACGGTCGCCACCACGACGGCGGCGGCGGGCACCAGACCGGCGCTGCGGCACTTGATGTCGAGGAACTTCTCCGCGCCGAGATCGGCCCCGAAGCCGGCCTCGGTCACCACGTAGTCGCCGAGCCGCAGCGCCGCCTCGGTGGCGATCACCGAATTGCAGCCATGGGCGATATTGGCGAACGGCCCGCCATGGATCAGCGCCGGGCTGCCGTCGATGGTCTGCACCAGATTGGGCCGCGCCGCGTCCTTCAGCAGCACCGCCATCGCGCCCGCGGCCTTCAGGTCGCCCGCCGTCACCAGCGCGCCCGCCCGCGTCCGCGCCACGACGATGCGCGCCAGACGCTTCTCCAGGTCGCCGAGGTCGCGGGCGAGGCAGAGGATCGCCATCACTTCCGAGGCGACCGTGATGTCGAACCCGGTTTCGCGCGGCAGCCCGTTGAGCCCGTCGCCGAGGCCGGTGGCGATCTGGCGCAGCGCCCGGTCGTTCATGTCGAGCACCCGCCGCCACACCACGGTGCGCAGGTCGATGTCGAGCGCGTTGCCCCAGTAGATGTGGTTGTCGATCATCGCCGCGAGCAGATTGTGCGCGGCCGTGATCGCGTGGAAGTCGCCGGTGAAATGGAGGTTGATCGCCTCCATCGGCAGAACCTGGGCGTAGCCGCCGCCGGTCGCGCCGCCCTTGCGGCCGAACACCGGCCCGAGCGATGGCTCGCGCAGCGCGATCACCGTGCGCTTGCCGATCCGGTTGAGCGCGTCGCCGAGGCCGATGGTCGTCGTCGTCTTGCCCTCGCCGGCGGGCGTCGGGTTGATCGCGGTGACGAGGATCAGCCGTCCGCGCGGGCGCGGCGCGATGGCGGCGAGGAAGTCCTGATCCAGCTTGGCGATATGCTTGCCGTAGGGGTCCAGCGCGTCCGACGGAATCCCTGCGCGCCCGGCGATTTCGGCGATGGGTTTCAGCGTCGCCGCGCGGGCGATCTCAAGATCGATGCTCATGGACCCCTGGGGAATCGGTGGCGGCTCGGCCAGAAGCGGTAGCGTGCCGTTCGGCCCCGCGCAAACCGCTTCAACCGGCCTTGGCGCCGCTCTCGTCGAGCTGCGAGAGGATCATGATCTTCTGCCAGATCTTGCGCCCCAGATTGGAGGCGAGGTCCTCCACGTCGTTGACCGCCGACATCACCTGTTCGTCGTCGGTCGAGGCGGCATAGAGCGCGGCGAGCTTGGCGGTCAGCGCCAGCATCTCGGCGCAATAGTCGAGATAGCGCGCCAGTTCGAACTGGCTCATGCGCCGCTCGGGCGAGGCGGCGGTGGGCGGCAGCTTGCCCAGCACCGCCGTCGGGTCCTTGGTCAATTGGTGCATGTCGATGACATGGGCGAAGGACCGCAGCCGGTAGAGCGCGAGCAGCGTCCGCCGGCGCTTCAGCCGCGTCTCGGCGGTCAGCAGGAACCAGATCGCCGCGCCCGCCAGCAGCACCAGATTGACCGCCGAATCGAGTCCCTGGGCGAGCGCCGCCGGATCGGCCCGGCGGCTGATATCGGCCCAGTCGATTTCGCCGAGCACCATCGCCATGCCGGCAAGCCAGGCGGCGGCGATCAGGCCGGCAAGCGCCCGCAGCCAGATCAGCGGCCGCGCCAGCGCCTCGACCGAGGCCGACGTGGCGCGTCCCGCCGCCGCCAGCTCGCCGCACACCCGTTGCAGGCCCGAATGGGGAAAGCGCGCCACGATGCGCTCGCGCAGCCGGTCCAGCGTCGCCACGATGCTGGCGGCGTCGAGCGTATGGGCGGAAACGGGGATGGCGGGTTCGGCGCTGTCGCTCACTTGGGTGATTCCGTTGTCGCAGGGCGCGCTCCAATATTGGTCATTGCGGCCCGATCGCCTAGCTTGGCGTCGCCGTCCCGGAGGATTTCATGCTCGGCTTCCGCTTCCTGACGACCCGTCCGACCGATCACGTCGTGCTCTACAAGTCCGGCCGCAAGGCGCGCGAAGGGGCGGGGCTGGGCGGCGTCATCTTCATGCCGACGACCACCGCCGCCGCCGTGCCGATGGACGCGCGCGACGATTTCTTCTCGGTCGAGACGATGACGGCCGACTACCAGACCGTCACCATCCAGGGCCTCATCACCTTCCGCATCGCGGATGCGGCGCTGGCGGTCGCGCGGCAGGATTTCAGCATCGACATCCGCACCGGCCGCCATACCGGCGAGCCGATGAAGCAGATCGTCGACCGCCTGCGCGGCATCGTCATGTCGGCCTGCCGCGACGCGCTCGGCCGCTCCAGCCTCGACGCCGCGCTGAACAAGTCGGAGGAGCTTTCGGCCGTCGCCATGCGCACCGTCGCCGCCGATCAGGGCCTCAGGTCCGACGGCATCGCGGTCGATCGCGTCCTCGTGCTCTCGGTCAAGCCCGCGCCCGAGATCAAGAAGGCGCTGGAGGCCAAGCTGCGCGAGGCGCTGCTGCGCGAAGCCGACACGGCGCTGTTCGAGCGCCGCCGCGCCGCGACCTCCGACGAACATGCGCTCAAGATGCGCGACGAGGCGAACCGCCAGGAACTCGCGGCGACCGAAATCTCCAACCAGCGCACGCTGGAATCGGAGCGCCAGGTGCTCGCCGAGGCGAAGTCCGCGACCGCGCTGATCGAGGCGCGCTCCGCCGCCGACACCAGCCGCGAGCGGCTGCGGCCCTTCGCCGAGCTGAAGTCCGAACAGGTCGTCGCCCAGGCGCTCTACGAGCTCGCCATCAGGGGCGTGGTGCCGGGCACGCTGACGCTCGGCGCCGACATCGCCCAGGCCATCGCCCAGGCCGCGCGCCCGCCGGCCGGGTAGGCGCGGCGTGCGCGGCCGCGTCGTCATCCTGCGCCGCCAGACCCAGGCGGAAGCCATCGTCCGCCGCTACGGGACGGAGGGTCAGGCGCTCTTCGCCATGTCGCGTTCGGCCGAGGGGGCGCGCGCCTTCCAGCGCGCCAAGGTCTATGAGACGGCCGAAACGCGCGCCCTGAGGCTGCTGCGCGAGGCGATCCCGGAGGACGTGAAGTCGGTGGAGATCGACCGCGGCCTCGTCGCCCAGTTCCTGTTCGAGCCGCACGATCTCGTCGTCGCGCTGGGCCAGGACGGGCTCGTCGCCAATGTCGGCAAGTATCTCGACGGCCAGCCGCTCGCCGGGGTCAACCCGGACCCCGCCAATATCGAGGGCGCGCTGCTGCCGTTCGACGTCGACAGCTTCCTGAAGGCGCTGCCCGAGGCGCTCGCCGACGCCCGCCCGTCGCGCGCCGCGACGCTCGCCGAAGTCGCCACTTCCGATCGCCAGACGCTCTACGGCCTCAACGAGATCTTCGTCGGCGTCCCGACCCACCAATCGGCGCGCTACCGCATCCAGTCCGGCGAGACGGCGGAGGAACATTCGTCCAGCGGCCTGATCGTGGCGACCGGCACCGGCTCGTCGGGCTGGCTGCGATCGCTGATGGGCGAGGCAGCCTCGTTCGATCCGGCCGAGGACCGGCTGCGTTTCGCGGTCCGCGAGGCCTGGCCGGGGCGCGGCTTCGGCGCGGCGCTGACCGGAGGCGAGGTGACCGCCGGGCGGCCGCTGGTCATCGAGTCGCGCATGGAATGCGTCATCTTCGCCGACGGCATCGAGGCCGACGCCATCCGTTTCGACGCCGGCGTCGTCGCCACCATCCGCCCCGCCGCCCGCAAGGTGCGGCTGATTCGCTAACCGCCCTCGCCGCGGCGCGGGTTCCGGCCCGCTCTCTTGCGAATCCGCACCGGCGCGCGCTATCGAAGGTGCAGGGCCGTGCCGTGCGGCCGTCCGATGGGGATTCATGGTCAAGGCCATTTTCGCGGTTGCGGGCGGCGTCGCCTTCGTCGCCTTCATGCTCGGGGTCTTCGCCGCGGCGGGGATGATGAACCACCGCAAGCCGGGCGTCTCGACGCTCTGGTACGCCTGGAACGGCTATGCCTTCTTCACCGGGCGCAATTTCGACCCCAAGGCCGAACCGATGCGGCGGCTGTTCATGCTGTGCGCCGCCGCCTTCATGCTCGCCGTGCTTGTCGGCGTCACCTTCGGCCTCATCTATCTGCACTCGCCGCCGACGCCGCCGGCCTGAGGAGGCCCGCCCATGCCCGGTCCGCTCGATGGCGTGAAGATCGTCGACCTCTCCGCGGTCATCGCCGGACCGATGGCGACCGGGATGCTGGCCGACCAGGGGGCCGAGGTGATCAAGGTCGAGCCGCTCGGCCTCGGCGATCTCTGCCGCTGGCTCGGCCCGAACCGCAACGGCCTCGGCGCGATGTTCGCCGCCGTCAACCGCAACAAGCGGTCGATCGCGCTGAACCTCAAGGACGAGAAGGCGAAGGCCGTCCTGCGCGAACTGCTGAAGGACGCCGACGTCTTCGTCCAGAATTTCCGCCCCGGCGCGATCGACCGCATGGGTTTCGGCTACGAGGCGCTGCGGAAGGACCATCCCGGCCTCATCTATGTCTCGATGTCCGGATTCGGGCAGGACGGGCCTTACGCCAAACGCAGGGTGTACGATCCGGTGGTGCAGGCGATCTCGGGCTTCGCCGACAGTCAGGCCGACGCGAAGACGGGCGAGCCGCGCCTCATCCAGACCATCGCCTGCGACAAGGTCACGGCGATCACCGCCGCCCAGGCGATCACCGCTGCGCTGTTCGCGCGGGCCCGCGGCGCGGGCGGCCAGCATGTGACGCTCACCATGATCGAGGCGACGCTGGCCTTCCTGTGGCCCGACGCCTTCTACAATCACGCCCTGCTCGACAGCGAGGCGCCGCCGTCGCCGGACTTCGCCTCGTTCTACGGCATCATGGCGACGAAGGATGGTTTCGTCACCACGATCACCATTTCCGACGACGAGTTCCGCGATTGCTGCCGCGCCCTCGGGCGGCCGGATATCGCCGCCGATCCGCGCTTCAAGGACATCGTCTCGCGCATGGCCAACGCCGCCGCGCTCAAGGCCGCCTTCGCCGAGGCCGTCGCCACCTTCACGACCGCCGACGTGCGCGCCCGGCTCGAAGCCGAGGACGCGCCGCATGCAGTGGTCCTCACCCGGGCCGAAGTCCCGTCGGACCCGCAGATCGTCCACAACGGAAGTCTGATCGTCACCGACCATCCGGCCGCCGGACGGCTGCGCGAGGCGGTTCCGGCGGCGAAATTCGCCGCGACCCCCTCGTCGCTGCGCCGCCACGCGCCCCTGCTCGGCGAACAGACCGACGAGATCCTCGCCGAACTCGGCCGCTCGCCGGCCGAAATCGCCGCGCTGCGCGCCGCCGGCGCCGCCGGCTGAGGCCCACCCTCGACTCCGGCCGGGTTCGGCCTTACCATCCATTAAACTAGACACTGACTAGATCGCGCGAGGCGCGTCATGGTCGGGCACGGGAGGAGTGACGATGACCCTGGAAGCCGACGCGCCGGCGGCGCGCAAACCGCCTTTCTACATGCGCGGCAACTACGCCCCGGTCGCCGACGAAGCGACGCTGACCGACCTTCAGGTCGAGGGCCGTGTGCCCGACGGTCTGGAAGGCGTCTATCTGCGCAACGGTCCCAACCCGCCCGCCTCGAAGGGCGTCCCCGGCCATTGGTTCCTCGGCGACGGCATGCTGCACGGCCTCAGGCTCGGCGGCGGCAAGGCGCACTGGTATCGCAACCGCTGGGTCCGCACCAAGGCGCTGGAAGGCGCCAAGATGATGCGCGACGACTTCAGCCGCGACTACACGGTCGGCGTCGCCAACACCCATGTGGTGCCGCACAACGGCAGGATCTACGCGCTGGTCGAATCCAGCCTCCCGACCCGCGTCTCGCCCGATCTGGAAACGCTGGGGCTGGAGGATTTCGGCGGCAAGCTGAACTTCGCCTTCACCGCCCACCCCAAGATCTGCCCGGTGACCGGCGAGATGCACGCCTTCGGCTACAGCTATGCGCCGCCGCATCTGGTCTATCACCGCATCGGCGCCGACGGGACCTATCTCCAGCGCGAGGAGATCGCCGTCACCGGCCCGACCATGATCCACGACTTCGCGATGACGCGGAACCATGTGATCTTCATGGACCTGCCGCTCGTCTTCGATCTGGAGGTCGCGCTCAAGGGCGGCATGCCCTACGCCTTCTCCGACACCTATCCGGCCCGGCTCGGCATATTGAAGCGCGGCGCGCCGGCCAGCGAGACGCGCTGGGTCTCGGTCGCGCCCTGTTATGTCTTCCACGTCTCGAACGCCTACGAGGAAGCCGACGGCACGATCGTCGTCGATGTCGCGCGCTATGACGAATTGTGGCGGCGCGGCACGAAGAAGAATTTCGACCCCGCCCGGATGCACCGCTGGACCGTCGCGCCGGGGGCCAGCGCCGCGCGCGAAACGCCCATCGACGCCCGGGCCATCGAGTTCCCCCGCATCGACGAGCGGCTCAACGGCCTGCCGCACCGCTTCGCCTATGCGCCGATGGGCGAGAACCTCGCCGCCGACGAGGAAGAGAACTTCACCCAGCTCGCCCGCTACGACATGGCGGACGGCTCGCGCAAGACGCGCGACTTCGGGCGCGGCAACGCGATGTCGGAATTCGTCCACGCGCCCAAGGGTCCGTCCTCGCCGGAGGAGGACGGCTGGCTCATGGGCTTCGTGTATGACTCGGCGCGCAACGCCAGCGATTTCTGGATTCTCGACGCGGCGACATTGGAGACCCAGGCCCGCATCCGCCTGCCGCGCCGCGTGCCGCAAGGCTTCCACGGCAGCTGGTGCCCCGGCTACTAGGCAGCAACCGCGACGCCGCGCGCTAGAGGCGGACCAGCCTCGTGTCGCGCGGCTTCAGCGTCCGGCCGTCGAGACTGCGCACTTCGACCTGGGCGATGGGGCGGCCGTTTTCGCGCTCCACGACCGCGTTCGGCGGCTTGCCGTCGAAGGTCCATTTGTCGCCCCATTGCCTCAGCGCGATGAAGACGACGTAGAGCTCCTTGCCCTTCTCGGTCAGCTTGTAGTGCTTGCGCCGCGCCCCCGGTTCGATCGGCACGCGCGCCAGGATGCCGCGCTTGACCAGCTTCGACAGCCGCGCGGTCAGCGTGTTCTTCGACATCTTCAGATTTTTCTGAAAGTCGTCGAAGCGGGTGGTGCCGCTGAAGCACTCGCGCAGGATCAGAAGGCTCCACCATTCGCCGAAAATGTCGAGCGAGCGGGCGATGGGGCAATTGGTTCGGGCGAGGGAGACGCGTCTCATGTGACGCCGCGTAACATAGTTCCATGATTGAACCAATCGAAAAAGTCTGCTTATTGAACCTTCCGGCAGACGGAGACCGCAGCCATGGACGCTGAACGCACCCGCACCTATTCCTGGACCGCGCCCTCGGCGTTGCGCGAGGCCGCGATGGCGATGACCGGCCTTGAGTTCATTTCGCGCGCCCTCGACAGCGGCCAGCCCGCGCCGATCGGCGCGACCATCGGCATGACCGCCGAGTCGGTGAAGGAAGGCGAGGTCGCCTTCGCGCTCGTGCCGCAGGAGTTCCACTATAATCCGCTCGGCACCGTGCATGGCGGCATTCTCTCCACCATGCTCGACTCGGCCGCCGGCTGCGCCGTCCATACGACGCTCGCCAGAGGGCAGGGCTGGACCAGCCTGACGCTGGAGGTGAAGTTCCTCCGCGCCCCGACCGCCGCCACCGGGCGTCTGGTCTGCACCGGCCGGGTGGTCAGCCGCGGCCGCACCGTCGCCACCGCCGAGGCCGAGATCCGCGACGCGCGCGGCAAGCTCTACGCGACCGCGACCACCACCTGCATGCTTTTCGCCGCCCCCTCATCGGAGACGCCGCAATGACCGAACACGTCCAGATCGTCCGCGACGGCCACGTCCAGATCCTGCGCCTCATGCGCGCCGACAAGAAGAACGCGCTGACCCCCGCGATGTACGCCGCGCTCGCCGATGCGCTGACCGGGGCGGTCGCCGACAGCGCCATCCGCGCCACGGTGATCGCGGGATCCGGCGGCTGCTTCACCGCCGGGAACGACATCGGCGATTTCGCCTCGGGCGCGGGCGCGCCGGCGGACGGCGAGGAAAAGCCCGTCACCCGCTTCCTCAAGGCGCTCGCCACCCACCCCAAGCCGCTGCTCGCCGCCGTCGAAGGCGTCGCGGTCGGCGTCGGGGTGACGATGCTGCTGCATTGCGACTTCGTGGTCGCGGCGGAGGGCGCGAAGCTTCAGGCCCCGTTCGTCAATCTCGGCCTGGTGCCGGAAGCGGCCTCGTCGCTGCTGCTGCCGCGCATCGCCGGCCATCAGATCGCCGCCGAGATCATGATGTTCGCCGAGAAATTCGGTCCCCACGAGGGCAAGGCGGCGGGCTTCGTCAACCGCGTGGTGGCGGAAGGGCAGGCGGAAGCCGCCGCGCTCGTCGCCGCGAAATCGGTCGCCGCCAAGCCGCCGGAAGCCGTCCGTCTCGCCAAGGCGCTCTTGCGCGGCGACCCGGCCGAACGGCTCGCCCGCATGGAGGAGGAGGGCCGCATCTTCGCCCGCCAGATGGCCTCCGCCGAGGCCCGCGAGGCCTTCTCGGCCTTCCTCGAAAAGCGCCCGCCGGACTTCACGCGGACGGCCGGCTAGGCCACACTCGGCCCATCGAAGAACACAACATCCCAGGAAACCGGTTCAGGACGCATCATGGCCATTCCCTCCTTCATCCAGGGCCGCGTCACGCTGCCCGTCGTCGGCGCGCCGCTCTTCATCGTCTCCGGCCCCGAGCTGGTTATCGCGCAGTGCAAGGCGGGGGTGATCGGCTCGTTCCCGGCGCTCAACGCGCGCCCCGCGCCGGTGCTCGGCGAATGGCTGAAGCGCATCAAGGGCGAACTGGCCGACTGGGAGGCGAAGACCGGCCGCAAGGCGGCGCCCTTCGCGGTCAACCAGATCGCCCATTCCTCGAACGACCGGCTCGAACACGACGTGGACGTCTGCGCCGAGCATGAGGTGCCGATCACCATCACCTCGCTGCGCGCGCCCAAATTCGTGGTCGACAAGATGCACGGCGCGGGCGGCGTGGTGTGGCACGACGTCATCAACATCCGCCACGCCAGGAAGGCGGCCTCGGAAGGCGTCGATGGCCTCATCCTCGTCTGCGCCGGCGCGGGCGGCCATGCCGGCACGCTCTCGCCCTTCGCGCTGGTGCCCGAGGTGCGCGCCTGGTTCAAGGGCACGATCCTGCTCTCCGGCTCGATCGCCGATGGCCGCTCGATCTTCGCCGCCCAGGCGCTCGGCGCCGACTTCGCCTATATCGGCACCCGCTTCATCGCGACCGAGGAAGCCAACGCGGTCGAGGCCTACAAGAAGTCGATCGTCGAATCCTCGGCGGAGGACATCGTCTATTCCAATCTCTTCACCGGCGTGCACGGCAATTATCTCGCGCCGTCGATCGCCGCCGCCGGGCTCGACCCGCACAATCTGCCGCAGTCCGACAAGTCGAAGATGAATTTCGGCTCGGGCGGCAACATGGACAAGAAGGCCTGGAAGGACATCTGGGGCGCCGGCCAGGGCGTCGGCCAGGTCCGCAGCGCTCCGACCGTCTCCGATCTCGTCGGCGAGCTGAAAGCGCAGTATGAAGCCGCCCGGGCCGACACCATCGCCGCCTCCGCCCCCTTCGCGGGAAGCTAGGCCGGTGAGAACTGCGCGCTCGATTCAGGGATTCCGGGGCTGGCCGTCTGACGAATGAAGATCCTCTACGTCTCCATCCATCAGGCCCTGGAGTATGACGAGCTGCGCATGTTCCGCGATGCGGGGCATGAGGTTTTCTCGCTGGGGTCCCAGCTGACCGAGCCGGCCTTTCACGGCCTCCGCCCGCCGCTCGATCTCGGCCCGTTCGGGGCCGCGATGAAGGCGAGGTTCGACGAGTTGGGCGGCCGCTACGCGTTCGACGCGCCGCCGCTCGACATGGTCATTCCCGAGGCCTTCGTCGATCTCTTCGACGTCTGCATCGTGATGCATGATGTCGGCATTCTGCACCGCCACTGGCATGCGCTCTCGCGCATTCCGGTCGTCTGGCGCAGCATCGGCGTCGATCTCGTCGGGGCCGAATGGGCGATGCAGTCCTACCGGGCGCGCGGCTGCTATGTGGTGCGCTATTCCCCGGCCGAACTCGCCATGCCGCATGCGGTCGGCACCGATGCCGTCATCCGCTTCCCCAAGAAGATTGCCGACTTCAAGCCGTGGACGGGAACCGAAGCGGCGATCTTCAAGGTCTATGCCGACTTCCGGAACCGTCTGCCCGCGGAGCACGATTTCGTCGAACGCCTCGCCGCCGGCCGGCGCTTCCTGCTGGGCGGCGGGCGCAACGAGGACAGCGTCGGTTCGGTCGGCATACTCTCCTACGAGCGCCTGCTCGAGATGCTGCGGTCGTGCCGGGTCTATTTCTACGGGGCCGGCCCGCCTGCGCCCTATACGCTCAATTTCATCGAAGCCTGGCTCGCCGGTATCCCTGTGGTGGCGCTGCGGCCCGAGGCGATCTATGGCGCGCAGGACAGCCGCTATGCCGAAATTCACCGGCTGATCGCCCACGGCCGCGACGGCTTTCTGGTCTCGACGCTCGAAGAAGCCGCCGCGATCTGCGATCGCCTCCTTGCCGATCGCGACTATGCCGCCCGCATCGGCGCGCGCGGCGCGGCGAAGGCGGCGCAGCTGTTCCGCGACGACGTCATCGCGCGTCAATGGAACCGGCTGCTGAAGCGCGTGGCCGCCGCCGATCCGCGCCGCCCGCGTCAAGGTATCGTCGGCCGCCTGCGCGCGCGATTCTTGGCGGCGTCCTAGCGCACCGTCACCTTCATCCGCTCGCCCCGGCGGCGCAGCCATTCGACGACGACCAGAAGCGCCATCGCGACGACGATCAGCAGCGTCGCGGCGGCGAGGATCGCCGGGCTGATCTGCTCGCGGATGCCCGACCACATCTTGCGCGGGATCGTCACCTGCTCCGGTCCGCCGAGGAACAGCACGGTCACCACCTCGTCGAACGAAGTGGCGAAGGCGAAGAGCGCGCCGGAAATGACGCCGGGCAGGATCAGCGGCAGCGTGACGCGGAAGAACACCGTGCGCGGATTTGCGCCGAGGCTCGCGCCCGCCCGCGTCAGGTTCCAGTCATAGCCGGTCAGCGCCGCCGTCACCGTGATGACGACGAAGGGCGCGCCCAGCGCCGCATGGGCGAGAATGAGGCCGAGATGGGTCTGCGTCAGGCCGAGATCGGAATAGAAGAAATACATGCCCGCCGCCGCGATGATGACCGGCGTGATCATCGGCGAGACGATCAGCCCCATGATCGCGCCCTTCATCGGCACGTTCCCGCGCGCCAGCCCCATCGCCGCGAGCGTGCCGAGCACGGTGGCGATGGCGGTCGCCGCGCCGCCGATGATCAGGCTGTTGATCAGCGCCTGCCGCCATACCCCGTCCTCCAGGATCGCCCGGTACCAGCGCAGCGAATAGCCCTCGCTCTCCAGCGCCAGCATCGACGGCGTGAAGGTGAAGAACGGCTCGGCGTTGAACGACAGCGGCACGATGACCAGCAGCGGCGCGACGAGGAAGACGAGCGCGAGGCCCGCCATCATCCGGATGAGGATGCGCCAGCCGCTCATCCGAAGCGCAGCCGGTCCGCGCCGGCCAGCCTGTTGAAGACGAGATAGAGCGCGATCACCGCGCCGAGCAGGATCGTCCCCAGCGCCGCCGCCAGCCCCCAGTTCAGCGATTGCTGCATGTGATAGGCGATGAGGTTCGAGATCAGCTGACCTCCGGGGCCGCCGACCAGCGCCGGCGTGATGTAGTAGCCGACCGCCAGGATGAAGACGAGCAGCCCTCCGGCCGCGACACCCGGCATCGTCATCGGCAGATAGACGCGCACGAAGCCCTGGAACGGCCGCGCGCCCATCGACGCGGCGGCGCGCAGATAGCTCGGCGGAATGGTCTTCATCACCGAATAAAGCGGCAGCACCATGAAGGGCAGCAGGATCTGCGTCATCGCCACCAGCGTGCCGGTGAGATTGTAGACCATCTGCACCCGGCCCTTTTCGGCGACGAGGCCGAGCGCCACCAGCAGGTCGTTGACGACGCCCTCGCTCTGCAACAGCGCGATCCACGCCGTCGTGCGCACCAGCAGCGAGGTCCAGAACGGCAGCAGCAGCAGGATCATCAGAAGACCCGCCGTCCGCGGCCCGGCGGTGGCGAGCACATGGGCGAGCGGATAGCCGAGGACGAGGCAGAGCGCCGTCACCAGCCCCGCCACCCACGCCGTCCGCCCGAACAGCATCAGATAGAGCCGCTCCTTCTCGGGCGCCGCGACGACGCCGAGATCGGCGCCGTAACGCAGGTCGAGCGCCGCGAGATAGTTCTTGGCGGTCAGCGGCCGCGTGCCGACTGCGAGCGCCGCCCACACAGCCTGCTCGCCCCATTTGCGATCGAGCTTCGGCAGGCTCTCGGCATAAGGCGGCGTCAGCTTCGCCGCCTCGCGCGCCGTCTTGCGGATCAGCGAGTTGAGCCCGCCATAGTCGAAATTGAGCTGCGCGCCCAGCCGCGCCGCATCCTGCTTGCCGGGCAGCGTCTTCAGATCTTCAGCGACCGCCGCAAACGCCGCCTCGCCGGGCAGCGCCCCGCCGTCCCAATCGGCGAGCGCGGCGGCGGTGCGCGGCATCAGCGAAGCGGGCAGGGGATTGGAAACGCTCCGCCACAGCATCGCGCCGATGGGCGCGGCGAAGAACACCGCGACGAAGGCGACGAGCGGCAGCACGAGCCAGAGCCCCTGCCGGTTCGCGCGCGCCCGAGGCGGCTTGTCGTCGTTCGCCATGGCGGTCGTCCGCGTGCCCGACAGGCCGCCGCCGCTACTGCGCCAGCCAGGCCGTCCAGCGCTGGTTGATCTCATCCTGGTGGTCGGCCCAGAAACGCGGATCGACCGTCACGGCGCGGCCTTTGTCCGGCGTCGGCAGGTTGGGCAGCATGTCCTCGCCGTTGGCGGCGTTCTTGCCGACCAGCGCCAGCGACGATTTGCGCGCCGGCGCGTAGGCGATCCAGCTCGCCTGCGCGGCCAGCTGCTTGGTCGCGGTGGCGAAGCGCATGAAGTCCATCGCGACGTCCTTGTGCGGCGCGCCCTTCACGACGACATAGGTGTCGTATTCCATCACCTGCGCGTCCCAGACGATCTTGAACGGCTTGCCCTCGGCGGCGACCGCATCGAACAGGCGGCCGTTATAGACGACCGTCATCGCCACCTCGCCGTCGGCGAGCAGCTGCACGGGTTGCGAGCCCGCTTCCCACCACACGACGCTGTCCTTGATCGTGTCGAGCTTGGCGAAGGCGCGGTCGAGTCCTTCCGGCGTCGCCAGAACCTCGTACACGTCCTCCGGCGCGACGCCGTCGGCGATCAGCGCCATCTCCAGTGTCGCCTTGGGGTTCTGCTTCCTCAGGCCCCGCTTGCCGGGGAATTTCTGAAGGTCGAAGAAATCGCCGATCGTATTGGGCTTGTTGGGCCCGATCTTGCTGTCGTCATAGGCGAAGACGGTGGAGAAGATGATGGTCGTCGCCCAGCACTCGTTGAGCGCGTCGGGATAGAAGTCGTCGGCCGCCGGGGTGCCGTCGTCGCCGGCCGGAAAGCTCGCCGGGTCCAGCGGCTCCAGCAGGCCTTCGTCGCAGGCCCGCAGCGCGTCGCCGACCTCCATGTCGACCACGTCCCACACGACATTGCCGCTTTCCACCTGCGCCTTCACCTCGGCGATGCCGCCATTGTAGTCGGCGCTGACGATCGCCGTGCCGGTCTCGGCGGTGAACGGCTTGTGATAGGCCTCGACCTGGCTCTTGGTGTAGGCGCCGCCCCACGATACGACGGTCAGGCTCTTGTCCTCGGCGGCTTCGGCCAGCCGGATCGTCACCACCATGGCGCCGATGATCGCCGCGGCGCTGAGGCCGGCGTAGAGAAGGGAACGGCTCATGCGGGCTCAAGCTCCTTGGGCAGGGGCGGCGCGTCGGCGCCGGCGGTCTCTGACGGAAAGGCGTAGGCGTCGGCGGTGCGCCAGCCGATGGCGGTGCGCTCGCCCGGCTCGGGCAGGCGCTCGGCGTCGAGGCGCGAGGCCTTCACCGCCACCTCCTCGCCGCTGGCGAGCTTCACCACCAGGCGCACATGATCGCCGGCGAAATAGCGTTCGCTGACCGCGCCCTCCAGCCGCGTGGCATGCGGACCTGCGGGCGGCTCCAGCATCACGCGCTCGGGGCGCACGGCGATGACCGCCTTGCCGGCGCGCGTTCCGGCGGGCGTCGCCAGCATCTGCCCGGCGGCGCTCGCCGCATGGACGTGGTGATCGTCCGAACCGCCGATCTCGGCGGCGAGGAAATTGTTTTCGCCGACGAAGCCCGCGACGAACAGATTGGCCGGCCGGTCGTAGAGCGCGCCCGGCGTGCCGCATTGCTCGACGCGGCCCTTGTTGAAGACGGCGATCCGGTCGGACATGGTCAGCGCTTCGCCCTGGTCATGGGTGACGTAGAGCAC
Organism: Alphaproteobacteria bacterium; assembly: GCA_046348585.1. GTDB lineage: Bacteria > Pseudomonadota > Alphaproteobacteria > Micropepsales > Micropepsaceae > JADZAI01. The sequence goes on from JAXMDZ010000004.1 coordinate 60,595, forward strand.
CGTCACCCCCAACTCGCGATGAATGCGGCTGATCTCGTATTGCAGCTGTTCGCGCAGCGATTTGTCGAGCGCCCCCAGCGGCTCGTCCATCAGCACCGCCTTCGGCTCGAACACCAGCGCCCGCGCCACCGCGACGCGCTGCTGCTGGCCGCCGGACAATTGCGCCGGGCGGCGATGGCCGAAGCCTTCCAGCCGCACCATCGCCAGCGCCTTCTCGACCCGCGTCTTGATTTCGGCCCGCCCCATGCGGCGCACCTGGAGCGGGAAGGCGAGGTTCTGCGCCACGCTCATATGGGGGAAGAGAGCGTAGTTCTGGAACACCATGCCCAGCCCGCGCTTGTGCGGCGGACGGCGCGAAATGTCCTCGCCCTCCAGCAGGATCGCTCCGGTCGAGGGCGTCTCGAACCCGGCCAGCATCATCAGCGTCGTCGTCTTGCCGCTGCCCGAAGGCCCCAGCAGGGTCAGGAACTCGCCCGGCGCGACATCGAGGTCGAGGTCGCGCACGGCGGCCGTGACGCCCCCGTCATAGGTCTTGCTGACGCGCTGGAAGCGCACGAAAGGCGCGGCCTCGGTCATCCTCGCTGGTGCTTCCGGATTCGCTGCATCGAAGGGTTCTAGTCCGGTTTTTCCGTGCGTCCAAACCGCGGGCCTCGGCGGAGGCGGCGCGCGCCTCCCCTTGCCTTCCTGCGAGTCATTATCATAAAGCAGGGCGTGACCGCCGCCACCCTCCCGCCGATCGCCGCCTGCCGCCGCCGCCGTGGCGGCGGCCGCCGCTGGGCGCTCGCCGCCGGACTGGCGGCCGGGCTTCTCGGCCTCCCGGTGCTCGCCATCGTCTGGCAGGTCTTCGCGCCGGCCGGCGAGACCATCGCCCATCTCTGGGCGACGGTGCTGCCGGGCTATGCCGTCTCGACCTTGATCCTCGCGGCGCTGGTCGGCGTGGGGACTTTGACGCTCGGCGTCGGGCTTGCCTGGGCGACCGTGATGACTGCCTTCCCGGGGCGGCGGTTCCTCTCCTATGCGCTGGTGCTGCCGCTCGCCGCCCCGGCCTATGTCGTCGCCTACGCCTTCGCCGATCTCTTTCAGGCGGCGGGTCCGGTGCAGACGCTGCTGCGCGATCTCACCGGCTGGCGGGTCGGCGACTACTGGTTCCCGGAGATCCGTTCGCTCGGCGGCGCGGCCGTCGTCTTCACGTTGACGCTCTATCCTTACGTCTATCTGCTCGCCCGCGCCGCCTTTCTCCAGCAATCGGCGGCGGCGCTGGATGTGGCGCGCACGCTCGGCCTCGGGCCGTGGCGCGTCTTCTTCCGCGTCGCGCTGCCGCTCGCCCGCCCGGCGATCGCCGGCGGCGTCGCGCTGGCGCTGATGGAAACGCTCGCCGATTTCGGCGCGGTCTCCTATCTCTCGGTGCAGACCTTCACGACCGGCATCTATCGCGCCTGGTATGCGATGGGCGACCGCGCCGCGGCGGCGCAGCTCGCCGCCGTGCTGCTCGGGGTGGTCGTGCTGCTGCTGGCGCTGGAACGGATCGGCCGCCGGGGCAGGGCGGTGCACGACACCGGCGCGCGGACGCAGCCGCCCGCCCCGCTGCGCCTCGCCGGGGGGCGGGCCGCACTGGTGACGCTTCTGTGCGTCCTGCCGCCGCTGCTCGGCTTCCTGCTGCCCGCCGCGGCGCTGGTGCGGCTGATGATCCTGCACGGACCGGGGCAGCTGAACGAACGCTTCCTCGCCGCCGCCACCTCAAGCTTCGGCCTCGCCCTTGCCGCGGCGCTCCTCACCGTCGCGCTCGCCGTGCTCATCGCCTATGCGAAACGCGCCGCGCCCGGACGGCTGACGGCGGCGGCGGGCGCGGTCGCCGGCTTCGGCTACGCGCTGCCCGGCTCGGTCGTCGCGGTCGGCATCCTCCTGCCGATGACGGCGCTCGACCGGGCGATCAACGCGGTGATGGTCGATCAGTTCGGCATCCGCACGGGCCTGCTGATCACCGGCTCGGCGGCGGGTCTGCTGTTCGCCTATGCGGTGCGTTTCTCCGCCCCGGCGCTGTCGGCGGTCGACAGCGGCTTCCGGCGCATCACGCCCTCGGTCGCCGCCGCCGCGCGATTGCTCTCTCAAGGCCCGCGCGACGCGCTGCGCCGCGTCCACATTCCGCTCATAGCCCCGGCGGCGCTCACCGCCGCGCTGCTGGTCTTCGTCGATACGATGAAGGAACTGCCCGCGACGCTGCTGATGCGGCCTCTGAACTCCGAAACGCTGGCCGTGCTCGCCTATGGCTATGCCTCGGACGAGCGGCTGGAGAACGCAGCTCTGCCGGCGCTCGCCATCGTGGCGCTCGGCCTGCCGCCGCTGGTGCTGCTGATGCGCCGTATCGCGGGCGGGCGCTGACCGGCGGGCGCGCCGCTACTTCCAGCCCACGCGGTCCATGATCGCCTGCGCCTCCGCTTGGTTGCGGCCATAGGCCGAAACGTTCACCGGGTCGGCCTTGAAGGGGCCGAGCGCATCCAGCGCCGGGTTGCCGGTCGCATCCCCGGCGATCGGGTATTCGTTGTTGCCGACGGCGAAATATCTCTGCGCCTCGTCGCTCGCCAGATATTCCAGGAACTTCACGGCGGCCGCGCGGTTCGGCGCGTATTTCGCAACCGCCGCGCCGGAAATGTTCACATGCGCGCCGCGCCCGTCCTGATCGGGGAAGACCGCCTGCACCTTGGCCGCGACCGCCTTGTCCTCGTCCTTGTCCGAGGCCGACAGGCGCACGAAGTAATAGGTGTTGGCGAGCGTGACGGCGCACTCGCCCGCGGCGACGGCCTTGATCTGGTCGATGTCGCCGCCCTGCGGGGGCCGCGCGAGATTGGCGGCGACGCCCGCCGCCCAAGTCTCGGCCTTTTCCGCGCCCCATTCCTCGATGAGCGCGCCCAGCAGCGACAGATTGTAGATCGCCGAGCCCGAGCGCATGCACAGCCTGCCCTTCAGCTCCGGCCGCGCGAGATCGGCATAGCCGCGCACCAGCGCCGGATCGATGGCATCCCTGGCGATGAAGATGATCCGCGCCCGGCGCGAGAAGCCGAACCACATCTTGCCGGGGTCGCGATAGGCTTCGGGAATGCGCGCGGTCAGCGTCTCGGACTCGACCGGCTGGAGCAGGCCCTTGGCCTCGGCGCGCCACAGATTGCCGGCATCGGCGGTGATGAAGACGTCGGCCGGGCTCGCTTCGCCCTCAGCCTCCAGCCGCGCGACGATCTCGTCGGCCTTGCCTTCGGTGACATTGACCTTGATCCCGGTCGCCGCCTCGAAGCCCTGATAGAGCTGCAAATCGCCGTCATAGTGGCGGCCCGAATAGAGCGTGATTTCCTCGGCGGCGGCGGGCAGCGCCAGCGCGGCGGCGAAGAGGAGGGCGAGGGGGGTGAGGCGCATCTTCAGCGGTCCTTTCCGGCGGCCTGCGCGGGGTTGCTAGCATATCCCGCATCGATCTTGCAATGCAGTCGCAACAAGAACGCTATCGCATTGAACCCACACATATTTTGATTAGCATGACGAACCGCTCCCGGACCGTTAGTCTCGCCCGGTCGCCACAGATCGAGGGCTGCCGGTGCGCCTTCTGAAACGCCTGGGTATCGCGGTCCTGATCCTCGCTCTGCTGGCGGCGGCGGCGATCCTGTTCGCGCCGGTCGAACGGCTGCGGCGGCCCATCGAAATGGCGGTGCGCGAGGCGACCGGGCGCGCCTTCCACATCCACGGCCCGATCCAGATCACCCTTTCGGCGGGCATCGCCATCGACCTCGGCGCGGTCACGCTCGCCGACGCTCCCGGTTCGGACAGCGCCGCGATGGTCACCGCCTCGCGCGCCATTCTCGACGTCGAGTTCCTGCCGCTCATCTCGGGCGACATCCGTCCCACCGGCATCGTCCTCGACGGCGCCGAGATCCGCCTGACCCACGATGCCGAAGGCCACGCCAACTGGACCTTCGACGGCGCCGCCGATCCGCTGGCGCTCATGCCCTTCGGCGATCTGCGGCTGATCGGTAGCCGCGTGCTGGTCGCCGGCCCGGACGGACCTGAGGGCGAACTCGATTTCGTCGACACGCGGCTGCGCTGGCCGGCGGGCGTGAAGGTGCTGACGGCGAACGGCGAGATCGCCTTCCGCAGCGAACGCTTCGACATCGAGGCGCTGATCGAACGCCCGGCCGCGCTGTTCGCGGGCGGCGCGACGCCGCTGCGGCTCGCCTTCCGCTCATCGCTCGCCGAAGGCGATCTCGACGGGACCGCCGATCTCGCCCGCTCGGTTTTCGAAGGCGGCATCACCATCACCGCGCCCTCGGCCCGGCGTCTCGCCTCGTTCTTCGGCGGCGTCCTGCCGGGCGATCGCGGCTTCGGGCCGATGTCGTTCGCCGCCTCGGTTCATGCGATGCCGGGCGAGGCGCATGTGCGCGACGCCAAGTTCTCGCTCGACGACACGATCGGCGGCGGCGATTTCGGCATCCGCCTCGCCGGCACGCGCCTTTCCTTCGCCGGGGCGCTGTCGTTCGACAGCTTCGATCTCGATTCCTATCTGACGCCGCTCCCGCCCGGCGCAGGCGCGGACTGGAGCGACGCGCCGCTCGATCTTTCGGGCCTTGCCGATTTCGACGCCAGCCTTGGCATCAAAGTCCGCTCGGCGACGCTCGCCGGCCTCCGCCTCGCCGACGCCAATGCGACGCTCGACATACGCGGCGGCGAGGCGGCGCTGAATGTCGGTTCGACCTCGCTCTATGCCGGCTTCGGCCGCGGCCGCTTCACCGCCAGCGTCAACGGACCGAAGCCCGCCTTCACGCTGACCCTCTCGCTCACCGATTTCGACGCCCAGTCCTTCTTCGCGGCGGCGCTGGCGACGACGGCGCTGGGCGGCCGCGCCGCGCTGACCGCCGACCTCGCCGCGACCGGCGCGACGCGGCGCGAGATCGTCGCCAGCCTCGGCGGCGCGGCGCGGCTGGAGCTGACGGGCGGCGCGCTCGGCGGCGTCGATCTTGAGGCTCTGGCCCGCAGCCTCGCCGGAACGGGCGCGCCCGAAGGGATCGCGGCCGACGACGGCACCACGATCCAGTCGCTGGTCGCCACGTTCTCGGCGCAGAACGGCATGGCGACGCTCGGCGAGGAATCGATGCTCGCCGGGCCGAACCTCGCCTGGTCTGTGCGTGGCACGTTCGGCCTCGCCGCGCGGGCGCTGCGCCTGGCGCTCGCGCCGGCCAAGGGCGCGCCGTTCTCGATGCCGTTCACGGCGTCCGGCCCGTGGGATGCGCCGCTCTATCGCCCGGACTACAAGGCGCTCGCGGCGCTGATCGCGGGCGGCGCGGCCTCGCTCGCCGACCTGCCGCCGGAACGGCGCGCCTGGCTGGCGATCGTGCTGCGTATCCCCGATAGCTTGTCCGAAGCGCCGCCGGTTCCGGGCGTCGTCGAAGCCCCGCCCGCCGACCAGCCTGCCGAAAGCCCGGCGGGCGGGCCGCAATAGCCTCTATCCGGCCAGCACCAGCGCGCTGGGGAAGGTCAGCCGCGCGGTCGTGCCCTTGCCGGGCTCGCTCTCCAGCGAGAACTGCGCCTTGTTCGCCTCGGTCAGCGCCCGGGCGAGCGGCAGGCCGAGGCCGGTGCCCTCGCGGCCCTTGCCCGACTTGGCGCGGCGATAAGGCTCCAGCGCGCGCTTCAGGTCTTCGGCGTCCATCCCCTCACCGGTGTCGCGCACCGCGATATGCACCGCCCCGGCCGCGTCCATCGTCGCCGACAGCTCGACCTCGCCGCCGGTCTCGCGATTGAACTTGATCGCGTTCGCCGTGAGGTTGAGCAGGATCTGCTTCAGGCTGCGGGCGTCGGCGACGATCGCCGGAATGTCCTTGGCGACGGCGGCCGTCAGGCGCACGCCGCGCTTCTCCGCCTGACCCGACAGCAGGCTCACCACGCCCATCACGATCGGCTTGATCTCGACCGCATCGGGGTCCAGCTCGATCCGCCCCGACTCCGCCTTCGACAGATCGAGCAGGTCGTTGATCAGGCTCAGCAGCAATTCGCCGCTGTCGCGGATGTCGTGGACGTAGTCCTGGTATTTCGGATTGTCGATCGCCCCGAAGCGGCCCTTCTCCATGATCTCGGCGAAGCCGATGATCGCGTTCAGCGGCGTGCGCAGCTCGTGGCTGATCTTGGCGAGGAACTCGGTCTTGTGCTGCGAGGCGAGTTCGGCTTCCTCGCGCGCCCGGCGCAGCGCCTCCTCGGCGGCCCGCCCGGCGCTCAGATCCTGGAACTGCACCAGGATTTCGCCGGTCGCCAGGCGCGCAAACGAGACGCGCACCGGCACCTCGTCGTTGCCGCGCTGCACCTTGGTCTCGCGCCCGTCCTCCAGCGCCCGCTCCAGCCCGCGCGCCCCGCTCGCGCCGATATAGGCGGCGGCGTCGGCCTTGAGGGCGGGCGGCAGCATGTTGAGCAGCGGTTCGCCCCGCGCGCTCTCGCCCAGAAGCTGCGCCGCCTTGGCGTTCATGGCGATGACATGGCCCGAGGCGTCGGCGGCGAGGGTCGGATCGGCGAGCGCCGCCACCACCTCCTCCAGCGCCGCCCCGGCGGGGGCCAGCACGGCGGGAACCGGCGCCGCCACGGGTGCGGCGGGGGCGGGGGATACGGCCGGCTGCGCCTCGGCCGCCTCCCGCACCGGCGGATGCAGCGCCGCTGCATCCTCCTGCAGGGCCAGCCGGTCCTCGATATCCTCGAACGCCAGGATCAGCCGGTCGTCGGCCCGCCGCGCGGTGACGCGGCAGCGCCGCAGGCCGAAGCGGGTGGCGACGGGCAGGGTCTTCGACAATTCGCCGCGCGCGCCGAGTTCGGCGATCAGCGCCGCCGCGGCGTAGGGCGAGGAGAGCGCGATGCCGAGCGGTCCGGGCATCAGCAGCGCCTTCGCCTCGGCATTGACGGCGAGAAGGCCGCCCTCGCCGTCGAAGGCCGCCAGCGCCGTCGGGGCCGCCTCGAACAGCGGGTCGGCCTCGGCGGTCTCGTCCTTCAGCACCACGACCGTCCCCGCGCGCCCGTCGCGCAGCCGGGCCGCGAGGCCCGGCCGGGCCGCGTCCGGATCGCCCGGCGAGAACCGGCGATCGACGAGATCGACAAGGCTCGCCTCGCCCCAATGGGCGAGCGCCGCCGCATTGGCGAAGACGATGCGCCCGCGCGCGCCGTCCCACAGCCACGCGGGCTGCGTTTCGGCGGCGATGCGGCGCACGGCGTCGTCGAACGAAAGGGTCAAGAACGGCCTCTGGGTCCGGGGCAGTGTGGACCGATTCGCGACGATAGGGGCAGCGTTCCGGCTGGCCAATGAGCGGCCGGTCACAAGCCTCTTGTTTCTTGATGCGTGGTTAACTAACAAGCCCTGCCTTGCGCGGAGGGCGGGCCGGACATATGGTCCGCCTCCTCGAAAAAGTGCCGCCTTAGCTCAGTTGGTTAGAGCACCGGTTTGTGGAGCCGGGGGTCCCCCGTTCGAGCCGGGGAGGCGGTACCATTTTCCGCGCCGCTCAGTATTTCGGGATGTTGTTTTCCCAGATCTGATACGAGCCGAGCGTCTTGGTGCCCGCGTCCGCCGGCACATAGAAAATCTCCACCTGGAACGGACGGCCCGAGGCGAAGAAGCGGTCCGGCTGCGTCGCATAGATGCGGCCGCGCCCGACCGGGAACGGATCGAAGATCTTGAGCAGCGTTCCCTCCTCGGTCCAGTCGGTCCAGATGCCGCCGATGGCGACGGCGTGGCCGGGATAGGCTTCCTGCCCCGGATTGACCAGGAAGCCGCCCGCCATCACCGGCCCCTGTCCCAGCCATTCGGCGATCTGTTCGAAACTCGCGGGCGGCCAGTGCCATTGCCAGGCATTGCGCCGCGCGAACAGCTTGAGATTGTGCTCGTCCACGGCATGAAGGCCTTCGCCCATCCACAGCCCGCCCTTGGCGAAGAGCTTGAGGATTTCCGGTTCGGCGAAGCGGTCGGTCGGCACGCGCGATCCGTCCGGCCTGATCTCGACCATGCGCTCGCTGCCGCGCTCCACCGCGACCAGCCGCGTCTTGCCCAGCTTCGCGGCGCGGCCGTTCTGGATCATCCTGGCGCAGCACTCGAAGCAGGTATGGCGCTTGGGCTGCGGCACCAGGCGGATCGGATAGGTGATCGCCAGCTGGACCCCGAGCGCCCCCCAGGTCTTGTCGCCGATCACCCCGTCGACATCCTGTCCCTTGAACCCGGCCGCCTGCTGGAACGCCGCCACCGCCTTGTGGAACAGCGCGGTGAAGGTCTGGTTCTCGGCGTCGAACTCGTTCTGCCAGCGAAAGCCGTGCTTCCGCCTGGCGCTGGCGAGATTGATCATCCGCTTGGCGTACGAGACCTCGGGGCCTTTCGATCCCGTCCGCAGCAGGGCAAGGGCTTTGCGCACCGTCCGGCCTCCATTTCGGCCGGCGATCTTGAGCGCCGCCGCGCGCCGCACCGAGTGCGCATCTCGTCGCAGCGCGGCAGGCGGCGCTATTTCACGCTGATCGTCCCCTTCATGCCCAGCTCGTAATGGCCGGGGATCGAGCAGGCGAACTCGAAATCGCCGGGCTTTGAGAAGGTCCAGGTCAGCTTGACCGTTTCGCTCGGCTTGGCCGTCACGATGTTCGGCATGGTGTGCGTCATGCCCGGCATGTCGGCCATCATCTTCGTGTGCTCGGCGAAGAAGGCGGCGTCGCCGATGCCGAACTCGTGGTCCTGCGTGCCCGCGTTGGTCAGCACGAAGGTCACGGTTTCACCGGTCGCAATCTCCAGCGCCGCCGTGTCGAAGGCGATCTCGATCGCCTTCACCGCGACGGTGCGGTCCGCCTTCGCCGGATCGCCCGGCGCGCCGAAGCGCGACAGGTCTTCCATGTGATCCATGTCGTGGCCCTCGTGGCCGCCATGACCCTCGGCGGCGAGAGCGGGCAGAGCGAGCGCGGCGGCGGCCGCCAGCAGGATGCGCAAACGCATGTCGTTCTCCTTCTAGAACCAGAATTTGAGGCCGGCGCGGAAGGACGTCGTCTCGACGTCCTCGCCGTCCCGGCGGGCAATGATCGCGGTCTCGCCCAGCGCCCGCTCGTAGACGAGCGAGACATAGGGCGCGAATTTGCGGGTGATCTCGTAACGCAGCATCAGCTCCAGGCTGGCTTCGGCGAACCCGGCCCCGATGCCGCGCTCGGGCGCGTCGGCGGCGAAGATGTCGATCTCCGCCGACGGCGTCAGCACCAGACGCTGGGTGATCTGAAGATCGATCTCCTGATAGAGCCGCAGGCTGAGATCGCCGTCCTCGCTTAGGAACGCCGTCACCTCGGTTTCGAGGAAATGCGGCGCGAGGCCCTGAAGCCCGGCGGCGAGATAGGCCCGGCCCTCGGGCTCGACATCGTAGCGGACGCCGAGCTGGACATCCCAGAAGTCCGAGATGGGCGCGTCGTAGAGAAGCTGCAGCTCGGCGCGGACGGTCTCGCCGTCCAGCGTCTCGCCCTCCGACTTCAGCCACAGCTTCGCCGCGTCGCCGCCGATCCAGGCGTCGGCGTCCCACGCGAGGACGCCGGCCCGGTCGCGCGTCTCGCCGCCGTCCAGTTCGGCGCTCACCATCCAGTAGGTGAGACTGTCATGCCCGGCTTGGACCTCGTGCCCGTCATGGCCCGCCATCAGGGCGGCGAGCAGCGCCAGCGCGGCGCTCATGGCGCGGCCTCCGGGGCGATCGAAACCTTCGCCATCATGCCCGACACCATGTGGTTCAACAGATGGCAGTGCAGCGCCCAGTCGCCCACCTCGTCGGCGGTCAGCAGCACCGAGACGGTCCGGCCCGGCGGCACGATGACGACATGCTTGGTCGGCATCCGCTCCGGCGGCTGGCCGTTTTCGAGCTGCACATGCGGCCCGTGCAGGTGCATCGGATGGGCCATCATGGTCTCGTTGACATAGGTGATGCGCACCCTCTCGCCATAGGCGAGGTTTATCGGGTCGGCCTCCTCGAAGGTCTTGCCGTTCAGCAGCCAGATATAGCGTTCCATATTGCCGCCCAGCGTCACCGTGATCTCGCGGATCGGCGGACGCGTGTCGGCGTTGGGCACCAGCGCCTTGAGGTCGGCATAGTCGAGCAACTTCAGGCCCGGCGGCGTTCCCTCCGCCCAGCCCTTCGGCGGCGCGCCGTCCGCCGCTTCCCCGTGCGCATCGCCATGCCCGCCGTCATGTCCCATCGCGGCATGGTCCATCCCCGCCATGTCGCCGTGATCCATGCCGCCGTGATCCATGCCAGCCATGTCGCCATGATCCATGTCGCCATGGTCCATGCCCGCCATCGCGCCCATGTCGGCCATGGTCAGTTGCGTGCGTTCGCGCATGTCGCCCGGATCGGCGCTCATCCCGGCGCGCGGGGCCAGAACCGCCATCGCATGGCCCGACCGGTCGATCGCCTCGGCGACGATCGCATAGGCCTTGTCCTCCGGCGGCACGACCACGACGTCGTAAGTCTCGCCGATGCCCATGCGGATCTCGTCCACGGGCGCGGGCTGCACGTCGCTGCCGTCGGCCGCGACGACGATCATCTTCAGCCCCGGAATGCGCACGTCCATGAACGACATGGCGTTGGCGTTGATGAGCCGCAGCCGCACCTTCTCGCCCTTGGCGAACAGGAAATAGGCGGGCGCATCCGCCGCCTGTCCGTTGACGAGATAGGTATAGCCCGTCACGTCGGCGAGATCGGTCGGGTCCATCCGCATCTCGCCCCAGGCGAGGCGGTCGCGCAGCGCCGCGCCCAGCCCGTCGCGCCTGGCATCGTCGAAGAAGTCGATGACCGTGCGCTTGCCGTAATTGTAGTAGCCGGGATCAACCTTCAGATTGCGCAGGATGCGCTCGCCCCGCTCCGGGTGCAGGTCGGACAGCATCACCACATAGTCGCGTTCGGTCTTCACCACCTCGCCGCCCCTGGGATGGATCAGCAGCGGCGCATAGACGCCGTCCTGTTCCTGCATCCCGGTATGGCTGTGATACCAATAGGTGCCGCTCTGGCGGATCGTGAAGCGATAGGTGAAGGTCGCGCCGGGCTTGATGCCGGGATAGCCGTTGAAGCCCGTCACGCCGTCCATCAGGCCGGGCAGCTTCAGCCCGTGCCAGTGCAGCGAGGTCGGCTCGTCCAGCGTGTTGGTGACGCGGATGACCGCCTCGTCGCCTTCGGTGAAGGTCAGCAGCGGCCCCGGAATCGTGCCGTTGATCGAGGGCCGCGTGCGGACCTCGCCGTCGATCGTCACCCCCGTCTCGCCGATGACGAGATCGTAGCTGCGCGTCTCGGCGCGCGCCGCGGCGGCGGCGAGGGCGGCCGCCAGTGCGAATCTGATGATGGAATGCATCGCTTGCTCCTGATCGTGAACGCAGCGGCGCGCGGACGCGCCGGTCTCGCTTGAGGCGAGGCGTCAGATCAGCAGGCGATGGGTGCGCACGATTGTCAGGCCGGCGGGATCGGGCGGCGGCTCCCAGGGCGGACGGACGCGGCGCGCGTCCGGCGCGGCGGCGGCGCGCTGCGGCGTTACGACTGTCGTCGCCGGCGGAACCGCCAGCATCCGCGGCGGCATCGGGGCGGGGGCTTCGGCCAGCACCGCGTCCGGCATCGACATCGCCGCGCACGGGGCTTCGCCGCCGTCGGTGGGGGCGGCGCGATGACCGCCATGTCCGGCATGGGCAGCGTGCGGCGCGGCGGTGGCCGGCCCCACGAACATCGCGGCGCAATGCGGTCCCAGCGCCCCGGCCAGCACACCGGCGAGGAACAGCGACAGGACGGCGAGGCGCAGGCGCATGGTCATCTGGATACCCGGGGAGGGTATAGCGCCCGCAAGTCCTTCCGTCCACCCGGGCCGCCAGCCGCCGCGCCGATCAGTCTGATGAATAACATTCATTTGAAAGCGGCGCGGTCCGCGCCGATCTCAGGGGCCTGACGAACGGAGGCTCCCATGTACAAGACCAGCATCGATCTGCCGCTTCAGGCGCGCGAAGCCATGGCGCGTCTGCTGAACGCGCGTCTCGCCGACGCCATCGACCTCGCGCTCCAGGTGAAGCAGGCGCACTGGAACGTGAAGGGTCCGAACTTCATCGCCCTGCACCAGCTGTTCGACACGGTCCACGCCGAGGTCGAAGGCCATTACGACACCATCGCCGAACGCATCACGGCGCTCGGCTTCACCGCCTTCGGCACCAGCCAGGCGGTCGGCGCGGCCTCGACCCTGCCGGCCTACCCGACGGACATCGCCGGCGGCCTCGCCCATGTGAAGGCGCTCGCCGGCTCGTTCGCGGCGTTCGGCAAGACGGTGCGCGCGGCCATCGACGCCGCGACGGACGCAGGCGACGCCGACACGGCCGATCTCTTCACCGGCATGTCGCGCGCCGTCGACAAGACGCTGTGGTTCCTCGAAGCCCATCTCCAGGCGGCCGACTGACGACGGCGCGACGGCGACGGCCTGAAACCAATCGTGTGTTGAGCGCGCGGACGGGGCGGACGATGGTCCGCCCCGATTCCTTTCAGGCTCTCCCGTGCCCCCCGCCGTCGATTTCCGCCGCATCTGGCCGTTGCAGGCCACCGCCGCGACCATTCTCGCGGCCGGGGCGCTGCATTTCACGCTGACGCCCGCCTATGCGCAGCTGCACGGCTTTTCGCCCGCCCAGCTCGGTCTCGTCGGCTCGGCCTATTATGTCGGCTTCCTCGCCGGCTCGCTGCTCAACCCGCTGGTCTTCCGCGCCCTCGGGCACCGCGCGCTCTTTCGCCTCTACGCCGTGCTCATCGCCGCCGCGGTCGCGCTGCAACCGGTGCTGCCGGGCGTCGCGGCGTGGATCGTGCTGCGCGCGGCGGTCGGCTTTCTCGCCGCCGGCCTCTTTGCGACCGTGGAAAGCTGGCTGCACGCCATCGCCACCAACGCCAATCGCGGCCGCACGCTGTCGGCCTATTCGATCACCAACCAGACGGCGCTCGCCTTCGGACAGTTCCTGTTCACGCTCGCCCCGGCGGCGGGCGGAACGGGATTCTATCTGTCGGCGGCGATCCTGCTGTGCACGATGGCGCCGCTGGCGGCGATCCGCGGGGCCGCGCCCGCCGCGCCGGCCAGCGCCCGCATCCGCCTGGCGGCGCTGGCCAAAGGCTCGCCCGTCGCCTTCGCGGGATTTCTGGCGAACGGCCTCGCCACCTCGCCGTTCTGGGTGCTGGGCCCGGTCTTCGCGCGCGATTCCGGGCTCGGCCAGGGCGCGATCGCGCTCTTCATGGCGGTGCCGATCTTCGGCTCGCTGGCCCTGCAATGGCCGGTCGCGCGGCTATCGGACGGGATGGACCGGCGGCGGGTCATCCTGCCCGTGGCGCTGGGCGCGTCCTGCGCCTCGGTGATCGTCGCGCTCGCCTCGCTGGCCGGATCGGCGGCGGGCGTGCTGGCGGGCATCGCGCTGTTCGGCGCGACCGCCTTTCTGGTCAACATGCTGACCTCGGCGCACATGAACGACCGGGTGGATCCCGCCGACCTCACGGAAGCCGCGGGGGCGAGCTTCCTCGTCTATGGCGCGGCTTCGGCGATCGCCCCGATGACAGCGTCATGGGCGATGCAGGTGCTGGGACCGGCGGGCCTCTTCTGGCACGCGGCGGCGGTGCTCGCGGCCTTCGCCCTCTTCACGCTGACCCGCATCCTGGTCCGCGAGCCGGCGCACTGAACCTCAGGCGTCCTCGCCCTCGTCGTCGCCGTCCTCGGCTTCAAGCGCGTCGGCGAGCGCCTCCGCGTCGGCGGCCTCCTCCGGATCGGGCGTCTCGGCGAACGGATCGGCCTCTTCGGGCTCCTCGGCCAGCGTCTCGCTCGCCGGACGCAGCACGGCGCGCGTGCCCTTGGTGCCGCTCGCGGCGCGCGACTTCTCGCGGTTCGCCTTTTCGATCGCCTGGTCCAGCTCGATCTGCGAGCACAGGCCCAGCGTCACCGGGTCCGAGGCCTTCAGGTTCGCGGCGTTCCAGTGGCTGCGATTGCGCACCTTGTCGATTGTCGCCTTGGTCGTGCCGACCAGACGGCCGATCACCGCGTCGGGCAGCTCGGGGTGGTTGCGCAGCAGCCAGAAGATCGCATCCGGCTTGTCGAGCCGCTTGGAGACCGGCGTGTAGCGCGCGCCCTTGCGCGGCTTCTGCAGGGCGACGACCAGCGGATTGGAGAGCAGCTTCAGCCGATGGGCCGGATCGGCCTCGGCCTTGGCGATTTCCTCGCGGGTCAGCTGGCCCATCAGCACCGGATCGACCGGCTTCATGTGCTGGGCGGTTTCGTCGTCGGCGATGGACTGGACTTCCAGCGGGTGAAGCTGGGTGAAATCGGCGATCTGGTCGAAGGTCATGGTGGTGTTGAAGACCAGCCACTTGGCGGTCGCCTTCGGCATGATGGGCGCAGTCATGATTGTCCTCCTTACGGATGGCGGGGTCTTCCGCCGATCCGCCCGCATGAGCCATGTCCATGTCGGGAATTGAGGCTGGGATATAGCCGCTCCCCCGCCCCGCGCCAAGTGTGGAGTCACCCCACCGTCAGCACGATCTTCCCCGCGTGGGCGCCGGTCGCCATGCGGGCATGGGCCTCGGCCACCCGCTCCAGCGGGAAGACGCTGTCGACGACCGGGGCGATCCGGCCGCTCTCCAGCAGCGGCCAGGCGTCGCGGGCGACCCCGGCCGCGACCTCGGCCTTCTGGGCGGCGGTGCGCGCCCTCAGCGTCGAGGCGGTGACGGTCAGCCGCTTCAGCAGCACGGCATGGAAATTGACTTTCGCCGCCGCCCCGTTCTGATAGGCGATGTTGACCAGCCGCCCCTCCAGCGCCAGCGACTGGATATTCTTCTGGATGTAGTCGCCGCCGACCATGTCGAGGATCACGTCGACGCCCTTGCCGCCGGTCTCCGCCTTCAGAACCTCGACGAAATCCTCGGATTTGTAGTCGATCGCCCGCTTCGCCCCCAGCCTGGCGCACAGCGCCGTCTTCTCCGGCCCGCCGGCGGTGGCGAACACGGTATGGCCGCGCGCCGCGTAGAGCTGGATCGCGCTCGTCCCGATGCCGCTCGCCCCGCCATGCACCAGCAGCGTCTCGCCGGCCTTGAGGCGGCAGCGGTCGGAGACGTTGGTCCACACCGTGAAGAAGGCCTCGGCCGTCGCCCCCGCCTCGGCCCAGGAGAGCCGCCGGGGCTTCGGCAGGCACGAGCCTTCCGGCGCCACGCAGTATTCGGCATAGCCGCCGCCCGCGACCAGCGCGCAGACCTCGTCGCCGATCCGCCAGCGCGTCGCGCCGGGTCCGAGCGCGGCCACCACCCCGGCGCATTCCAGGCCCAGAATATCGCTCGCCCCCTGCGGCGGCGGGTAGAGCCCCATCACCTGTATCAGGTCCGCCCGGTTCAGCGCGGTCGCCTTCACCGCGATCAGCACCTCGCCGGGGCCGGGAACGGGCAGGGGGGCTTCGATCAGGTCCGGCCGGCCGTCCTTGCCGGGGCTGAGGGGACGCACGGCGCGCATGGTGGCGGGCAGATCGCTCATCGAAAACCGTCTTGCGAAGGAAGGGCTGCGGACCGACAGTTCGGCCATTCCGGCCCGCCCCGCAAGGGCCGACAGGGACTGACCGCCATGGCGCTCGACACCGACGACCTCGCCCCGCCGCCCAAACCCGTCCGCCACGATCTCGACGTGATGTCGATCGAGGCGCTGACCGAGCGGATCGGCACGCTGGAGGCCGAAATCGCCACGATCCGCGAGCTGATCGAGAAGAAGCGCCGCTCGCGCGACGCGGCGGCGGCGCTGTTCCGCAGTTAGCTTGATGTTAACCAGATTGCCCTAACGTCAAGTCGAGGCGCGTATCGCCTGGGCATCGAATCCATGCCCTCTTCCTGACGACTTCCTGCGAGACTAAAGGGGACCGGCCGGCGCCGGTCCCTTTTTCTTTTTCGCGGCCCCGGCGAGGGGCGGTTAAGCACGCCGTCCGAAGGCCGCTTGCCAGCGCCGCCGTCCTGAATTGAGATTGCCCGCTGCCCGGGCGGCGGTGCGCGATTTGCACGGAGCGCCGAACGGGCAAGACAGGCGCATATAAGCGCATCAAGGTGGGACAGATGACGAGCGCCACGATCGACGGACCTTTCAGCGATCCCTCGCTCGGCGAAGCGACCGTGGCGGCGCGGGCGCTGGGCTTCGTGCGATCGGAAGTCTTCCGCCGCGCCTTTTCCGGCGGCATGGCGCTGGTCGAGGAGACGGCGAGCTACCTCGACGGGCCGGGGCGCGAGGATTCGCGCGGCCTGCCGCGCCGCGCCGCGCTCGCCTATGCGGGCGAAAGCATGCGGCTGACCACCCGTCTGATGCAGGTCGCCTCGTGGCTGCTCGTGCAGCGTTCGGTGGCCGACGGCGACGTCTCGGTGGAGGAAGCCTCGAAGGACAAATACCGCCTCAGCGCCCGCGAGGTCTGCACCGGCCGCAAACCCGAAGCCGAAGAGCTGCTGCCGGCCCAGCTCGTCGAACTGCTGGGACGCAGCGCCCAGCTCTACGATCGCATCGATCGTCTCGACCGCACCATCTATTCGCCCGATCCCGTCGCCGCGCCGGAAGGCGCGCGCGGGCAGCTCGGCCGCCTCGCCAGCGCCTTCGGCGGTCAGTTCGGCGAGTAGGCTCGCCGCCGTCACAGGCCCGGACAGCAAAAAGGGGGCGCGGCGCGCCCCCTTCGCATTTCGCCGCGCTGTCGCGCCGGCTTACTTCACCAGGCCTTCGTAGCGCTTCTTGAAGCGGCCGACGCGGCCGCCGCGGTCGAGCAGCTGGTTCTGCGCGCCGGTCCACACCGAGTGGGTCGTCGGATCGATTTCCAGCGTCAGCTGCTGGCCTTCCGCGCCATAGGTCGAACGGGTCCAGTAGGTCGTGCCGTCGTTCAGCGCGACCTTGATGAAGTGATAGTCGGGGTGGCCTTCCTTCTTCATCGGAAGCGTCCTCTCATGCGTCGAAAGCGGGTTCGGACGGCCCAGCCGCCCAAATGAGCGCGGGTGTCTACACGAGGACGGCCCGCCGGGCAAGCCTTGGCCACGATGTCCGGAAACGGCGGGTCCGGGCCGGGTTTCGTGCTAGGGTTCAGGAATGAGCGCGACCTCCTTCGCCCTGTTCGAGACGGCCCTCGGGATCTGCGGCCTTGCCTGGAGCGGGCAGGGGATCGCCGCCGTCGCCCTGCCCGAAGACGATCCGGCCCGTCTGCGCGCCCGCTTCACCCGGAAATGGCCCGAAGCCGTCGAATCGCCGCCGCCGCCCGGCCTCGACGCGGTGGTTCTCGCCATCAAGGCCCTGCTGGCGGGCGAAGCCGCCGATCTCTCCGCCGCGCCGCTCGATTTCGGCGAAATCGGCGCGTTCGAGCGGCGGGTCTATGAGATCGCCCTGACGATTCCGCCCGGCCGGACGCTGACCTATGGCGAAATCGCCGCCCGGCTCGGCGACAAGGCGCTGTCGCGCGCCGTCGGGCAGGCCCTCGGCCGCAACCCGTTTCCCATCGTCGTGCCGTGCCACCGCGTGCTGGCGGCGGGCGGCCGGACGGGCGGCTTCTCCGGCCCCGGCGGGGTCTCGACCAAGTTCCGCCTGCTGGAAATCGAGCGCGCGCACGCCCGCGAGGAAGGCCTCTTTTCCGCCTCCGGCGGGCTGGCGCTGCAACCCTCGCCCCGCCGCCGCCCGCCGTCCGCGTTAATGCGGACTTGAGTCCGGCCGCAATCCGGACGACAAGGCCGCCGTCCATGGCCGACCGTCATTCCAGCTCCGAACAGGATCTCGCCCGCGAGGCCAATTCGCGCCCCAGGTCCCGCGACCTCGGTGCGCTCCGCGCCCTGACGCCGTTCCTGAGGCCCTATCGCGCCCGCATCGCCTTCGCGCTGGCCGCGCTGGTCGCTGCCGCCATGGCCATGCTGATCCTGCCGATGGCGGCCCGGTCGATGATCGACCACGGCTTCTCGCGCGAAAGCGCCGCCTTCATCGATTCCTATTTCATCGCCATGATCGGCGTCGCGGCGCTTCTCGCCGCCGCCTCGGCGGTGCGGTTCTTCTACGTCACTTGGCTCGGCGAGCGCGTCGTCGCCGACATCCGCCGCGCGGTCTACGGCCATGTCCTCACGCTGTCGCCCGCCTTCTTCGAAACGACGCGCACCGGCGAGGTGCTCTCGCGCCTGACCGCCGACACGACGCTGGTCCAGACCGTCGTCGGCTCCTCGCTGTCGATGGCGATGCGCAACATCGTCATGCTGATCGGCGGCACCGTCATGCTGCTGCTGACCTCGCTGCAACTGACCGGGCTGACGCTGCTGCTGGTGCCGGCCATCGTCGTGCCGCTCATCGTCTTCGGCCGCCGGGTGCGCGGCCTGTCGCGCGACTCGCAGGACCGCATCGCCGACGCCTCCGCCTATGCCAGCGAGACGCTGAACGCGGTTCAGACCGTCCAGGCCTTCGCGCACGAGGATCACGACCGCGCGGCGTTCGGCGGCGCGGTCGAAAACTCCTTCGCCACCGCCCGCCGCCGCATCAGCGCCCGCGCCATGATGACCGCGTCGGTGATCTTCCTGGTGTTCGCCGGGATCGTCGGCGTGCTCTGGGTCGGCGCGCGCCTCGTCCTCAGCGGCGACATGAGCGCGGGCGAACTCAGCCAGTTCGTGCTCTACGCCGTCCTCGTCGCCGCCTCGGTCGGCGCCGTCTCGGAAGTGTGGGGCGACATCCAGGCCGCCGCGGGCGCGGCCGGGCGCATCTCCGAACTTCTCTCCGCGCGGCCCGACATCGCGACGCCCGCCAACCCGGTCGCGCTCCCCGCGCCGCTCGCCGGCGCCATCGCCTTCCGCGACGTGGTCTTCCGCTATCCCTCGCGCCCCGACGTCTCGGCGCTCGACGGCTTCTCGATGGAGGTGAAGCCGGGCGAAACCGTCGCGCTGGTCGGCCCGTCGGGCGCGGGCAAGACGACGGTCTTCCAGCTTCTGCTGCGCTTCTACGACCCGCAATCCGGCGTCATCTCGATCGACGGCATCGACATCGCCGCCGCCGATCCGCGCGCGGTGCGCGGCCTGATCGGCCTGGTGCCGCAGGAAACAGTGATCTTCTCGGGCTCGGTCGCCGACAATATCCGCTATGGCAAGCCGGGCGCGAGCGACGCCGAGGTCGAGGCCGCCGCCCGCGCAGCACAGGCGCACGATTTCATCGCCCGCCTGCCGGACGGCTACGCGACGCTGCTGGGCGAACGCGGTACGACGCTTTCGGGCGGCCAGCGCCAGCGCATCGCCATCGCCCGCGCCATCCTGAAGAACCCGCCGATCCTGCTGCTCGACGAGGCGACCAGCGCCCTCGACGCGGAATCCGAGCGCGCCGTCCAGGTCGCGCTCGAAGGGCTGATGAAGGACCGCACGACGCTCATCATCGCCCATCGCCTGGCGACCGTGCAGCGCGCCGACCGCATCATCGTGCTCGACGCCGGCAAGGCCGCCGCCATGGGCCGCCACCGCGAACTGGTGGCGCAGGGCGGGCTTTACGCCCACCTCGCCAATCTGCAATTCCCCTCGGTCGCCGCGATGTAGCGGCGCGATTCTCCGGACCGATATCCCATGAAGCTCTCGGCGCCCCGCGTCACGACGTTCCTCGCTTCGCTGGCGCTGGTGGGCGCGGCCGTCGCCAGCCTCTACCGGCCGATCCCGTTCGTCTCCGACAACGCCTTCTGGACCGCGGTCGCGGGCTACGGCCTCCTCGCCATCGGCACGCTGTTCCGCGACGCCTGACGCCCTCAGGGTCCGGACGCCTTCAGGGTTCGGTCAGCTTGAACTCGATCCGGCGGTTCTTGGCGTAGGCCTCGTCCGTCTCCGCCGGGTCGATCGGGCGCTGGTCGCCGAACCCGGTCGCCGCGAGGCGGTTGGCGGGCACGCCCATGGCGACGAGGAAGCGCACCACCGCGATCGCCCGCGCCGCCGACAGATGCAGGTTCGAGGGGAATTCCGGCGTGCTGATCGGGCGCTTGTCGGAATGGCCGTCGACCCGCAGCACCCAGTCGATGTCCGGCGGGATCTCGCCCATGATCTCCTTCAGCGCGTCGGCCAGCGCCGAGAGATCGCTGCGCGCCTGCTCCGACAATTCCGCCGAATTGACCGCGAACAGGACCTCCGACTGGAAGACGAAGCGGTCGCCCGAGATCTTGATGTCCGGCCGGTCGGCGAGGATCTCCTTCAGCCGCCCGAAGAATTCGCTGCGGTAATCGGCGAGTTCCTTCACCTTTTCGGCCAGCGCCTCGTTGAGCCGGCGTCCCAGGTCCTCGATCTCGATTTGCGCGTCCTTGTTCTTGGCTTCCGATGCGTCGAGCGCTTGCTGCAGGGCTAGAAGTTGCAAGCGCAACTGCTCAACCTGTTGATTCAGCAGCGCAAGCTCCGCCTCCGCATCCGTCAAAGCCACCCCCTTCTCCTCCAATGCGGCCTTGGCGGCGGCGGCTTCGGCGGCCCGCGCCTCGGTCTCCGCCAGGGTCGCGCGGAGTTTTTGGAGTTCGGTTTGGGCGTCGGATTCGGATTTCTTAGCGAGGCCAAGCTGATTGGCCAGATCGGCGATGCGTTCGCGCAGCGATTCGATGGTGGCGTCACGGTTGTTCAGCTGTTGGCCGAGGAAATATTGGCCCAGCATGAAGATCGACAGCATGAAGGTGATGACGAGCAGCAGCGTCGACAGCACGTCGACGAAGCCCGGCCAGTAGTCGAAGGGTCCGCGAGCGCGCGTACGGGCGGCCATGGTTTCAGGCCTTCTGCCGGTCGCCCATCGCCGCGAGGGTGCGGCCGAGCAGCTTCACCTCCTGGCGCAGTTCCTGGACGAAGGCGTCGCGGCCCGAGGTCTGTTCCTGGGCCAGCGCCCGCATCGCGGTCTCGAGGCCGCGCAGAGCCGATGCGATCTCGGCCCCGCCGCTTTCGCCGCCCGCCATGCGCCGTTCCTCGAGCCGGACCAGCGTCCGTTCGAGGTTTTCCAGATTCTCGGCCGTCTGCTCCAGCAGCGCCGTGACATAGGCGGGGGCCGAGGCCTCTCCCGATTCCAGCACCGCCGAGGGCGCGCTGCCGAGGCGGGTCACCGTCGACATCCATTCTTCCAGCGCGTTGTAGAAGCGGTTCTGCGCCTGCCCCGACTGAAGGTCGAGGAAGCCGAGGATCAGCGAGCCGGCGAGGCCGAACAGCGAGGACGAGAAGGCCGTACCCATGCCCGACAGCGGGCCTTCGAGCCCGGCGCGCAACTGGTCGAAGGCGATCGCTCCCTCGCTGCCGGTCGGCAGGGCGCGAATTGTGCCGGCGACCGAATCGACCACCAGGATGAGGCCCCAGAACGTGCCGAGCAGGCCGAGGAAGACGAGAAGGCCGGTCATGTAGCGGGCGATGTCGCGGCTTTCGTCGAGCCGCGCCTGCACGCCGTCGAGGATCGAGCGGGCCGCCGGCACGGTCAAGCTGAGCCGCCCGCGGCTGTCGGCCAGCATGTTGGCGAGCGGCGCGAGCAGATGCGGCTGCACGCTCGTCACCGGCGACATCGACGGATCGGTGCGGCGCAGGTTCCCGACCCAGCGGATGTCGGGCAGCAACTGCCAGACGAGGCGGTAGGCGTTGAGGATGCCGATCGCCAGCACCGCGAGGATCAGGCCGTTGAGGAAGGGATTGGCGAGAAAGGCGTGCGCGACGCTCTGGATGATGAAGGCGACCGCGAGACCCGCCAGCCCCAGGAACAGCGTCATGCGGAACAGATACGGCGCAAGCTGAAGCGTCGAAAAGGCGTACGACTTCACACGGGCCATGCCGGGCGCTCCTCAATGGTCGATGGCGCGGACGGGCGCACGAATGCGCCGATTTCGTCGCACGATCTTGGCGAAGGTGTGGCGGCAGCGAGCGTGGCGGAGTCTAGCGGTCCGTTTCCGCGACCGCCATCACGCTTTCACGGCCTTGAGGACGCGCAGCAATTGCGGATGGATTTCCTGGTTGCCCGCGACGATCCCGGCATTGCCGAGCACGTCGCCGCCGCCCGCCATGTCGCTGACCTGGCCGCCCGCCTCGCGCACCATCACGATGCCGGCCGCCGTATCCCAGGACTTGAGGCCGATTTCCCAGAAGCCCTCGTAGCGGCCCGCCGCGACATAGGCGAGATCGAGGGCGGCCGAACCGAAGCGGCGGATGCCGGCCGAGACCTTGGTGATCGCCGCATACTGGGCGAAGAACATCGGCGGATTGCCGGTCGGGCCGAGATTGAGGCCGGTGGCGAACAGGCTCTCGGCCATGTCGCGGCGGGCCGAAACCCGCAGGCGGCGGTCGTTCAGGAACGCGCCCTTGCCGCGCTCGGCGTGATAAAGCTCGTCGGTGACGGGGTTGTAGATCACCCCGGCGATCACCGTCCCGGCCCGTTCCAGCCCGACCGAAATGCAGAAATGCGGCACGCCGTGGATGAAATTGGTCGTCCCGTCGATCGGGTCGATATGCCAGCGATGCTCGCTGTCCTTGCCGGCGATCGTCCCGCCCTCTTCCAGCACGAAGCCGAAATCGGGCCGGGCCTTGGTCAGTTCCTCGCGCAGCACCTTTTCGGTCGCCACGTCCGACTGGGTGACGAAATCGGCCGCGCCCTTGCGGCTCACCTGAAGCTGCTCGACCTCGTTGAAATCGCGCCGCACCTGGCGGGCGGCCTTGCGGACGGCGCCGACCATGACGTTCAGCGTGGCGGAGAGGACAGGCATGCGGCGGCTTTCGAGGGGGCAGGGAAGGGCGGGTTTCCTATCAGGCCGGGGCCTGCGGCTCAACGGCGCTGAGCCGCCGGCATTGGGGCGGTTCAGCCGTCGCCCGCCGCCGGGGCTGCGCCCGCCTGCTGCCGCGCGTCCTCGATTTCGGCCTCGCTCAGCCGCTTCATCAGCGCGACTTCCAGTTCGTCGTCGACGATGCCGCCAGCCTTGGCCCTCAGATACCAGATCAGCGCCGCCTTGGGGTCGGCGGCCGTGCCCTGGCCCTCGGAGAGCAGCACCGCCACCGTGTACTGGGCCTCGATCACCCCACCTTCGGCCGCCTTCAGGTACCAGCGATAGGCCTCGGCCGGGTCGGGCGGGGTGCCGATGCCTTTCAGGTGCATCAGCGCCAGATTGTACATGCCGTCCAGATCGCCCGCCTCGGCAGCGGCGCGGAACCAGAAGACGGCCGCCGGGGCGTTCTGCGGCGGCCCGCCGCCGGTGCGCAACTCGCCCTCCGCGAAGAGCAGGCCGAGATGGTAGAGCGCCACCCGGTCGCCGGCCGAGGCCGCGAACAGCAGCAGCGGCCGCGCGGCGGTGCGGTCCGCCGGCCCGCCGTCGCCCGCCATCAGCATCAGGGCGAGCAGCACGCTCGCCCGCACGTGGCCGGCATCCGAGGCGCGCTTCAGCCAGACCCGCGCCTCGGCCTTGTCCTCTGGCCCGCCGACGCCGTCGAGATACATCCGGCCGAGCATGAAGGCGGCGTCGGCATCGCCGGCTTCGGCCTCCGCCTTCGTCTGCGCGCGTTCCGCCGCCTTGGGATCGCCTTCGGCCAAGGCCGCGCCGGTCCCGGCCAGCAGCAGCGCCAGCAGCAGGGCGGCGAGCGCCCTCATGCGCCCAGCAGCGCGTTGAACCGCGCCACGGCGGCGCGCGGCCCGTCCTTGTGGGCCCACACCCCGGCGCTGACCGCCAGGAAATCGGCCCCCGCCGCGATCACCGGCGCGGCGTTTTCCACCGTGATGCCGCCGATCGCCACGCAGGGCGTTTCGAAGAGCTCCGCCCACCACCCGATCAAATCCAGCGGCGCGCTGGTCTTCGCCTCCTTGGTGGCGGTCGGGTAGATCGCGCCGAAGGCGACATAGTCGGCCCCGGCTTCGGCTGCCTCCATGGCGAGGTGGCGGCTGTCGTGACAGGTGACGCCGACGATGGCGTCCGGCCCCAGCAGCTTGCGCGCCTCGGCATAGGAGGCGTCGTCCTGGCCGACATGCACGCCGTCCGCGCCGAGCGCCCTGGCGAGGTCGGGCCGGTCGTTGACGATGAAGGCGGCCCCGGCGGCCTGCACGATCGGCATCAGGAGACGCCCGGCCGCGAGCACGGCCTCGTCGGCGATGTCCTTCAGCCGCAACTGCACGCAGGCGACATCGCCGCCCGCCAGCGCCTCAGCCAGCACGGGCGCGAACACCGCCGGATCGAGCGCCGGCGGCGTGATGAGATAGAGACGGCAGCGCGGCGCGTCGCTCACTCCGCCGCCGCGGCCTGGCTCTTGCCGATGGTGGGGTCGAGTTCGCCCGCCGCGTAGCGCTTGGCCATCGCCGCCAGCGGCACGACCTTGATCTTGTCGGCCCAGCCTTCGGCGCCGAACTCCTGGAAGCGCTGGATGCAGACCTTGCGCATCGCTTCCTTGGCGGGCTTGAGGTAGGCGCGCGGATCGAACTCGCCCGGCTTCTCGGCGAAGACCTTGCGGATCGCGCCGGTGATCGCCATGCGGTTGTCGGTGTCGATGTTGATCTTGCGCACGCCGTGCTTGATGCCGCGCTGGATCTCTTCCACCGGCACGCCCCAGGTCTGGGGCATCTTGCCGCCATACTGATTGATGATGTCCTGGAGGTCCTGCGGCACCGAGGACGAGCCGTGCATCACCAGATGGGTGTTGGGCAGGCGGCGGTGGATTTCCTCGATGACGTGCATCGCCAGCACCGCGCCGTCCGGCTTGCGGCTGAACTTGTAGGCGCCGTGGCTGGTGCCCATGGCGATGGCGAGCGCATCGACGCCGGTGCGCTTGACGAAATCGACCGCCTGATCGGGATCGGTCAGAAGCTGGCTGTGGTCGAGCTTGCCCTCGAAGCCGTGGCCGTCTTCCTTCTCGCCCATGCCGGTTTCGAGGCTGCCGAGCACGCCCAGCTCGCCTTCGACCGACGCGCCGACCCAGTGCGCCATGTCGGTGACGCGCTTCGTGATGGCGACGTTGTATTCGTAGTCGGCGGGCGTCTTGCCGTCGGCCTTCAGGCTGCCGTCCATCATGACGCTGGTGAAGCCGTTCTGGATCGCCGTCGCGCAGGTCGCCTCGTTGTTGCCGTGGTCCTGATGCATGCAGACCGGGATCGAGGGGTAGAGCTCGACCAGCGCGTCGATGAGGCGCGCCAGCACGATGTCGTTGGCGTAGGAGCGCGCGCCGCGGCTCGCCTGGATGATGACCGGCGCGTTCACCTGCTCGGCCGCCTCCATGATGGCGAGGCCCTGCTCCATATTGTTGATGTTGAACGCGGGCAGGCCGTAATCGTGTTCGGCGGCGTGGTCGAGGAGCTGGCGAAGCGTGATCCGGGCCATGGTCCTGTCTCTCCTTATCGTAACGTCAGACTAGCGCGGCCCGTCAGGCCGTCTCAAGCGCGGCGACCCCGGGCAGGATCTTGCCTTCCATCCACTCCAGGAACGCCCCGCCGGCAGTCGAGATGAAGGTGAAATCGGCGCTCACCCCGGCATGGTTCAGCGCGGCGACCGTGTCGCCGCCGCCCGCCACCGCGATCAGCTTGCCGGCCTTGGCGAGGCCGGCGGCATGTTTGGCGGCGGCCACGGTGCCCTTGTCGAAGGGCGGCATCTCGAAGACCCCGAGCGGTCCGTTCCAGATCAGCGTCGCCGAAGCGTCCATCGCGCGGGCGAGACGCGCGACCGTCTCCGGTCCGGCGTCGAGGATGCGCTCGTGCTCGTCGACCTGGCCGAGCCCGCGCACCCGCGCCGCCGCGCCCGGCTGCATCACCTCGGCGGCGACGATGTCGACCGGCAGCAGCAGCTCGCAATTCGACTTGCCGGCCAGCGCGATGATCTCGCGCGCCGTTTCGGCCATGTCGCGCTCGCAATACGAGGCGCCGACCTCGTGCCCCTGCGCGAACAGGAAGGTGTTGGCCATGCCGCCGCCGATCGCCAGCCGGTCGAGCTTGCCGACGAGGTTCTTCAGAAGGTCGAGCTTGGTGGAAACCTTCGAGCCGCCGACGATGCCGAGCACCGGACGCTTCGGGCTGCCGAGCGCCGCCTCCAGCGCCTCCAGCTCCTTTTGCATCGAAAGCCCGGCATAGGCGGGCAGGAGATGCGCGAGGCCCTCGGTCGAGGCGTGGGCGCGGTGCGCCGCCGAGAAGGCGTCGTTGACGTAGAGATCGCCGAGCGTGGCCATCTCGGCCGCGAGCGCCGGATCGTTCTTCTCCTCGCCGGCGTGGTAGCGGGTGTTCTCCAGAAGGATCACCCCGCCGGCCGGCAGCGCGTCGATCGCCGCCCTGGCGGACGCGCCGACGCAGTCGTCGGCGAAGGCGACCGGCGCGCCCAGCAGCCTGGCGAGCGGCTCCGCCACCGGCTTCAGCGACATCTCGGGCACGCGCTTGCCCTTGGGGCGGTCGAAATGGGCGAGCAGCACGACCTTCGCGCCCTTCCACGACAGCGCCCTGATGGTCGGCAGGGCGGCCTTCAGGCGGGTGTCGTCGCTGACCGCGCCGTCATGCATCGGCACGTTGAAATCGACGCGCACCAGCGCGCGCTTGTCCTTGACGTCGGCGTCGGCGAGGCGGCGGAACCCCATCAGATCAGCCGCCCCATCGCCACCGCCGTGTCGGCCATGCGGTTGGAGAAGCCCCACTCGTTGTCGTACCACGACATCACGCGCACCAGCGTGCCTTCCATGACCTTGGTCTGGTCGAGATGGAAGATCGAGGAGTGCGGGTCGTGGTTGAAGTCGGACGAGACGTTCGGCTGGTCGGTGACGCCGAGGATGTTCTTCAGCGGACCGGCGGCGGCTTCCTTCACGGCGGCGTTGATCTCGGCGACCGTCGTCGCGCGCTTGGCGACGAACTTGAAGTCGATGACCGAGACGTTCGGCGTCGGCACGCGGATCGAGACGCCGTCGAGCTTGCCGTTCAGCTCGGGCAGCACCAGGCCCACCGCCTTGGCGG
The DNA here is from genome assembly GCA_046348585.1 of Alphaproteobacteria bacterium. GTDB lineage: Bacteria > Pseudomonadota > Alphaproteobacteria > Micropepsales > Micropepsaceae > JADZAI01. Next base: position 87,496 of record JAXMDZ010000004.1, read on the forward strand.
CGCCGGTCGAAGTCGGGATCATCGACAGCGCCGCGGCGCGGGCGCGGTAGAGATCCTTGTGCATCGTGTCCAGCGTCGGCTGGTCGCCGGTGTAGGAATGGATCGTGGTCATGAAGCCGTGGTCGATGCCGACCGCGTCGTGCAGCACCTTCACCACCGGCACCAGGCAGTTGGTGGTGCATGAGGCGTTGGAGACGACCTTGTGCTCGGCGGTCAGCTTCTGGTGGTTGACGCCGTAAACGACGGTGAGGTCGGCGCCGTCGGCCGGGGCGGAGACGATCACCCGCTTGGCGCCCGCCGTCAGATGCGCCGAGGCCTTCTCCTTCGAGGTGAAGATGCCGGTGCATTCCAGCGCGATGTCGACGTTCATGTCCTTGTGCGGAAGGGCGGCGGGATCCTTGATCGCCGTCACCTTGATCTTCTTGCCGTCGACAACGATGGAGTCGCCATCGACCTTGACGTCCGAGGGGAAGCGGCCGTGCACGCTGTCGAAGCGCAGCAGATGGGCGTTGGTCTCGACCGGGCCGAGGTCGTTGATCGCCACGACCTCGATGTCCTTGCGGCCCGATTCCACGATGGCGCGCAGAATGTTGCGCCCGATGCGACCGAACCCGTTGATGGCGACCCGAACCGTCATGACTGACAACTCCTTCTGACTATCAAAGCCGCGCCTTGGCCGCGGCGACGACGGCTTCCGGTGTGATCCCGAAATGCCGGTAGAGATCCTGATAGGGCGCGCTGGCGCCGTAGCCGGTCATGCCGACGAACGCGCCCTTCGGCCCGATATAGCGGTCCCAGCCGAGCGGCGAGGCGGCTTCGACGGCGACCTTGACGAGGCCTTCGGGCAGCACGTCCGCGCGGTAGGCGGGGGTCTGTTCCTCGAACAGCTCGAACGAGGGCAGCGAGACGACGCGCGCGCCGATGCCTTCGGCTTCCAGCGCCTCGCGGGCTTTCAGGGCGATCTCGACTTCCGAGCCGGTGGCGATGAGGCAGACCTTCTCGGGCGCTTCGGCGGCGCGCAGCACGTAGCCGCCCTTGGCCGTCAGGTTCTCGCCCGCGTCGGCGAGGCGCGCCTGCGCGAGGTTCTGGCGGGTGAGGGCGAGGGCCGAGGGCCGCGCCGTCTGGCCGAGCGCGATCTCCCAGGCCTCCGACGCCTCGATGGCGTCGCAGGGCCGGAAGACGAGGAGGTTCGGGATCGCCCGCAGCGAGGCGACGTGTTCGACCGGCTGGTGGGTCGGGCCGTCCTCGCCGACGCCGATCGAATCGTGGGTGAGGACGTGGATCACGCGGAGGCCCATCAGCGCCGCGAGGCGGATGGCGGGCCGGGCATAGTCGGCGAACACCAGGAAGGTGCCGGAATAGGGGATGACGCCGCCATGCAGCGCCATGCCGTTCATCGCCGCGGCCATGCCGTGCTCGCGGATGCCGTAATGGACGAAGCGGCCGTCGTAATGGCCGGGCGTGACGAAGGTCATGCCCTTGGTGAGGGTGTTGTTCGAGCCGGTGAGGTCGGCCGAGCCGCCGATCGTGTTGGCGAGCGCCGCGTTCGCGGTCTCCAGCGCGATCTCGCTCGCCTTGCGGGTGGCGATGGACTGCGGCTTGGCGGCGAGCGCCGCGCGGGCTTCGGCCATCGGACGCTTCAGCGCCGCCGCGACGTCGCCCGACAGCGCCTCCTCGAAGGCCGTCTTCTTGTCGGACGCGGCGAGACGCTTCGCCCACGCCTCGCGCGCCGCAGCGCCCCGCGTTCCCGTGGCGCTCCAGGCGGCGCGCACGTCGTCCGGCACCTCGAACGGCGCATAGGGCCAGTCCAGCGCCTTGCGCACCTCGTCGGCGCCTGCCGCGTTGATCGAGAAGCCGTGCGCCTTGTTGGTGCCGGCGACCGGCGAGCCGAAGCCGATCACCGTCTTGCAGGCGATCAGCACCGGCCGATCCTGCGTTTCGGCCCATTCCAGGGCCGCGGCGATCTCGTCCGCGCTATGGCCGTCGATCGAACGGACCGCCCAGTTGGCGGCCTTGAAGCGGGCGACCTGGTCGCCGCTTTCGGCAAGGCTCAGCGGGCCGTCGATCGAGATGCCGTTGTCGTCGAAGAGGACGATCAGGCGGTTCAGCTTCAGATGGCCGGCGAGGCTGATCGCCTCGTGGCTGACGCCTTCCATCAGGTCGCCGTCCGAGGCGATCACATAGGTCTTGTGATCGACCAGATCGTCGCCGAAGCGGGCGTTGACGATGCGTTCGGCCAGCGCCATGCCGACGGCGGTGGCGAGGCCCTGACCGAGCGGCCCGGTCGTCGTCTCGACGCCGGCCGCATGGCCGTATTCGGGATGCCCGGCGGCCGGCGAGCCGAGCTGGCGGAAGGCGCGGATCGCCTCCATCGGCATGCTCTGGTAGCCGGTGAGGTGCAGGATCGCGTAGAGCAGCATCGAGCCGTGGCCGGCCGACAGCACGAAGCGGTCGCGGTCCGGCCAGGCGGGATCGCGCGGGTCGAACTTCAGGAAGCGCGAAACCAGCACCGTCGCCACGTCGGCCATGCCCAGCGGCAGGCCCTGATGGCCGGAATTGGCGGCGATCACCGCATCCACCGACAGGACGCGGATCGCGGCCGCCATACGGCGCAGCATCTGGGGATCGTCGGCGGGGGCGGTCGGCATGGCGGGCTCCGGTGGGGCGGCGTCCGATTAGACGTTGAAGCCCCGGCGATCAAGAAGTCCTTGGGATTTGGCGATCCGGCCGTCCCTGCCTAAGGTGCGCCAGCAGATTCGCAAAGCCCAACGCCCACCTTGAAGTGACGCCATGGCATCGCTCGACGCCGCCCTGAACCGCCTCGCCATCGCCCTCGACGCGCTCGAATCGCGCCTCGGCGGCGCCGTAGGGGCTGCCAAGGCGACCGAGGACCTGATCGGACAGCTGGCGCTGATGAAGGCCGAGCGCACCGAAATGCAGGACGAGATCGACCGACTGCGGAGCGAGGTGCGGGCGCTGGACGATCTCCACGAGGACATGTCCGGCCGTCTCGACGCCGCCCTGCGCGACGTGCAGGCGGTTCTGGCGGAATAGGAAGGCCCCATGCCGCAGGTCGTCGTCACCATCAACATGCGCTCCTACGCCGTCGCCTGCGGCGAGGGCGAGGAGGAGCACCTGCTCCGCCTCGCGGCGCGGGTGAACGAGCGCGTCACCGAACTCGCCAACGAGGTCGGCCAGGTCGGCGAGACCCGCCTGATGCTGATGGCGGCGCTGCTGCTCGCCGACGATCTGGAGCAGGCCGAAGGCCGCGCCGAGGACGCCGAGACCGTCGTTATGGGGGCGCGGCAGGCGAAGGAGGAGGCGCTCGCCGCCGGCCGCGAGCTGGAGGCGAAATCGGCCGCCTATGTCGAACGCCTCGCCCAGCGCGTCGAATCGCTCGCCGCCCGGCTGGCCCCTGCCTGAGCGCCCTCAGCGCAGGCGAATCAGCCCGCGCGCCTGAAGCTCCATCGCGATCCGCCGGATCCCGTTTTCGCCCTCGGCGAGCGCCGCGCGGCTGGTGTGGACGGAATAGTATCCGGTGACGAGATCGTGCGGGTGCTTGACGGCCGCGCCCAGGATGAACGCCGTGTCCTCCGCCGCCTCGAAGACGATCGCCCCCGAGCCCTCGGCGAAGACCGCCATTTCGCCCGCGCCGACGCGCTCCGGCGCCGCCACCGCGCCCTTATGGACGGCGATCCAGGCCACGGACTGCCCTTCGGCAGGTTCGAAGCGCCACGTCTCGCCCGCGTTCAGCGTCACCGCGAGATAGGTGATGCCGCCGGGCGCCGGAACCGGGCTCGCCGCGTCCTCATAGCGTCCGAGCACGACGCGGGCGGGGCCTGCCGCCGGCACTTCGTCCGCCGACAGATAGCGGCTTTCGGGCGCGCCGAGTTCGAGCGCCGCCGGCATGGCGAGCCAGAGCTGATAGCCCCGCGTCGGGCCTTCGCCGCCCAGCGAACTCGTGTGCCAGACGCCGCCGCTCGCCCGCATCCACTCGATGCCGCCGGCCCCGACCTCGCCCTTGACCCCGGTCGTCTCCTCGTAGCCGACCGCGCCCTCCATCACGAGCGTCAGCGTGGCGATCCCCGAATGGGGATGCCAGCCGAAGCCCGCCCCGGCGCCCGGCTCGGCCTCGAACCAGTCGAGGAAGACGAACGGCTTGACCAGTTGACCGGCATCGCCGGGGCTCATCAGCCGGGTGATCGGACCGTGCTTGCGGCCGCGCGTGCGAAAGACGATCGGGCGCGAGGCGTCGGCGGGGCGGGCGAGGGCAGTCATCGGAACGCTCCTTCGGGCGGGAAATTGAAAGACGGCGGCAGCCGGATGGCAAGGGCCGTCAGGTGGAGGCCGGACGGCGCGCCGAACGCGCGTCGAGGCTGAACGCCCCGGCGCCGAAGGCCACGACCTGCAGAAGACCGCCGGCGATCGCGACGTTCTTCATGAACTGGATCGCCTGCATCCGGTCGGCGAAGTCGAAATGGAACAGCAGCGCCGCGAGAATCGAGAACCCGGCCAGCCCGAACGCCGCGAGGCGGGTCTGGAACCCGGCGATCAGCGCCACGCTGCCGACGATCTCGACCGCCGTCGCAGCCCAGGCGAGGAGTTGCGGCATCGGCAGTCCGGTCGAGCCGACCGCGGCGGCGGTGGCGGCGGGATCGGCCAGCTTCGCCAGACCGCTCATCAGGAAGATCGCGGCGAGGGCGACGCGCCCGGCGAAGGCGGCGAGGGAGGACATGGACATGGACGTGGACCTTTGGAGATGAGATGGGGCGGCGCGTGCTGCGCCGCCCTGAGGCCTCAGCCGAACAGCTTGGCGGCGGTCCTGGCGACCAGTTCGCCCTGATGGCGCGCGCCGGCGAGTTCGGTCTCGCTCGGACGGCGGCTGCCGTCGCCGCCGGCGATGGTCGTCGCGCCGTAGGGCGCGCCGCCGACCACCTCGTCCAGCCGCATCTGGCCCTGATGGCTGTAGGGCAGGCCGACGATGATCAGGCCGAAATGCAGCAGGTTGGTGATGATCGTGAACAGCGTCGTTTCCTGCCCGCCATGCTGGGTGGCGGTCGAGGTGAAGGCCGCGCCGACCTTGCCGTTGAGCGCGCCGCGCGCCCAGAGGCCGCCCGCCTGATCGAGGAAATTGGCCATCTGCGCGCCCATGCGGCCGAACCGCGTGCCGGCCCCGACGACGATGGCGTCGTAGTTCGCCAGATCCTCGATCCGGGCGATCGGCGCCGCCTGGTCGAGCTTGTAGTGCGAGGCCTTGGCGACCGCTTCGGGCACCAGCTCGGGCACGCGCTTGATGTCGACCTCGGCGCCGGCGCTGCGCGCGCCTTCGGCGATGGCCTCGGCCATCGTCTCGATATGGCCGTAGGACGAATAATAGAGGACCAGAACCTTGGGCATGGGAACTCCGTGAGCGTGGGGAATGAATCGGTGCCGACACACATGGCTGTTCTCTCTATTCTCGAAAACAGATATAAAACTGATTGGTCTGTTCGATATTTCAGAAAAGAGAAGCGCGGCCCCCGTCCATGTCCCCATCCGCGCCCGCCGTCGGGATGCCGACCCTCGACCAGCTCCAGGTCTTCCTCGCGGTCGCCGAAACCGGCAGCTTCGCCGCCGCCGCGCGGCAGCTGAAACGCGCGACCTCGGCGATCAGCTACCAGATCGACCAGTTGGAGCTTCAGCTCGGCCTCGCCCTGTTCGACCGCGCGGGGACGCGGCGGCCCGTTCTGACCCCGGCGGGTCTCGCGATGCGGACCGAGGCGCAGGGTGTGCTGCGCGGCGTCGGCGCGCTGCGTGCCCGGGCGGGCGGGCTACGCACCGGGCTTGAGGCGGAAGTCTCGCTGGTCGTCGATGTGATGCTGCCCGCCGAGCGCCTCGCCTGCGCCGCGCGGGACTTCCAGGCGGATTTCCCGACCGTCGCGCTGCGCCTGCATATCGAGAGCCTCGGGGCGGTCGGGCAGCTCGTGCTGGGCGGCGTCGCGACCATCGGCGTCAGCGGCCCGATCCGGGCGGGCGGCGAGGTGCTGGAACAGCGGGCGGTCGGCGACATCGAGCTGGTGCCGGTCGCCGCGCCCGATCATCCGCTCGCCCGGCGCGGGACGCTCGCGCCCGGCGAGTCGCGCGATCACATCCAGCTCGTTCTCTCCGACCGCTCGCCGCTGACCGCCGGACAGGATTTCGGCGTCCTCGCCGAGCGGACCTGGCGCATCGCCGATCTCAGCGCCAAGCACGCGCTGCTGCGGGCCGCGATCGGCTGGGGCTCGATGCCGCGCTGGATGATCGCCGACGATCTGGCGGCAGGGCGGCTCGTCGCGCTCGATCTCCCCGAATGGCCGCGCGTCGGCTATCCGTTCCATCTCATCCATCGCACCGATACGCCGCCCGGCCCGGCCGCGCGCTGGCTGATCGACCGCTTCGCCGCGCAGGCCGAGGGAGGCGAGAGCGGCGCCTACGCGGCCGCGCCCTGAGACGCGTGCGCCCCGCGCGCTTTGCCACGCGGCCCCCGGCTCCCTATATTGGCCGTGGGCGGGCTCACTGGTCCGCAGGTTAGAAGACCGATACCCAGGGGCCTTAATGGTTCTCTCGGGAGCTGTCCCTGACCGGGCCCCTGGGCCCGGACATATGGCGCCCACCTGCATCTGCAGGCCCATGAGGATCAAACCTTCGACGGCGTCTCCGGTACCCGCCCACCGGAATTCGATGGAAGACCTGACCCTCACCGACGAGAAAGCGGCGCTGCGCCGCAAGGCGCTGCTTGCCGCCCGTGCGTCCGCCGCCGCCTATGGCGACGAGGCGGGCCAGCGCGTCGCCCGTGCGTTTCTCGCGGCCGTGCCGGTCGCCGAGGGCGCGGCGGTCAGCGGCTACGCGCCGCTGAAGTCCGAAATCGACCCGCTGCCGCTCCTCACGCTGCTCGCCCGGCGCGGTCACGCCATCGCCCTGCCGTATGTCGAGGCCGCCGGACGGCCGCTGCTGCTGAAGCGCTGGCGGCCGGGCGAGAAGCTCACGGCCGGCCAGTTCGGCGTCCGCCAGCCCGCCGCGAGCGCCGAGACGCTGAACCCCGACATCCTGCTCGTGCCGCTCGTCGCCTTCGACAGCGAGGGCTATCGTCTGGGGCGCGGCGGCGGCTTCTACGACCGCACCATCGCCGAACTGAAAGCCCAGCGGCCGCTCGTCACCGTCGGCCTCGCCTTCGCCGCCCAGCACATGCTGCGCGTGCCGCGCGAGCCGCACGATCAGCGCCTCGACTGGATCGTGACGGAAGAGGGCGCGCTTTCCTGCGCGCCGTGATATTGGCCCCTTCATGAGACTCCTCTTTCTCGGCGACATCGTGGGCAAGGCCGGACGCGACGCGGTGCTGCGCGAACTGCCCTATCTGCGCCGCGCCCTCGATATCGACTTCGCCGTCGTGAACGCCGAAAACGCCGCGCACGGCTTCGGCCTCACCGCCTCGATCGCCAACGAGTTGTTCGATGCCGGGGCCGACGTGCTCACCACCGGCAATCACGTTTGGGACCAGCGCGAGCTGCTCACCCATATCGAGCGCGAGCCGCGCATCCTGCGTCCGGCCAATTTCCCGCCCGGCACGCCGGGGCGCGGCACCGGGCTGTTCCCGGCGTGCGGCGGCCGCCAGGTGCTCGTCGTCCATGCCATGGGCCGCGTTTTCATGGAGCCGCTCGACTGCCCCTTCCGCGCCGTCGACAAGGAGCTTGAGGCGGCGCCGCTGGCCGCCGTCGCCGACGCGATCCTCGTGGACATGCACGCCGAGGCGACCTCGGAGAAGATGGCGATGGGCCATTGGTGCGACGGCCGCGCCTCGCTGGTGGTCGGCACGCACAGCCATGTGCCGACCGCCGACGCGCAGGTCCTGCCCAAGGGCACCGCCTTCCAGACCGACGCCGGGGCCTGCGCCGACTACGCCTCGGTCATCGGCTTCGATCCCGGCGTGCCGCTGACCAGATTCGTGCAGAAGATCCCGGCCGGAAAGATGGAGCCGGCGCTCGGCCCGGCGACGGTCTGCGGCGTCTTCGTGGAGACCGACGACCGCACGGGCCTCGCCCGCCGCATCGAGGCGGTGCGCACCGGCGGGCGGCTCCATCCCTCGATCCCGAAAGTGGAGGCGGAGGTTCCGGCATGAGCTTCAAGGGCCTAGGGCCGCAGGCGCTGCCCTTCCTCAAGGCGCTCGCCTTCCACCAGACGAAAGACTGGTTCGAAGCCAACCGCGCGATCTACGAGACCGAGATCAAGGGGCCGCTCGGCGATCTGGTCGAGGACGTCTCGGCGGCGCTCGCGGCGGCGAAGATCCCGTTGCGCGGCGATCGCAAGAAGGCGCTGTTCCGGCTGCACCGCGACACGCGCTTCTCCAAGGACAAATCGCCCTACAAGACGAATGCCGGAGCGGTGCTGAATCGCGACGGCACCAAGGGTACGGGCGGGATGCTCTATATCCATATCGACCCGGCGGGCTGCTTCGCCGCCGCCGGCTGGTACATGCCCGAACCAGAGACGCTGGCGAAGTTTCGCGCGGCCATCGTCAAGTCGCCCAAGGCCTATCGCGCGATGGAAGCGGCGCTTGCCGGGGCGAAGCTGAAGCTCTCGGACGACTACACGCTGAAACGCACGCCGCGCGGCTTCGAGCAGGTGACCGATCCCGACCTGCTGACGGCGGTCAAGCGCACCGGCTTCGTCGTCAGCCGTCCGCTCAAGGAGGCGGACCTGGGCAAGGCCAAACTGGCCGAAACCGTCGTCGCCTTCGCAAAGGACGCGCTGCCGCTGCTCCAGTTCGGCTGGAAAGCGACGACCTGACGTCGCGCCGCAACACGCATGGGTTGTGTTCGCGCGAGGTCGAACGCCGGGCAGCTGTGTCCGCCGTGCCATGCCGTCCGTCAATCTTGCGGTCCGGCGCACTGCCGAGGGGGTGCCGCTTGCGGTTTTTGCGGTCTGCCACCTAAAGAGTTAACGCCGAAAAGCGAATCGCCTTGGGGCGCGCGATCGCGAGCAGGTCACCGTCGGCCTGGGCTATGAAGGCGACTTCGGTCTCAACGGCGACAGCCGGAACCACCACGTCATCTTCGAACTCGAAACACGATTCGATTCTACGCTTCAACTAGGCTGGACTGGGAGGGGATTGCTGTGATGCCGAAATCGCTTGGGGGCGCGCGCGCGCGGTTTCTGGCTGCTGCAATGGCGGCGGCCTTGGCTTGGCCGGCGGCGGCGTGGGCGGCTCCCTCCTGCCAGCCGGGCGAGACGTCGCATGCCTACAGTTTCACCGGCAGCACGCAGACGCTGAACGTTCCGGCGAATGTCCACGCGATCACCGTCTATCTTAGCGGCGCGCAGGGCGGCAACGGCATCGGCGGCAGCGGCAATACCGCCGGAACCGGCGGGCTCGGCGCTGAGGTCAGCGGGCGGATGAGCGTTGCGCCCGGCGATACTCTGACCATTGGGGTCGGCGGGCAGGGCTCGCTGGCCGTCAATCCCGGCGGTTCGGGCGGCGGCGATCAGAACGCGGGAAGCGCCCGCGCCGGCAATGGCGGCGGTGCAACCAATATTTCCGTGAACGGCGGTCCTTCGGCGGCCATTGCGGCCGGCGGCGGCGGCGGCGGCACTTCCGGGTGGGGCGGCAGCGGGGCCGTGCCCGGCGGCAACGGCGGCGCCAGCGGCGGCAGCGGCTCGACCGGCGGCACGGTGATCCCTGGGTCCGGCAGCGGTCCGTTCGGCGGTTCCGGCGGCTCGATCGGCGCCGGCGGCGCGGCGGGAGCCGGGTGCTCGATCTACCCGGGCACGCCCGGCACGGCGTCCGGCAATGGCGGCGGCAGCTTCGAATTCGCGGGCGGTTTTGATGGGGCCGGCGCCGGCGGCGGCGGCGGCGGCGGCGCTACGGTCGGCGGCGGCGGCGGCGGCAGCGGCGTCGGGACGACGGGCTGTTCCACCAATTACAACGGCGGCGGCGGCGGCGGCGCCGGCGGCCAGTCGAGCACCGGTGTGCTGCAATCGGCGGCGGTGAGCGAAGGCGTCAATGCCGGTGACGGCTCGGCGCTGGTTTGCCTGGCTCCGCCTGCGTTCACGGTCAGCGGCACCGGGAGTTCGTCGAGCGGCAGCGTGACGTTGCAGCTGACGTCGGTTGCGGGGACGCAGACGACGACGGTTTCGTCCGGAGCGGCGAGCTTTGCGTTTGCGACGCCTGTGCCTGACGGGGGGTGGAGCGTCGCGGTGACGGCGAAGCCTGCGAGCGAGACGTGCACGGTGACGCCGTCGTCGGGCACGATTTCCGGCGCGAACGTGACCAATCTGGTTCTGGCCTGTCAGCCGAACGTGACGGCGCAGAACCAGACGCTGACGCTGCTGGCCGGGACGACGGGGACGGTCGATCTGACGCAGGGCGCGACGGGCGGACCGTTCACCGGCGCGGCGATCGTGACGCCGCCGCCTGGCGCGGCGGGGACGGCGACGATCCTCAACCAGGGCGGCGTCTATACGCTTCAGTTCGCGGCCTCGCCGTCCTATTCGGGGACGACGAACCTCACCTACACGCTCTCCAACGCCTCCGGGCCGTCGTCGCCTGCGACGGTGACGATCACCGTGCAGCCGCGGCCCGATCCGTCGCTCGACCCCGAGGTCGTCGGCCTTGTGCGGGCCGAGGTGGAGGCGGCCCGGCGGTTCGCGGACGTGCAGATCCGCACGTTCAACGAACGGCTTGAGGATCTGCACAACGAAGGCGAGCGGCGCGAGAACGCAGTGCGTCTTGGCGTCGGGGTGCAGGTCGCCTCGGCCGAGCCCGAGACCTGCGCGACCTCGGACGGTCTGCTGTCGTCGGGCCTGTCGCGCCCGGTCTCGCCCGACCTCACCTGCGCTGAGACGGCGGACGGGTCCGGGACGATGACCGACGCCTCGCCCGGCCCCGGCCTTGCGGCCGCGGCGGCGTCGTCGGGCGCGGCTTCGGCGGCGGCGGGGCCTGAGACCGAGCTTGCCTTCTGGCTGGGCGGCTACGTCAACTTCGGCAGCAATGACGACGGCGTGTTCGATCTCGACCACACGCTGGCCGGGGTGAGCGGCGGCCTGGACTACCGCTTCAGCCCCGAACTGACGGCGGGCCTCGGCCTCGGCTATGGCCGCGACCGCACCGAGATCGGCGACGACGGCACGATCAGCCGGGGAGAGTCCGTCTCGTTCGCGGGCTATGCGAGCTATCGTCCGGCGCCGGGCTTCTACATCGACGCTCTGACCGGCTACGGCACGATCAGCTTCGACAGCGAGCGCTATGTGAGCGCGATCGACGGCTTCGCCTTCGGGGTGCGCGACGGCCATCAGGTGTTCGGCTCGCTGGCGGTCGGCTACGAGTTCCGCGAGGACGGCCTGCTGATCGCGCCCTATGGCCGGGTGTGGGGTTCGGACACCTCGCTGGACGCCTTCGTCGAGACCGGGGCGGGGATCTACAACCTCGCCTATGACGAGCAGTCGTTCGACACGGTCTCGGGCACGCTGGGTCTGCGCTTCGAGAGCGAGGGGACGATCGGCGAGGGCGTGCTGACCTCGCGCTTCCGCTTCGAGTACACGCACGACTTCTCGGGTTCGAGCCTGCTGACGCTCGGCTACGACGACATCGGGACGATGCCCTACCAGATCGACGTGGAGGCCTTCTCGCGCAATCACATCGCGCTCGGCCTCGGCTTCGACGCCCGCTTCCGCGAGCAGGTCACCGTCGGCCTGGGCTATGAAGGCGACTTCGGTCTCAACGGCGACAGCCGGAATCACCGCGTCTTCTTCAAACTCGGAACGCTGTTCTAGAGCGGTTCCGGGCGTGCTATAGGGCTGGCTTCCGGATTGGCGTGCATGGTGCCGCCCCCGGAAGCGAGGCCCGACGCGCATGCTGCGCATCCATGAACTGAAGCTGCCGCTCGATCACAAGGAGCCGGCGCTCCGCCAGGCGATCCTGAAGCGGCTGAACGTCCCCGCCGCCCAGCTTGCGGGCTTCACCGTCTTCAAGCGCGCCTGGGACGCCCGCAAGCGCGACGCGATCCAGCTTACCTATACGATCGACGCCGAGCTTCAGGACGAGGCGGCGGTGCTGAAGCGTTTCGCCCGCGATCCCCACATCGTCCCCACCCCGGACATGACCTATCGCCCCGTGGCGCACGCCGCGCCCGGCGCGCCGCGCCCGGTCGTCGTCGGCATGGGGCCGTGCGGCTTCTTCGCGGCGCTGATCCTCGCCGAAATGGGCTTCCGGCCCATCGTCATCGAGCGCGGCAAGATCGTCCGTGAGCGGACGAAGGACACGTTCCGCTTCTGGCGCAAGGCCGAACTCAATCCCGGCTCGAACGCCCAGTTCGGCGAGGGCGGAGCGGGCACGTTCTCGGACGGCAAGCTCTACAGCCAGATCAAGGATCCCCGCCATCTCGGCCGCAAGGTGCTGACCGAGTTCGTCGCGGCCGGCGCGCCGGAGGAAATCCTCACCGTCGCCAAGCCCCATATCGGCACGTTCCGCCTGGTGACGATGGTGGAGAACATCCGCGCCAAGATCGAGGCGCTGGGCGGCGAGATCCGTTTCGAGACGCAGGTCACCGACATCCTCGTCGAGGAGAAGGCCGGCCGCCGCCACGTGACCGGCGTCGTGCTTTCCACCGGCGAGACGCTCGCCTGCGAGGCGCTGGTGATGGCGCTCGGCCACTCGGCCCGCGACACGTTCGAAATGCTGCATGCCCGCGGCGTCTTCTTCGAGGCCAAGCCCTTCTCGATCGGGGTGCGCATCGAGCATCCCCAGTCGGTCATCGACCGCGCCCGCTTCGGGGCGAGCGCCGGGCATCCGATCCTCGGCGCGGCCGACTACAAGCTCTCGCACCAGGCCGCGAACGGGCGCGGCGTCTATTCCTTCTGCATGTGCCCCGGCGGCACGGTGGTCGCCGCCGCTTCGGAACCCGGCCGCCTCGTCACCAACGGGATGAGCCAGTATTCGCGGCGCGAGCGCAACGCCAATGCCGGCATCGTCGTCGGCGTCACGCCGGCGGATTTTCCGGGCGACGCGAAGGCGAGCCCGCTCGCCGGCATCGCCTTCCAGCGCCGGTGGGAAGAGGCCGCCTTCAAGGCGGGCGGCGGCGCCTGGGCGGCCCCCGGACAGCGTGTGGGCGATTTCCTCGCCGGCCGCCCCAGCACCGCGCTGGGGGCGGTGATCCCCTCCTACAAGCCGGGCGTCCACCCGACCGATCTGGCGCTCTGCCTGCCGGACTACGCGGTCGAGGCCATGCGCGAGGCGCTGCCCCGCTTCGCGCGCCAGATTCCGGGCTTCGCCATGGACGACGCGGTGATGACCGGGGTCGAGACCCGCACCTCCTCGCCGGTCCGCATGACCCGCGGCGGGGACTTCCAGAGCCTCAACACGGCCGGGCTTTACCCGGCGGGCGAGGGCGCGGGCTATGCCGGCGGCATCCTCTCGGCGGCGGTCGACGGCATCAAGGTCGCGGAGGCCGTGGCGCTGAGCCTTGCGGGAGCCGCCCGGGCGGCGTGACGCCAGAGCCCTTGCCTCCGCCCCCCGCGCCCGCTTAAGACCTGCGCTTTCCCTCGTGGGAATAGCCGTTTTCGAGGATCGCCGATGGCCGGCCATAGCCAGTTCAAGAACATCATGTTCCGCAAGGGGGCGCAGGACAAGAAGCGCTCCAAGCTGTTCTCCAAGCTCGCCCGCGAGATCACCGTCGCGGCCAAGACCGGGCTGCCCGACCCCAACATGAATCCCAAGCTGCGCGCCGCCATCGCCGCCGCGCGCAAGGAGAACATGCCCAAGGACAATGTGGACCGGGCGATCAAGAAGGCGCTGGGGGGCGATGCGGAGAACTACGAGGAGATCCGCTACGAGGGCTACGGCCCCGGCGGCGTCGCCATCATCGTCGAGGCGCTGACCGACAACCGCAACCGCACCGCGCCGGACGTGCGCTCGCTGTTCTCCAAGTACGGCGGCAATATGGGCGCCGACGGCTCGGTCGCCTTCCTGTTCAACCGCGTCGGCTCCATCGTCTATCCGCTCGACAAGGGCAGCGCCGACGACATGCTGGAGAAGGCGATCGAGGCCGGGGCGGACGAGGTGCTGACCACCGCCGAGGGTCATGAATTCCTCTGCCCGGTGGAGTCCTTCGGCGAGGTCCGCGACGCGCTGGAGAAATTGCTGGGCACCTCGGATGCCGCCCGCATCGTCTTCAAGCCGCTCGACACCAAGAGCGTGGACGAGGAAACTGGCCGCTCGCTGCTCAAGCTGATCGACGCCCTGGACGATCACGACGACATCCAGCAGGTCTATGCGAACTACGAGATGAGCGACGCGGTGATGGAGAAGCTCGCCGCGGCGTAAACGGGGGTCCAGTGAGCGCCGCTGCCGACGACAGCCACTTCATCTACGACGAGGTCGCCTATCCGACGCCGGTCCTGCCGGCGCAGACCCCCAACCGCCTGCGCTCCGCCGCCATCGCGTTCGGATACGAGCCGAAGCCCTGCGCGAGCGCCTCGATGCTCGAGATCGGCTGCGGCGACGGCTTCAACCTGATCGGCTGCGCGGCGGCGGAACCCGGCGGGCGCTATGTCGGCTTCGATCTTTCGGCGGCGGCGATCGGCAGGGGCCGGGAATTGCTGGCGCTCAGCGGCCTCGCCAATGTCGATCTGCACCAGGGCGACATCACCGCCTATCCGAAGACCGGTGAACGCTTCGACTATATTGTTTCGCACGGCGTCTATGGCTGGGTGCCGCCATTCGTGCGCGAGGCCCTGCTCGACCTGGTCGCGGCGCGGCTCGCGCCGGGGGGCGTCGCGATGGTCAGCTATGACTGCCTGCCCGCCGCCGCGCCCAAGGCGACGCTCAATACCTTTCTGCGCGAGCGCACGGCCGGCCTCGACGGACCGGCAGCGCAGCTGCGCGAGGCCTACCGGCTGGTCCAGGTGCTCGCCGGCGCGCAGCAATCCGGCTCGCGGCTGAAGCCGATGCTCGATCTGCTGATGAAGGAATTGCCGCATTTCGAGCCGGCCTATTTCTTCCACGACTTTCTCGCCGAGTTCTATGCGCCCTGTTCGCTCCGGGACTTCGCGGCGGCGGCGGCGCGGCGCGGCCTGCGGGCCATCGGCGACGCCGGGATGACCGACCTCTTTTCCGGCGACCTTGAGGACGAGGCCCGCGCGCTGCTGGCCGAGGCGGGCGACGACTATGTCCGCCGCGCCCATCTGCTCGACCTTCTGCGCGGCGCGATGATGTTCCGCCGCACCTTTCTGGTACGCGAGGACGCGCCGCCGCCCGCCTCCCTGGGCGGGTTGAAGGACCTGACCTTCGTCTTCCTCGGCGGTTCGGAGACCGGCAGCGACGAGCGCGGGCCTTACGTGAAATACATGGAGGGCGAGGATACCTACATGCTCGCCCGCCAGGCGGACGAGCAGGCGATCATGGCGGCCCTCGACGCCGCCTCTCCGCTCGAACTGACGGTCGGCGAGGTCGCCGCCCGCACCGGCCTGGACGCCGGCGTGGTCGAGGCGTTTCTCGCGCGCGCCGTGGCGCTGAAGCTGGTCGTCGCCCATGCGACGCCGCAGCCCTTCGTGGTCGTGCCGGGCGAGCGTCCGGTCGCCGCGCCGCTGATCCGCACCATGATGGGGATCGGCGGCTGGGCGATCACGCTGCGCCATGCCCGCCTGGTCATCGACCCGGAGCCGACGCGGGTCTTCCTCACCCTGTGCGATGGCACACGCACGCGCGCCGAACTGGGGGCCGCGATGTCGGCCCGCTTCGATTTCGAGGTGACGCCCGCCCTCGTCGAAGCGGCCATCGCTGATCTCGGCCCGAGGCGCGTCTTCTCCGCCTGACGGCGGGCCATCTGGTAGAACGGATCATGTCCATGATTCGGATCATCGGCCTCGACCCCGGCCTCCAGCGCACCGGCTGGGGCGTCGTGGAGTCCGACGGCAATCGCCTCAGCCATGTCGGGCACGGCACCGTGACCTCGCGCGCCAGCGCCGATCTCGCCGCGCGCCTGCTTGAGCTTTACGAAGGACTGACGGCCGTCTTCCGCGCCTTCGCGCCGGCCGAGGCGGCGGTCGAGAACACCTTCGTCAACAAGGACGCCGCCGGCACGCTGAAGCTGGGGCAGGCGCGGGCGATCTCGCTGCTGGTGCCCGCCCAGGCCGGGCTTCCGGTCGCCGAATACGCGCCCAACCAGGTCAAGAAGTCCGTCGTCGGCGTCGGCCATGCGGAAAAGGGCCAGGTGCTCCACATGGTCAAGGTCCTGCTGCCCCAGTGCGGCGACCCCGCGCCCGACGAGGCCGACGCGCTCGCGGTCGCGATCTGTCACGCCCATCTCGGTCGGGCGCGGGCCATGCAGATGCAGGCGCTCGCGCGATGATCGGCAAGCTCTCCGGCACGGTCGACGAAGTGGCGGCCGACTACGCGATCGTCGATGTCCACGGCGTCGGCTATGTCGCCTATTGCCCGGCGCGCACGCTCGACCGGCTGACGCGCGGCGAGGCGGCGGTGCTGTTCATCGAGACCGTGGTGCGCGAGGACATGATCCGCCTCTACGGCTTTTCCGCCGCCGCCGACCGCGACTGGTTCCGCCTGCTCCAGACGGTGCAGGGCGTCGGCGCGAAGGTGGCGCTTGCCATCCTCTCGACCCTGCCGGGCGAGGCGCTCGGCCAGGCGATCGCCCTGCAGGACAAGGCGGCGGTCTCGCGCACCCCCGGCGTCGGACCCAAGCTCGCCCAGCGCATCGTCGCCGAGCTGAAGGACAAAGGCCCGGCCGGCGTGATCGCCGGGGTGCCGGCCGCCGCCATCTCCGCCATTACGCGCGCCCCCAAAGGCGCGCCCGCCGAGGCGGTCTCCGCCCTCGTCAATCTCGGCTATGGCCAGAGCGAGGCGGGGCAGGCGGTCGCCGCCGCCGTCGCCGAGCTGGGCGATGACGCCGGCCTCGACAAGCTCATCCGCGACGGCCTCAAGAGGCTCGCCCGATGACCGACCGTCTCGTCTCTCCCGGCGAACGCGACGACGACGCGCCTGACTCGACGCTGCGCCCGCAGCGCCTCTCAGAATTCATCGGCCAGGCGAAGGAGCGCGAGCGCCTCCAGGTCTATATCGAGGCCGCCAAAGCGCGCGGCGAGGCGATGGACCATGTGCTGCTCTACGGCCCGCCCGGCCTCGGCAAGACGACGCTGGCGCAGATCGTGGCGCGCGAACTCGGCGTCAATTTTCGCGCGACCTCGGGCCCGGTCATCGCGCGGGCGGGCGATCTCGCTGCGCTTCTCACCAATCTCCAGCCGCGCGACGTGCTCTTCATCGACGAGATCCACCGCCTCAACCCGGCGGTCGAGGAAGTGCTCTACCCGGCGATGGAGGATTTCCAGCTCGACCTCATCATCGGCGAAGGCCCGGCGGCGCGCAGCGTGCGCATCGACCTGTCGCCTTTCACGCTGATCGCCGCGACGACGCGCTCGGGCATGATTGCCAAGCCGCTGCACGACCGCTTCGGCATCAAGTCGGCGCTGGAGTTCTACGGCGTCGAGGATCTCGCGGAGATCGTCCGGCGCGGCGGACGGGTGCTCGGCCTGCCGATGACCGACAGCGGCGCGCGCGAGATCGCCCGCCGGGCCCGCGGCACGCCGCGCGTCGCCGGGCGGCTGCTGCGCCGGGTGCGCGACTATGCCGAGGTGAAGCGCGCCGCCGAGGTGACCGACGCCTTCGCCGACGCGGTGCTGCAGCAGCTTGAGGTCGATGCCTCCGGTCTCGACGCGCTCGACCGCCGCTATCTGCGCCTCATCGCGGACGCCTTCGCGGGCGGTCCGGTCGGCATCGAAACCCTCGCCGCCGCGCTCGCCGAAGCGCGCGACAATATCGAGGAGACGATCGAGCCCTACCTCATCCAGCAGGGTTTCATCCAGCGCACGCCGCGCGGCCGCGTCCTCACCGGCAATGCCTTCGCGCATCTGGGCCTCGCGCCGCCGCCGCGCGATCCGGCGCAGGCTGCGCTCTTCGACATGCCCGCACGCGAGGACCGCGATGTCTGAACCGCTGACCCATGCGCACGACGCGGCGACGCCCGATGTCGCGTTCTCCGGCTGGTTCGAAGGACGGGTCCATGTTCTTCCCGTGCGCATCTACTACGAGGACACCGACACCTCGGGCATCGTCTATCACGCCAACTACCTGCGCTATTGCGAGCGCGGCCGCTCCGACTTCCTGCGCATGGCGGGCGTGCGCCATCTGGTGATGCTGGAGGGCGAGTCGAAGCTCGTCTGGACGCTGCGCCGCATCTCGCTCGACTACATGCGCCCGGCCCGCGTCGACGATCTGCTGATGGTCCGCACCCGCTACACCGAAATGGCGGGCGCGCGCCTCGTCGGCGAGCAGGAGATTTACAAGGGCGCGGACTTGCTCTGCACGGCGCGCATCGAAGCCGCCGTCATCACCCTCGACGGCCGCCCGCGCCGCATACCCGCCGACATCCGCGAAAAGCTCCAGCCCTATCTGAGCGCGGGGTAGCGGCGCGCGCTGCCTGTCAGTGGGCGATCCGTGTCCAGGTGATGGTCCTGATTTCCGGCGTCCAGCCTTCGACCGGCGGGCCGGCGCCCAGATAGGAGCTTTCCTCCTTGGTCGTGAAGCTCGTCTCGTTCACCGGCGTCGCGGTCAGCGCGAAGCTGCCGCCGGTCTCGTCGGTGAAGTCGAGCGTCACGTCGCCGTTCGCCGCCACGGTGCAGGCGAGCGCGGCGGACATCGTTCCGGCCTGAATGTTGATGTCGTCCTGGTTGAGGTAGCGCAGCACGGTCGCACGCTCGGCGTCGATGGCGAGGACCGTCCAGGTCCGGCCGCCGCGCGTCGCCTGCGGCTCCGTGCGGGTCCACACGCCGATGAAGGGCTGGCAGGCGGCGGGCAGGGGGTTCTCCGGCTCGGGCGGGGGAATGTCCGCCGCCGCGCCCATGGTCAGCGCCGCCGCCAGCGCCACGCCGATCGTCAGCCTCATCATCGCGTTCACTCCGTCGTGAAGATGTCGTGGTCCGGCGTGCCGACGATCTCAGGCTCCGTCGTCGCGCAATCGACCGTGCCGGCCAGTTCGTCGGCGGCCTGACGGGCGAGTTCGTTGGCGTTCTTGTTCTTGTGCGCGGCGACGACGGCGATCCAGCACTGGTTGCCCGCCTCCAGCTGCGTGACGACCAGCATCTCGCCCTTGGGCATGTCGGGGCCGCCATCGACTTTCCAGCGCAGGATGGTGGCGACCGGCTTGCCGTCCTTCAGCCGCCACTCGACCGTCTCGCCGGTCGTGTTGAACAGCGGAAACGTTCGCTGATAGGCCATTTCCTCGCTGCCGTTCTTGCCGTAGCCGACCATGGCGCGCAGATCGCCTTCGCCGACCCACACGTCGATGCCCTTGTAGCCGGGGCATTTTGAGACCGCCCAGCCTTCCTCCTCGTTCATCTCGACCTGGATGCATTTCGCGTCCGGCGTCATGATCTTGGTGTAGGCGCTGTCGCTCTTGGCGAGGGCCGGGGCGACCGCCGCCGCGGCCAGCATCGCCAGACTCAAGAAACGCATCTCGTTCTCCCGTTCAGGCTCCCGTTCAGGCCCTCGGCCGGCTGCGACTTGGCCGGGTGGGACGGTGCGATGCAAGTCACCAAACTGTCGCTGGCCTCTCGCAGGTGCGTAAGGTTAATGGTCCGTCAAGGATTGGGGCGCTACGCGAGGGAGCGCCCAACCGCGACCGGGCGGGATGGGACGTAATCCGCGACCTGCCGCCCGCGCGCGGCCGCCGCGCCCCAATTTCGTCAAGGTTGATTGGGACTTATCCCGGGTAGCTCACGTCAAGCCATGACGGGTCCGGCCGCGGGACCGACGACGACAGGAAAGGCCGCCCCCTCATGGATTTCGCCTCGCTCGCCGATCACGCCCTGCACCTCGTGCATGCCGCCGGTCACGCGCTCGGCGCGCTCGCCGACGCCGTTCAGGCCGATCCCGGCGCCGCCGCCACGCCGGCCCCGCTGCCGCCGGTCGACGTGACCGAGGTCGGGCCGCAGACTTCGGCGGGCGGCGACGCCTTCTCCTTCATCCAGCTCTTTCTGAAGGCCGACGTGATCGGCAAGAGCGTGATGATTCTCCTCGTCGGCCTCTCGCTGGTCTCGTGGGCGATCATCGTGGAGAAATTCCTGCGCCTGCGCGCGCTCGACGCCAAGGCCGACGATTTCGAACAGGTCTTCTGGTCGGGCCGTTCGCTCGACGATCTCTACAACGCCATCGGCCTCAAACCCGACCACCCCTTCGCCGTGCTCTTCGTCGCCGCGATGCGCGAATGGCGGCGCAATTTCGAAGGTCAGCATCAGGTGACGGCGGCGCTCGCGCCCTCGATCCGCGATCGCATCGACCGCGTGATGAACGTGACCATCGGGCGCGAAACGCAGCAGGTCGAAAAACAGCTCGGCTTCCTCGCGACGGTCGGCTCGACCGCGCCCTTCATCGGCCTCTTCGGCACGGTGTGGGGCATCATGAACGCCTTCCGCGGCATCGCCGCCTCGAACGACACCAGCCTCGCGGTCGTCGCCCCCGGCATCGCCGAGGCGCTGTTCGCGACCGCCCTCGGCCTCCTCGCCGCGATCCCGGCGGTCATCGCCTATAACCGCTTCGTCGCGCAGGCCAATGCCTATGCCGGCCGCCTCGAAGGCTTCGCCGACGAGTTCACCGCGATCCTGTCGCGCCAGCTCGACGAAAGGGCGCGCTGATGGGCGCCTCGATCTCCTCCGGCGGCGGCGGACGGCGGCGGCGCGGTTCGCGCCGTCACGGCGGCGCTTCGGCCGGGCGCATGTCCGACATCAACGTCACGCCCTTCGTCGACGTGATGCTGGTGCTGCTGATCGTCTTCATGGTCGCCGCGCCGCTGCTCACCGTCGGCGTCAAGATCGACCTGCCCAAGACGGTCGCCGGCCCGGTCACCGACAACGAGGAGCCGCTCAGCGTCACCATCGACGCTGGCGGCAAGGTCTATCTCCAGGAGAGCGAGATCGCCGACGACCAGCTGGTGCCGCGCCTCGTCGCCATCTCGAACAACGGCTACGACAAGCCGATCTATCTGCGCGCCGACAAGACGGTCGGCTATGGCCGGGTCGCCGAGGTGATGAGCCTGCTCAACGCCGCCGGCTTCACCAAGCTCGTTCTCGTCAACGATCCCGCCCCCAAGGGCGCGCCGGCCGGCACGCGGCCCGCCACCGACGGCTGACCGCGATGGACGACGACGACCGCCCTTGGTTCAGGAGGCCGGGATGGATCGTCTCGGCGCTGCTCCATGGCGGCGTCGTGGGACTGACTTTCGTCTCGTTCGCGCCGACTTACGAACCGCCGCCGGTCGAGGAATTCGTCCCCGTCTCGATGCTGCCGATCGCCGAGACGACCAACGTGAAGGCGACCGCCAAGGCGCCCGAGCCCAAGCCCGAGCCGAAGCCCGAGCCGGCGGCGAAGCCCGACCCCAAGCCCAAGACCGCGCCCAAGGTGGCGGAGGCCGAACCGCCGCCGCCCGAACCCAAGCCCGAACCGAAACCCGAGCCCAAGCCGAGCCGCCGCCGGAGCCGAAGCCCCAGGAGGAGCCGCCGCCGCCCGAGCCTGTGGCGGACGCCGAGGTCGTGCCCGATCCCGACATTCCGCCCGAGCCGCCGACGCCGCGCGCCAAGCCGAAGGAGGTGAAGGAGCCGCCGAAGGAGGTCGCCGAGGCGGAGCCCGAACCGGAAAAGAAGCCCGACGACAAGAAGCCCGAGAAGAAGCCGGACGACGAGGAAGAGCCCTTCGACATCGACGCGGTGATCGCCGGCGTCGAGGACAAGGAGAACGACGACACGACCGCCGACAGCGGACCGGAGTCCGAGCCGGACGACGCCGACACCAAGCGCGGCAAGGGCCTTTCCGAACGCGAGACGGCGACCATCATCGACGCGTTCCGGTCGCAGGTCTCGCGCTGCTGGGACGCGGGCAGTCTCGCCGGCGCGCCCAATCCCGAGACGCTCGTCGTCGCCATGCGCATCCGCCTCAACCGCGACGGTTCGCTGAACGGGCTGCCGGAATATCTCGACACGCCCAGCATGGGCGATCCCTATTACCGCGCTGCGGCCGAGGCCGGACGGCGTGCCATCATGCAGTGCCAGAATTATGATCTGCCGGCCGATTCGTATGACGGCTGGAGCGTGCTCGACGTCGAATTCAATCCCGCCCAGATGCTAGGACTCTAGGAGCCCCCCATGCTGACATCCGCTTTCCGCTTCCTGCGCGCGGCGATGATCTCCGCAGCGGCCGTCGCGGCGCTTTCGGCCGCCGCGGCGCAGGATCCCCTGCGCATCGTCGTCACCCAGGGCAACATGGAGCCGCTGCCCATCGCGATCGCCGATTTCGGCGGCGGCGAGGGCGGCGTCTCCACCGAGATCGTCGGCGTCGTGCGCGCCGATCTCGACCGCTCGGGTCTTTTCCGTTCGCTCGATCCGATGTCCTTCGTTACGCGCTCGCCCGATATCGGCGCGCCGCCGCGTTTCGCCGACTGGCGCGTCATCAACGCCAAGGCGCTGGTCACCGGCCGCACGACGCTGGAGCCGGACGGGCGCCTGCGCGTCGAGTTCCGCCTGTGGGACATCTTCGCCGAGCAGCAGATGATCGGCCTCCAGTTCTTCACCACGCCCGAAAACGCGCGCCGCGTCGGCCACATGATCGCCGACGCCATCTACGAGCGGCTGACGGGCGAGAAGGGCTATTTCGACACCCGCGTCGTCTATGTCGCCGAAAGCGGCCCCAAGACGCGCAAGGTCAAGCGCCTCGCCATCATGGACCAGGACGGCGCGAATGCGCAGTTCCTCACCGACGGCCGCGACCTCGTCGTCACTCCGCGCTTCAGCCCGACCGCGCAGGCCATCTCGTTCATGTCCTATCAGGGCGAGCGGCCGCGCGTGTACATCTTCGATCTTGAAACCGGCCGCGAGGAAGTGCTCCAGGGCTTCAACGGCATGACCTTCTCGCCGCGCTTCTCGCCCGACGGCAATTCGATCGTCCTGTCGATGGCCCGCGACGGCAATACCGACATCTATATGGTCGATCTGCGCACCCGCGCGACGCGCCGCCTCACCACCGATCCCGGCATCGACACCTCGCCGTCGTTCTCGCCCGACGGCACGCAGATCGCCTTCGAGTCCGACCGTGGCGGCTCGCAGCAGGTCTATGTGATGGGCGCCGACGGCTCCAACCAGCACCGCATCTCGTTCGGCGAGGGCCGCTACGCGACGCCGGTGTGGAGCCCGCGCGGCGATCTCATCGCCTTCACCAAGATGCTGCACGGCACGTTCGGCATCGGCGTGATGCGCACCGACGGCACCGCCGAGCGCCGCCTGACCGAGAGCTTCCTCGACGAAAGCCCGACCTGGGCGCCCAACGGCCGGGTCATCATGTTCGCGCGCTCGGCCGCCGGCGGGACCTCGGCGATCTGGTCGGTGGACCTGACGGGCCAGAATCTGCGCCGGGTGCCGACGCCGGGCGAGGCCTCCGACCCCGCCTGGTCGCCGGACCTCGACGGGCCGGGGATCAACTGAGCCGTGTTGCATAACGGGCGGAATTCGTGATGGTGGCCCCGTCAGGCCATTCCCAATTCCGCCTCTTTCCGGCTTGAACCCTAGGGGCGCGGCCGATAGCTTCCGCCCGAATTCGGCGATTTGCTGCGCCGCAACAGTGCGCAGCCACCTGAGATGACGCTGAGCGTCACATTGAGGAGACGATTGCAATGAAGACGATGAAGGTTCTGGCCGTCGCCGGCCTGGCGCTTCTGGCCTCGGCCTGCGCGTCCAAGGGAGACGGCGCCGACGCGGCCGCCGGCCTGAACGGCGCGAATGACGGTGCGGTGACCGGCGGCACGCTCGGCGAGCAGCTCCGGGCGGTCGGCGACACGGTCTATTTCGACCTCGATTCCTACCAGGTCCGTCCCGACGGCGCGGCGATCCTGCAGCAGCAGGCGCAGATCCTGAACGCCAACCCGGAAGTGATGGTCCGCATCGAGGGCCACGCCGACGAGCGCGGCACGCGCGAGTACAACATCGCGCTCGGCGACCGCCGCGCCAACGCGGTGAAGGAGACGCTGGTCTCCTACGGCATCGACCGCAGCCGCATCTCGACCATCTCCTACGGCAAGGACCAGCCGATCTGCGGCGAGGCGAGCGAGAGCTGCTACGCCCAGAACCGCCGCGGCACGACCGCGATCGTCGCGGGCGGCGGCTCGTAAGCTTCCCTCCCGGCTCGTAAACGCAAAAGGCGGCGGGTTCTCCCCGCCGCCTTTTTCGTGTCCGTAGTCCTGTCCTGGACCGTCCCGCCGGAGCGGACGGCCCAGGGCCGCCTTACGCCATCACCGCGCCGTGGCAGTGCTTGAACTTCTTGCCCGAGCCGCAGGGGCAGGCGGCGTTGCGCGAAACCTTGCCCCAGGTCGCCGGGTCGGTCGGCGAGGTCGAGACCGGGCCTTGCGTCAGCGGCGGCATCGCCCGCAGCGGGCGCTGCGCTTCCTCCAGCGCGATCTCGTCCTCGCCGGTCGTCGCGTCGATGTGCTGGGCGCGCATCGGCGGCAGCGGACGGGCCTCCAGCGGCGGCGGCGGGGGCGTCGTCGGCTGCATCTGGAACTGGATGTTGAGCAGCGTGCGCGTCACGTCGAAGCGCAGCTTGTGCAACAGGTTCTGGAACAGCTCGAAGGCTTCGGTCTTGAACTCGTTGAGCGGATCGCGCTGGGCGTAGCCGCGCAGGCCCACATACTGGCGCAGGTGGTCCAGCATCACGATGTGCTCGCGCCAGTTGGAATCGAGCACCTGAAGCAGAACCTGCTTCTCCACCCGGCGCATCACGTCCGGCTCGACGGGCGCGGCGCGCTCGGCCGCCCGCGTGTCGGCGAGCGCGATGAGGCGCGTCTGCACCTCCTCGTCGGCGATGCCCTCTTCCTTCGCCCAGGCGTCCACCGGGATCTCGGCGTTGAACAGCTTGGCGATCTCGTCCTTGAGGCCCGTCACGTCCCACTGCTCGGCATAGGCGTTGGGCGGGATGTGCTTCAGCACGGTGTCGGCGATCACCTCGTGGCGGAAATCGGCGACGGTCTCGTGCACGTCGTCGGCGCGCATGAAGTCGATGCGCTGCTCGAAGATCGCCTTGCGCTGGGCGTTCATCACGTCGTCGTATTTCAGGATGTTCTTGCGGATCTCGAAGTTCCGCGCCTCCACCTTCTGCTGCGCCTTCTCCAGCGCCTTGTTCACCCAGGGGTGGGCGATCGCCTCGCCCTGCTTGAGGCCGAGCCGGGTAAGGATGCCGTCCAGCCGGTCCGAGCCGAAGATGCGCATCAGATCGTCCTGCAGCGACAGGAAGAACTCGAGGCGCCGGGGTCGCCCTGACGGCCCGAACGGCCGCGCAGCTGGTTGTCGATGCGGCGGCTCTCGTGCCGCTCGGTGCCGATGATGTAGAGCCCGCCGGCCTCCATCACGGTCTTCTTGTCGGCGGCGATCTGCGCCTTGATCTCGGCGATGCGGGCCTCCTTCTCGGGGCCGTCCGCCAGGCCTTCGGTCGCCGCCTGGATGCGCATGTCGGGATTGCCGCCGAGCTGGATGTCGGTGCCGCGGCCGGCCATGTTGGTGGCGATGGTGATGGCGCCGGGAATGCCGGCCTGCGCCACGATCTGCGCTTCCTGCTCGTGATAGCGCGCGTTCAGCACGAAGAAGGCGTTGCTGCCGCCCTTCGCCGAGGCGATGAAGGCGTCGGGATCGCTCACGTCCTTCTGGCGGAAGCCGCGGTTCTTCAGCAGGCGCGCGAGCTGTTCGGACTTCTCGATCGAGGTGGTGCCGACCAGCACCGGCTGATGGCGGGCGTGGCACTCGCGGATCAGTTCGATGATCGCGTCGTCCTTCTCGGCGACGGTGCGATAGACCTCGTCGTCGGCGTCCTTGCGGGCGACGGGGCGGTTGGTCGGGATCTCGAAGACATCCAGCTTGTAGATGTCCATGAACTCGGCGGCTTCGGTCGCCGCGGTGCCGGTCATGCCGGCGAGCTTCTTGTAGAGGCGGAAATAGTTCTGGAAGGTGATCGAGGCGAGCGTCTGGTTCTCGGGCTGGATCGCCACCTTCTCCTTGGCCTCCAGCGCCTGGTGCAGGCCGTCCGAGTAGCGCCGGCCTTCCATCATGCGGCCCGTGAACTCGTCGATGATGACGACCTTGCCGTCCTTGACGATGTAGTCGCGGTCCTTCTGGAAGATCTTGTAGGCCTTCAGCGCCTGATTGACGTGGTGGACGATGGTGATGTTGGTCGAGTCGTAGAGATTGCCTTCCTTCAGCAACCCGGCCTGGCGCAGCCATTCCTCCATCGTCTCGTTGCCGTCCTCGGTGAGCGTCACCTGGCGGTTCTTTTCCTCCACCTCGTAGTGCTGCTTTTCGAGGCGCGGCACGAAGGTGTCGATGGTCTTGTACATCTCCGACAGATCGTCGGTCGGGCCGGAGATGATGAGCGGCGTGCGCGCCTCGTCCACCAGGATCGAGTCGACCTCGTCGACGATCGCGAAATGGTGGCCGCGCTGCGCCATCTGGCTCAGCGCATACTTCATGTTGTCGCGCAGATAGTCGAAGCCGTACTCGTTGTTGGTGCCGTAGGTGATGTCGCAGGCATAGGCGGCGCGGCGCTGCTCGTCGTTGAGGCCGTGCACGATGACGCCGGTCGTCATGCCGAGCTTGGCGTAGACGCGGCCCATCCAGCCGGCGTCGCGGCGGGCGAGATAGTCGTTGACGGTGACGACGTGGACGCCCTTGCCTTCCAGCGCGTTCAGATAGACGGGCAGGGTGGCGACCAGCGTCTTGCCTTCGCCGGTCTTCATTTCCGAGATCGCGCCGTCGTGCAGCACCATGCCGCCGACCAGCTGCGTGTCGAAATGGCGCTGGCCGAGCGTGCGGGTCGCCGCCTCGCGCACCGCGGCGAAGGCCTCGGGCAGCAGCTTGTCGAGCGTCTCGCCCTTGGCGAGGCGGGCGCGGAACTCGACCGTCTTGGCCGCCAGCTCGTCGTCGCTCAGCGCCTGGAATTGCGGTTCCAGCGCGTTGATCGCCGCGACGCGGGCGAATTTCGACTTCAGCTTGCGGTCGTTCTCCGTCCCGAAAATCTTGCGGGCGAGCGTTCCCAGTCCGAACATATGGCGGTTCCAGTGTCCTTCGGCGCGCCCGGCGGAGCGGCGCGCGGTGTGATCGGCGCGAGGGGAGCGGCGCCCGGCAATCTCCAAGCGAAAGCCGGCGCGCGCGTCGCGCGTGCGCCCGGCCTTCGGCATGGGGGACAGATAAGAGCCGCCTTCCCCCCTGTCAACGAAGGGACACCGGCATCGCCGCCTCAATTTTGGCGGAAATCCGGGCCTTGGCTCAGCGCGGGATCAGCACATAATCGAGGGTCATGGTTGCCGTGCCGCCGTCTTCGGAGATGACGTAGAGGTCGTCCAGGAACGCCCCGTAAACCCGGCCATGCCGGGGGGGCCAGGGGTCGTGGATGCGCACCATGGTGCCGTCGGCCGTGCCGTCCCCAAACACCCCGCTCAGCACCACCGCGTGGGCCCAGTCCTCGCCGCTGCCCCTGATCCACAGCGGCCCGCGCGAGATCAGGGCGATCAGCTCGTTCACCCCCGGCGTGCGCATGGGCATTTCCCAGCCCAGACTCTGCGCGAAGGCCTGGTGATGCTCGATCGAGCCCCGTAGCCCCCCGTCCTCGCCAATATGGCTGCTCGCCAGATTGGGGGACATGTTGCCGAGGATCATCGCCGCCGCCGCCGCCCAGCAGGACGAATCCGTGGGCTGTCCGATCAGCGGCACCCGTTGGTGCCAGACGTCGACGCTGAGGCCGATGGCGCGCCACAGGCGGGTGTCGGCGACCCCGGTCGGGGTCATCGAATGGCGGGTCTGGAAGGCGCGGACGGCCTCCTCGGTCAGCCGCCCGAAGCGGCCGTCCAGCTCCAGCGGGGCGGCCGACAGGCGTTCGGTCCGCAGCCCCTTGTTCAGCAGGTGCTGCAGCAGGCGAACGATGGCCGAACGGGCGCCGCGACGAAGCTCTTCCATGGCGCGCACTCTAGCAGCCGCCCGGCCGAAAGCCGCCCGTGCCGCGATGTCGCGCCTCGCTTGCCGCGGGCGTCATTTGGGCTAAAGTCCCGCGCGTTTTGGCGAATGAGGGGTCCATGGCGGCCGCCGGCAAGAAGAAATTACCCGTAAAGTCAAAGACTAAGGCGAAATCCGCGAGCAAGCCCCCGAGCCGGGCCAAGGCGCTTCCCAAGGCCAAGACAGCCGTCAAGGCGGCGAAGGCGGGCAAACCGGCCGCCCCCCGGCGTCCGGCGCCTGCCGCCAGGCCCGCCGCCGCCGGCCCGGCGCAGGCCCATCCGGTCTCGCCGCTGGCCCCCAAGACCATCCGCGACCTGCCGCCGATGGCCGGCGTCCGCCTCGGCGCGGTCGCCGCCGGCATCCGCTATGCCGGCCGCACCGACCTTCTCTGCGCCGTGTTCTCGCCGCACACCCAGGCGGCCGGCGTCTTCACCAGGTCCAAGACCCGCTCGGCCCCCGTCGACTGGTGCCGCGCCAACCTCGCCCGTCCCGGCGAGCGCAAGGGCGAGGCGCGGCTGCTGATCGTCAATTCGGGCAACGCCAACGCCTTCACCGGAGCGGGCGGCATCGAGGCCGTGCGCCGCACCGCCGAGGCGGGCGCCACGGCCATCGGCTGCGACCCGGAGGACGTCTTCGTCGCCTCGACCGGGGTGATCGGCGAGCCGCTGCCCTGGAACCGCATCGTCGCCAAGCTCGACGAGGCGATCGAGGACGCCTCGGCCGGCGGCTGGCTGGCCGCCGCCAGGGCGATCATGACGACCGACACCTTCCCCAAGCTCGCCACCGCGACGGCGAAGATCGGCGAGGCGACGGTCCGCATCAACGGCATCGCCAAGGGCTCGGGCATGATCGCGCCGGACATGGCGACCATGCTCGCCTATGTCGTCACCGACGCGACGCTGCCCGCCGCCGTGCTCCAGGAACTGCTCGCCGAGGGCGTCGCTACCAGCTTCAACGCCATCACCGTCGACAGCGACACCTCGACCTCCGACACGCTGATGCTGTTCGCGACCGGGCGCGGCGCGAAGCACGAGCCGGTGGCCAAGGCCTCCGACAAGCGCCTCGCCGATTTCCGCCTGCGGCTGAACGAGGTGCTGCAGAACCTCGCGCTTCAGGTCGTGCGCGACGGCGAGGGCGCGTCCAAGCAGGTCGCCATCGAGGTGACCGGCGCGGAGAGCGACGCGGCCGCCAAGCGCATCGCGCTCTCCATCGCCAACTCGCCGCTGGTCAAGACCGCCATCGCCGGCGAGGACGCCAATTGGGGCCGCATCGTCATGGCGGTCGGCAAGTCGGGCGAAGCGGCCGACCGCGACCGGCTGGCGATCTCGTTCGGCCCCTACCGCGTCGCCCATCAGGGCCTGCGCGATCCCAAATACGACGAGGCGAAAGTCTCCGCCTACATGAAGCGCGAGGAGATCGACATCGGTGTCGATATCGGCCTCGGCAAGGGGCGGGCGAAGGTCTGGACCTGCGATCTGACCGACGGCTACATCCGCATCAACGGCGCCTATCGCAGCTAGGGGGTCCGATGCCCGCCTATGTTTATGTGCTCGCCGACGGCGACCGTCACTATGTCCACGCCTGCGAGGGCGACCTCTCGGCGGCGATCGCCGCGCACGACGCGACGGCGGGCAAGCCCGCGCTGCTGCTCTGGGCGGAGGCGGTCGGCGATCTCAAGCAGGCCCGGGAACTCGTGCCGCTGATCGAGGCGCTCGACGACGAGCGTTATGCGGCGCTGCTCGCCGGCGAGGACGAGGCGCGTTCGCTGCTCGTCGTGCCGGTGCCGCGCCCCGCCAACGACAAGGCCTGAGGCCTCATCCGGCCGCCGCGGCCGCGCGCCGCCGGGTCAGGAACTCCCGTTCCGCCGCGAGCGCCGTGCGCGCGATCGCCAGATCGTAGAGCGGCACCGCCTCGGCGAAGCGCCCGAGCCGCACCAGCAATTCGGCCCGCGTCACCGGCAGCGCCGCGCTCGCCCCCAGCGCCGCGTCGAGCCCGTCGAGCAGCGCAAGGCCCGCCGCCGGACCTTCCGCCTCGGCCACCGCGATCGCCCGGTTGAGCCGCACGGCCGGCGAGGGCGTCACCGCTTCAAGCCGGGCATAGAGCGCCGCGATGCGCGGCCAGTCGGTTTCGGGCGCGACATGCGCGGCGGCGATCGCCGCCTGCAGGGCATAGCTCCCCTCATCCCCGGCCTGGCCCAGCAGGCGGCGCCCTTCGGCGATTTCGTCCAGACGCCACCGGCCGCGATCCTGATCGCGCAGCAGCACCGTCTCGCCGTTCGCGCCGGTGCGTGCGGCGCGCCGCGCATGATGCAGCAGCATCAGCGCCAGCAGTCCGGCCGCCTCGCTCTCGCCGGGCGCGATCTCGACGAGCAGCCGCCCCAGACGGATCGCCTCGGCGCATAATTCGTCGCGCACCACGCGCTCGCCCGAGGAGGGCGCATAGCCCTCGGTGAAGATCAGATAGACGACCGCCATCACTCCGGCGAGGCGCTCGCGCAGATCCTCGGGCGAGGGCAGGGCGAAGGGAATGCGCGCCGCCGCGATCTTCTGCTTGGCGCGGGTCAGCCGCGCCGCCATCGTCGGTTCGGACACGAAGAACAGCCGCGCGATCTCGGCCGTCGTCAGCCCGCCGACGAGGCGCAGCGTCAGCGCGATGCGCGCTTCGGGCGAGAGCGCCGGATGACAGCAGAGCGAGATCAGCGCCAGCCGCTCGTCGGCGATCTCGGCCGCCTCGCCCGGCGCGTCCGGCTCCATAGTGTCGTCCTCCATGACGAGGTGCGCCTTGCGCGCCGCCGTCGCGCGCCGCCGCCTGACGTCGAGCGCCCGGCGATGGGCGGCGGTCAGCAGCCAGGCGGGAGGGTTCGCGGGCGGCGAGCGCGCCCAGGCGGCGGACGCCGCCGCGAACGCCTCCTGCAGGCAGTCCTCGGCCAGATCGACATCGCGAAAGCGCCGCACGAGCACGGCGAGAAGCCGCGCCCAATGCGTGCGCCATGCGCTCTCGATCGCCGCCGCGGCGCTCAATGCGCGACGCAGGGCCTGACTTCGACCGTGCCCGACAGCGTCTTGGCGTAGGCGATCGCCTCGTCGAGGCTGTCGGCCTCGATGAGATAGAAGCCCGTCAGGTGCTCCTTCAGTTCGGCGAACGGCCCGTCGGTCAGCACGCTCGCGCCCTTGGCGGTGCGCACCGTCGTCGCGGTCGCGGTCGGGGCCAGTTGTTGCCCGGCGACAAAGGCCTTCTTCGCCGCCAGCTTCTTCCCCAGTTCGCCGTGTTCGGCGAAGATCGCCGCCCGTTCCTCGGGCGTCGCCTTCTCCCAGGTGATTTCGTCGTCGTAGATCAGCAGCGCATACTTCATGTCCGGCCTCCCTGCCGTGTGGATGCGACCATGACGCGCGAGCCGGGCCGGATTCGACAAGGGAACGCGAAAAATCCTTGCCTCAAAGCCCCAGCACCGCCTTCGCCATGATGTTGCGCTGGATCTCGTTCGAGCCGGCATAGATCGAGCCCGCCCGGTCGTTGAGATATTTGCTCATCACGGGCAATGCGTGATCCGGCCCGACATGGTCGTTGTAGGCGGGCTTGGGCCAGCCCGGCACCGGCCCGCCCGGCTTCGTCGCATGGGGCTGGAACGGCGCGCCGTAGGCGCCGACCGCCTCGATGGCGAGTTCGGTCAGCGCCTGGCTGATCTCGGTGCCGCGCGTCTTCATGATCGAGGCCTGCGCCCCCGGCGTGCCGCCGTTCGAAAGGGCCGAAATCACCCGATGCTCCAGGAACTCCAGCGCCCGGATCTCGACATCGGCGGCGGCGATCCGGGCGGCGAAGGCGGCATCGTCGATCAGCCGCGCCCCGTCGCCCAGCCGCTCGGCCGCCGCCATGGCGCGGATCCTGTTCAGCCGGACCGCAAGGCTCGGCGCATAGGCGTGGCCGCCGCGTTCGAACTCCAGCAGATATTTGGCGACCGTCCAGCCCTGGCCGATCCTGCCGACCACGTTCTTCTTCGGCACCCGCGCGTCGGTGAAGAAGATCTGGTTCTGCACATGCTCGCCCGACATCATGATCAGCGGCTCGACGCGGATGCCGGGCTGGTCCATGTCGGCGAGGATGAAGGTGATGCCCTTCTGCGGAATTTCTTCCCGCGAGGTGCGCACCAGACAGAAGATGCGGTTCGCGTATTGGGCGTGGGTCGTCCAGATCTTCTGCCCGTTGAGGACGAAATCGTCGCCGTCCTCGACCGCGCTCATCTGCAGGGCGGCGAGGTCCGATCCCGCCCCCGGCTCCGAATAGCCCTGGCACCAGAAATCCTCGCCCGAGAGGATGCGCGGCAGATAGAAGGCGTGCTGCTCCGGCGTGCCGTGGCCGATCAGCACCGGCCCGCACATGCCGAGCCCCATCGGCGACAGGCCGGGGGCCGAGGCGCGGGCCATCTCGGTCGAGAAGATGTAGTGCTGCGTCACCGACCAGTCGCAGCCGCCATATTCCACCGGCCAGGACGGCGCGACCCAGCCCTTTGCATGGAGGATCGCGTGCCATTCGCGCATGATCTCGCGGTCGGCATAGACGCTGGTCGAAAGCCGCCCCGCCTCGCGCAGCCGGTCGTTCAGCCTGGCGTCGAGGAAGCGGCGCACCTCGTCCCGAAAGGCGGCATCCCCGGGGCTGAAGGCGATGTCCATGAGGCGTGTCCTCGGGCTGTTCCGGATCGTGTCGGGCGAATCCTAGGACGCCGCTTTCTCCGCGTCACCCCAGACCGCCGCACCGATTGACTCTCGCTGCGCCGCACACTACCCCGAACCATCGGCTGCGCCCGGCGGGAGTCGCGCGCAACCGGCCAAGCACATGATCCCCAGCGGGAGAGATCGGGTGAAATCCCCGACGCCGAAGGAGCAACCGCCCCGGTAAACTCTCAGGCACCAAGGACCGCAGGGGGGATGAGCGTCTGGAAAGCGGCGGCCCGGCTTGGCCGCCCACCGACGGGGTAAGCAGGGCGTCGCCCGTGCGAAATCTCTCAGGTCCCATGACAGACGGGGTAGCGGCGCGGCCTTCGGGCGCGCGGCCGCTTCACCGACCGTCATTGCGAGGAACCTGAGTGGCCGAACCGAAAAAGACCCAGCTGAACGCCCTCCACCGCGAGCTTGGCGGCAAGATGGTCGAATTCGCCGGTTACGACATGCCGGTGCAATTCCCGTCAGGCGTCCTCAAGGAACATCTCCACACCCGCGCCGCCTGCGGCCTCTTCGACGTCAGCCATATGGGGCAGGGCGCGATCCTGGGGGCGGGCGCCGCCGCCGCCTTCGAGGCCCTGGTGCCGGGCGCGATCCAGGAGCTGAAACCCGGCCAGACCCGCTACACGCTGCTGCTCAACGACAAGGGCGGCATCCGCGACGACCTGATGGTCACGCGCCCCGCCGGCGACACCGACTTCTCCTCGCTGCTCGTGGTGGTGAACGCCGGCTGCAAGGATGCCGACTTCGCCCATATCGAAGCGGCGCTCGGCCCCCGCTTCGCGGTCGAGCGTTACGAGGACCGCGCGCTGCTCGCGCTCCAGGGGCCGATGGCGAGCGAGGTGCTCGCGCGCCACTGCCCGGAAGCGGCGGCGATGAAGTTCATGACCGTCGCCCGGCTCAAGGTCATGGGCCTCGACTGCACGCTCTGGCGTTCGGGCTATACCGGCGAGGACGGCTACGAGATTTCCGTGCCCGGCGAGGCGGCCGAAGGCTTCGCCCGCCGCCTGCTCGCCGAACCCGAAGTCCTGCCCATCGGCCTCGGCGCGCGCGACAGCCTGCGCCTCGAAGCCGGCCTCTGCCTCTACGGCCACGATCTCGACGAGACGACGACGCCGGTCGAGGCCGCGCTCACCTGGGCGATCGGCAAGCGCCGCAAGATGGAGAAGAACTTCCCCGGCGCCGAAATCGTCATGGGCCAGCTCTTCGACGGCGCGCCGCGCAAGCGCGTCGGCATCGTGCCGCTCGAAAAGGCCCCGGCCCGCGAGGGCACCGAGATCCGCTCCGAGTCAGGCGAAACCATCGGCGTCATCACGTCGGGCGGTTTCGGCCCCACCGTCAACGGCCCCATCGCCATGGGCTATGTGCCGCCCGCCTTCGCGGATGACGGCACGCCGCTTCTTCTCGTCGTGCGCGGCCAGGCGCGTCCCGCCCGCGTCGCGCCCATGCCTTTCGCTCCGCATCGCTACTACAGGGGATAGTCCGATGACCGTCTATTACACCGATCAGCACGAGTGGCTTTCCGTCGAGGG
The DNA here is from genome assembly GCA_046348585.1 of Alphaproteobacteria bacterium. GTDB lineage: Bacteria > Pseudomonadota > Alphaproteobacteria > Micropepsales > Micropepsaceae > JADZAI01. Next base: position 121,835 of record JAXMDZ010000004.1, read on the forward strand.
CGGCATCGCCACCGTCGGCATCACCCGCCACGCCGCCGAACAACTGGGCGATGTCGTCTTCGTCGAGCTTCCCGCCGCCGGCCGCGCGCTCGCCGCCAAGGGCGAGGCGGCGGTCGTGGAAAGCGTCAAGGCCGCCAGCGACGTCTATGCCCCGGTCTCGGGCGAGGTGGTGGAGTCGAACGACGCCGTCGCCGCCGAACCCGCCAAGGTCAACGAGGACCCCGAAGGCGCGGGCTGGTTTTTCCGCATGAAGCTCGCCGACGAAGGCGAGCTGAAGGGCCTGATGGACAAGGCCGCCTACGACGCCTTCGTCGAAGCGAACGGCTGACCCGCATCCGCCCGCCACGGTCCGCCCCGGCGGACCGTCCACGACCAACGCCGCGAACGGAACATTCATGCGTTATCTTCCCCTCACCCCCGACGAACGGCGGCAGATGCTGGCCGCCATCGGCGCGCGCTCGATCGACGACCTCTTCGTCGACGTGCCCGAGGCCGCGCGCCTCGCCGGGCCCGTCGATCTGCCGCGCTTCATGGGCGAGATGGAGGTCGACCGCGACCTGGCGAAGCTCGCGGCGATGAACGTGCCGGCTTCCTCCGTGCCGTTCTTCGTCGGCGCGGGCGCCTACAAGCACCACGTTCCGGCGAGCGTCGATCACATCATCCAGCGTTCGGAGTTCCTCACCTCCTACACGCCCTATCAGCCCGAGATCGCGCAGGGCACGCTGCAATATCTCTTCGAGTTCCAGACCCAGGTCGCCGCGATCCTCGGCATGGAGGTCGCCAACGCCTCGATGTATGACGGCTCGACCGGGGCGGGCGAGGCCGTGCTGATGGCCCACCGCGTCACGAAGCGGTCGAAGGCTGTCGTCTCCGGCCGCCTGCACCCGCACTACGCTGAAGTGATCGAGACCGTCTGCGGTCCGGCAGGGGCCGGCATGACCGTCGACCGCGCGCCGGTTCACCCGACGGCCGCCGAAGACCTCGCCGCCCGCATCGACGCCGACACCGCCTGCGTCGTCGTCCAGAACCCGGACGTCTTCGGCAACCTCATCGACCTGAAACCCATTGCCGAGGCCGCCCACGCCAAGGGCGCGCTGCTGATCGCGGTGGTGACGGAGGCCGTCTCGCTCGGCCTCGTCACGCCGCCCGGCCATATGGGCGCCGACATCGTGGTCGCCGAGGGCCAGTCGATCGGCGTCGGCCTCCAGTTCGGCGGGCCTTATGTCGGCCTCTTCGCGACGCGCGAGAAGTACATGCGCCAGATGCCGGGCCGCCTCTGCGGCCAGACGGTCGATGGCCAGGGGCGGCGCGGCTACGTGCTGACCCTCTCCACCCGCGAGCAGCATATCCGCCGCGAGAAGGCGACCTCGAACATCTGCACCAATTCCGGCCTGATGAGCCTCGCCTTCACGATCCACATGACGCTGCTGGGCGAGCACGGCTTCCAGCGCCTCGCGCGGCTGAACCACGAGGCGGCCTGCGATCTCGCCGACCTGCTCGCCGCGGTGCCCGGCGTCGAGGTGCTGACGAAGACCTATTTCAACGAGTTCACGCTGAAGCTGCCCAGGCCCGCCGCGGGCGTGGTGAGCGCGCTGGCGGCGAAGGGCGTGCTCGGCGGCGTCCCCGCTTCGCGTCTCTATCCGGGCGCGGACGTGGCGAACCTTCTCATCGTCGCCGCCACCGAAGTGAACACCCCCGCCTGCCGCGCCGCCTTCGCCGCCGCGCTGACCGAGGTTATGGCATGAGCATGAACAATCAGGGCCGTCCGACCCACACCGTCGCGAGCGGCGGCGAGAGCATCGTCACCTATACCGGCCACCGCGCGCTGGTGCAGGAAGAAGGGCTGATCTTCGATCGCGGCCGCTCCGGCAAATGGGGCGTCGATCTGCCCGCGCCCAAAGGCGGCGCGGATCGCCTCGGCGGTCTCGCCCGGGCCGGCGAGATCGGCCTGCCGGACCTGTCCGAGCCCGAGACGGTCCGCCATTTCGTCCGCCTCAGTCAGAAGAACTATTCCATCGACACCGGCCTCTTTCCGCTCGGCTCGTGCACGATGAAGCACAACCCGCGCCTCAACGAGAAGGTCGCGCGCTTCCCCGGCTTCGGCGACATCCATCCGCTCCAGCCGCAGGAAACGGTGCAGGGCGCCTTCGCGCTGATCGACCGCCTGATGCACTGGCTGACGACCCTGACCGGCATGCCGGCCGTCGCCATGTCGCCGAAAGCGGGCGCGCATGGAGAACTGTGCGGCCTCATGGCGATCAAGGCGGCGATCGAGGCGCGCGGCGAGACGCGGCGGCGCATCCTGGTGCCCGAATCCGCGCACGGCACCAACCCGGCGACCGCCGCGCTCATCGGCTTCACCGTCGATACCGTCCCCGCGACGGCGCGCGGCCGCGTCGATCTCGCTGCGCTGAAGGCGAAGCTCGGCCCTGACGTGGCGGCGGTGATGGTGACCAATCCCAATACCTGCGGCCTCTTCGAGGACGAGGTGCGCGAGATCGCCGACGCGATCCACGGGGCGGGCGGCTATTTCTATTGCGACGGGGCCAACTACAACGCCATCGTCGGCCGCGTGCGGCCGGGCGATCTCGGCGTCGACGCCATGCACATCAACCTGCACAAGACCTTCTCCACCCCGCATGGCGGCGGCGGACCGGGGGCCGGCCCGGTCGTCTTCTCGGCGGCGCTCGCGCCCTTCGTGCCGCTGCCCTATGTGGTCGCGGACGGCGCGGGCTTCCGCAATGTGGAGCACGCGGGCGAGGCGGCGGGCGCGACGCCCTTCGGACGCATGACCGCCTTCCACGGCCAGATGGGCATGTTCACGCGGGCCATGGCCTACATGATGAGCCACGGGGCCGATGGTCTGCGCCAGGTGGCGGAGGACGCGGTGCTGAACGCGAACTACCTCCTCGCCGGCCTCAAGGACGTGATGTCCGCGCCGTTCGGCGATACCGGTCCCTGCATGCACGAGGCCCTGTTCGACGACGAGTTCCTCAAAGGGACGGGCGTCACCACGCTCGACTTCGCCAAGGCGCTGATCGACGAGGGCTACCACCCGATGACGGTCTATTTCCCGCTCGTCGTCCACGGCGCGATGTTGATCGAGCCGACCGAGACGGAGTCGAAGGAAACGCTCGACCGCTTCATCTATGCGCTGCGCAGCCTCGCGCTGGAGGCGAAGGCGGGGAACAAGGACGGCGCGACCGACCGCTTCGCCGGCGCGCCCTATCTCAGCCCGCGCTCCCGCCTCGACGAAACCGCCGCGGCCCGCAAGCCGGTGCTGAAGTGGACGCCCCCGGCCCCGGCGCAGGCGGCGGAGTAACGCACGCCTTCTTCCTCCCCCGCTCGCGGGGGAGGGGGACCGCGAAGCGGTGGAGGGGGCGGATGCAGCGCTCAGACCTATAGCGCCTGTCGAACATCTTCGACCGAGATCTTTGTCCAACGGCCATCACCGACGACATGCAGCGTGTCGCCGCGACCCTGAATGAGGGACGCCCCGCCGGAGGGTAGATCGAACTCTATTTCGCCGATCAGCGCGCTATCGTTCGTCTCTTCGCTCAGGCGGACTAACGCGAGTCGGTTATGTTCCGGCCGATAGCCGCCAGCTATCAAAACGTGGTGGCCATCGACGGCCAGTGCGCGGGCGCTGGAAACCTCATTCTTCCAGATGCGAACCTGGCCATTGTCGATCTTGAGGATCGGAAAATCGGTAAAGGTGCAGGCCCAGGCGACGTTTCCGTCCAGTGTCAATGCTTCGCAATCCGCTATCAGAACTTCGCCGGCCGGATCGTTAAAGCCCCAAAGCAACTGCCCTTCCGAATCGAACCGCGCAATGCCGCTCGATCCGACCGGCCACTGTCCGTCAGGGGTTTGACCGCCAAAGACACCCTCGTCGAAGTATCCAACCCAAACCGTGCCGTCCGGTGCGCAACGGATTCGCTCGATTCCGTCACCGGCATGGAATTCGCCGGCCGGCCTCCCATCGGGCCTGTAGAAACGGGCGTTGCGGGTTTCCGGATCGGAACGCGGCTCCACAACGAGCCATCGTCCGTCGGCCGAGCGATCCATCGCCGGGAATAAGCCATGCTTGGGGAGATCGATCGCCCCGCTTTCGGAAACACCGTCGAAGGCAGAGATCTGACGCCGATGGTCGGGGTTCGGCCAGCCGGATGTGTGCTGGCTCTGCGCTACGCGGGCGCGCCATGCCTGCATTTCGGCGTGCAGGTCATGCGACGTTCTCAAAATCCCGAGCGTGCCGTCCATCAAAACGGCGTAGCTGTGGTCGAACCAGCCCCTCGGGGGCTTGGGCAGGTGGATAGTGTCGAACGCCGGAGGCTCCATGTGCCGAATGTCGACGACTACGTCTTCACCCGCAACCGCTCCAGCCCTCGGAAAAACGGCAGCGCGCGCCACTGCGGCGGCTCATCGACCAACTTCAACGTCGGGAAGCGCTGGAAGAACACGCTGAAGAAGGCGATCGCCTCCATGCGGGCGAGCGGCGCGCCGATGCAGATATGCGCGCCGCCGCCGAATGACATGTGGGGAATGCCCTTGCGGGTGATGTCGAACTCGTCGGGACGCTCGAAGACGTCCGGGTCGCGGTTGGCGCCGCGCAGCGCGACGGTCACGCTCTGGCCCTCGTGCATCGGGCAGCCGCCGAACGCGCGCTCGCCCGACAGCACCCGCCCTGTGATGTCGACCGGCCCCTCGTAGCGCAGGATCTCTTCCACCGCCTGCGGAACCAGCGCCGGATCGGCGACGAGCTTCGCCTTCTGCGCCGGGTTCAGCAGGAACAGCCGCACGCCGTTGCCGATGAGGTCGGTCGTCGTCAGATTGCCGCCGATCAGCAGCGCCAGCAGATTGATGCGCAGCTCGATGTCGCTGAGCGGCGCGCCTTCGGCCTGGAGCTGAACCATGTCGGAGACGAGATCGTCTTCGGGCTTCGCCCGGCGCGCCGCCATCAGCTCGGTGAAATAGGCGTCGAGCGCCAGGCGCGAGGCTTCCATATGCTCGGTCTCGGCCGGCGTGCGCACCGGGTTGAGGCCGAGGATCGCGCCCTCCGACCAGGTGCGGAACTCGGCCAGGCGCGTATCGTCGACGCCCAGAATGCCGGCGATGGTGACGATCGGAATGGGAATGGCGACATCGGCGATCAGGTCGAAGCTCGCCCGCCCGGCGACCGCGTCCAGCGTCTCCGCGACGATCGCGTCGATCTTCGCCCGCGCCTTGGCGACGCGGGCATACAGCGCCTTGGCGAGCGGCGTGCGGATGCGCGCATGGTCGGGATCGTCCATCGTCAGGATCGACTGCCGCTCGCCGGGCGACAGCTCCATCTTCTCGTCCTTCAGCAGGAAGCGCGCGAACGAGCCTTCCTCGGCGTGGATGCCGTTGCGCCACAGCGTCCGGTCGCTGACCACGGCGCGCACGTCGGCATAGCGGCTGAGCACCCAGGTCTTGGTGGACTCGTCGCGCCAGACCGGGCACTGCTCGCGCAGCGGCTTCAGCCGCGCATGCGGATCGGCCCGCGCGACCGGATCGAAGGCGCTGAGCTGAAGCATGTTCTGGATGGGGGCATCCTGTGTCACGTCGTTCTCCCGCGTCGCTATCTGATTTTTTGTCAGCCTGCCGTATCGCGGGGCGGTTCACAACCCGGCAGGCGGCCCGACGAGCCCCGATGAGGCTCGCGTCACACGCCTCGCGCTCGACAACCCTGTAAACGCACTGGTTGTAGAACGGCTTGCGGAGCTGGCTTTGCCCGACGTCTGGCTGGTTTCCGGCTCGATCTTTCAGTCGGTCTGGAACGGCCTGACCGGGCGCGATCCCTGCTATGGCATCGCCGACTACGACGTCTTCTATTTCGATCCCGACACCAGCTACGAAGCCGAGGACGCGGCGATCGCAAGCTGCGCGGCGGTCTTTGCGGACGTGGCGGCCGAGGTCCAGGTGCGCAATCAGGCCCGCGTCCATCTGTGGTATCCGCAGAAATTCGGCCGGCCCTATGCGCCGCTCGCCGACACGAGGGAGGCGCTGACGCGGTTTCTCGCGCCCTGCTGCGCGGTCGCCCTCCGCCGGACGCCGGACGGCCTGGCGCTGGCCGCGCCCTTCGGCGTGGGCGACCTTCTGGCGATGATCGTGCGGCCCAACCCGGCGGTCGGGGGATCGTCCGGGCAATACGACGCCAAGACCGCCCGCTGGCGGCGGCACTGGCCGGAGCTGACGATTTACCCGTGGCCCGGTTGAACGCGCCCGCTCATGGCGCGACACTCGGCCGATCGAGGGAGACCGACATGCTCGCGCTCAGACCCAATTGCGAATGCTGCGACGCCGACCTGCCGCCGGATGCGGCCGCGTTCATCTGCTCCTTCGAATGCACCTTCTGCCCCGGCTGCACGTCGGAGCGCTTCGGCGGCGTCTGCCCGAATTGCGGCGGCGGGCTGGTGACGCGCCCGGTCCGCCCGGCGGCCCTTCTCGCCAAATACCCGCCCGCAAGCGAACGCACGCTCTCGCCCAAGCCGGCCTGCATCGCAGCGCGCGCCGCCTGAGGACCCGTCATGTGGAAACTCGCCGCTCTTCTCGCCGTGCTTCTCTTCGCCGTCGCGCCGCCGGTCTCGGCCGCGCCGCGCACCCTCGAACCCGTCGATGAATCGGCGAAGGATCCCGAGCTCGCCAAGCTCATCGCGACGCTGCTCAAGGCCTGCGACGACAAGGACTTCAAGGCGTTCGAGGCGGCGATGTCGCCGGACGCGCTCGCCAGCTTCGGCGGCGACGCCGGCCCGGCGGGCTTCCGCGCGGTCTATGGGATCGACGATCCGGACTCGCCCTTCTGGGACGACTTCCGGGCGGCGCTCCTTCAGGGCGGGGCCTTCATCGAGGACGGCCTCTACGCCGCGCCCTATGTCTATGCCAAATGGCCCGAAGACATCGACAGCTTCGAATATGTCGTGGCGACCGGCGACAAGACCACGCTCTACGCCAAGCCCGATGCGTCCTCGAAGGCGCTGGCCGACGTGACGCATCAGTTTCTCCGCCTGCCGGGCGACGACAGCGGCGCCAACGTGCCCGAAGGCTGGATGGCCGTAACGGCGGACGGCGTCGCAGGCTTCGTCAAGATCGCCGAGACGGCATCGCCCGTCGGCCATCGCGCGATCTTCCAGAAGACCGTCAATCGCTGGTGGCTCGGCGCATTCGTCAGCGGCGACTGATGACCGCTTTCCTGCTGCCGGAAGAAGCGGCCCCCTACATCCTGCGCCTCGCCTTCGCGCTGGCGATCGGCTTCCTGATCGGCCTCGAACGCGGCTGGCGTCAACGCGATGAGCGCTCGGGCGACCGCCTCGCCGGCGTGCGCACCTATTCCTTGTACGGACTATTGGGCGGGGCAGGCGGTGTCCTGCCGAATGTCTGGGCGCTGCCCGCCGCGATCCTCGGCGGCGCGCTGCTGATCGTGGTCGGCTATCTCGGTTCGCTCAAGCAGCCCGAGCCCGATCGCGGCACGACCTCCGAGGCGGCGGGCATCATCACCCTCCTGCTCGGCGGCCTCGCGGGCACCGGCCAGCTCGTGCTGGCAGCGGCCGGCGCGGTGATGACGGTGCTGGTGCTCGACTCCAAGCGGCCGCTCCACGCCTTCCTCAGCGCCGTGCGCGGCGAGGAGGTGAACGCGGCGATCAAGCTGCTCGTCATCTCGGTGCTGATCCTGCCGTTCCTGCCCGATCAGGGCTACGGCCCCGGCGGCGTCCTCAACCCTTATGAAATCTGGTGGGCGGTGGTGGTGGTCGCCGGACTCAGCTTCGCTGGCTATGTGGCGATCCGCGCGCTCGGTTCGATCGACGGCCCGATGGTCTTCGGACTGATCGGCGGCCTCGCCTCGTCGACCGCGGTGACCGTCGCTTCGGCGCGCATGGCGCGCTCCGACAGCGCGCTCGCCAGCGCCTTCGCCGGCGGGATCGGCGCGGCCTCGGCGGTGATGATGACCCGCGTCGGCGTGCTGCTTGCGATCTTCGCGCCCGCGCTGATGGCCGCCGCCTGGCCGCCGCTCGCGGCCGGCGCGGCGGCCTCGCTCGCGGCCGGCGTCGCTTTCAACCTGTCCGGCCGCCGCAAGACACCCGGTGCGGGCGAAACGCTCACGCTGCCGCCGCCCGACGACATCTGGTTCGCCGTGCTGTTCGGCTTCATGCTGGCGACGATCGGGCTCGGCATCTTCTATGCCGAACGCCATCTCGGCGATGCCGGTCTCTTCGCGCTGGCCGCGCTGTCGGGCGTCTTCGACGTCGATGCCTTCACGCTCTCGGCCGCCCGGTCGGCGGCGCGCTCCGCAACGCCCGGTGCGATCCGCGACGCGCTGCTGCTAGCCGTGGCGGTGAACACGGCGGGCAAGGCGGTGTTGGCGTGGAGTATCGGCGGGGCGGCGATCGGACGCCGCGTGGCGGCGATGTCGGCGGCGTCGGTTCTGGCCGGCGCCGCCGTCTGGGCTCTCGCCTAGTTGAGCCGGGTGCGCAGGTCGCGGATCGCGGCATCGGCCATGGACGACGCCTTCGCGCCGTCGATGCGGCTGCTCAGCAGGTTTCCGGCGGCGGCGATCGCCGCGTCGGCGGCGGCGGCCTTCACTTCGCTGAGCGCGGTCGCCTCGGCCTGGCGGATCTTGTCCTCGGCCATCTTGGTGCGCCGCGCGACCAGGGCTTCGAGCTGCTGGCGGCCTTCGCGCTGCAGCTGATCGGCCTCGGCCTTGGCGGTCGCCAGGATCGCGGCGGCTTCCTGCTCGGCATCCTTGGCCTTCGCCTGGTAGGTGACGAGCAGCGCCTGCGCTTCCTCGCGCAGCCGCTTGGCCTCGCTCAGCTCGCCGGCGATCGCCGCGGCGCGCGCGTCGAGCTGCTTGGCGAGAACGCCCGGCACCTTTTTCCAGATGATGAGCGCCAGGAAGAGGACAAGGCCGACGCCGACCCAGAAGGTCGGATCGAGATAGACGGGTCCGTCGTGCATCTCTCTCTCCTCAGCGCGCCAGAGCGGCGTCGACCGCCGCTGCGGCGTCGGATGCGGCGACCGCCTCGCCCGTCAGGCGGGCGTAGATCTCGGCCGCCGTCTCGGCTGCGACGCTGCGGATGTTCGCCATCGCGGCCGCCTTGGTGGCCGACAGCTGCGCTTCCGACGACGCGATCCTGGCGTTCAGCGCGGCCTCGGCTTCGGCGCGGCGCGCCTCGCCTTCGGCCTTGGTCTGGCGGCGGGTTTCCTCGGCCAGCGCCCGTCCGCGGGCGCGGGCGTCGGCGACCGCCTTCTCATAGGCCTTGAGCGCCCCATCGGCCTCGGCCTTGGCGGCGGAGGCTGCGGCGATGTCTCCGGCGATGCGCGTGCGGCGCGTCTCCAGCACGCGGTCGATTCGGGGGATCACCACGAAGGTCAGGAGCGCGAACAGCACGACGAAGCTGATCGCCAGCCAGAACACCTGGCCGGCGAAGGTCTCCGTCGCCAGCTGCGGCAGTCCGGTCTTGTGTGCCGCGCCTTCGGCGTGGGCTGCGCCTTCGGCGGCGGCGAAGATCGCCGCCGACGTCAGCGCGGTCAGGATGGCCATGCGGCCGCCCTCCCGTCAGAGATCAGGTGAACAGGATGACGAACGCCAGCACGAGGCCGAACAGACCCGTCGCTTCGCACAGCGCGAAGCCGAGAAGCAGGTTGCCGTTCTGGCTCGCCGCCGCGCCGGGATTGCGCAGCGCGCCCGACAGGAAGTTGCCGAAAATGTTGCCGATGCCGATGCCGGCGCCCAGCAGGGCCAGCGAGGCGAGACCGGCGCCGATGAACTTGGCTGCTTCAGCTTCCATGGTAGTCACTCCTTCAGAAACGCTTGGGTTGTCGCAGGACGGCCGGTTGCGCAGGCCGCATTCGGTTGAACTCAGTGGTGTTCGTGCAGGTTGATCGCGTCGTTCAGATAGATGCTGGTCAGCACCGCGAAGACATAAGCCTGAAGCGCGGCGACCAGGAATTCCAGCGCCGTGACGGCGACGATGCCGAGCATCGGCAGGATCGCGCCGGCCGAAAGAACGCCGCCCGCCGTGCCGAGGCTGACCACGAACAGCGCGAACACTTTCAGCATCGTGTGGCCGGCCAGCATGTTGGCGAACAGACGCACCGACAGGCTGATCGGACGCGACAGGAACGAGATCACCTCGATCGGCACGATGACCGGCAGCAGCCAGGCCGGCACGCCGCCGGGAACGAACAGCGAGAAGAAGTGGAGGCCGTGGCGGGCGAGGCCGACCAGGATGACCGTCAGGAAGACGAGCAGCGCCAGCGCGAAGGTGACGATGATGTGGCTGGTCGGCGTGAACGAGTAGGGCAGCAGGCCGAACAGGTTGCAGAACAGCACGAACAGGAACAGCGTGAAGATCAGCGGGAAGAACTTCATGCCCGCCTCGCCGGCGTTCTGGCGCACGGTGTTGGCGATGAACTCGTAGGTCATCTCGGCCATCGACTGCCAGCGGCCGGGAACCAGCGCGGCGCGGGCCATGCCCATGGTCAGGAAGATCGCGGCGCCGGCGACGGCGATCAGCATCCAGAGCGAGGTGTTCGAGAACGACAGGTCGAGGCCGCCGATGTGCAGCGGCACAAGCGGCTTGATCACGAACTGCTCCATCGGACCGGCGATTTGGTGCAGCATGTCGTCCTTCAGTCCCCGTCCTCGTCGTCCGGCGCGAGCGCCGGCGCATGTCTCGCCTTTTCGGCGTCTTCGGCCTGCATGCGCCGCGCTACGCGGAACACGCCGAAGAAACCGGCCGCCACGCCGAACGCCATCAGCACGAGGAAAAGCGTCGGCTTCGTCCCCAGCCAGCCATCCAGCACCCAACCCATTCCGCCGCCGACCGCGACCGCCGCGACGAACTCCGTCGACAGCTTGAACGCCGAGCCCAGCGCCGAATTGGTTTCGGCAGGCGCCTTCTTCGGGAGCGTGCCTGACTGCTGCGCGCGGGCCTCGAACGAGTCGAGCCGCCGGCCCAGGTCATCGAGCTTGCGCGTATCCGCGGACGGATCGTCAGGTGCGCTCATCGCCCCTCTTCCCCTATCCGAAACATCGCGAACATCGCTGACAGTCAGTCCCGGAACGCCGCAAACACAGGCGTTACAGGAGGCCCCCGGTGAAAAGCCGCGCGGAACCTATGGGCCGCCCCCAGTGAAGTCAAGCGCGCGAGCGGCCCATCTAACGCACTGAAAAGAATGACATTTTCAAGCTTTCTGCGGCGCGAGGCCGCATGGCTTGCTGCGAACGCGAAATTGCGGGGATTCGGGCCCGCGCCGGGCGTCGCGGCGGCCGTGCCCGCTATTCGGCCGCCAGCACCCGCTCCGCCCCGGCCAGATCGACCGAGACGAGCTGGCTGACGCCGCGCTCCTGCATGGTCACGCCCATCAGGCGGTCCATGCGCGCCATCGTGAAGGCGTGATGGGTGATGATGAGGAAGCGGGTCTCGGTCAGCTTCGTCATCTCGTCCATCAGATTGCAGAAGCGCTCGATGTTCGCGTCGTCCAGCGGCGCATCGACTTCGTCGAGCACGCAGATCGGCGACGGATTGGACAGGAAGATCGCGAAGATCAGCGACAGCGCGGTCAGCGTCTGCTCGCCGCCCGACAGCAGCGAGAGCGTCGCGGGCTTCTTGCCGGGCGGCCGCGCGAGGATTTCGAGACCCGCCTCCAGCGGATCTTCCGATTCCGTCAGCGTCAGTTCGGCCTCGCCGCCGCCGAACAGCGTCGTGAACAGCCGCTTGAAGTGGCCGTTCACGGTGTCGAACGCCGCGAGCAGGCGTTCGCGGCCCTCGCGGTTGAGGCTGCCGATCGCCCCGCGCAGCTTGGCGATGGCGGATTCGAGATCGGCCTTCTCGGCCTGCATCGAGGTCAGGCGCGTCTCGTATTCCTGCGCTTCCTCGTCGGCCCTCAGGTTGACGCCGCCCAGGCTCTCGCGCTCGCGCTTCAGACGGTCGACCTTGGCGTCGATCTGATCGAGCGCCGGCAAGTCGTCGCCCGGCTCGTGCCCGGCCTTCTCCAGCAGCTCGGACGGCTCGCATTCCAGCGTCTCGCGGATGCGCGCCGCCGTTTCGGCGAGGCGCGCGCGCGCGTTTTCCAGCGCCGCGGCGCGATGGGCGCGGGCCTCGCGGGCGTCGGCCAGCGCCACGCCGGTGGCGCGGGCCGCGCGGTCGGCCTCGGCGGCGCTCGCTTCCGCCGCCGCCAGCGCCTCGGCGGCCTGCGCGCGGGCTTCCTCGGCTTCGCGGATCGCTTCCAGAAGCGCGCCGCGCTTGGTTTCGATCTCGGCCGGGATGGCCGCGACGATCGACAGTTCTTCCGCGTTCGAGGTCCGCCGGGTTTCGAGCGCGGCGATCTGGGCGGCCGCCGACTCGGCGCGCCGCGTCCAGTCGGCGCGTTCGCGCCGTGCGGCGGCGAGACGGGACTCCGAAACCGCGATGTCGCGCCGGGCGCTGTCCACGGCGGCGCGCGCTTCGGCCGCCTGTCCGCGCGCCGTCAGCACCGCGTCCTGCAATTCGCCGATGCGCGGGGCCAGCGTCTCGGGGCCGGGCGTCGCTTCCAGTTCGGCCAGCGTTTCGCCCAGCACGCGCTCGGCCTCGACATGCTCGCCGCCCAGGCGTTCGGCGGTTTCGCGCAGCGCATTGGCGCGGCCCGAATGGCGGATCGCCTCGCGCTCCGCCTCGGCCAGCGCCCGCTCGGCCTGGCTCAGCGCCTGTTCCGAAAGACGCAGCGCGTTGCGCGCCGCGCGTTCCGCTTCCGCCGTGCTTTCGGCGCGTTCGCGGGCGGCATGGAAGACGCCGCGCGCTTCGGCCGCCTTGGCGTCGGCCTCGGCGATCTCCTGTGCCAACGCCTCCAGCCGGTTGCGCTGCGCGAGGCGGATCGCCGCCGGCGTCTCGGCTTCGGCGGCGGCCCGGAAACCGTCCCAGCGCCAGAGCGCGCCATCGCGGCTGACGAGACGCTGGCCGGGCCGCAGATCGGCCTGGAGGGCGTCGCCCGCCGCGCCGTCCACGATGCCGATGGCCGCGAAACGGCGGGCGAGGGCGGCGGGCGCTTCGACATAGCGCGCGAGCGTTTCGACGCCGTCGGCGAACGGCGCGGGTTCGGCGATCGCCGGCAGCGCGCGCCAGTGGATGGGCGCGGCTTCGTCGAGCGGCGCATCCAGATCGTCGCCCAGCGCGGCAGCGACGGCGGCCTCGTAGCCGCGCGTCACGCGCAGCGAGTCGATGAGCTTGGGCCACAGTCCGCCGCCCGCGCCGAGCAGCGTGGCGATGGCTTTTTCTTCGGCGCGCAGCCGTCCCGTTTCGCGGTCGGCGGCCGCCAGCGGCTCGCGGGCCGCTTCGGCGACGATCTGGGATTCGGCGCGCGCCGCTTCGCAGGACTGGAGCGCGCTTCGGGCGGCTTCGACATCGGCCCGTGCGGCGGCGGCGGTTTCGGCAGCGCGGGCGGCGTCGGGGGCCTTCGCCGCTTCTTCCTCGGCGCGCACCCGCTCGGCGGCGTTGGCCGACAGCAGGTCCGCGAGGCGGCGCAGGCGGCGCTGCGCGTCCTCCTGCGTGCGCTCCAGACCCTGCCGGCGCGCCGCGAGACGCGCCGACTCGCTGCGCGCCTGGTCGAGATTGCCTTCCAGCTCGCTCAGCGCCTGCTGGGAATCGGTGGCGGCGATCGTCGCCCGGTTAAGGGTTTCCGCACGCTCGCCGCTCGCCGCCTCGATCGCCTCGATCTCGGCGGCCAGCCCTTCGATCACCCGGGCCGCGTCGGTGCCGCGTTCGGCCTCGCGGGCGATGTCGGCGGCGATCTCGCCGATCTGACGTTCCAGCCGCGCGGCGGCCTCGCGGGCGCGGCGCTCCTCGGCGTCGAGCTGATCGCGCTCGATGCGCAGGCGCTGGAAGGCGGCGGCCCGTTCCGCCTCGATCTCGCGCAGGCCGGGCAGGATCGCGTGCGCTTCTGTCTGGCGCGTGACGGCGGCGGCGGCGGCCTCGGTCGCGTCGGCGGTAGCGCGCTCGGCTTCGGCCGCGGCCGTCTCGGTCTCGGCGACGGCGGCGGCGGCCCCGGTCCAGCGCTGATGGAAGGCGACCGCCTCGGCCTGACGGATGAGGCCGGAGAGATTGCGATAGCGGGTCGCCTGGCGGGCCTGGCGCTTGAGCGCCTGAAGCTGGGACTCCAGCTCGCCGATCACGTCGTTCAGGCGGTTGAGATTGGTCTCGGCCGCCTTCAGGCGCAGTTCGGCCTCGTGCCGCCGCGTGTGCAGGCCGCTGATCCCGGCCGCTTCCTCAAGGATGGCGCGCCGCTGGAGCGGCTTGGCGGCGATGATCTGTCCGATCTGGCCCTGGCGCACGAGGGCGGGGGAGTGCGCGCCGGTCGAGGCGTCGGCGAAGAACAGCTGCACGTCGCGCTGGCGCACTTCGCGTCCGTTGATGCGATAGACCGAGCCGGCGTCGCGCTCGATCCGGCGCGAGATCTCGATCGTGTCGGCGTCGTTGTAGGACGAGGGCGCCGCGCGGTGCCGGTTGTCGACGAAGATGGTGACTTCGGCCATCGAGCGCGCCGAGCGCGCCGAGGTGCCCGCGAAGATCACGTCGTCCATGCCCGAGCCGCGCATCGACTTGGCGCTGTTCTCGCCCATGGCCCAGCGCAGGGCTTCCAGCAGGTTCGACTTGCCGCAGCCGTTCGGGCCCACGATGCCGGTCAGGCCGGGCTCGACATGGACTTCCGTCGGTTCCACGAACGACTTGAAGCCGGACATCCGGATACGCGTAATCTTCACTTGTGAAACTCACCCCAATTGCGTCTTTCCGGACGCGGTCGTTGCCGCGCCGGTTTTCTTGGCTGCGCCGGGCCGGGCTACGGCTTGGCGGACAGCAGTGCCTTGAACTTGGCGTCGAACTCGCTGTAGGCGGCCGCGCCCTCGACGATCTCGCCGTTGATGAAACTCGTCGGCGTCGAATTGACCTTCAGGATCGTCTCCGCCAAGTCGCGCCCCTTCTGCATCCGCGCGAGGGCCGCCTCGTCCTTCAAGCACGATTCGACGGCCTCGGGCGATAGTCCGGCCTGCCCGGCGAGGGCGGCGAGCGCGACGCGGAAATCCGCGACCTCGGCGCTGTGCCAGGCGGGCTGGTTGCGGAACAGCAGGTCCATGAACGGATAGAAGCGCTCGCGCGGCAGGCAGCGGGCGATCAGCGAGGCCGCCGCCGCCACCCCGTCCAGCGGAAAGTCGCGCAGCACGTAATAGACCAGCCCCTTGTCGATCCATTCCTTCTTGATGCTCGGAATGGTCTCGATGTGGAACGCCGCGCAGTGTCCGCAGCCGCTCGACGCATACTCGATCAGCTTGATCGGCGCGTTGGGATCGCCCATGCCGATATCGTCCGGCGTCAGCGCCAGCACGGCCCGCACGTCGGCCGCGCCCGCCGCTTCCTGCGTCTTGGCGGCCTGAGGCACGAGCAGCCACAGCGCGGCGGCCACCAGCGCGACCAGAACCGCGCCGATACCGCCGGCGGCGAGATAGCGATTTTCCAAACTGTCTACTCCGGACTCAAAGGCCCGCGCCCGCGAGGCGCAGCCATTTCGGGCATCACTATAGTTTACGAGCCGCCCCCGCCTCAACGCCGCTTCGCGCCGTCGAGCGCCCGGCGCATCAGACGGGCGAGGCGTTCGCGCAGTTCGGGGTCGGAGACCCGGGCGGTCCGCTCCTCGACGGCCCGCTCCTCGTCGGGGGCGAGCCGCGGCGGCGGCGGCTTCGGGCCGATCCGCCTTCCGCGCTCGACCACGCCCTGCACGAGCTTGAGCGACGCCACCGCGCCCTCGCCGAGCACCGCGTTCACCCGGGCGAGGATCTCGCGCTGCTGGTGCTGGATCAGCAGCGCCGCTCCGCCGTCCGCCTTCAGCGTCAGGATACCGCCGGCCTTCCCCTGAGCGATCGCGAGCGGCTGCGTGTGGTTGGCCAGCGCCTCGCCCGCAATGTCGCGCCAGCGGCTGGCGACCGAGAGCAGGGCGAAGCCGCGCCCGGCGGCGACGTCGCGGGCCTTGGCGTTGACCGAGATCGACAGCTTGAACGGACTGCGCCGTCCGCTGCGGGGCGGCGGCGCGTCGCTCTTGCCCGGCGGGTCAGCTTTGCGCATGAGTGCCGTCCCAATGACCGCTCCACGCACGCGCCAGACCGCGACGACGGCCGCCGGAACGCTGCTCGCGTGGTACGATGCTCATGCGCGTGTTCTGCCATGGCGCACCGCCAAGGGCGAGAGGCCCGATCCCTACCGCGTCTGGCTCAGCGAGATCATGCTGCAACAGACGACCGTCGCGGCGGTCAAACCCTATTTCGAGCGCTTCACGGCGCTCTGGCCGACGGTCGAGGACCTCGCCGCCGCGCCGGTCGAGGAGGTCATGCGGGCCTGGGCGGGGCTCGGCTATTACAGCCGGGCGCGCAACCTCCACGCCGCGGCGCGCCGCGTGGCGGCGGATTTCGGCGGCGTCTTTCCGGCGGACGAGGCGGCGCTGCGCACCCTGCCGGGGGTCGG
This sequence comes from Alphaproteobacteria bacterium, assembly GCA_046348585.1. Classification (GTDB taxonomy): domain Bacteria; phylum Pseudomonadota; class Alphaproteobacteria; order Micropepsales; family Micropepsaceae; genus JADZAI01. Next base: position 138,340 of record JAXMDZ010000004.1, read on the forward strand.
CCCCTATACGGCGGCGGCGATCGCGGCGATCGCCTTCGGCCTCAAGGCGACGCCGGTCGACGGCAATATCGAGCGGGTGATGGCCCGCCTCCATGCGGTCGAGACGCCGCTGCCGGCCGCCAAGCCGGAACTGAAGGCGCTGGCCGGGGCGCTGACGCCGCAGCGCCGGGCGGGCGATTTCGCGCAGGCGCTGATGGATCTGGGCGCGACCGTCTGCACGCCGAAATCGCCGTCCTGCCCGTCCTGCCCGCTCGCCGCCCGCTGCGAGGGACGGCGGCTCGGCATCGCCGCCACCCTGCCGCGCCGGGCGGACAAGGCGGCGCGGCCGGAGCGGTCGGGCGCCGCCTTCGTGCTGACGGCGGAGGGCCATGTGCTGTTGCGCCGCCGCCCCCCGAAGGGACTGCTCGGCGGGATGCTGGAAGTGCCGACCGGCCCGTGGACCGCCGCGCAGCCGTCCGGCCCGCTCGCCCACGCGCCCGCCAAGGCCGCCTGGCGGCGTCTGCCGGGCAGGGTGGAGCACGTCTTCACCCATTTCCGGCTGACGCTCGACGTCTATGCCGCCGAGACCGGCCTGCGCGATCCGGACCTCGGCCTCTGGGTTCCGTGGACCGAGGCCGAGGCGGCGGGGCTACCGTCGGTTATGCGCAAGGTCCTTGCCGCGGCCGCGAACGGGCAGGGGGATCGGCGCGGCCGCCGGGCGGGCCGAGGTCGAGGGGGCCGGAGCCGCCGGGACGGCTGACTCGGGCGCTTCCATCTCGGCCCTGATCTGCTGGCGCAGCAGGTCGATGGGCTTCAGCTTGCCGTCCGCGAGGAAGTGCCAATAGGTCCAGCCGTTGCAGGCGGGAAGGCCTTGAACCAGCGCCCCGATCTGGTGGATGGAGCCGGTCGCCCCGTCGACGCTCAGCGAGCCGTCTGCCCGCACCCGGGCGGCGTGGCGGCGGGCCGGGTCGTAGAGCTTGACGCCGGGGTCGAGCAGGCCGCGCTCGACCACCTGGCCGAACGGGATGCGCGGCTCCTCGCGCTTGGTGCGGGCGATGGCGACATCCTCGGCCGCCGCCGGGACGACCTGGCGCAGCCGCTCGCGCGCCGCCTTGATGTAGCCGTGGTCGCGCTCGATGCCGATGTAGTGACGCCCCAGCCGCTTGGCGACGGCCCCGGTCGTGCCGGTGCCGAAGAAGGGATCGAGCACCACGTCGCCGGGCTTCGAAGCGGCGAGGATGACCCGGTGCAGCAGCGCCTCGGGCTTCTGGGTCGGGTGGGCCTTGCCGCCGTCGTCGCCCTTCAGCCGCTCGCCGCCGGTGCAGAGCGGGATCAGCCAGTCGGACCGCATCTGCAACCCCTCGTTGAGGGTCTTCAGGGCCTCGTAGTTGAAGGTGTAGTTGGTGGCGTTGGCTTCCGGCGAGGCCCAGATGAGCGTTTCGTGGGCGTTGGTGAAGCGCCGGCCGCGGAAGTTCGGCATCGGGTTCGACTTGCGCCAGACGATGTCGTTGAGGATCCAGAAGCCGAGGTCCTGGAGGGTCGCGCCGACCCGGAAGATGTTGTGGTAGGAGCCGATCACCCACAGCGTTCCAGTTGGTTTTAGCACCCGGCGGCACTCCGCCAGCCACGCCTTGGAGAAGGCGTCATAGGCGGCGAAGGAGGCGAACTTGTCCCACTCGTCGTCGACGGCGGCGACCCGGCTCTGGTCTGGCCGGTGCAGCTCGCCCTGGAGCTGGAGGTTGTAGGGCGGGTCGGCGAAGACCAGGTCCACCGACTTGTCGGGCAGGGTCTTCAGGGCGGCGATGCAGTCGCCCGCAATGATCGTGTCGAGCGGCAAACGCCCGCCCGTAGCCGCCTTCGCGGCCAGCACCGCCTGAGACATGGAAAAACCCCGCCGATTGATCGGTCGGGAGGCTGAGTCTGCGCCGACTCGCCGTCAAGAGTCTCAATGGAATCAAAGTGTTAACGAGACTTCCTGTGGAGTCTTTTGAAGCTCTCACCCACAAGATGTGGGGGGTCGAAATTAACCATATTCGCAGTTTGCAGGGCCAACCGACTCAAAAGACTCAGCGAAAGCCGGCCCGGCCGCCATCGGCCGTGGCCTGACGGCGGGCGGACGAACGGGATTCACTTCAGGGCCTGTGCGAAGGGCGTTGCCGGGGCTTCTCGGGGCCGGGATCAGCGGCCGCGCCCAAGCGACTCGACGGATTCGGGAATCCCGCCTCGTGACCGCCTCAAGGGCGACGCGACGCAGGACTGTCCTCGCCGTCCGGACGAGCGGCGACGCTCAAGCGATTCAGGCGATTCAGATTTCAGGCGACCGAGGAATCCCGGTCCTGCTGCGCCGCCGAGACCGGCGCGAAGGTGAAGCGATGGATCGGGCAGGGGCCGAGCCGCAGCAGGGCCTGCGCGTGATGGGCGGTGCCGTAGCCCTTGTGGCGGGCGAAGCCGTAGCCGGGATGCTCGGCGTCGAGCGCCGTCATCAGCCGGTCGCGCGTCACCTTGGCAAGGATCGAGGCGGCGGCGATCGAACATGAACGCCCGTCGCCGCGCACCAGGGCGCGGGTCGGGATGTCGAGCAGCGGCGGGTCGTCGCCGTCGACCAGGGCGGCGGTCGGACGCACCCCGCCCAGCGCCAGCGCCTCGGTCGCGCGGACCATGGCGAGATGGGTGGCGCGGCGGATGTTGATCTGGTCGATCTCGGCCGGGGCGGCGACGCCGACGCCGTAGGCGATCGCCTCCGCGACGATGACGTCGAACAGCCGCTCGCGCTGCGCCTCGGTCAGCTTCTTGGAGTCGTTGAGGCCATCGGGGATCGGACGGCCGGGATCGAGGATGGCGGCGGCGGCGACGACCGGCCCCGCCCACGGTCCGCGACCGGCCTCGTCGATGCCGGCGACCGGACGGCCATAGAGCGCCGCGACCTGGGTCTCGGCGGCAAAATCCGGCCCGCCCTGACCTTCTTCAAGGTCAAGCCGTGCCTGCGACCGCTGGAGCGTGCGCGCCATACCCCAGCCCCATACCCGATTCGCCCTGTGGATCGCGACCCAATGCGCCGGGACGGGGGCGGCCGTCACAGAAGGCTCAACTGGCCCGCGCGGGCGGCGCGCGAGGGCTTGAGGAACTGCGTGGCGTCCAACGGAAAGGACTGCGCGTTGAGGCCGAGACGCCGGGCGGCGGTGCGGAAGCGCTGGCCTATCAGCCGGGCGAACGGCCCGGTTCCGGTCTGGCGGACGCCCCAGTTCGGATCGTAGTCGCGCCCGCCCCGCATCCCCCGCACCAGCGACATGACATGGGCCGCCTTGTCCGGGACATGGGTCTCCAGCCACTCGCGGAAGAGATCCTTGATCTCCAGAGGCAGGCGCAGGACCACATAGCCCGCCGCCTTCGCCCCCGCCCCGGCGGCGGCGGCGAGGATCGCCTCCAATTCGCTGTCGTTGAGCGCCGGGATCAGCGGCGCGGTCATCACGGCGGCCGGGATGCCGGCGCGGGCGAGCGCCCGGATCGCGTCCAGCCGCTTCGCGGGCGAGGAGGCCCGCGGCTCCATCGTGCGGGCGAGGCCGGGGTCGAGCGTGGTGACCGAGACGGCGACCTTGGCGAGACCCTTGGCCGCCATCGGGGCGAGGATGTCGATGTCGCGGGTCACCAGATGCGACTTGGTGACGATGGCGACGGGGTGGTTGGTGCGGGCCAGCACCTCCAGCACCTGGCGGGTGAGCTGGTGACGGCGCTCCAGCGGCTGGTAGGGGTCGGTATTGGTGCCCAGCGCCAGGGTGCGCGGCGTATAGCCGGGGGCCGACAGTTCGGCTTCCAGCAGTTCGGCGGCGCGCGGCTTCACCAGGATGCGGGTCTCGAAATCGAGGCCGGGCGAGAAACCGAGCCAGGCATGGGTCGGCCGCGCGAAGCAATAGACGCAGCCGTGCTCGCAGCCGCGATAGGGATTGATCGAGCGGTCGAAGGTGAGGTCGGGCGACTGGTTGCGGGCGATGATGCTGCGCGAGGCGTCGTAGAGCACGGTGGTGCGCAGCTTCGGTTCGGCCTCCCCGGCTTCGCCGGGGCTCCAGCCGTCGTCCTCGCGGATATGGGTGAAGCGCTCGTAACGCCCGTCCGCGTTGGACACGGCGCCGCGGCCCTTGCGGGGGTCGGGGACGGGCGGGGACGCCGCGCGGAGGGCGTTACGAGCGTTCATGGGGAGAGAATAATCCCAGAAAGGAACAAATCAAGAACTTATCGCCCCGACCGATCGCATATCCACAGGTTGCGGACGGCGGCCTTTGACGCGCCGGGCGATGGGTGCCCATGCTGCCTTTAAAGACGGGCCGGCGAACGGCTCCGGGGGAGGAACTCATGAAGACCGCACTGACGATCCTCGGCGTCCTGCTGCTTCTCTCCGGCCTGCTCTGGGCCGGTCAGGGGCTCGGCTGGATCATGTGGCCCAAGTCCAGCTTCATGCTGGCGCAGATCAAATGGGCCTATATCGGCGGCGCGACCGCGCTGGCCGGGCTGGCGCTTCTGGCCTTCGTCCGGCAGCGACGCTGACCGCCGTGTGTGCGATTCGTCGCAGTTTCCAGCACCCCGGCCGTGCTTGCCTTGACTCACGGCGGCGTGCGCGGCACGAGGCGTCAAACCCGTAGGCGCTCTAGGGACAATGCCGGAAAACCGGCATTGCGCCCTCGGGCGCGATAACCAAACGGGATCACGAGGAGGCATTGGGGATGAGAATGATCCGGATCGCGCGGGCCGCTTTGTCCGCTGCCGCCGTCGCGGCGGCGCCGCTTGCGGCCGCCGAAACGTCTTTCGAGGGCGGCTATATCGGCGGCTCGATCGGCCATAGCTGGCGCGACTCGACCTGGACGACCACTTGCACCGGCGTCAACGACGGCGTGAACCTGCTCTACTGCAACACCGACTCGCCGCGCCTGCCGCAGGGCAATCCGGCCGATATCGACGCGCAGGGCGCGCAGTTCGGCCTGCTGGCGGGCTACGACATGCGCCTCGGCGGAAACTGGGTCGGCGGCATCGAGGCCGACCTGAACTGGGCCGACGCCGAAGGCTCGATCGGCAATTTTCCGGGCACCTGGTTTCCGGGGGACAATCCCGCTGCCATCGCCCGCAATCTGGTGTCGGTGACCACCGACTGGGGCGGTTCGCTGCGCTTGCGGCTCGGCATCGTCACCGGCGACACGTTGATCTACGGCACCGGCGGCGCGGCGTTCCAGCATGTGGAGATGTTCGGGCGCTGCGGCGCGGCCGACATGGTGACGCCCTTCTGCGGCAATCGTCCCAATGCCGACTCGGCCACGGAAACAAGGTGGGGCTGGACGCTGGGCGCTGGCGTCGAAACCGTCATCGCCGCCGACTGGACCGCGCGGGTCGAGTATCGCTACGCCGATTTCGGCGACATGAGCTATACGCACGCCGCCGGGACCATCAACGAGATCGGCGCAGAGGCGAGCGTCGCCACCAGCGTCGTTACGCTGGGGATCGTCTATCGCTTCGGCAAATAGCCGGACCGCGACCCCAGGTCGCGTTCTCCGAGGCCCCGATACACGCTCTGCTTGCGGCGATGGGGAGATCAGGAGAGCACGATGACGAGTACGACGAAGCGCATGGCGATGGCGTCCGTTCTGGTGGGGGCGGTCGCCGCCGCATTCGCGGCCGGGGTCTCGACGGCCCGCCAGCCGGCGATGCGCAATGCGCTTGAGAATCTGCGCGAGGCCCGGGCCAATCTGCAGAACGCCACCTCCGACAAGGGCGGCCACCGGGTCGAGGCGATCCGCCTGACCGATCTGGCGATCGCCCAGGTTCTCGCCGGGATCGAGGCCGGGGCCGACGACTGAGAGTTGATCGGGGGCGGAGACGCGGGCCATAAAGGGGCCCGTGATCTCCGTCGTCGTCCCCACCCTGAACGCCGAAAACGGCCTGGTGCGCGCGCTGTCGAGCCTGCTCGAAGCGGCGATGCGCGGCCTCGTGCGCGACGTCGTGGTCGCCGACGGCGGTTCGACCGACCTGACGCTGGAGATCGCCGAGGATGCCGGCTGCACCATCGTGCATGCCGGGACCAGCACGAGGGGCGGTCTGATGGACGCCGGCGCGCGCGCCGCAAAAGGCCCGTGGCTGCTCTTCCTTCACGCCGACACTGCGCTTGAGGCGGGGTGGGACGGCGAAGCCTATCACTTCGTTCGCGAGGGAAATCCCGGCCGCGCCGCCACCTTCCGCTTCGCCCTGGACGACAAACGCTGGTCCGCGCGGCGGGCGGAGCTGATCTACCGGCTGCGCAATCGCGTGCTGGCGCTGCCCTATGGCGATCAGGGCCTGCTGATTTCGAAGGCGCAGTACGAGCGGCTCGGCGGCTTCAAGGATCTGCCGCTGCTGGACGACGTGGATTTCGTGACGCGCTTCAAGCGTTTCGCCGGGCGCGCCGCGCTGACCCCGCTGGCGGCCCGGGCGGTGACGAGCGGAGCGCGCTATCGCCGCGAGTTCTCGGCGCTGAAGCCGCTGCGCAATCTGTCGATGCTGGCCCTTTACGGCCTCGGCGTCAGCCCGGAGCGGCTGGCCCGAATCTACCGCTGATCAGCGCTCCATCAGGCGCGGCATGATGTCGACGAAATTGCAGGGCCGGTGACGGCTGTCGAGCTGGTATTTCAGGATGTGGTCCCAGCCGTCCCTGACGCCGCCCGAGGAACCCGGAAGGCAGAAGAGATAGGTGCCGTTGGCGACGCCAGCGCAGGCCCGCGACTGCACCGTCGAGGTGCCGATCGACATGTAGCTGATGAGATGGAAGATCGCCGAGAAACCGTCGATCTCCTTCTCGAACAATGCGCGGAAGGCTTCCACCGTCACGTCGCGGCCGGTGAGGCCGGTGCCGCCCGTCGAGATGACGACGTCGATCAGCGGATCGGCGATCCAGTTGCGCGCCTGGCCGTGGATCAGTTCCACGTCGTCGCGCACCAATGCGCGGGCGGCGAGGATGTGCCCCGCCTCGGTCAGCCGTTCGACCAGCGTGTCGCCGGACTTGTCGTCCTCCGGCCCGCGCGTGTCGCTGACGGTGAGGACGGCGATGCGCACCGGATGGAACGGCAGCCGCTCGTCGATGCGCGGCGCCGGGGCGAGGGAAGGGGTCACGCGAAGCTCTCCAGTCGTTCGGCTACCGCCAGGAAGTCGCGCCAGACATAGCGCTTGTTCAGCGGCTGGCGCAGCAGGGCGGCAGGGTGAAAAGTCGCCATCGCCTGGCAGAGATGGCCGCCGGCGTTGAGGTTGTGCCAGGTGCCGCGCAGGCGCGTGATCCCCTCTGTGGTGTTAAGCAGATTTCGGGCTGCGGTCGCTCCCAGAGCCACGACGATCTTCGGCCTTACCAACGCGATGTGGCGCAGCAAAAAGGGCAGGCAGACGCTGGCCTCGGCGAGGGCCGGTTCGCGGTTGTCGGGCGGCCGCCAGGGCAGGACGTTGACGATGTAGGCGCTGGAGCGGTCGCGCCCGATGCCTGCGAGAAAGCGGTCGAGCAGCTGGCCCGAGACGCCGACGAAGGGGAGGCCGCGCTCGTCCTCGTCGCGGCCGGGGGCCTCGCCGACGAACATCAGATCGGCCGCCGGATTGCCGTCGGCGAAGACGAGGTTTTTCGCGGCCTTCTTGAGCGGGCAGCCCTCGAAGCGTTCGAGCGCCGCGCGCAGTTCGGCGAGCGTCGTCGCGGCTTCGGCGAGAGCACGGGCCGATTGCGGGTCGGCCGAACGGTCGAGCGCGGCGGCGGGCCGCAGCGCCGCATCGATCTGGCGCGCCGTGCCGGATTCGTAAGGGGGGCGGTCGGAGGCCGGGCGCGGCGGTTCGCGGCGCGGCTCGGCGGCGGCGCGCGCGGCGGGACGCTCGGCCGGGCGCTCTGCGAGCGGGGCGGGCGCGGCGGCGTAGCGGTCGACCGGCGCTTCCAGCACCGCGTCGTCGGCGCCGACATCGCGCAGCCAGGCGAGGGCGGTGAGCGCGTCGAGGGCGGCGGCGTCGGACATGGCCGGAGCCTAGCGCGCGCGACGCCGCCGAACAATTCGGCCGCACGATTTGGCCGCTCAGGCCGGAAGGCCTGCGCCGCCGCGCAGGACCGCCTCGGCCTCGGGCGTGTAGCCGTTTCCCGCGCCGTGGAGGACGAGGCCGGGCAGAAGCGCGAAGGGTGCGCGGCTGCCCGCCTGCGCCCTGACGAGGACGCGCTTCGCGGGCACGCCGGGGCGCGGCCAGAGGGGGAAGACGCCGATGCCGCCGAACCCCCTGGCGAGCGCCGCGAGGAGCGCCGGGAGCCGCTCGGCCGGGACGATGGCGGTGAGGCGTCCCCTGGGCGCGAGATGCGCGCGGGCGCACGTCACCCAGCGCGACAGGGCCTGCGCGTCGGCGATGTGGGCGAGGCGCTTGCCGGCGTCGGGCGGGGCGTCGTCGGTTCCTTCGACGAAGAAGGGCGGGTTCATCATGGCATGATCGAAACGCCCGGCGTCGAGGCCGGGGGGAGGGTCTTCCACCGCCCCCGCGAGGAACCGGACGCGCCCCGCCAGATCGTTGGCCGCGGCGTTCCGGGCTGCCAGCGCCACGAGATCGGCCTGAAGTTCAAGCCCGGTGACGGCGACGCCCTCGACCCGGCAGGCGAGGCAGAGCGCCGCGACGCCGGCCCCGCTGCCCAGTTCCAGAACGCTCTCGCCGGGGCGGGCGGGAACGGCGGCGGCCAGCATCACGCTGTCCACCCCGGCGCGGAATCCGCTGGCGGGCTGGTCAAGGGTCAGCCTGCCGCCCAGGAAGGCGTCGCGTGTCGTCATACCTCGCCGTCGTCGCCTTCCGTATCCGGCCCGGCCGCAGCGGCCGCGCGCTCGGCCTCGGCCAGCGCCGCGTCGAGCGCCGCCTTCGCCGGCCCGCCCTGGTCGTCGGGCACCAGCAGGCGGCGGGGGATGGCGGCGATCGAGCCGTCGAGGATCGACATGTGGGTGTCGGCGACGAAGGGATCGAAGCCGGCCTCGGCGAGGATCGCCTCGGCGAAGGACAGCAGCACCGGATCGGTGGTCCGCAGCAGTTCAACCATGCCGCCCTCTTGCGCTTGACCCGCCGCCTGCGGCTGACCATGTTGCCGCAAGATGGGGGCAGGCGGGGGCACAAGGCAACCCGCGCCCGGGGATATGGATCGACGCTCTTGAGCGCAGCCGCTCGCACCGACACGCCGCCCGCCGCCGCGCCCGACGCGCTGGACGATCTCATCGCGCTGGTGGCGCGCGACATGGAGGCGGTCAACGCCACCATCGTCGAGCGCATGGCGAGCGACGTGCCGATGATCCCGGCGCTGGCCGGGCACCTGATCCAGTCGGGCGGCAAGCGGCTGCGGCCGATCCTCACCCTCGCCGCCGCAGGTCTGTGCGGCTATGAGGGGCGCGACCATATCCGCCTCGCCACCGCCGTGGAGTTCATCCACACCGCGACGCTGCTGCACGACGACGTGGTGGACAATTCGGCGCTGCGCCGGGGCCGCAAGGCGGCGCACATGATCTGGGGCAACCCGGCGAGCGTGCTGGTCGGCGATTTCCTCTATTCGCGCTCGTTCCAGCTGATGGTCGAGACCGGCTCGGTCGCCATTCTGGGCGTGCTCGCCAACGCTTCCGCGATCATCGCCGAGGGCGAGGTGATGCAGCTGGCGGCGGCCAAGAACCTGGAGACGACCGAGGACATCTATCTCAAGGTCATCGAATCCAAGACCGCCGCGCTGTTCGCCGCCGCCGCCGAAGTCGGCGCGATGGCGGCCGGGGCGGACGCGGCGAAGGTGACGGCGCTGGCCGATTACGGCCGCGCCATCGGCGTCGCCTTCCAGCTGGTCGACGACGCGCTCGACTATGCGGCCTCCACCGACACGATCGGCAAGAACGCCGGCGACGATTTCCGCGAAGGCAAGATCACGCTGCCGGTGATCCTCGCCTTCTCGCGCGGCGCGTCGGACGAGCGCGCCTTCTGGACGCGCGTCATCTCCGAGGACAAGCAGCGGGCCGAGGATTTCGACGCCGCCGTCGATCTCATCAAGCTGCGCGATGCGATCGAGGACACGCTGGCGCGCGCCGCGACCTACGCCAGGGCCGCGAAGGACGCGCTGGGACCTTTCGAGGACGGCCCCTACAAGCGCGCGCTGATGGCGCTCGCCGATTTCTGCGTGAGCCGGGCGTATTAGACCTCAGCAATCCAGCCGCGTCGCCGCGATCCACCAGCCGGGGCGGGCGCGTTTGAGGGCGATGGCGGCGGCGGCGGCCGACGCGTCGTCGGCGAAGAGCGCGAAGCAGGTGGCGCCCGATCCCGACATGCGCGCGATGAGCGCGCCCGCCTGGGCTTTCAGCGCATAGAGCGCCTCGCCGATCTGCGGCGCGAGTGCGAGGGCCGGGGCTTCCAGGTCGTTGCCGGCCGCGGCGAGCACGGCGGCGAGATGGGCGCTGTCGCGGATCTCGGCGGGGAGCGCGACCGGGGCGGCCCCGCGGCGCTGGCCGAGACGGGCGAAGATTTCGGCGGTGGCGACCGGTACGCCCGGATTGCACAGCACCAGCGGCACGTCCGGCAGAGCGGGGCCGGGGGCGACGATCTCGCCGCGCCCCGACATGATCGCCGAACGGTTATAGACGCAGACCGGGACGTCCGAACCGAGCCCCGCGCCGATCTCCATGAGTTCGCCGGCGTCGGCGTCGAGGCTCCACAGCGCATCGAGCAGATGCAGCGTCGCGGCGGCGTCGGCCGAGCCGCCGCCGATGCCGGCGGCCGGCGGCAGAAGCTTCGTCAGATGAAGGCGCGCGCCGAGCGGCGGCTGCGCCCCCGCCGCGATCGCCGCCGTGCGCAGCGCCTCGGCGGCGCGCATGGCGATGTTTTCGCCGCCCGATGGCGTCTGGCTGCCGAACGGCCCGTCGACGGTCAGCGACAGCCCGCCTTCGGCGCGTTCCGCCTGGAGGCGGTCGCCGAGCGCGGCGAAGGCGACCCAGCTCATCAGGCCGTGAAAGCCGTCGCTCCGCCGCGTCCCGACATGCAGGAAGAGATTGATCTTCGCCCGCGCCAGGGCGTCGAGCCGCCGCTCGCTCACCGCCCGGCCGCCGCCTGGCGTTCCAGCGCCTCGCCGGCCGCGAGGCCGCCCGCGAGCTTCGCCTGAAGGATCGGCACACGTTCCGCCTCGGGCTTCAGCTTCAGCGCGTGGCTCCACAGGAAGCGGGCCTCGCGCTCGCGCCCCACCTTCCAATAGGCGTCGCCCACGTGCTCGTTCACGGTCGGATCGTAAGGCGAGAAGGAGATCGCGGTCTCCAGCGTCTCGACCGCTTCCGCCCAGCGGCCGAGCCGGTAATAGGCCCAGCCCAGACTGTCGATGATGAAGCCGTCGTCGGGCCGCTGCTCGACCGCGCGCTTCAGCATGGCGAGCGCCTGGTCGATGTTCTCGCCGCGCTCGATCCAGGTATAGGCGAGATAGTTCAGCACCTGCGGCTGATCGGGCGAGAGTTTCAGCGCCGTGCGGAAATCGGCCTCCGCCTCGGGCCAGCGCCCGGCGCGTTCCAGCGCGATGCCGCGGGCATAGAAGAGCGCCCAGTCGTCGGCGACATAATCCGGGCCGGTGCGGGCGATCGCCCGGCTATAGGCGTCGACCGCCTCGGCCCAGCGTTCGTGCGTGCGATAGACGTCGCCGAGCGCGCTGGCGGCGAGGACACCGGCGGGATCGGCGTCTTCGAGCCTGGCGAGGATGCGCACGGCCCTGTCCGTCTCGCCCTTGGCGTCGAGCAGGTCGGCCGCCGCAACCTGGGCGGTCACATGAAAGGGCGAGGAGCCGGGGACGGCGAGATAGAGCTCGATCGCCTCGTCCTTGCGGCCGGCCCGTTCCATCGCCCCCGCCAGGAAGGCGAGCGCGCCGTCATTGTCCGGATCGAGATACTGGGCAAGCCGCAGATAGACGATCGCCGCGTCCTGGACCTCGCCGTCGCTGATCGCGCTGGCGATGCCGTAGAAGCCTTCCGAAGCGCCCTGCTGCGGCGTCTCGATGCTGCGGGAGACCGGCTCGCCGGCCTTGAGCAGGCCGAGCGCCGCGATGCCGACCGGATTGCCGGGCGAGGATTCGAGGAACCGGGCGAGCACCGCCGCCGCCATGTCGGCGCGGGCGGTCGCCTGGAGCCAGGAGGCGTAGGCGAGGGCGACGGTGAGGCTGCGCCCGGCGGTCGCCCGGTCGGCGGCCTGAAACGCTTCGTCGGTGCCCGCGGGATTCTTCAGCGCCTCCTCCAGCCGCGCCCGGTGATAGGCGATGAAGACGTCGGCCGAAGGATCGCCGGTGGGCGCGAGCAGGGCGCGCGCGGTGTCGATGTCGCCCAGGCCGACCGCCGTCCAGGCGAGCGCCAGCGCCGCCATGAGGTCGGGGCTGCCGGCCGGGTGGCTGGCCGTGAAGTGGGCCTTGGCGGCGGCGTAGTTGCGCTTCTTCAGCGCGATGACGCCCTCGATCAGCGGCGCGAGATCGGATTCCGGATTGGCCTTGGCGACCTCGGGCGCGAGGCGCGCGGCGGCGTCCATGTCGCCGGCCGCGACCGAATAGACGAAGGCTCGCTCCAGCAGGATCTGGTTGCCGGGATCCTGTTTCAGCGCCGCGACATAGCGCGCGGCGGCGACCCGGCTGTCGCGGGTGTTGCCGGCATAGCTGGCGACCAGGAAATCGCCGTAGAGCGAACCGCCCGATCTGAGATCGTCGCCCGAAGCGCGCGATGCGGTCGTCGTCGTGCCGCAGGCGGCCAGCGCGGAGGCGAGGACAAGCGCCAGGAAACCGCGAAAGCCGGAACCGGAAATTGCGCGCAAAGCGTGCCCTTACATGTTGGGGTAATTCGGTCCGCCGCCGCCTTCGGGGACGGTCCAGTTTATGTTCTGCGCCGGATCCTTAATATCGCATGTCTTGCAGTGGACGCAGTTCTGCGCGTTGATCACGAAGCGGGGATTGGAGCCGTCGCTCTCGCGCATGACCTCATAGACGCCGGCCGGGCAATAGCGCTGGGCCGGTTCGTCGTAGAGCGGCAGGTTCTTGCCGATCGGGATCGTGGGATCCTTCAGCTTCAGATGGGCGGGCTGGTCTTCCTCGTGATTGGTGTTCGACAGGAACACCGAGGAGAGCTTGTCGAACGAGACGACGCCGTCGGGCTTGGGATAGGCGATCTTCTTCGACTTCGCGGCCGTCTTGAGCGAGGCGTAGTCGGCCTTTTTGTGGCGCAGCGTGCCGAAGAGCGAGAAGCCGAACAGCGTCTGCACCCACATGTCGAGCGCGCCCAGCGGCACGCCGAAATAGGTGCCGAAGCGCGACCACAGCGGCTTCACGTTCTTGACCTTCTTGAGGTCCTTGTAGACGTGGCTCGCCTTGTAGGCGGCGGTGTAGGCGGTCAGCTCGTCGCGCTGGCGGCCGGCATGGACGGCCTCGAACGCCGCCTCGGCCGCCATCATGCCGGTCTTCATCGCATTGTGGCTGCCCTTGATGCGCGGCACGTTGACGAAGCCCGCCGAGCAGCCGATCAGCGCGCCGCCCGGAAAGGTGAGCTTCGGCACCGATTGCAGGCCGCCCTCGGTGATCGCCCGCGCGCCATAGGCGAGGCGCTTGCCGCCCTCCAGATAGGGGCGGACCATCGGATGGGTCTTCATCCGCTGGAACTCGTCGAAGGGCGACAGATACGGGTTCTTGTAGTTGAGGTGGATCACGAAGCCGATCGAGATGAGGCCGCCCTTCATATGATACATGAAGGTGCCGCCGCCGGTGTCGGAGGCGAGCGGCCAGCCGAAGGAATGGACGACGAGGCCTTCCTTGTGCCTGGCGGGATCGGCCTGCCAGAGCTCCTTGATGCCGATGCCGAATTTCTGCGGCTCGCAATCCTTGTCGAGACCGAACTTCGCCATCAGCATCTTGGCGAGCGAACCGCGCACGCCTTCGCCGATGAGCGTGTACTTGGCGTGCAGCTCCATGCCGGGCGTGAAGCGGTCGGTCGGCTCGCCGTCCTTGCCGATGCCCATGTCGCCGGTGGCGACGCCGTAAACCGCGCCGGTCTCGTCGTAGAGCACTTCGGCGGCGGCGAAGCCGGGATAGATTTCGACGCCCAGCTCCTCGGCCTGGGTCGCCAGCCAGCGGCAGACATTTCCGAGGCTGACGATATAGTTGCCGTGATTGTTCATCAGCGGCGGCATGAGGAAATTGGGCAGGCGCAGGCCGCCCGCCGGGCCGAGCAGGTAGAAGCGGTCGTCCTTGACCGGGGTGTCGAGCGGGGCGCCCTTGTCCTTCCAGTCGGGGATCAGCTCGTTCAGCGAGACGGGATCGATGACCGCGCCCGACAGGATGTGGGCGCCGACCTCGGAGCCCTTCTCCACCACGCAGACGGAGATGTCCTTGCCGGTCTCGGCGGCGAGCTGCTTCAGGCGGATCGCCGCGCTGAGGCCGGCCGGCCCCGCCCCGACAATCACGACATCGTATTCCATCGATTCGCGTGACATGTCCTGCCCCTCGACCCAGCCCAAGCGTTCCGCCCCTGCCGGGCGTTTGCAGTCTTATCGGCGGCGATTCCGGGCGGGTCAATGGCGCGGGCGGGGTTCCGTCCCGTTAGCGCATGACGGCGCGCGGCCGCCCGGTTAGGTTGAAACGATGAAATACCTTCTGATCGGCGCCGCCGCCGCCTTCGTCATCATGTGGTGGGTGCGCGAGCGCAGAAAGGCGGTGCTGGACCGCATCAGCCGCGAGGCGCAGGAAGCCCCGACCGCGCTGGTGCGCTGCCCCGCATGCGGGGTCCACGCCCCGCCCGGCGCGCATTCCTGCGGTTGACCCTCCAAGGGGGGGCGGCTACTTCCCTCGCCATGTCCGACGCCCCCGACCGCTCCTACCAAGGCCTGATCCTGACGCTCCAAGCCTATTGGGCGAAGCAGGGTTGCGTGATCCTTCAGCCCTACGACATGGAGATGGGGGCGGGCACCTTCCATCCCGCGACGACGCTGCGCTCGCTCGGCCCCAAGCCGTGGAAGGCCGCCTATGTGCAGCCGAGCCGGCGTCCCGGCGACGGGCGCTATGGCGAGAACCCCAACCGCTTCCAGCGCTACTACCAGTTTCAGGTGATCCTGAAGCCCGCGCCCGCCGACATTCTCGATCTCTATCTCGGCAGTCTCGACGCGATCGGCCTCAACCGCGACGTCCACGACATCCGCTTCGTCGAGGACGACTGGGAAAGCCCGACGCTGGGCGCCTGGGGCCTCGGCTGGGAGGTGTGGTGCGACGGCATGGAGGTGACGCAGTTCACCTACTTCCAGCAGGTCGGCGGCATCGACTGCAATCCGGTGGCGGGCGAGATCACCTACGGCTTGGAGCGCCTCGCCATGTATGTGCAGGGCGTCGAATACGGCTTCGACCTCGCCTACAACACGATGGACAAGGCCTCGCCCGACTACATGACCTGGGGCGACGTCTATCACCAGAACGAGGTGGAGCAGTCGGGCTTCAATTTCAAGCTCGCCAATACCGATGTGCTGTTCCGCCAGTTTCGGGAAGCCGAGGAGCAGGCGCATCACCTGCTGAATGCGCCGGTCGGGCGCGCGGCGCAGAGCTTTCCGGCCTGGAAGCACGTGCTCCCCGCCTATGAACAAACCATCAAGGCGAGCCACACCTTCAACCTGCTGGACGCGCGCGGCGTCATCTCGGTCGCCGAGCGGCAGGCCTATATCGGCCGCGTCCGGGCGCTCGCCAAGGCCTGCGCCGAGGCCTGGATGGAGAGCCCGCAGGGCCGCACCGACCGGAGCAATGGCTGATGCCCCAGCTCCTGATCGAACTCTTCCAGGAAGAGATCCCGGCGCGCATGCAGGCAGCGGCGGCCGAGGACTTCAAGCGGCTGATGCTCCGTGGACTGAGCGATCGCGGCCTCTCGGCCGCCGAGGCGCGCGTCTATGTTACGCCGCGCCGTGTGACGCTGGTCATCGACGATCTGCCCGCCGCGTCCGCGGATGTGGCGGAGGAACTGAAAGGCCCGCGCACCAATGCGCCCGAGGCGGCGCTCGCCGGGTTCCTGAAGAAGACCGGCCTGACGAAGGAGCAGCTCTCCGTCCAGGCGGACCCCAAGGGCGATTTCTATATCGCGCGGATCGAGAAGCCAGGCCGCGCGGCGGCGGCGATCGTTCCCGAAGCGGTAGCCGAGACGGTGCGCGGCTTCCCCTGGCCGAAATCCATGACCTGGGAGCCGAGCGGGCTTTCCTGGGTGCGGCCGCTGCGTTCGATCCTCTGCCTCTTCGACGGCAAGGTCGTGCCGGTGGAGATCGCGGGCCTTGCCGCCGCCAACCTCACGCGCGGCCATCGCCAGATGGCGAACGCGCCGTTCGAGGTGCGGGGCTTCGAGGACTACGCGGCCAAGCTGCGCGAACGCTTCGTCATGCTCGACCGGGCCGAACGCATGGCCTCGATCCGCACCCAGGCGCTGGCCGCGGCGGCCGCGGCGGGCCTCAGCTTTCTTGAGGACGACGAGCTGCTGGAGGAAGTCGCGGGCCTCGTCGAATGGCCGGTGGTGCTGACCGCCGCGTTCGACCCCTCGTTCCTGGCGGTGCCGCAGGAAGTGCTGATCAGCACGATGCGCAAGAACCAGAAGTATTTCGCGCTGACCGACGAGGCGGGCAGGCTGTCAGAAAAGTTCCTGATCGTCTCCAACCTCGAAGCGCGCGACGGCGGCGCGGCGATCGTCGCGGGCAACGAGCGCGTGGTGCGGGCGCGGCTCAGCGACGCCAAGTTCTTCTGGGAACAGGATCTGAAGACGACGCTGGAGGCGCGCCTGCCGCGCCTGAAGGACATCGTCTTCCATGCGAAGCTCGGCACCCAGTGGGACCGCGTGCAGCGGATCGAGCGGCTGGCGGGCGAGATCGCCGAACGGCTCGACGCCGACCCCGCCGAGGCCCGGCTGGCGGCGCGGCTCGCCAAGGCCGATCTCGTCAGCGGAACGGTCGGCGAGTTCCCCGAAGTGCAGGGCATCATCGGCGGCTATCTGGCGCGGGCCGAAGGTCTGCCCGCGACGGTCGCGGATGCCATCGCCGATCACTACCGGCCGCAAGGCCCGACCGACAGCGTGCCGTCCTCGCCGATCAGCATCGTCGTGGCGCTCGCCGACAAGATCGACACGCTCGCCGGATTCTTCGCCATCGACGAGAAGCCGACCGGATCGAAGGACCCGTTCGCGCTGCGCCGCGCGGCGCTGGGCGTGGTGCGGATCGTGCTGGAGCGGGGGCTGCGCCTGCCGCTCGGCGAGGCGATCGCGCGGGCGATGGCGCCGGGCGAGGCGGGACCGGCCTCCGCCGATCTCATCGCCTTCTTCGCCGACCGCCTGAAAGTCTCGTTGCGCGAGAAGGGCGTCCGGCACGATCTGATCGATGCCGTCTTCGCGCTGGGCGGGCAGGACGATCTGGTCCTTCTCGTCGCGCGGGTCGGGGCGTTGCAGGCGTTTCTGGGCTCGGACGACGGCGCGAACCTTCTCGCCGGCTACAAGCGCGCCGCGAACATCCTGCGCATCGAGGAGAAGCGCGAGAAGGTCACGTTCGACGGCTCGGTCGATCCCGAATTGCTGGCGACCGGCGAGGAGCGCGCGCTCTACGCGGCCATCGCCACGGCGGTCGATCTGATCGAGGCGGAGATCGCCCGCGAACGCTTCGACGCCGCGATGGGGGTGCTCGCCAATCTGCGCGGGCCGGTCGATGCCTTCTTCGAGACGGTGAAGGTCAACGACGACGATCCGGCGGTGCGCATCAACCGCCTCAACCTGCTCGCCCGCATCAAGCAGGCGGCGCATCTGGTGGCGGACTTCTCGAAGATCGAGGGGTAGGGCGTGGCCGGCGCGGCGCGTCCTTCGAGACGGGCGCGTGCCGCACCCTCCTCAGGATGAGGAGGGGGTGGGAGCGCGGGTCGCACCCTCCTCAGGATGAGGACGGGCGGGGAAGGCGAGGGGGAAGTGGTTCTGCCGGTCCCCCTCGCGTCCGGTCCTTACGGATAGACCAGGCTGATCGTCTCGGCGATGCAGGCCGGGCGGTCCTTGCCTTCGATCTCGATGGTGAATTCGTTGGTGATCTGAAGCCCGCCGCCCTTGGGCTCGACCGAGACCAGCTTCTGGCGGCCGCGCACGCGCGAGCCGACCGGCACCATGTTGGTGAAGCGGATCTTGTTGGAGCCGTAGTTGATGCCGCGGCTGACGCCTTCCATCGACATGATCTGCGAGCCGAGGAAGGGGATCAGCGAGAGCGTCAGATAGCCGTGGGCGATGGTTCCGCCCATGAACTGCTTGGCCTTCTCCACATCGACGTGAATCCACTGATGATCGCCGGTCGCGTCGGCGAACATGTTGACGCGGTCCTGGTCGATGGTCAGCCAGTCGCTGACGCCGATTTCCTGGCCGGCGAGCGCGGCGAGGTCGTTGTAGTGCACGGTTCTGGGCATCTCAGTGTTCCTCCTAAAGCGGATCGCCGGGTTCCCCGGTCAATGCGGTGACGGCCGAGAATAGCGCCTCGACATAGGGGTCATCTACGCCCATCCGGCGCAATTCGCCGCGGCAGCGATAGAGATAGTCCCGGTTGGAGCCGGTCTGCCCCTCGGCGGTGGCGATCAGCCTCGCCTGCGTGTCGAGATCGAGCGGGCCGGAATAGCGCTGGTGCGCCTTGTTGATGACGAAGGTGACGGCGGCGACCGGGCCGTCCTCCGTCTCGGCCTCGACCCAGACCGGAATATAGGCGCCCGACAGCATCTCGCGCATCCACAGGATCTGCGTCTCGCTCTCCACATGGTCGGTGTCGATGCGGTGGACGGTTCCGGTCAGCGCCTCGCCCTCCTCGATGGCGAGCATCAGGCCGGGCTTGTCGGGCATGGCCCGGCCGATGATCAGCTGAAGGCAGAAACTGCGCGTCCAGCCCTTCACATGGGCGGTGCGGCTCTCGGTGACGCGGAGCGCCGGGTTCCACATCAGCGAGCCGTAGCCGAACACCCAGAGATCCTCGCCGGGTGTGTGCCGGGCGAGAATGGCGCGGCGGCTCGTCTCGCGCTCCTCTTCGGAGATGAAGGTCCACAGGCCCGATTTGTGCACCTGCTCGGTCAGCCAGGCGATGCGCTCGGGCGTGAAGTCCTCGCGCCGCAGCAGGCCCTTGTCGTCGCGGCGGAAGGGCGAAAGGTCGGGTCCGGAACTGGCCGCAGAGTCGTCGCTCATGCCCTAATGTGCGGTCCGCTCGGGATGGCTGCAAGCGTCAGGTCGTGCGCCGGGTCAGATGCCCGCCGTCCGCGCGCGGGGGCCGCTGGCGGTCTGGAAGACGTGATCCCAGAAGGCGGTCGTCACGCCGAAATTGGTCGCGCCGCCGCGATAGTGATGCGCCATGTGGCGGGCGCGGGCGGCGGCCAGCAGCCGGCCCGGCCGGGCATGGTGCGACATGTGGTGGATGGTCATGTAGCCGAGATAGCCGGCCAGCAGCCCGCTGGAGAGGCCGGCGCAGAAGGCGGCCCCGGCGAGCGGGAAGGGCGCATGGCCGATCAGCAGCAGGCCGGCGACGATGAGAAAGGACGGCGCTCCGATCAGCGCCGTGGGGTCGTCGTGATGGGCCGCGTGTCCCTGCTCGAACCAGGGCAGGCGGTGATAGACCCAGGCATGGACCCCATATTCGATGAGGGTCCACAAGGCGAAGCCGGCGGCCAGCGCCGCCAGCCACAACCCGGCGGCGGAGGCGGTCGCGCCGGCCAGCGCCGCCGCCGACACCGCCGCGATGGCGGCCGGGGCGGCGACGAAATCGCCGAAATAGAGCGTCAGGCCGAGTTTCATGGACGCTGCCCCGTTGTGCGACGCAGCATCCTGACCCAGTTCCGCCGCGATTGCCAATTCCACGGCGTCGCAGCCCTGCCGCAGAGCGGCGTCAGAGTTCGACGGTGACCCTGAGGCCCGCGACCAGTGCGTCGGGGATCGAGCGGTCGCCGCCGGGCTGGCTGATCCACTGAAGATCGGGCTGGACGGTGATGCCGTCGATCAGCGTATCGGAATAGGTCAGCTCGATCTGGAGCTCGCCCCGCGACATCGGCACGCCGGCGTCGATCTGGTTGTCCACATAGCCGTCCGAAAGGATGGCGTGGCTGACGCCGAACGAGAGCTGGCTGTCGGGCCGGCTTTCGAAGACACGGGTCATCAGAAAGCCCGCCTGCCAGCCGCCGGCGAAGGGCGTCGTATCGCCGTCCGAGATGCCGGCGCGGACGAAGGCGCGCACCGCCTGCGGGCCCTCCGGGTCGTTCAGGTCCTCCTCCCAGGTGACGTAGAGGCCCTGGGCGGTGCGGCCGAGCGGATCGCCGAAGCCGTCCACCTCGCGGATGTCGTCCTGGTCCTTGGAGTAGCGCCAGAGGCCGAGCGAGAGCTTGCGCGCGCCCTCGATGCCGCCCTCGGCGATCATCAGCACGCCCGCGTCGAACGAGGTGTCGGCGCCGCCCGGATCGCCCGGCACGCGGGCGTCGGCATTCAGGACCGCGAGACGGACGAAACCGTCCTCGCCGAAAGTGACGTTAAGCCGCGCCGACAGCGCGGTCGAAGGGAAGATCGACGGCCCGTTGAGGCCGGTCGCCGCCAGTTCCGAGCCGATTCCAAAGCTCGGCCCGATCAGCAGGCCGGCGGCGTCGTTGGCGTAGAACTCGGAGTTGAGGTCGTAGAGGCCGAGACGGAGCGTGGCGCTTTCCCCCAGCGCCTGCTCGATCCAGGCCTCGAACAGGCGGAGGCGCTGTTCGCCGACCTCGATATTGTCGATGCCCTGGAGCGTGCCCGCGAAGTCGTTGGGGGTGCCCCCGGCGTTGTTGAGGACATGCAGGTGCAGCGTGCCGCCGCCCCAGCCCATGAGGGCGTCGAGGTCGGCGTCGATCAACACGTCCAGGTTGTCCAGATAGTCGCCCCGCTGCTCCAGTCCGCCGTCGATCACGCCGAAATAGTCCGCAGTATAGGCGAGGCCGAACTGGATAGGCTCGGGCGTCTCGGGTTCCTGGGCAGTCGCGGCGCCGATCGCCGCCAATGCCACAACCAGACTGAACTTAAGGTTGTTCTTCATTATCCCGCCCCCCTTTGCGAAATAGTCGCAGGTCTTCGGCGCAGACTCGGATGTTCTGGTTAACAAAACCTATAGTTGTGACGCAGAGTCATTTACGCGTTTTTAACCCTGCCGATTGACGTTAGGGCTGATTCAACCAGGGGGTGCAGTATGTTCGGTTCGCTCAGCAGAGCCGCGATCTTCGGCAGCGCTTGCGTTCTGGCGATCGTAGCCGCGTGCGGCGGTATCGGTATCTGGTCGGCCAACAGTCTGACCGCCGCGCTGGCCGAGTCCCAGCGCAGCGCGAGCCTGCTGCAGAACCATTTGTCGGCCGACATGATGCATGACGCGATCCGCGGCGACGTGCTGGCGTCGCTGCTGTCCAGCGATCCGCGCTACGGCATGTCGGTCGAGGCGGCCAAGACCGACCTCGCA
The DNA here is from genome assembly GCA_046348585.1 of Alphaproteobacteria bacterium. GTDB lineage: Bacteria > Pseudomonadota > Alphaproteobacteria > Micropepsales > Micropepsaceae > JADZAI01. The sequence goes on from JAXMDZ010000004.1 coordinate 159,781, forward strand.
GAGCACGTGGAGAATTTCAACGCCAGCATCGCGCGGGAAGGCGAACTGGCGACGACGGACGACGAGCGCACGACGCTCGGCGCGCTGAAGGCCCCGCTCGACTCCTATGCCTCGTCGGCCGCTTCCATCATCGACCTGGCGGGACGCGATCCCTCCGCGGCCGTCGCCGCCCTGCCGGGCTTCTTCGAACAGTTCGGCATGCTGGAAGAGGCGATGGAGCACGCCACCGGGGTGATCGACGCCGATTCCGCCGCCGCCGCCCAGCGGGCCGATGAGGCGGCGCGCATGGCGACCATCCTGCTGTGGGGGTCGGTCGTCGTCGGCGTTCTGGCCGCGATCGCCATCGCCTTCGCCGCCCGCCGGTTCATCGTCGATCCGCTGCTGGCGCTTTCCGCCACGATGCGCGCGCTGGCCGGCGGCGACAATTCGGTCTCGATCCCCGGCGAAGGCCGCGGCGACGAGATCGGCGACATGGCGCATGCCGTCGTCGGCTTCCGCGACGCGGCGATCGAGAAGCTGCGGCTGGAGGCCAACGCCGAACAGCAGCGCCTCGCCGCCGCCGCCGAAAAGGCCCGCTCGGAGCAGGAGCGCATGTCGCTTCTGGAAGGCGAGCGCGCCGCCGAAGCGCAGCGGCGCAAGGAGCTGGAGGCCGAACTGCTCCAGCGCGAGGCCCAGCGCCGCGAGGAGGACGCCCGCCAGCGCGAGGAGATGGAGGCCGAACGGGCGCGCAACGAAGCCGCCAAGCGCGCCGCCGACGAGAAGCAGCGCGCCGAGGTCGAGGCGGTGCTGCGCGCCGCCGCCGACACCCAGGCCCGCGTCGTCGAGGCGCTGGCCAAGGGTCTCGACCGCCTGGCGGCCGGCGACCTGACGGTCGCGCTGACCGACGCCCTGCCGGTCGAATACGAGAAGCTGAAGCAGGACTTCAATTCCGCCGCCGCCCGTCTGCACGACGCGGTTTCGGGCGTCGCCGCCTCGACGGGCAGCATCGACACCGATTCCAACGAGATCGCCGCCTCGGTCGACAATCTCTCGCGCCGCACCGAGAACCAGGCCGCCAGCCTGGAGCAGACCGCCGCGGCGCTGGAGCAGATCACCGCGACCGTCACCAAGACCGCCGGAAGCACCAGGGAGGCCGCGAACGTCGTCAACGTCGCGCGCACCGAGGCGAGCGGCAGCGGCGAAATCGTCCGCCGGGCGATCGCCGCGATGGAGGAGATCAAGCAATCGTCCTCGCAGATCGCCCAGATCATCGGCGTCATCGACGAGATCGCCTTCCAGACGAACCTGCTGGCGCTGAACGCGGGCGTCGAGGCGGCGCGCGCGGGCGACGCCGGCCGCGGCTTCGCGGTGGTCGCCGGCGAAGTGCGGGCGCTCGCCCAGCGCTCGGCCGAAGCCGCCAAGGAGATCAAGGCGCTGATCAACACCTCGACCGAGCATGTCGGCACCGGCGCCGATCTCGTCGGCAAGACCGGCGAGTCGCTGCTGCGCATCGCCGAGCGTGTCGCCGAAATCGAGCAGGTGGTGAGCGAGATCACCGCCTCGGCCCAGGAACAGTCCGCCGCCCTCGGCGAGGTCAACGTCGCCATCAACCAGATGGATCAGGTGACCCAGCAGAACGCCGCGATGGTGGAAGAAACCGCGGCCGCCAGCCACTCGCTGATGGAGAAGGCGCGCGAATTGTCGGCGCTCGTCGAGCGCTTCCAGTTGCGCGGCAAGGGTCAGTCGCAGGCGTCGGCGGTCAGGCGCGCCGCCTGACCGCGAGGCGCCGTCCGGATCAGACGATCCGGCTGTCGCGCTTGCCCCAGTACTGGTCGCGGATCAGCCGCTTGTAGAGCTTCCCCGTCGGATGGCGGGGAAGTTCCTTCATGAAGTCGATCGAGCGCGGGCACTTGATGTGCGACAGGTGCGCGCGGGCATAGGCCATCAGTTCGGCCGCCGTCTCGTCGTTGGCGTCGGCCCAGTCGGCGGGCTGCACGACGGCCTTCACCTCCTCGCCGAAATCCTCGTTGGGAACGCCGACCACCGCCACGTCGGCCACTTTCGGGTGGCCGATGAGGACGTTCTCGGTCTCCTGCGGGTAAATATTCACGCCGCCCGAGATGATCATGAACGCCTTGCGGTCGGTGAGATAGAGGAAGCCGTCCTTGTCGAGCTTGCCGACGTCGCCGAGCGTCGACCAGCCCTTGGCGTTGCGGCTCTCGGCCGTCTTTTCCGGCGCGTTGTGATACTGGAACTCCGGCCCGCCCTCGAAATAGATGACGCCTTCCTCGCCGGCCGGCACGTCCTCGCCGTCCTCGCCGACGATGTGCGGGACGCCCAGCACGGCGCGCCCGACCGTGCCCGGATGGGCCAGCCAGTCGGCGCTGTCGCAGTAGACGAAGCCGTTGCCTTCGGTGCCGGCGTAGTATTCGTGGATGATCGGCCCCCACCAGTCGATCATCTTGTGCTTGACGTCGATCGGGCAGGGCGCGGCCGCGTGGATGGCGACCTGGAGCGAGGAAAGATCGTGCCTGGCGCGCGCCTCCTCCGGCATTTTCAGCATACGGACGAACATGGTCGGCACGAGCTGGGTGTGGGTCACCTTGTAGCGTTCGACCAGCGCCAGGTATTGCTCGGGATCGAAATGCTCCATGACGACGACCGTGCCGCCGAAGCGCCCGACCGACATGCAATAGCGCAGCGGCGCGGCATGATAGAGCGGCGCGGGGGACAGATAGACCATGTCCTTGTTGAAGCCGAAGAGGTGTTGCGTGACAGCGATGAGCGATCCCGGATCGGAGATCGCGAGCCCGGTGAGCTGGGTCTTCACGCCCTTGGGCCGGCCGGTCGTGCCGGAGGAGTAGAGCAGGTCCGTGCCCGAGGTCTCGTCGGCGATCGGGGTCTTCGGCTGGGCGTCGAGCGCGCTTTCCAGCCGGGCGTAGCCGGGGATGTCGCCGCCCGCGGCATAGAGCTTCACGCCGGGGATCAGGGGCGCGACATCGGCCGCCGCGGCGGTGAGATAGGCCGAGGTGACGAACGCCTTGGCGCCCGAATCCTTGACGATGTACTCGACCTCGCCCGCCGTCAGGCGCGAGGAGACGCAGGCATAATAGAGGCCCGAACGCTGCGCCGCCCAGCACAGCGGCAGATAATGGACGTTGTTCTCCATGAAGATCGCGACCACGTCGCCGGTCTTCAGGCCCAGCGCGCGGAAGAGCTGCGCCCCCTGGTTGGAGCGCGCATCCAGCTCGGCATAGGTCATGCTCTCGCCGGAAGCCGCCATCACGAAGGCGGTCTTGCCGGGCGTCGACTGGGCGTGAATGGAGGGATGGTACATGGCGTTTCCCCGGGGAGCGTTTTTCTGATGAGGCGATGGAATAGGACAGCCTGACGCAGGCGTCAAAATCGAAAGGCTCGCCATTTTCCGCCGCCGGGCGCTAATCTCGCGGCGCAAAACATCGGAGGAACCCCATGGCCTATACGGAAATCACCTACGAGATCGCCGAGAAGATCGCGACGATCACTCTCCACCGCCCCGACAAGATGAACGCCTTCACCGGCACGATGGCGGCCGAACTGATCGACGCCTTCGACCGCGCCAACAAGGACGACGGGGTGGGCGCGATCATCGTGACCGGCGCGGGCAAGGCGTTCTGCGCCGGGGCCGATCTCAGCCAGGGCGCCAAGACCTTCGACTACGACGCCCGCTCCGACCGCAAGGAGAAGGCGGGGGCGGTCGGCGCCGACGGCAAGATCGACTGGTCGAACCCGGCGGTGCGCGACGGCGGCGGCATGGTGACGCTGAAGATCTATGAGAGCCTGAAGCCGGTCATCGGCGCGATCAACGGCGCGGCGGTCGGCATCGGCGTGACGATGCAATTGCCGATGGACATCCGCATCGCCTCGGAGAACGCCCGCTTCGGCTTCGTCTTCGCGCGCCGCGGCATCGTGCCGGAAGCCTGCTCGTCCTATTTCCTGCCGCGCATCGTCGGCATCTCGACGGCGACCGAATGGTGCTTCACGGGGCGCGTGTTCGGGGCGCAGGAGGCGAAGGATCGCGGCCTCGTCACCCATCTGGTGAAGCCGGAGGAGCTGATCGCCACCGCCCGGGCGCTCGCCAAGGAGATCGTCGACAACACCGCGCCCGTCTCGGTCGCGCTGACCCGCCAGATGCTGTGGCGGATGCTGGGCGCCGATCACCCGATGGAGGCGCACAAGATCGACAGCCGCGGCGTCTTCGCGCGCGGCCGCCAGGAGGACGCCAAGGAAGGCGTCATGTCGTTCCTGGAGAAGCGCCAGCCGGTCTATCCCAACAAGGTCTCGACCGACATGCCCGACTATTTCCCCTGGTGGGACGAGCGGACCTACAGCTAGCGGCGCATCGGGGCGGACCTTTGGCGGAACCGGTACTGGTAGCGGGCGGGGGGATCGGCGGCGCGGCGGCGGCGCTGGCCCTCGCGCGCGCCGGTTTCGACGTGCGTCTGTTCGAGGCCCGGCCCGATCCGGCCGAGGCCGGCGCAGGGTTGCAGATCGGCGCGAACGGCATGAAGGCGCTGCGCCATCTGGGCCTTGAGGCGGCGGTTCTGGAGGCCGCGACGCGGCCCGAGCGGCTGGAGCTGAGGCTGCCGGGGTCCGGCCGGGTGGTCGGGCGCGTCGCTTTCGGCGCGGCTCATGCGGCGCGTTACGGCGCGCCCTATGTGCATCTGCACCGGGCGGATTTGCACCGCGCGATTTTCGAGGCGGCGAAGTCCCATCCGCGCATCGCCGTCGAACTCGGCCGCCGCGTGGTGAGGGCGGCGCAGACGCCGGACGAGACGAGCGTCGAACTGGAAGGCGGCGGCGCGGCCGCGGGCGCCGCCCTGATCGGCGCAGACGGCGTGCGCTCGGCCCTGAGGGTGGGGGTGGCGGGCGAGGATGCGCCGGTCTTCACCGGCATGACCGCCTGGCGCGCCGTCGTGCCCGCGAGCGAGGCCGACCTCGCGCGGCCGCCGGTCGCCACCGTCTGGATGGGACGGGGCAGGCATCTCGTCACCTATCCGCTGACGGCGCGGCGCGAGATCAACCTGATCGGCGTCGTCGAGGAGAAGCCCGAAATCGAGGAATCCTGGAGCGCGCCCGGCACGTCCGCCGACATGGCGGCCGATTTCGGCGGCTGGCACGCCGAGACCGATGCGCTGCTGGCGCGCGTGACGACGCCCTGGCGCTGGCCGCTCTACGAGCGCCACCCGTTGAGCGTCTGGAGCGCCGGGCGGATCGCCCTGCTGGGCGATGCCTGCCACGCCATGCCGCCGTTCCTCGCACAGGGCGCCTGCATGGCGCTGGAGGACGCGGTGGTGCTCGCCCGCCGGATGGAGGCGCGGCGCGACGACGCCGCGCGGGCCTTGCGCGACTATGGCGAGGCGCGCCGCGAGCGCACCGCCAGGGTGCAGCGGCCTCGTGGGCGAACGCCTGGCGGTTCCATGTGCGTCATCCGGCGCTGCGCACCCTCGTCTATGGCGGACTGGCCGTCCTCGGCGCGATCGCGCCTTCCGGTCCCGGCCGGATGTATGACTGGCTTTACCGCTACGATCCGGTGGCGGCCTGACCCTCTTGTCCCTGCAATCCGGTTCCCGCGCCGATGACTGACGCCACCGCCGACACGGCCGGACATGTGGAAGCGATCGCCTATGCGGTCGCCGGGGTCGCGCTGCTGCTCGGCGCCTCCAGCCTGCTGATGCCGGCGGCGCGGCGGCTGGCCTTGCCCTATACCGTGCTGGTCGCCGCCTTCGGCGCGGCGATCGGGGTGTTGCTGACCGTCGGCGGGGGCGAAGGCGCGGCTCATGCGGTGTCGGTCTTCTCCGAAACCGAGATGCCGAGCGAGGCGCTGCTCTATCTCTTCCTGCCGCCGCTGCTGTTCGCGGCGGGGCTGCATGTCGACATGCGCCGCACGATGGACGAGATCTGGCCGATCCTGGTGATGGCCATCTTCGCGGTGGTGCTGTGCTGCGCGGTCGTGGGGGCGAGCCTCTTTCCCTTCATGACCGCCGACGGCGTCACGGTGCTGTCGGCGGAATGGCACGAATTGCTGCTGCTCGCGTTCCTGGTCGGGGCGATCGTCGCGCCGACCGATACCGCCGCCGTGCTCAGCATCTTCCGCGACATCGGCGCGCCGCGGCGGCTCTCGACGATCGTCGAGGGCGAGAGCCTTTTCAACGACGCGGCGGCGATCGCCCTCGTGGTCGTGCTGATCGCCGCGCTCGGCGGCGACACGAGCGGCGGCGTCACGGGCGCGGCCGGGGTCTTCGCCTGGCAGCTCGGCGGCGGCCTCGCCTTCGGCTACGCGGCCGGGCGGCTCGCCGCCTATGCAGTTGGCGCGCGGCTATGTCGTCGCCGAGACGACGCTGACGCTGACGCTCGCCTATGTCGCCTTCGCGGTCGCGCAATTGGCGCTCGGCGTCTCGGGGATCATCGCCGTCGTCGCCGCCGCCATCTCGTTCGGCAGCCGCGCCCGCACGCGGCTGACGCCGGGAAGCTGGGAGGCGCTTGGGGCGCTCTGGAAGCAGCTCGATTTCTGGGCGATCACGCTGATCTTCGTCTTCGCCGCGATGGAGGCCCCCGCCGTTCTTTCCGATCTGCGCTGGAGCGACCTCGGGGCGCTCGGCGCGATCTATGTCTCGGCGCTGGCGGCGCGGGCGCTGGTGACGTTCGGGGTGATGCCGCTGCTCGTCTCGTTCGGCCTCTCCGAACCCTTCAGCCGCGCCTATCGCGCGGTGCTGACCTGGGGCGGGGTGCGCGGGGCGCTGACCGTCGTCCTCGCCCTGTTCGCGGCCGAGTCGGGCGCGGTGCAGGCGGCGGGGGCCGAGAACGCACGGCTGCTGCTGGTGCTGGCGTTCGGCTATGTGCTGCTGACGCTCTTCGTCAACGCGCCGACGCTGCGCATCCTGATCCGCTTGCTGGGCCTGACCGCGCTGGACGAACGCGAACGGGCGATCCGCGACCGCATGATGGCGATCACCCGCGCCCGCGTCGCCCGCGCGACCCATGACGCGGCGCAGGGTTTCCGCCTGACCTTGCCCGAGCCTGAGACTTACGAGGCAGCCTCGTGGAAGCTGACAGAGGACGAGCGCCTGAGAGTCGGGCTGCTCGTGCTCGTCAACCGAGAGATCGAACTCATCCGGCGCGGGCTGGAACGCGGTATGGTCGAGCAGCGCATCGCGGAGTTGCTGCTGGCGCAGGCCGGGCAGATGCACGAACTGACCCGCGCTCTGGGCGCGGAGGGCTATCAGGAATCGGCCGCGCGCAACCACCGGCTGACCTGGCGTTTCCGCATGGCGCAGTGGCTCCATCGCCGCTTCGGCATCACCGGAATGCTCTCGGACGAGATCGCCGCGCGCTACCAGATGATGCTCATCAAGGGCCGCGTCCTGACGCAGCTTCACGCCTTTGCCGCCGAGCAATTGCCGCCGCTCATCGGGCCGGAGGCGCTGGCGGAGGCGTCGCGCCTGCTCGACGACCGCGCGCGCGCCGCCCAGGCGGCGCTCGATGCGATGGAAAAGCAGTACACCGCCTACACCACGCAGGTCCGCGAGCTGATCGTCGCGCGCCTCGCGCTCGCCCTGGAAGAAGCCGAGTATCGCGCCCAGCGCCACGAGGGCCTGATCTCGGAGGACATCTTCGAGGACATGGAGGCCGACCGCCTGCGCCGCGCCCGGGCGCTGGCCCGCCGCCCGGAACTCGATCTCGGACTGGAGATCAAGGACATGGTGGCGCGGGTGCCGCTGTTCCGCGACGCCGACGCGGCCGACCTGTCGGAGATCGCGCGGCTGCTGCGGCCCGAGCTTGCGGTTCCGCGCGAGCCCGTCGTGCGGGCCGGCGAGATCGGGCGCGAGATGTATTTCATCGTCTCGGGCGCGGTCGATGTCATGCTGCCGCACGCCCCGGTACGGCTGAAGGACGGCGATTTCTTCGGCGAGATGGCGCTGCTGACCCGCCAGAAGCGCAACGCCGACGTAGTTGCGGTCAGCTATTGCGAGCTTCTGGTGCTGCGCAAGCAGGATCTCGATGCGTTGTCGGCTCGCCATCCGGCGCTGCGGGCGCAGATCGAAGCCCATGCCGCCGCGCGCCGCGGCGCGCCGGCCCCGCAGGGCTGATCGTCAGAGCTGGTCGAGGACGCCGAGCTTCACCGGCACGGCGGCGAGCAGGCGGTCGAGCTGCGCCCGCGCCAGGGCGTTCGACCGCTGCACGCGCTCGGCGAGGATCAGCTCGTTCTTCTGCGTATGCTCGAAGCCGGTGAACTCGGTGAGGCGCACCTTGTAGCCGTGCGCTTCGAGCAGCAACGCCCGGATGGTGTTGGTGAGGTGCGCGCCGAAGGCGCGGCGCTGGATCGGATGACGCCACAGCGCGTCGGACGGCCCATGCACATCCTCAAGCAGCCGGGCGGCCTCCGCCTGGCAGCAGGGGACGAGGGCGATCGCCGCCGCATCGTGCTTGAGCGCGAAGCGGATGGCGTCGTCGGTGGCGGTGTCGCAAGCGTGGAGCGCAGTGACGAGCGCCGGCCTGCGGCCCTCTGTCAGCGCGTCGGCCTCGGCCGAGGCGATGGGCGCGGCGGCGACGTGGACGCGCGCGAAGCCCGCGCCGCGTGCGATGGAGGCGGCCGCTTCGGCGAGGTCCGCCCGCATCTCGATCGCCGCCAGCGAGCCTCGCCCCGCCGGGCCAATCACCAGATCGTAGAGGATGAGGCCGAGATAGGATTTGCCCGCGCCGAGATCGACGATCAGCGGATCGGCCTCGCGCTCGTAGAGGCGGTCGAGCGCCGGGCGCAATTGCTGAACCAGATGCAGCACCTGCTTCAGCTTGCGCCGCGAATCCTGGTTGAGCCGTCCGTCGGGCGTGAGGATGTGCAGCGCCTTGAGAAGCTCGACCGACTGGCCCGGCCACAGCTCCGCCAGATCGTCCGGCGCGGGCGAGGGCGGGGCGGCCTTGCGCCGGCGGGCCATGGTCAGCGGCCCATTTCGCCGCCGCAGGCCGAAAGGCCCGCCGAGAAGCCGCGGCGATAGAGGTCCGGCTGGCCGGCGGTCATCGCGGCGCGGGCCTCGCGGTTGGCATGCGCCATCGAGCAGCCCGCGTCGTAGCCGGCGCGGAAAACGGGATCGTCGACGGCGCCGGAGGCGCAGGCCGCGAGGAGGACGAAGGCGGCGAGCGCGAGAAAGGTCTTCATGGCGCGGATTCTCTTCGAAGTTGAACGAAAAGCAATCGCCCGCCTTGAACACGGTTTAAGGCGCGGTTGGCATGTTCGATCCAGACGTGCCGCCGGATATCGGGCTCGCACGGTTTTGGAGGCGCGATGTTATCCTTTCACGCAACGCCGCCGATGCGGGTGATGGTTTTCGCCTCGCAGAAGGGCGGTTCGGGCAAGACGACGCTGGCGGGCCACGTCGCCGTCGAAGCCGAGCGCGCGGGCGCAGGACCCGTCGCGCTAATCGACGCCGACCCGCAAGGCAGCCTCGCCAAATGGTGGAACGCCCGCGAGGCGCGCACGCCCGCCTTCATCCAGTCGCAGTTCTCCTCGCTCTATCAGGACATCGAGTCGGCGCGCGAGCAGGGCTTCCGTCTGGTGGTCATCGACACGCCGCCCGCCGTCACGCGGGCGATCAGCGAGGTCGTCGCCCATGCCGATCTGGTGGTGGTGCCGACCCGTCCGAGCCCGCACGATCTGCGCGCCGTCGGCCCGACGGTCGACATCATCGAGGGCCGCAAGAAGCAGATGGTCTTCGTCCTGAACGCCGCGACGGCGCGGGCCAAGATCACCATGGAAGCGGCGATCGCGCTTTCGCAGCACGGCACCGTCGCGCCCGTAACCGTGCACAATCGGCTCGATTTCGCCGCCAGCATGATCGACGGCCGCACCGTGATGGAGATCGACCCGCTGGCCAAGTCCTCCGCCGAGATCGGCGATCTTTGGCGTTATCTCGGCGAACGCATCGCCCGCCTCGATCCGCCGCAAGGCGTCAGCGCGTTCGACGCCAACCGGCCGCCGGCGCTGCGTCCGGTGACGACGTTCGGCCGCGCCGGTTCCGCCTTCGGGCGGCGCGCCTTCGGTTGATCAGGGGGGAAGGTAGTCCATGAGCTATCGTTTTGCGTCGCTGACTTCCGGCCTCCTGGCCCGCAAAGGCGCCGCACAGCCGGCGATGGCGACCCATTCGGGCGGCAATCCCCGCATGGCGGCGATCGAGACGCCCCCGCCGGCTCCGGCCGAACCGCCCTTTCGTCCCACCGCCATTCTGGCGCGGGCCGGCTACACGACCGAGGCGCCGCCGCCGCGTCCGGCGCCCGCGCCCGTCCATGCCGCACCGCATGCCGCCGAACCGGCGTGCAGCGGGTCGAGCGCCTGCGCGATCGGCGACGCCAGCGGCGCCGTCGACCCGGCCCGGCGCTTCCATGTGTCGGTGCGGCTGCGCCAGTCGCATTTCGTGCGCCTGAAGATCGCCTCCGCCCAGCTGCGCAAGCCGAGCCAGGACATCGTGGCCGACGCGCTCAGCGCCTATTTCCGCCTGCTCGATCCGAAACTGTTCGGCGACTGCGCCTGCGCCCGCGAATAGGCGAAGCTGCCGGAGGCGCATCGGCGCCTCCGGCCATTTTATCCTTATACGGATCAATTAGCCGCCGAACGAGTCGGCGCGCGCGGCTCGAATCGGTTTCGAAACGAAAAAATGCATAAAATCATGTAGTTAGGCGCTATTTGCGCTTGCCGGATTCGGCGATTCAACGCATGGTTAATCAGACGTGAATGACGGCGGGACGTCATCGCGAGGGCGGCGCGGATCGGGGGATGACGCGAATGGGGGCGGTCGAATTTTCGCTGCAGGCGGACGCCATGCTGGCCGACCAGCGCGAGGTTCTGAGCTATTGGACGAGCCTGAAGCGCGGCGGCGCGCTGCCTTGCCGCGGCGATTTCCGCCCCGGCGCGCTGGTCCGCCGCCTGCCGACGATGAGCCTCGTCGATGTCGGCCCCGAGGACGGACGCTTCCGGTTCCGCCTCGCCGGCACGGGCCTGCGCGATGCCTTCGGCGAGGAACTTACGGGGCGCTGCCTCGACGAGATCGCCTTCGGGCCGCAGCTTGAGGAATGGCAGGCGATCTACGCCCATGTCGCCGAAACCGCGGCGCCGGCGAGCGGCTTCATGCCTCTGCTGTGGCGCGACCGGCCGGGCGTCGTGCAGGCGTGGCTGCGTCTGCCGTTCGCCGATGCCGATGGCCGCGTCAACATGGTGCTGGGCTACGACCGTTTCCTGCCGCTGGAGCGCAGCGCCCAGCGCACGCTCGCGGCGCGCCAGCCCTCCTGGAGCGCCGGCGCGGCGGCCTTCGCGGCCGCACCCGCCTGAAAGCGCGACAAGGAAAATAATCATAGACGCTCTTGCGCGCGTCGATCTAGGAGATATATCCTAGATCGGCGGCGGCGCGCTTCCGCCGCGCGGCAAGGGAGCAGGGCGGTCATGGGCGGAAAGACGGCGGAACGGGAACTGGAACGCGAGGGCCTGCGGGTGCTCGGCCGTCTCGGCAAGGCGCGGCTGGAACGCCGGCGGACAGGCGACTTCGCTGCCGCCTTGCGACCCGGCGGCCGGGTGCGCCTGACCGTCGAGGCGCGCATCGTTTTGGCCTTCGCGGCGCGCGGATGGATTTGCGAGGACCGCGACGGGCGCTACGGCCTCGCGTCCGAAGGCGAGGCCTGGCTGTTGCGGACGCGCGGCGGCGACGAGGCGTTCCGGCGTCAGCATGGCGAGATCGAGTGCCAGGAGGATGGCCCGGCGATCGACCGGGCGACGACGCCGCTGGACGCGTTGAAGCGGCTGGCCGGGCCGGACGGACGTCCCTATCTCTCGCCGGAACACGGCGCGGCGGCCGATCGGCTCGCCGCGGATTTCGAGCGCGCTCATCTGCGGCCCCGGCTGACGCGCGACCCCGACGCGCTGCCGGGCGGCGGCGGGCGCTCTCTCGATGCGGACGAGCGGCTTGGGATCGGCGCGCTCGACGCAAGGCGGCGCTGCCTCGCAGCGCTGGATGCGGCGGGGCCGGGGCTCGGCGATCTGCTGTTCGACGTGGTGTGTCTGGCGCGCGGGCTGAACGAGGCCGAACGCGGATTCGGCTGGCCGCAGCGTTCGGCGAAGGCGATCCTGCGCCTCGGGCTCGACCGGCTGGCGGCTCATTACGGCCTCGTCTCCGGCGGCCGCCGTCCGGGGCGGATCGAGGCGTGGCGGGAGCGCCTCGCGGAGGAGGCGGCGTGAGGATCAGGCCCGGCGCTTGATGAGGTAGCGGTGCATGCCGTCGAGCACCAGCTCGCCATGCTGGTTGTGGACGGTGGCGCGCATCGCGCAGATGCCCGTCGTGCGCTGCGGCGTCAGCTCGACGATCTCCAGCGCCGGATAGAGCGTGTCGCCGGGAAAGACGCCCTTCAGAAACTTCGCGTTGACCTCGATGAAGCCGAGCAGGGCGTCGCCGATCTGGTGCGGGAACAGTCCGGCCCCGGCGGCGGTGAAGGCGAGCACCTGAAGCCCGTGCGCGAGCGGTCCCTTGAGGCCGCGGCGGGCGCAATACTCGACATCGTAATGGATCGGATGATTGTCGAGGCTGACGGTCTGGAAGGCGGTGAAATTGCCGTCGCCCAGCGTGCGCGAGGGCAGGCGGAAGACCTCGCCGAGAGTCAGATCGTCGAACCAGCGCGGCGGCGCGACCTGATGCTGTTCGGGATCGAAAGACATGACGGCTCCGGCGGTGGCGAGAGCCGCAGCAGCGCATCGTGGGACGGGAGCGTCACGCCTCGGGGGCGGCAGACTTGGGTGCGTCCCGGAGGGGGGATTCCGGAACGCACCCAGGCCGGCGTGCGAGCTGTGGGGGTGGCTCGCGCGGGGTACCGAATTACTTGCCGGGGGCGGTTTCGCCGCCGTCCAGCGTCATGGCCAGAGCGTCGAGACCTGCGACGGCCAGATCCTGAGCTTCGTCGACCGCATCGACCCCGGCGGTGCAGAGCTCCGGCCGGTCGAGGCAGACATCGGCGACCGCCCGGAAGCTGTCGTCATAGGCGACCTCGGTCGCCGTCTGCGCGGCGCTACGGGCCGACGCGGTGACGGCGTCCGCCGCCGGGTCGCCCGGCAGAAAGACGGCGACCACGGTGATCCAGAAAGCAGCGCGGCACAGGAACAGCATTGGACGGGGTCTCGCGTTCTATGCCCCGACTATGCCGCCGAACTTCTGAATTGCCGTAAATCGGATAGGTAAAATGCAATCTAGACATCAATTGATGACGGCAGAAGTCAATATAGAATACGAGAAAGTTCAGGATCAGTGCGATCTATATTAAAATAATCGGAAATGTTATCGAAAAGTCTCGGCGTATTTAGTTCAAATACGATCTATTTACCTTTGTAAACCGCTAATAAACCATGACGTCATTCAGCCATCCTTAACGTCGGTGAGGCAAAGGTGAACCACCCAGGTGGGGCGAGTTCCAGGCGATGGCGGTTTTCCGGTCGATTTCGGCGATGTTGGGCGCGGCGCCGCGCCGTTCGCCCGACCGCGGCTTCGTGCTGGGCCAGCTCGTCGGCGGGGTCAGCGGGCTGGCCGCGTTCATCCTTTATGCGCTCTTCATCGGCTGGCCGGGCTGGGCGGAAGGGATCGCCTTCGTCTGGTTGGCCGGTCACGCCGGCTTCGCCATTCTCGCCCTGGAGCCGGAGCGCGACGCCGCCGCCAAGGCCGGCGCGCTCGCCAGCCTCACTCTGTTCATCGCCTATCTGTCGGCCCTGACCGGCGGTCTCGCCTCGCCCTTCCTGCCCTGGTTGATGGTTCTGCCGGCCGACGGCGCGCTCACCCGCCAGCCGCGCTCGATCGTGCTGGGCGCGGGCGCGGCGGCCTTCGGGATCGTGCTGCTGGCGCTCGCCGCGCCCGAAGGCTGGACCGCCGTGCCGCTGATCCCCGAGGCGGGCGGGGCGCTGGTGCGGGCCGCGGTGACGCTGGCGGCGGTCGGCTATGCCGGCGCCGCGATCTATTCGGTGACGCTGGCCGAGCGCGAGGCGCAGGCGCGCGAACGGCGCGGCGCGCTGGTCTTCAAGGCGGTGACGGAAGGGGCGGGAGATCTGATCCTGCGCCTCTCGCCGCAGGGCGAGGTGCATTTCGCTTCGGCAGCGAGCGCATTACTGCTCGGCGTCGCGCCGGACCTTATCCATGGGCGCAGCGTCTTCGATTTCGTCCTGCCGGGCGACCGCGCCGTGCTGGCCGACTCGCTGCGCGATGCGGCCGCGCTCGGCCGTCCGGCCTCGGCGGAAGTCCGCATGGCGCGCGCCGGCGGCGGCGTCGCCTGGATGGAGTTCCGCTGCGATCCCGTCCATGACGGCGCCTGGGGCGAGGACGCCGACATAGTCGCCGTCGGCCGCGACACCTCGGCCCGCCGCGCCTTCGAGGGGCAGTTGGCGCGGGCTAGGGATCTGGCGGAGCGGGCGAATACGTCGAAATCGCAGTTCCTTGCGAACATGAGCCATGAATTGCGGACGCCGCTCAACGCCATCATCGGCTTCTCCGACGTGATGCGGCAGGAGATGTTCGGGGCGATCGCGGTGCCCAAGTACAAGGAGTATGCCGGTCTCATCCACGACAGCGGGCGGCATCTGCTCGACCTGATCGGCGACGTGCTGGACATGTCGAAGATCGAGGCCGGCAAGTTCGAACTCGCGCCCGAGCCGGTCGATACGGCCGAACTCATCTCCAAATGCCTGGAGACGGTGAAGGTGACGGCCGAGAACAAGAAGGTGAAGCTGACCGCCAATCTGGCCGCCGCCGAAGGCCTCGTCGCCGACCGCCGGGCGCTGAAGCAGATCCTGCTCAATCTCCTGTCCAACGCCATCAAGTTCACCCCGGCCGGCGGCACCGTCGAGGTCGCCACCGCGACCAAGGCGGGCTGGTTCTGGCTGGGCGTCGCCGACGACGGGGTGGGGATCGGCGAGGAAGACCTGCGCCGCCTCGGCCGGCCGTTCGAGCAGGCCTCGACCGCCTATACCCGCGAGCGCGAGGGCACCGGCCTCGGCCTGTCGCTGGTGCGCTCGTTCGTGGAGATGCATGGCGGCCGGATGGAGATCGAGAGCGCGCTCGGGCAGGGCACCACGGTCAGGGCCTTCCTGCCGATGACCCCGCAGGTCCGCCAGGACTTGGCGGAAGCGGCCGAATAGGTGTAGAAGCCGCGCCCCCGTTCATCCGCCGTCCATATTCGGCGTGGCAGAAGGGGGCAGAAGCTTCAGAAGGTCTCCGCGTACCATGATCCGTCAGGTTGTTTATGTGAGTACCGCCCGTGCCGGTGCGGGCGACGCCGAACTTCACGGGATTGTCGACAAAGCGCGGGCCGCGAACGGCCGCAACGGCCTGACCGGCATTCTGGCCGCCGGCAACGGCGTCTATCTGCAGATCGTCGAGGGACCGGCCGACGCCGTCGAGGCGCTGCTGACCCGCCTGCGCGCCGACTCGCGCCACGAAAACCTGCGCATCCTTCAGGATATCGAAGTCGCCGCGCGGAACTTCCCCGGCCGCCTGATGGGCCTGCGCGTCCTCGCCCCTGAGGCGCCCGGCCTGATCGCCGCGCAGCTTCGCCGGCGCCCGATGAGCGCGGCCGAGATCGTTCCGGCGCTGGGCAATCCGGCGGCGGCGGGTCTTTCGCAGGTCGCGCTCGCGGCCTGAGCCGATTCATCATTCGCTAAGTGCGGCGGACTTAGGCTTGCCCCTCGCGTACGAGGGCACGCCGCCATGATCCGTCAGCTCTGCTATCTCAGCACCGCCAGCCGCGACTTCGGCGCCGACGATCTGGACCGCCTGTTCGAAAGCGCCCGCCGCTATAACGAGGCGGCGCAGGTCAGCGGCCTGCTCGCCTATGGCGGCGGCGTCTTCTTCCAGGTCCTCGAAGGCCCCCGCGACAATGTCGGCGCGGCCTTTGCCCGCATCTGCCGCGATCCGGCGCATCGCGGCGTCCGCCTGCTCCAGGACGAGACGGTCTCGGGCCGCGATTTCGACGGCTTCGCGCTCGCCCGCCGCACGCTGGACCCCGAAGCGGTTTCCGGTCTCGACCGGGCGATTTCGGCCAGCGCCATCCCGGCGATCGTCGCCGGCCTCGGCCACGACCTTTCCGCCGCGCTGCCGAAGCGCATGGCGGCCGCGAGCGTTCAGGCCGCCTGAAGCGCGCGCACCGCACCGCACCGGCGCGCCGCGATTGCAATTCACACGTTCGCCGCGTAACTCGCAGCCTCCCTTTCAGGAGTGCGCGCGATGGCGACGGCGACAAGGAAGAAGGCGGCGGCGGCCGCCGGTCCGAAGCGGGTGGGGCCGCCGCGGTTTGCGACCGTCGCCGAGGCGATCGAGACGCTGCGCCCGTCGCTGCCGGTCTATGCCCTGTTCCCCAAGCGGATCACCCGGTCGGTCCGGAAATTCATGACCGGCTTTCCGGGGCGCACGCTCTACGCCGTCAAGGCGAACCCGGCCCCGGAACTGCTGGACCTGATCTACGGCGCGGGCCTGCGCGATTTCGACGTCGCTTCATTGCCCGAGGTGAAGCTGATCGCCGAACGCTACAAGGACGCGACCTGTCACTTCATGGCCCCCATCCGCATTCGCGGCACGACGGGTGAGGCCTATCGCAAATACGGCGTGCGCAGCTTCGCCATCGACGACGAGCGCGAGTTGCAGCACCTGGACGAAGAGACCGGGATCACGCTGCCCTCCGAGCGCAAGAAGGTGACGGTCTTCGTGCGCCTGTCGACGCCGGTGGACGGGGCGTTCCTGGAATTGTCGAGCAAGTTCGGGCTTGAATCCGGCGACGGGGCGGCGCTGCTGAAGAAGGTGGCGGCGGCGGGCTTCACCCCGGCCCTCACCTTCCATGTCGGCTCGCTCTGCATTCGCCCGATGGCCTATCGCCAGGCGCTGGAGTTCTGCCGCGACGCGGTCGAGATGGCGGGCGTGGAGCTGGGCGGGTTCGACGTCGGCGGCGGCTTTCCCGCGCCCTATCCGGGCGTGCCCGCGCCGCCGATGGACGACTATTTCTACGCCATCCGCGAGGCCCGCAAGACGCTGCGCCTGTCGAAGAAGGCCGACCTCATCTGCGAGCCGGGGCGGGCGATCTGCGCCGAGGGCATCTCGGCGATCACCCAGGTCATCCGGCGCAAGAACGACCGGGTCTATCTGAACGACGGCGTTTACGGCTCGTTCGACGAGATGACCCTGCCGGACTGGAACATCGACTACCCGCGCCGCGTGTATATGCGCACCGGGGCGGGCAAGGTTGTGGAAGTGGGCGGGCCGCGCCGCCCGTATCGCGTGTATGGTCCGACCTGCGACACGCTGGACAAGATGCCGCGTCCCATCCTGTTGCCGCAGAATCTGGGCGATGAGGACTGGATCGAGTTCGGGATGCTGGGGGCCTATTCCTGCGCGTTGCGCACGGGATTCAACGGTTTCTACCCCAATACCTGGGTCGAGGTGCTGGAATCCTGAAGCGGACGGCGGATTGACTGGAAATACCCCCGTCTTTCCGCGATCGGCTGAACGGATTGTTTACGCCGATGCCGCACCTTGGCCGGGCAATCCTTGCCCGCCGAGAGATTCCGCCTGATGCCGCAGAGCCATCGCAATCTGCTTCGCCTGATCGACCTGGCGAAGGAGCCTTCGAGCGAGAAGCGCCGCGAGCTGCTGCGCGAGGTGACGGACCTCTTCATGGAGGCCCCGCAGGACCACTCGGCGACCCAGACCGAACAGTTCGGCGACATCCTGGGCACCGTCGCGCGCGAGATGGAGATGGAGGTCCGCCAGACGCTGGCGACCCGCCTCGCCAGCGTGCCCAACGCGCCGCACGCGCTGATCGTCCAGCTCGCCAATGACGAGATCAACGTCGCCCGGCCGGTGCTGACGCAATCCGTCGTGCTGCGCGACAGCGATCTGATCGCGCTCGCCAAGCTGCAGACCCAGGACCACCTGCACGCCATCGCCGGCCGCAAGACCGTGAGCGCCGCCGTCTCCGACGCCCTCGTCGAGCGCGGCGACGACCGCGTGCTCGTGCGCCTCGCCTCGAACGACGGCGCGGAGCTGTCGCGCGACGCGATGGAAGTGCTGGCCGACAAGGCCGAGACCGTCGAGCCGCTGCGCCGTCCGATGGTGACGCGCGCCGACATTCCGCCCGATCTGCTGAACCAGATGTTCTTCGCCGTATCGTCCGAGCTGCGCCGGGTGATCATGAGCCGGATGGAGAATGTCGATCCGTCGGTCATCGACGGGGCGATCCGCCAGACCGAGCGCCGCATGAAGATGCGCGCCGCCGCGCCCGACCCCGAACAGGCGAAGGCCGACGCCTTCATCCAGGGCCTGACGAAATCGGGTCCGATCACCGAGCAGCTTCTGGTCAACCTCGCCAAGCAGAAGCGTCACGCCGAAGTGGCGATCGTCTTCGCCAAGCTCGCCGATCTCGACCTGAAGACCGCCAAGCGGGTGATCGGCGACAGCAATCCGGAAGGCTTCGCGATCGCCTCGCGCGCCTGCCGCTTCGACCGCCAGACCTTTTCGACGCTGGCCCTCAGCCGCGTGGACGAGACGCGCTCGCTGCAGGCGGCCTACGACCTGCTGGAACTCTACGACAAGGTTCCGGTGGAAGCGGCGCAGCGCGTGATGCGCTTCTGGCGCGTGCGCCAGGGCGCGGGGCAGCAGGCGGCGGCCTAGCCCCGTTCCTTGGTCGCGGTGAAGCGGATGCCGGGGTTGCGGTCGGCGATATAGCCGAGTTCCCAATTGCTCTTGGCGAGGAACACCGGGGCGCCGTCGCGGTCTTCGGCCATGTTGCCCTTGTTGGCGTCCATGAACTTCCTGAGGTCGGCCGGGTCGGCGGCGGCGACCCAGCGCGCGGTCTCGAACAGCCCGCCCTCGAAGCCGACTTCGAGCCCGTATTCCTGCTGGATGCGCTGCGCCAGCACGTCGAGCTGGAGCTGGCCGACGACGCCGACGAACCATTGCGAGCCGAGCTGCGGCTTGAAGACCTGCGTGACGCCTTCCTCGGCGAGGCTCTCGAGCGCCCGCTGGAGGTGCTTGGCCTTCAGCGGATCGGCGAGGCGCACGCGGCGCAGGATTTCCGGCGCGAAGTTCGGGATGCCGGTGAAGACCAGATCCTCGCCCTCGGTCAGCGTGTCGCCGACCCGGAGCGTGCCGTGGTTCGGGATGCCCATCACGTCGCCCGGCCAGGCTTCGTCCACGATCTCGCGGTCGCGGGCGAAGAAGAGGATCGGGTTGTGGATCGACATGACCTTGCCCGAGCCGGAGGGCTTGAGCTTCATGCCGCGCTTGAAGTGGCCCGAGACCATGCGCATGAAGGCGACGCGGTCGCGGTGGTTGGGGTCCATGTTGGCCTGGACCTTGAAGACGAAGCCGCTGACCTTGTCCTCGCCCGGCTCGACCATGCGCTTGTCGGCCTTCACCGGACGCGGCGGCGGGGCGTAGGCGCCGAGCGCCCGCAACACCTCGGCGACGCCGAAATCCTTGAGCGCCGAGCCGAAATAGACCGGCGTCAGATGGCCTTCGCGGTAGGATTGAAGATCGAACGGCGCGCAGACGCCGCGCACGAATTCCAGATCCTCGTCGAGCTTCGCCTTCTCGTCCGCCGAGAGCAGGCCGGCGAGGGCGTCGCCGTCGAGCGGGACCGCCGCGCCGTGCTCTCCCAGCCGGGCGAAGGGCAGGAAGGCGTTCGATTCAAGATGCGCGGCGCCGCGGAAATTGAGGCCCATGCCCGCCGGCCACATCATCGGCGTCGTTTCGAGCTGAAGCTTGTCGGAGATCTCGTCCAGCGTCTCCATCGGATCGCGCGCCTCGCGGTCCATCTTGTTGACGAAGGTGACGATGGGAATGTCGCGCAGGCGGCAGACCTCGAAGAGCTTGAGGGTCTGGGCCTCGATGCCCTTGGCGGCGTCGATCACCATGACGGCGGAATCGGCGGCGGTGAGGGTGCGGTAGGTGTCCTCGCTGAAATCCTCGTGCCCGGGCGTGTCGAGCAGGTTGAAGGTGCAGCCTTCGAACTGGAAGGTCATCACCGCCGTGGTGACGGAGATGCCGCGCTCCTGCTCGATCTTCATCCAGTCGGAGCGCGCGCGGCGGCGCTCGCCCTTGGCCTTGACCTCGCCGGCGAGATGGATGGCGCCGCCCTTGAGCAGCAGATGCTCGGTCAGCGTCGTCTTGCCGGCGTCGGGGTGCGAGATGATGGCGAAGGTGCGCCGCGTCGCGGCCTGTGCGGCGGGCGTGAGGGCGTCGAGAGCGTCGGACATGGGCGGGAACTTTTTGCGGGAAGGCGTGCAGGCGTGCTGGCGGGAACAGACGGTCGGGTCTGGCCGGCTACAAGCGGATGGCTGCGAACGCTTTCATGGCCGCCTTATGGGAGCGGGCGGGGGCGAAGGTCAATACTCGTCGAGGAACGCCTCGCCGGTGCGGCATTCGACGGCGACGGTCCAGAGGTCGGGGTCGAACTTCGTCTGGCGGTCGAGCGCCGTCTGGACGGTGGCGGCGTCGGTCCAGTCCGTGAGCGGCGCGAAGACGAGGCTGCCCTGGCCGTCGCGGGCGCGGCCGAAGAGGCGGAACGTGCCGTCGAGCCGGTCGATGACGACCAGAACGGCGCCGGCGTCCGGATCGCCCTTGCGGGTGACGAAGGCCGGGGCGCCGGCGGCATGGCAGCGCCGGACATAGGCGCCGACCCAGATTTCGGTCTTGAGACGGGGTTCCATGGTCAGCGCGCGACCTCGCCGTGCCAGCGGCGCAGCAGCAGCCATTCCAGGAAGCTGAGCGCCGCGTAGATGAGGACGCCCATCAGGGCGAGGAGGATGAGGGCGGCGAACATCTTGGCGATCTGAAGCCGGTTGCCGGCCTCCAGAATGCGCCAGGCGAGGCCGCCCGAAGTGCCCGAGGCGGCCGCGAACTCCGCGACCACCGCGCCGATCAGCGCGAGGCCGCCCGCCGTCTTGAGGCCGGCGAGCAGGTAGGGCAGCGAGGACGGCACCAGCAGGCGGCGGAAGGTCTGAAGCGGGGTCGCCCGGTAGAGGCGGAAGAGATCGCGCAGATTTGGATCGGCCGCCTTGAGGCCCGCGGTCGCGTTGGCGAGCACGGGGAAGAAGGCGACGATCCAGGCGAGGATGAGGACGGCGAGCCAGGCATTGTCGAGCCCGACCCAGATCACGACCAGCGGCGCGATGGCGACGACCGGCGTCACCTGGAGGATCACCGCATAGGGCGAGAGCATCGCCTCGGCGAGGCGGCTGGAGGCGAAGAGGGCGGCGAGCGCGACGCCCGACACGGCGGCGAGCGCGAAGGCGGCGAGCGTCGTCTTCGCCGTCGCCGCGGCCGAGGCGAGCAGCGAAGCGCCGTCGGTCCGGAACGCCGCGAGGATGGCGGAGGGCGCGGGCAGCACGAACTTCTTCACCTGCCAGAAGCCGACCGCCCATTCCCAGAACCAGACGAGCGCCGCGAAGAGCAGCACGGGCAGGACGAGGCGGAGAAGGGTCCGCGTCATGACTCGCCTGCCTTCAGCGCCAGCAGAACCTCGCGGGCGACCTCGTTGAACTGCGGCGAGGTGCGATAGAGATCGTCGCGCGGGTAGGGCGCGGGATTGGCGATGTCGGCGACGAGCCGGCCGGGGCGGCCGGAGAGCACGAGGATGCGCTGCGACAGGAACACGCTTTCGAACACCGAATGGGTGACGAAGATCGCGGTGAACTTTTCGGCCGCCCACAGACGCAGCAGATCGCCGTTGAGGCGGGCGCGGGTGCTTTCGTCGAGCGCCGCGAACGGCTCGTCCATCAGCAGCGCCGCCGGACGGGCGACGAGGGCGCGGGCGATCGATACCCGCATCTTCATGCCGCCCGAAAGCTGGCGCGGCAGGGCGTTTTCGAACCCCGCGAGGCCGACCTCGGCGAGCGCCGCGCGGGCGCGCGCCAGCGCCGCCGCCTTGCCCGATCCGCCAAGTTCGAGCGGCAGCGCCACGTTGCGGGCGGCGCTGGCCCAGGCCATCAAAGTCGGTTCCTGGAAGACGAAGCCGATCTCGGGCCGTTCGCCGTCCCATTCGATGGTTCCGCCGCTCGGCGTATCGAGGCCGGCGATGAGGCGGAGCGTCGTGCTCTTGCCGCAGCCCGACGGACCGAGCAGCGAAACGAAGGCCCCGGCCGGGATGTCGGCCGAGAGATCGGCCAGCGCGGCGGCGCCGCCCGCGAAACTGCGCGCGAGATGGGAGAGGCGAAGGTCGGGCATGGCGGCTCCCGCCGGCCTCTCCGGCGCTTCAGGGCAGGAAGACGAGCGTGTAGGCCCGCTTCCAGTCGAGATCGGCCTTATAGACGCCGTTCGCCGACATGACTTCGAAGAAGGCCTGCCAGCGCGCGTCGGTCATCGTGCCGATGCCGCCCTTTTCGGCGTCGCCCGCCGTCGCCAGGCGATACTCGTTCATCTTCGCGATGGCCTGCGCGAGCACGTCGTCGGTCATCTCCGGGTTGTCGGCCTTGATGAGCGCGTTGCCGGGCGCGGGATCGCCGGTGAGATAATCCTGCCAGCCCTCGATCGAGGCCTGAACGAAATGCGCGACGACGAGCGGGCGGGTCGCCGCGATCTCGTCGGTCGCCAGAATGAGGTTCGCGTAGGAGGGATAGTTCTCGTCGGCGAGCAGGAAGAGCTGCGGCTTGAAGCCGCCTTCCTTCTCGATCTGGTAGGGCTCGGAGGTGATGTAGCCCTGCTGGATGGCGCTCTCGTCGGCGAGGAACGGCGCGAGATTGTAGGTGTACTTGCGGATCTGGGAATCGTCGAAGCCGAAGGAGGCCTTCAGCCAGATCCAGTAGGCCCCCGACGCGGCGTCCGAAATCATGATCGGCTTGCCGCGCATATCCGCAATGGACTTGATGTCGTCGCGGGGGTGGGTGATCAGGACCTGCGGGTCCTTCTGAAAGATCGATGCGACAGCGGTGGCGGGGACGCCTTCGGCGATCATGTTGAGGGGGATGAAGCTGTTCGAGCCGATGGCGAAGTCGGCCTCGCCCGAGCCGAGCAGGAGGGGCACGTTGACGGACGGCCCGCCCTGGACGATTTCGACGTCGAGGCCGTATTTCTCGTAAATCCCCTTGGCCTTCGCCTGGTAGAAGCCGCCGTGTTCGGCCTGGGCCTTCCAGTCGGTGACGAAGCGGACCTTGACCAGTTCCTCCTCGGCGGCGGCGGAGGAGGCGAGGGCGGCGAGGGCCGCAATGGCGGCGGCGGCGAGCGTCTTCAGCATCGGTGCGGGTTCCGGTCGGGCGGGGCGTGTCACTCTAGCGGCATCTGGAGCGGCGTGCACGCCGCGCGGCGGCGCACCGTGTCGATCTGCTGCTCGCGGGAATCGTCGTTCACCAGCGTGCGGATGAGGACGATGCCGCGCGCCGTCGGCGAGGCGACGACTTCCGCCCCGGCCGGCGTCGGGCCGAGCGTGCCCGCCTTCATCAGTACGATCAGCACCGCGCCGGCGGTCGCCTGGCTGTCGTTGATGACGCGGTAATTGTTGGTGTTCATGTCGTAGAACGACATCGACCAATAGGTGCCCGGCGGCACTTCGGCGTTGATCCGCAGCGGCCCGGCGTCGAGATCGTAAACGCAGACCGAATAGAGCAGATCGGGCGAGGAGCGCACGATCGTGTCGTTGTCGGCGTTGGGGCGCGGCGAATGAAGCATCGCGTTCGCGCCCGCCTTGGCTCCGATCTTTCCCATGGCGCGGCTCATCACCAGCGACGGGCCGAAATAGAGCAGCCCCGCATGGCTGACGGCGGCGATGACGAGGACGGCGAGCAGCCATTTCACGATTTTCATGCGCGGCAGGCCCCCTTCACGAGGCGGAAGAGCGGGGCGCTGTCCGGCGCGGCCGCGAGGCCCTCCGACGGCTGGTAGAGGCGCAGCAGCAGCGCGAAGGTTCCATTGCCGGTGGCGATGCCGTTCGGGCCGGAGCCGTCGGGCGTGAGGGCGATCTGGACCTCGCCGGTCGAGAGCGCGCTCACGGTGGCGGCGCTCGCCGAATAGCGGCGGGATTGGCTCTGGATCAGCATGTCGTCGGGACCGTAGGCGGTGACCGACCACCAGCGCGCCTCGGGCGGCTGGCCGATCAGCGTGTAGTCGCAGGCCGCCGAGAGCGGCGCGCCCTCGTTGTCGGCGAGCGCCTCGAAATAGATCGTCTCGGACTTGTTGAGGGCGAGGATCGAGGTGATCGCGATGCGCAGCCGCGAATAGGGATCGTTGGCGGCCGAACCGGCGAGCGGGTTCATCCGCCAGATGCCGACCGAGATGACGGGCGTGGGCGAGGCCCGGAACAGCATGTACCAGAGCGAGCCCGCGCCGAGCGCGACGCCGACGACGAGCGCCGCAAGGCCCATGAGCAGTTTGTTCAGCACCGTGACATCCCCCCGGCCGTCGCGGTCGCGGCCTTCGCCGTCATGCTAGACGGGATTCGTGCGGCGCGGAACGCCCGTGCGCGCGGGGGCGGCGAATGGACAGGGCGCGGCGGGGCGTGTATCGGCGGGACCTCGCAAGGAGGGCCGGATGAAGCACACGGGCAAGACATTCAAGGGCCAGGCGCTGCGCCTCGACGGCGTGGAGTTCCACGGCTGCACGCTGGACGATTGCGACCTCGTCTATGCCGGAGGGCTGCCGCCCTCGATCGTCGACTGCTCGGTGCGCAATTGCCGCTTCACTTTCGAGGGGCCGGCGCTGAATACGCTGATCCTGCTGAAAGGCATGGCCTCGCCGGGGAGCGCCTTCCAGGATTTCGTGCGCGAATTGCTGCCCGTCGCGCCGCGTCCGGCGCATTAGGCGCGTCTAGGAATATTGTCCACTTTTCGCTTGACCGCCGGACGGGTGGAGCGTATATAGGAATTATGTCCGGTATCGGGTGAAGCCCCCTCCGCCCCCTGTCGGGGGCACCTCCCCCGTGAACGGGGGAGGAAAGGGGCTTCGGTATTTCTCTCCCCTCTCCGCTCCCTGACGGGGGCACCTCCCCGAGAACGGGGGAGGAAAGGGGGTGGGGAAAAATGGTGGGGTGCAACGACGGGTCGGTTGCCTGTGGCGGCCAAGGATGGCTCGCTTTCCTCCCCCGCTTGCGGGGGAGGAAAGCGTAGCGACGGAGGGGGCGTGCGGGACGGCCAGCATCGGTCGCGGACACTCGCGAAAGGGCTACGGCGCGCATTGACCGAGGCCGAGCTGATCCTGTGGTCGCGGCTGCGTAAGCGCGAGCGGCCGGGGGCGCTGTTCCGGCGGCAGCATCCCATCGGCCCCTATGTCGCCGACTTCGCCTGCATCGCCGCACGTTTGGTGATCGAACTCGACGGTGCGACTCACGGATCGGACGCCGAATTGGCACATGACGCGCGGCGCGACGCTTTTCTGGCGGCGCGGGGCTGGCGCGTGATGCGCTTTGCCAATGACGAGGTCTACCGGGCGCTCGGCGCGGTGCTGGATGCAATCGCGGCGGCCATTGACGAGCGGCGCGCAGCGGCGACGGCGCGCCGATAGCGGTAAGCCCCCTCCGCCCCTTCGGGGCACCTCCCCCGTGAACGGGGGAGGAAAGCAGGGGTGCGACTTTTTTCGGGCGAGGGTGCGATGGGCGGCAAGGCGAAGCGGCGCGTGGGGGCCGTGGCGGACTGGGCGATGGCGGACGAACCCGACTGGGAGGCGATCCGCCGCGACTATCAGGCGACGATGGCGAGCGCGCACGAGATCGCGCGGCGGCACGGCGTGACGGCGCAGGGCATCGCCAACAAGGCGCGGGTGTTCGGCTGGGTGCGGCTCGCCGGGCGCGAGCAGGCGGTGATCGGCATGGAGGACGCGGTGCTCGACATGGCCCGCATCATCCAGCGGGCGATCGCCAGCCTGACCCGGCGCGGGCGCACGCTGATGGCGCGGGCCGAAACGCCTCGCCCCTAGATCGGGATGTCTTCATGGCGACACTGGTTCTCGGCCTCGCCGGTCAGGCGGCGGGCAACGCCCTGCTGCCGGCGGGGATCACGCTGTTCGGCCAGACGATCACCGGCGCGGCGATCGGCGGGGCGATCGGCGCCTATGCCGGGGCGCAGGTCGACGCGCTGTTGCGCGGCAGCGCCAGCGTCGAAGGTCCGCGCCTGAA
The DNA here is from genome assembly GCA_046348585.1 of Alphaproteobacteria bacterium. Classification (GTDB taxonomy): domain Bacteria; phylum Pseudomonadota; class Alphaproteobacteria; order Micropepsales; family Micropepsaceae; genus JADZAI01. Next base: position 185,899 of record JAXMDZ010000004.1, read on the forward strand.
GGAATTGCAGGTCCAGGCCTCGACGCCGGGCGCGCCGATCCCGCGCGTCTTCGGGACGATGCGGCTGGCCGGACAGGTGATCTGGGCGGCGCGCTTCAAGGAGACGAGCGAGCGTCACGGCGGCGGCAAGAGCGGGCCGCGCGTGACAGAATACGCCTATACCGCGAGCTTCGCGGTCGGGCTGTGCGAGGGAATCGTCGGCGGTATCGGCCGGGTCTGGGCGGACGGCAAGCCGCTGGCCCTCGACGGCGTGGTCATGCGCGTTCATCCGGGCACGGAGGAGCAGGCCGCCGATCCGCTGATCGAGACGCTGGAGGGCGCGGACGCGCCCGCCTTTCGCGGCACCGCCTATGCGGTGTTCGAGGATCTGCCGCTGGAGCCGTTCGGCAACCGCGTGCCGCAGCTTTCGTTCGAGATCGTGCGCCCGGCGGCGGGCGAGGCCGGGGCTCTGGAGGAGACGGTCGAGGCGGTCTGCCTGATCCCCGGGTCGGGCGAGTTCGCGCTGTCGCCGGGCCGGGTGCTGCGAGACGCCGGGCGCGGGGCGTGGATCGCCGAGAACGTCAACAACCGCGCCGGCAGAAGCGACTTCGAGGCCTCGCTGGACCAGCTGCAGGCGGCGCTGCCCCGCGTGAAGCGGGTGGCGCTGGTGGTCGCCTGGTTCGGCGACGATCTTCGCGCCGGGTCGTGCCGCATCCGCCCCGGCGTCGAGATCGCCGAGAAGCGCACCCGGCCCGTCGCCTGGGAGGTCGCGGGCGTGACGCGCGGCGCGGCCTATGTGGTGAGCGCCACCGAGGGACGTCCGAACTATGGCGGCACGCCGGACGATTCCTCGGTGATCGCCGCGATCGCCGCGCTGAAGGCGCGCGGCATGGAGGTGACGCTCTATCCCTTCATCCTGATGGACGTGCCGCCGGGCAACGGCTTGCCCGATCCGTGGGGCGGGGCGGAGCAGGGTGCGTTCCCGTGGCGCGGGCGCATCACCTGTCACCCCGCGCCGGGGCGTCCGGGCAGTCCGGACAAGAGCGCCGCGGCGGGGGATGCGGTGGCCGCGTTCTTCGACGGCGAATGGGGGCTGGCGCGGATGATCCGCCACTATGCGGCGCTCGCCGTCGCGGCGGGCGGGGTGGATGCGTTTCTGATCGCCAGCGAGCTGCGCGGGATCACCATGATGCGCTCCGGCCCCGGCGCTTATCCGGGCGTCGCGCGGCTGAAGGCGCTGGCCGCCGAGGTGCGGGGCATTCTGGGGCCGGGGACGAAGATCTCGTATGCCGCCGACTGGACCGAGTGGCGCGGCCACGATCCGGCGGACGGGAGCGGCGACTTCCATTTCCATCTTGATCCGCTGTGGGCGGATGCGGCTGTCGATTTCGTCGGCATCGATTTCTATGCGCCGCTCGCCGACTGGCGGGACGGAACGGATCATGCCGACTACGCGCTGAGCGCGACGGGGACGATCCACGATCCGGCATATCTGAGCGGCCAGGTCGAGGGCGGCGAGGCGTTCGACTGGTTCTATGCCTCGGACGCCGCGCGCGCGGCGCAGACGCGCACGGCCATCGCCGACGGCGCTTACGGCAAGCCCTGGGTGTTCCGCGCGAAGGACATCCGCAATTGGTGGCTGCACGCGCATTACGACCGGCCGGGCGGGATCGAGGCGGCCTCGCCGACCGCCTGGACGCCCGAGGGCAAGCCGGTGCGCTTCACCGAATGCGGCGTGCCGGCGGTCGACAAGGGCGCGAACCAGCCCAACGTCTTCTACGATCCGAGGTCGAGCGAGAGCGCCTATCCGCATTTCTCGTCCGGGGCGCGCGACGACCGGGCGCAGCGCAGCGCGCTGGAGGCGCTGGTCGGGCATTGGCGGGCGGCGGGCGCGAATCCCGTGTCGTCCGTGTACGGAGCGCCGATGATCGACATCGGCCGGGCCCATGTCTGGGCCTGGGATGCGCGGCCCTTCCCGGACTGGCCGCTGCGCGGCGAGGTCTGGTCGGACGGGGCGCTGTGGCGGACCGGGCACTGGCTGAACGGCCGCGCCGGGGCGGCCCCTCTGGGCGCGATGGTCCGGGAGATCTGCGCCGCCGCCGGGGTGACGGCGGTCGATGTGTCGGGCTTGCGCGGGGTCTGCGCCGGCTATGCGCTGGACCGGGTGATGAGCGCCCGCGAGGCGCTGTCGCCGCTGATGACCGCCTATGCCTTCGATGCGGCCGAGAGCGGCGGCGTCGTGCGCTTCTTCCATCGCGGCGACGGAGCGGAGACGGCGCTGGACGCGGGCGATCTCGCCGAACCCGAGGAGGGCGCGGCGGCGGAGCCGAGGATCGTGCGCGCCGAAACGGCGATGCTGCCGGGCGCGGCGAAGGCCTCGTTCGTCGATGCGGCCGGCGATTATCAGTTGAGCGCGGTGGAGGCGCGGCTGAACGGGGCGGCGTCGGCCAAGGTCGCGCAGATCCAGCTCCCGCTGGCGCTGGGGCGGGCCGAGGCGGAGGCGGTCGCGGCAAGGACGCTGCACGAAGCGTGGTGCGCGCGCGAGGCGGCGAGCTTCGCTCTGCCGCCGAGCCGTCTCGCGCTGGAGCCGGGCGATGCGGTGCGGCTCGCCATCGACGGGCGGCCGCGCGCTTTCCGCCTGACGCAGACGACCGAGAACGGCGTCAGGCTGATCGAGGCCGGGCGGCTGGAGCGGCAGCTCTACGAGGCGCCGGTGCCCCGGCTGGAGGGCGAGCCGGGCGCGCCCTGGGCGGGCGCGGGTCCGCCGCTGGTCGTTCTGTTCGATCTCGCGCCCATCGCCTTCGGGGCGAGCGAGGAAGGCCTCTATGCCGCTGCCTTCGCCGAGCCGTGGCCGGGGCGGGTGGCGCTGTTGAAGGCCGATGCGGCGGACGGGCCGTATGCGCCCTGGACGATGCTGACGCGCCGGGCGGTTCTGGGCGAGACGGCGAGCGTGCTGGCGCATGGGCCGCTCGGCGTCTGGGACAATGGGGCGGCGCTGGACGTGCTGCTCTATGGCGGGACGCTGAATGCGGCCGGCGAACTGGCGGTGCTGAACGGCGCGAACCGGGCGGCGATCGAGACCGCGCCCGGCGTCTGGGAGGCGATCCAGTTCGCGGGCGCGGAACTGGTCGCGCCGGACACCTGGCGGCTGACCGGACTGCTGCGCGGGCAGGCGGGAACCGAAGGGGCGATGGCGGCGAGTCTTCCCGCCGGAGCGCGCTTCGTGCTGCTGGACGATGCGGTGGCGAGGACGCCGGCGGGGCCTTCCGAGGCGGGCGCGACGCTGTTCCTGAAGGCAGGCCCCGAGACCGCGCCCTATGACGACGCGGCGTGGGAGACGTTCGCGCTCGTCTATGCGGGATCGGGGCGGTTGCCCTGGCGGCCGGCGGCGCTGCGCGCCGTGCGGGCCGATGGCGGCGATATCGAGATCGCCTGGGCGCGGCGGGCGCGCGACGATGCCGGGCGCTGGGGCGCGGGCGAGGTCGCTCTGGACGAGGAGGCCGAACGCTACCGGCTCGATATCGGCGCGGGGCCGCTGCGCAGCGTGACGCTGGAGACGAGCGTCTTTCTCTACACGGCGGCGATGCAGGCCGAGAATTTCGGCGGTCCCGCGCCGTCGCCGCTGACGCTCGCAGTCACGCAGATCAGTCCGCGCTTCGGTCCCGGCCGCACGGCGAGCGCGGCGGTTTCAATCTGAAGGAACGACATGAGCGATACGCACAATCTCGGCCTGCCCTTGCTGGAGGCGGGGCAGGCGCAGAAGCACGTCACCGTCAACGAGGCGCTGCGCCTCATCGATGCGGTGGTGCAGATCGCGGTGAGCGCGGTGACGAACGCGCCGCCCGCCAGTCCCGCCGAGGGCGAGCGCCACATCGTGGGCGCGGCGCCGAGCGGCGTCTGGAGCGGGCACGCGGGGGCGATCGCGCTGCGCCGCGACGGCGTCTGGGTCTTCGTCGCGCCGCAGGAGGGCTTCGTCGCCTTCAACCGCGCGACCGGGCGGCTGCTGGTCTTCGCGGGCGTTGCGGGGTGGCTCGATCTCTTCCTCGACGCGGCTCTCGACCAGGTGGCGCGGATCGGGATCGCCACGGCGTCCGATGCGACGAACCGTCTGGCGGTGCGCGCGCCGGCGATCCTGCTGACCGCCGTACCGGCCGCCGACGGCGGCAGCGGCGATGCGCAGGTGAAGATCAACAAGGAGGCCGCCGCCGACACCGCGACGCTGCTGTTCCAGCGCGGCTATTCCGGGCGGGCCGAAATCGGCCTGGCGGGCGACGATCACCTGCGCCTCAAGGTGAGCGCCGACGGCGCGGCCTGGAGCGAGGCGGCGACGATTTCGAATGCGACCGGCCATTGGGGCATCGGCGGCGCGGCGCCCGATTCCCATGTCGCGCCGTCGCTCATCACCGGACTGATCGCCACGCTGGGCGAGGCGCTGCTGGCGGCGACGGCGATCTACAACGCCGACAATCCGGTGCCGTTCTATGTGCGGCGGGCGCGCGGCACGCCGGCCGCGCCCGCCGCGATCGCCGCCGGGGACCGCTTCTTCGGCTTCTATGGCGGCGGCTATCATGCGGGCGGCGGCTGGAGCCCCAACGCCGTCGCCTTCCAGGGCGCGGCCGAGGAAGCCTTCACCGCGACCGCGCACGGCACGCGGGTCGATTTCGCCACCACGCCGGTCGGCGGCACGGCGCGGCGGACAATCGTGCAGTTCCGCGCCAACGGCACGCTGCACCTGACCCCGATGAGCGCCGCGCCCGCATCGCCCGAGAACGGGCAGATCTACTACGACAGCTCGACTGCCAGGTTCCGCGGCTATGCCGGCGGGGCCTGGGTCGATCTCCACTGATCACTGAAGGAGGACACATGGGCTTCGAACTGGACGCGCGCTCGCGCGCCCGGCTGAAAGGCGTGCATGGCGATCTGGTGCGGATCGTCGAGCGCGCGGCGGCGGAAGGCGGCGCGCCGTTCCGCGTGCTGGAAGGGATGCGCACACCGGCGCGCCAGAAGGCGCTGGTCGCCGCCGGGGCGTCGAAGACGCTGAACTCGCGCCACCTCACCGGGCACGCCGTCGATCTGGGCGCGACGGTCGAGGGCGCGGTGCGCTGGGACTGGCCGCTCTATGCCGGCCTCGCCCGCGCCATGAAACAGGCGGCCGCCGATCTCGGCCTGCCGCTCGTCTGGGGCGGCGACTGGAAGATGCGCGACGGCCCGCATTTCGAACTGCCCCGCACCACCTACCCCGCAACCTAGGAGACGATGACGATGACCGGACTTGCGAATGCGGTGACCGCTTTTTTCGATGGCTTCCCCGCCTGGCTGAACGCGCTGCTGGCGCTGGTGACGGCCGCCTCGGCGGCGACCGCGCTGACCCCGACCGCGGCCGACGACCGCCTGCTGGGCCGCGTGCGGCGCGTGCTGGAATGGCTGGCCCTCAATGTCGGCCACGCGAGGCCCGCCGCGCCCAAGGCCCCGGAGCGGCCGGCGCGCTGACTTCAGAAGCGAACGTAGCGGCAGCTTGCATGGCGGGCGGGCGGCTCTAGTCTGCGGCCCACTCCGCGATCAAGGACGGAGCGAGGAAACAGGATGGGCGCGTTCCGCTTCGATGCCGTCACCATACCGCCGGAGGCCGAGGCGCTGCGCGCCGAAGTGCGCGCCTTCCTGGCGGAGGAACTGAAGGACATTCCCGAACATGTGCGGGCCGGGTCGTGGAGCCGGTCGAGCGCCGCGTTCAGCCGCAAGCTCGCGGCCCGCGGCTGGGTCGGCATGGCCTGGTCGAAGGCGTATGGCGGCCACGAGCGCAGCTTCCTGGAACGCTATGTCGTGCTGGAGGAGCTGCTGGCCGCCGGAGCGCCGGTCGGCGCGCACTGGATCGCCGACCGGCAGAGCGCCCCTTCGATCCTGAAATTCGGCACCGAGGCGCAGAAGCGCGCCATCGTGCCGCGCGTCGCCAGGGCCGAGATCTTCTTCTGCATCGGCATGAGCGAGCCGGATTCGGGCAGCGACCTCGCCGCGACCCGCTCGCGCGCCGAGAAGACGGCCGACGGCTGGGTGCTGAACGGCACCAAGCTGTGGACCTCGGGCGCCAAGACCGCGCATTACATGATCGGCCTGTTCCGCACCTCGACCGAGTCCAAGCATGGCGGGCTGACCCAGTTCCTGATCGACATGAAGACGCCGGGGATCACGGTGCGGCCGATCCGCGACCTGACCGGCGATGCGCATTTCAACGAGGTGACGTTCGAGGACGTGCGCCTGCCTGCCGATGCGGTGCTGGGCGGCGAGGGCCAGGGCTGGGCGCAGGTGACGTCCGAACTCGCCTTCGAGCGCAGCGGGCCGGAGCGCTTCCTGTCGTCGATGCGCCTCGTCGTGGCGCTGATCGGCGCGGTCGGGCCGGAGCCGAACGAGAAGCAGGCGGCGGCGATCGGGCGGCTGACCGCGCATCTGGTGACGCTGCGCCGCATGTCGGTCTCGGTCGCCGGGATGCTGGCCCGCAAGGAAGACCCGGCGCTGGAGGCGGCGGTGGTGAAGGACCTCGGAGCGGTCTTCGAGCAGGAGATCCCGCAGATCGCGGCGCAATTGATCGAGGCCGAACCGACGCTCGATCGCAGCACCGCCTATGAGCGCGTGCTTGCCGAGATCACCATGATCTCGCCGAGCTTCTCGCTGCGCGGGGGAACGCGCGAAATCCTGCGCGGCATCATCGCCCGCGGCCTGGGCCTGAGGTGAGCACGATGAGCGAGACGCGCGCCATTCTGGAAGACAGCGCCGCAAAGCTGTTCGCGGCGTTCGAGGAACCGGCTCTGCTGCGCCGGGTCGAGGCTGGCGAGTGGCCGGCCGAGATCTGGGAGGGGATCGCCGGTCTTGGGCTGGAGCAGATCTTCGCGGGCGCTTCGGACGATCCCTGGCGCGATGCCTGCGTCGTGCTGAAGGCCAGCGGCCGTCAGGTCGTGCCCGCCCCGCTGGCCGATACGCTGGCGGCGGGCGCGGTCCTGGCCGCCGCCGGGCTGGAGCAGCCGCCGGGCGCGCTGACGCTCGCCAGCCCCGCCGCGACGGCGCTGACCGTCGGCGAAGACGGACGGATTTCGGGACGCCTCACCCGCATCGCCTGGGGCCGTCGCGCGGACCATGCGGTCGCCTGGGTCGAAGGCGCGCTCGCCGTGCTGCCGGTCGCGGCGGCGCGGATCGAGGAGGATCGCAGCGTCGGCCGCGAGCCGCGCGACACGCTGGTCTTCGACGGCGCGGCGGCGGTGGCGACCGCGGCGGCGGGCGACGGGCCGCTGATGCAGTTCGGCGCGCTGGCGCGGTCGGCGCAGATGGCGGGCGCGATCGAGGCGGTGCTGGCGATGACCGTGCAATACGCCCGCGAGCGGTCCCAGTTCGGCAAGCCCATCGGTTCGTTCCAGGCGATCCAGCATCAGCTCGCGGTGCTGGCCGGTCATTCGGCGGCGGCCTCGCGCGCCGTCGATGCGGCCTTCGACAGGGTGGCTGAAGGGGGCGATGCCGGCTTCGAGGCGGCGGTCGCCAAGATCCGCACCGGCGAGGCGGCGGGCGCGGCGGCCTCGATCGCTCACCAGACCCATGGGGCGATCGGTTTCACCGACGAGCACCGGCTGCATTATTTCACGCGGCGGCTGTGGAGCTGGCGCACCGAGTTCGGCGGCGAGGGCTTCTGGTCGTCGCGGCTGGGGGCGCGCATCGCCGCCTATGGCGCGGAGCAGTTCTGGCCGATCGTCACCGCGGCCGGCTGAGCGCGCCGAAAAGCCGAAGGCCGAAAAGCCGAAGGGCGGAGAGGCGGTCGCGCGCGCCTCTCCGCCCTTCGTTCATCCGCGTCCGGCGAAGCGGATGGAACCTTCAGCGATCGTCGTCCCAGTCGCGGTCGTGCCGGTCGCGGTCGTGATCGTGGTGGCCGTGGTGTCCGTGGCCGCCGCCGTGACGGCCGCGGCGCGGATAGCGGACATCGACGATGCGGGCCGTGTAGGGGTCGACCGAGACGATCAGATCGCGGCCCCAGCGATCCTCGGCGCGGGCGACGTAGAGGCCGTCGCGCCATTCGGGACGCGAGACCTCGTCGTAATAGGCCCTGAGCGTGGCGCGGATGACCTGCGGCGGCAGGATGCGGGGACGGGCCGAACCGTGGTGGCCGTAGCCGTGACCCGAGCCGACCGTCACGGTCAGGCCGAACGAGTCGCGGGCTTCGGCGGCGCCGGGCAGGGCGATCAACGGAACCGCGACGGCGAGAGCGGCGGCGAGCTTGGCGAAGACGGGCATGGTCGGTCCTCCTGGAACCCTGGGGCGGCGATCGACGGACCGCCGCCATGCCCGCAACCATGACGCCGCCCGGCTGAACGCGGCCGGAACGGAACATTCATGGACGGTTCACCGCCGTTGAACTATTCGAGAGGGCATGATCCGCCCCCTCGTCCTTGCGCTCGCCCTCATGGGCCTCGCCGCCGCCGGCCCGGCTCATGCGCGATTCGCCGAGGGCGACGGGCTGTGGCAGATGGCCCAGGACGCGGAGTTCGTGCCGCTGGAGATCATCTTCGGCGATCTGCGCGCGCTCTATTCCGGCCATCAGCTGAGCGCCAGCGGCCCGGTGCCGTCGGGCGGGGGCTATGTCTATCGCATCAAATGGCTGACCGACGACGGCGCGGTCCTCTATGTGATCGCCGATGCCGAGACCGGCGAGATCCTGTCGGTGGAAGGGGAATAGGTGATGCGTCTTCTCGTGGTCGAGGACGACCCGGACCTGAACCGCCTTCTGGTCAACGCCCTCAAGGAGGGCGGCTATGTGGTCGATTCGGCCAAGGACGGCGAGGAAGGCCATTTCCTCGGCGACACCGAACCCTATGACGCGGTGATCCTCGATCTCGGCCTGCCCGAGATGGACGGCGTGACCGTGCTGCAGAAATGGCGCAAGGGCGGCAAGACGATGCCGGTGCTGATCCTCACCGCGCGCGACCGCTGGAGCGACAAGGTGGCGGGCTTCGACGCCGGGGCCGACGACTACGTCACCAAGCCCTTCTACACCGAAGAGGTGCTCGCCCGTATCCGCGCGCTGCTGCGCCGCGCCGCCGGCCACGCCTCCAGCGAACTGGAATGCGGTCCGGTGCGCATCGACACCCGCGCCGCCAAGGTGACGGTCAACGGCGCGGTCGTGAAGCTGACCTCGCTGGAATACCGGCTGCTCGCCTATCTGATGCATCATCAGGGCAAGGTCGTCTCGCGCACCGAACTGGTCGAGCATCTCTACGACCAGGATTTCGACCGCGACTCCAACACGATCGAGGTCTTCGTCGGGCGCATCCGCAAGAAGCTGGGCGTCAACGTCATCGAGACCATGCGCGGCCTCGGCTATCGCCTGAGCCCGCCCGGCGAAATCGCCGGCGATGGCGAAGCTTAACTCGGTCGCCTTCCGCCTGATCGCCGCGGCGGCGGTGGTCAGCCTCGCCGGCCTCGCCGCCGGCGGTCTGCTTCTGTCGAACGTCTTTCGCGCCTCGGTCGAGCGCCAGCTCGACGACCGCCTGATCGCCGACATGGAGAACCTCATCGCCGCCGCCGAACCGGGGCCGACCGGCGCGCTGGACGTGATGAACATCTTCGCCGACCAGCGCTACGACACTGCCTTCTCCGGCTGGTACTGGCAGGTGACGGCGGACGGTGCGGACGGCCAGCGCCTGACCTCGCGCTCGCTGTGGGACAAGGTGCTGGCGACCCCGGAGACGCCGCAGGGCGGCGGGTTGGCGCGCGGCTACACCGACGGCCCGGAAGGGCAGAGGCTGCGCTATGTCGTGCGGCGCATCTCGTTTCCCGACATGGCGGCGCTCGCCGAGGGGCGCGAGGCCCCGCCCAAGACCTATCTCTTCGCCGCCGCCGCCGATCTCGCCAATTCGGATGCCGAGGCGGCGCGTTTCGATACGACGCTGCTGTGGTCGCTGGGGGCGCTCGGCGCGTTCCTGGTGCTGGCGACGCTGGTGCAGGTGCGGGTCGGCCTGACGCCGCTCAGGGTGGTGCGCGACAAGCTGGCGGCGATCCGCGCCGGGCGGGCGCAGCGTCTGGAAGGGAGCTTCCCGGCCGAGATCGCGCCGCTCGCCGACGAGCTGAACGCGCTGCTCGCCCACAACGCCGAGATCGTGCAGCGCGCCCGCACCCATGTCGGCAATCTGGCGCACGGCCTGAAGACGCCGCTCAGCGTCCTCACCAACGAGGCGGCGCTGGCCAAGGGGCCGCTCGCCGAGACCATCATGAAGCAGGCCGAGGTGATGCGCCGCCAGGTCGATCACTATCTGGCGCGGGCGAGGGCGGCGGCCTCGGCCGAGGTGCTGGGCGTGCGCACCGACGCCGCGCCGGTGATCGCCGATCTCGCCCGCACGCTGGAGCGCATTCACGGGCGGCGCGGCATCGAGATCGAAGCGGACGTGCCCGCCGACCTCGCCTTTCGCGGCGAGCGGCAGGACTTCGAGGAGCTGGCCGGCAATCTGATGGACAATGGCTGCAAATGGGCGGCCTCGCAGGTGAGGGTGTCGGCGGCGGCGGCGGGCGCGTTCCTGATCCTCACCGTCGAGGACGACGGGCCGGGGCTCACCCCCGACGAGATCGTCCGTGTGCTGGAGAAGCGCGAGCGGCTGGACGAGACGGTGCCCGGCAGCGGTCTTGGCCTCGGCATCGTGCGCGACATCGCGGTCCTTTACGGCGGCCGTCTGGAGCTGGACCGCTCGGCCGATCTGGGCGGCCTCGCGGCCCGGCTCACGCTGCCTTTGGCCTGAGCATTTGACCCTTCATTAACCACCCGCCGCCCAGTATGCCCGCCTTGCGCCCCGCGTGTGGCGCAGCGGTTGTGAACGCTCCGGGGGTATTGGTCGGGCGCCGATGCAGACTGGCCGGCTTGAACGTCTGGACGGGTTTCTTGGGAAGGTGACGCCTGCCCTTGCGATGCGCCTTGCGCAGGCGATCGAGGTCGACCGGCTGACCGGCGGCGGCCTGCCGCACGACGCCATTCTCGCCGCCCTGCGCCCGCGCCTGCGCGAAGCCCAGGACCGCCTCGCCCGGACCGTGACGCCGCAGCGTCTGGTCTGCGTCGCCTTCGAGGATCTCATCATCGACGGTCCGCGCCTGCGCAAGCAGCGCGGCCGCATTCTGCGCTCCAGCGTCGACCGGATCTGGAACTGGATGACCGGCAGCCTGCTGCCGCCCGAGACGATGGGGCTGCTCGACGATATCCGCGACAAGCTGCTGGCCGGCGCGGGCGATTTCGTGGACGCCGAGGTCGCGGCCTTTCAGGCGGCGGCCTATCCGGCGATCCTGGAGGCCGTCCCCTCGGGCGAGCCGGGCGATGCGCGCAACGCCGCGGCGGCCCGGGCGCTGGGCGGAATCGATGTCGCGCTCGATGCGCACGACATGGCGCGGATGATGGAGATCGGCCCCGACGTGCTGTCGATGCAGCGCGAGTTCCCGCGGCCGATGCACACGCTGCACGAATCCGACATCGCCTTCATCCGCGTCGTCTGGGAGCGCATCGTCCAGGAGCATCCCGACTGCGCCGCCTATGTGGCGTTCATGGTGCTGGGACGGCTGGAGCGCCCCTGGGAGGTGCTGCGCCTCGCCGGCGCGTTGTCGCGCAAGATGGACGACGTGCTGGTGAGCCGCACGGACGCGGGCTTCGTCGGCGACCTGCTGCTCAGCGACATCGAGGACTGCGTGGCGCGCCTGATGGCGATGCGCACCGACCAGATGGAGCCGATCGCCGTGCTGGCCGAGGTCGATACGTTCTCGCGCGTTTCGACCGGCATGGTGCGCGAACTGGGCATCAAGCGCGACGGCATCTGGGGCAAGCGCATGATGGCCGCGAGGGCCGGCATGGCCGACGCGATGGCGCGCTTCCTCAGCCGCGCCGCCAAGGAAATCACATCGACGCTGCCGATGGCGCGCAAGGGCGGATTCGGCCTGCGCGCCACGGGCCAGCAGCCGGATTTCTCGCGCCGTCTCGATCCGCAGAAGGCCGGGCGGGCCATCGACCTCGCGACGCTGATCGCCGGTTCGCGTCAGCACGCCATGGCGGGGGCCTTCGCGGGGCAGCTCGCCGAGGTCGAGGAGCCGGTGGCGCAGCGGCTGCGCCACTACACGACCGAGATGTTCGACGAACTGCGCGGCCTCGACGGCGAGCATCTTCAGCAGGCCAAGGTCTATATCGACCACGCGACGACGCTGAGCGAACTGCTGTTCGGAGCGGAGGAGGGCAAGCTCGTCCGCCGCCGCGCCGCCGCCGCGATCGCCGATCACAGCGGCCAGCCGCTGGTCGCCTGACTCTTTCCGTGCCGTAAGCCGGGACGCCGGGCGGGTGGATGGCCTAGACTGCCGCACGCATGACTCCCCACACCCTTCTCCGCGCGGCGCCGGCGGCCGCCATGATTCTGCTGGCGCTTGCCGCCGCCGGATTCGGCTTCATCGTCTGGACGATCGCCGCCGCCGACCACGACGCCATGCGCGCCGCGCTGATCGCCGCGCCCGAGGCCGATCTCGGCGTGCCCGATCTGGAGCGGCGCATCGACGGCTTCGCGCAGGGCTATTTCCCCGAATGCGCGGGCCTGGCGATCCTCGCGCGCGAGGATGTCTGGCCGAGCCCCGCCTATGCCGCGGTGCGCGCCGACACGATCCTGCCGAACGGCAATGCCGAGATGTGCGTCCGCCTGCAACGGGCGCTGCGCGGCGCCGACGACGGGACATGGTTCACCTATGCCCGCTACTGGCACGGATCGCTGACGCTCCACCGCCTCGTCCTGTCCGCCTACGACTATGCGACGCTCAAGGCCGTGACCGGGGCGCTGCTGGCGGGCCTGGGGCTGATGATGGGGCTGGCGCTCGCCTGGCGCGTGTCGCCCGCCGCCGCGCTCGCCGTGACGTTCGCCGCGCTGGCGCTGACCGATGCGCGGGCCGTCGCGGGATTGCCGGTGCAGGGGACGGGCTTCGCCGCGCTTTTCCTCGCCGTCGCGCTGTTCGCCGCGACCGGCGCGCGCCGCACCGGCCGCGCGGCGCTGGTCGCCGCCGCGGTCTCGGGCGGGGTGCTCAACTTTTTCGACTTTCTCTATACGCCCGCCGCCTTCGCCATGCTGAACGCCTGGGTCTGGCTGGCGGCGGCCCGGCCGGACGAGCCGCCGCGCACCGCGAAGGACGGTCTCCATGTCTTCGCCGCGAGCCTCGCGGGCTATGGCGCGTTCTGGGCGCTGAAATGGGCGATCGCCGGGGCGACCGATCCGACCTTCCACGAGATCTTCGTCTTCGGCAGCAACGAGTTCACGCGCTGGGGACCGGGCAACAACGGCTATTTCCCCTTCGCCGCGACGCTCGCCGTGGTGGCGCAGGCTTTCGACGCCTGGTGGAAGGGCGGACTGGCGGCAGCGATCGTGCTGGCCGCGTTCGCCGCCGCCCGTGCGCGCGGGCCGATCGACGCCGCCCGCCTTGCCGTTCTGCTATCGCCGGTTATGCCCGCGCTGCTGGTGATCGAGGCGATGGCCGGGCACACGATGGCCCATGCCGTCTTCACCTTCCGCCTCGTGCCGCTGGCGATCGGGCTCGGCGCGGCGAGCCTGATCGTCGCGGCGCGTCAGACGATGCCGGCCGCCCGGAAGGCGGCGATCTCGGCCGCGCTGTAGCCGAGTTCGCGAAGGATCTCGTCGGTGTGCTCGCCGAGCAGGGGCGGGCGGCGCTCGATCGTGCCGGGCGTCTCGCTGAGGCGGACCGGCGTCGTGGCGATCTGCGCCGGCTCGGGCATGCCCGGATAGGCGACGCCCTGAAGGAAGCCCATCGCCTTGATGTGGGGATCGTCGAGCGCCTGCTGCGGCGAATAGACCGGATTGGCCGGGATGCGCGCGGCGGCCAGCGCCTCCAGCGCCTCGGCGACCGTCTTGTCGCGGGTCCATTCGGCGGTGCGCGCCGACAGCGCCTCGCCGTTGTCGCCGCGCAATTCGTCGGTGGCGAAGCGCGGGTCTTCCAGCCAGTGCGGCTCGCCCATCAGCTTCACCCAGCGCTTGAACAGCGGCAGGCCGTTGATCAGCACGATGATCCAGCCGTCCTTGCAGCGCACGACGTCGGACGGCCCCGCCGTCTGGCCGCGATTGAGCGTCGCGACGCGGTCGAGCTTGAGTGCCGCCTGCTCCATCAGCGGGGCGTTGAAGAACGAGATGGCGGTGGCGAGCAGGGCGCCTTCGACCTGCTGGCCGCGCCCGGTCTGCGCCCGCGCCATCAGCGCCGCCAGCGTGCCGAAGGCCGAGAGCGAGGCGGTGCCGTAATCCACCCACGAGGCGGCCGAGCGGATCGGCTGATCCGGCGTGCCGCTCATATAGGCGGCCCCGCACATGACCTGCGCCACGCCGTCGAAGCCGACGCGGTTGGAGTAGGGGCCGCCATGGCCGAACGCCGAGGCGGTGGTGAGGATGACGCGCGGGTTGATGGCCGAGATCGTCGGGTAGTCGAGGCCCATGGCCCCCAGCGTTTCGGGCGGCAGGTTGGCGATGACGACATCGGCCGACTCGATCATCCGCCGCGCAATAGCGCGCCCTTCGGGCTTCATCGGGTCGAGCGTCATGCCGCGCTTGTTGCGGTTCATCTGCATGAAGAGCGCGCCCTCGCGCTCGGCCGATTTGTCGCCGGGCAGGACCGGGACCATCCAGCGGTCCTCGCTGCCCTCGCGCTTCTCGATGCGGATGACCTCGGCCCCCAGATCGCCGAGCAGCGCCGCGCAATAGGGGCCTGCGATGTAGCGCCCGAAATCGAGGACGCGCACGCCCTCCAGCACCTTGGCCATTCCGGCTCACTCCCTGACGTTTTTCTGTGCGCGCGAGATTTAGACGGGCCGCTCCCCGGCGGCAACGCAAAGCGGCCGGGGCGGCGACGGAATCGCCGGGCGGGCGCGTTGATCAGGTGAGATCGCCCCGGACAGGGGCGGAGCGGACAGCGGAAAGCGCGCGGGAAAAGCCCCCCAACCTCCCGCCGCGACTCGGGGCGGCGGCCTGCGTATCGGACGCCGCCCCACTTTCCGCTCCGGCAAGAGAAACGCGGACGGGCTTGTCCCCATCGTGTCCGCCCGCGTCCCAAGGGGCGGCGTCATGCCCGGCGCCGCCCCGGCTTTTCGCCTATTCGCACTCCTCGGCGCCGATGCCGAGCCAGTTCCAGATGCGTCCCGCCAGACCGCAGCCTTCTTCCTTGGCGGCGCTTTCGACCGAGGATTCGCAGTAGAGCGACTGCGAGTCGCAATAGGGCGTGTCGCGCGGCGCGATGACGATCTCGACCTGATCGAGCGCGATGCGCGGCTGCGGATCGGCCGACATGAAGGCTTCGAGATATTTCGCCTCGCTGAGCGCGTCGTAGTCGGTCCACAGCGTCGGGCCGGACGGGATGGCGCCGTAGTCGTAGCAGGCGACGTCGAAGGTCAGTTCGGCCCCCGGCGCGAGATCGCCGCGAAAGACCTTCACCACCTTGCCCTCGACCGAGCAGGCGCCCATGCCGCCGCTCGGCGAATCGACGTCCTCGATCTCGATCTGGACGTGGTTGGGGGCGGAGCGGCGCGCTTCTTCGTAGTATTCCGGCGCGAGCACGGCCGCCGCGCGGCCGCACATCAGGACGGCCGGGGCCGCCACCGTCAGAAATGTCAACGCGCTTCGGGTCACAAGCGGTGGTATAGCGCAGCCGATGGCGGCCTCCGCAAGAGCGCGCGGACGCCGCCGCAGGAAATGCGAGGCTTGTTGCACGAATGCTGCTTTGGGTTCTGTTCGCCGGTCTGACCGCACTCGCCGCCTTCCTCGTCGTCCGGCCCTTCCTGGCGCGGCGGGATGCGCGCGCGGGAGCCTCCGCGTCGGGCATCTACCGGGCGCAACTGGCGGAATTGCGGCGGGAAGCGGAAGCGGGCGCAATCGGCGCGGCCGAGGCCGAGGAGGCGCGGCGCGAGATCGCGCGCCGCCTGCTCGCCGCCGACGCGGCCGAGCACGCGGCCCCGCGGCCGGGGCTGAAGCGCGAGGCGGCGATCGGCCTGGCGCTGGCCGGGATCGTGCCGGTGGCGGCGCTCGTCTTCTATGTCGCGCTCGGGCGGCCCGATCTTCCGGGCGCGCCGCTGGCCGGCCGCGACATGGACGCGGCGATGCGCGCCGCGCCGCTGGAGGAGGTCGCCGACAAGCTGTTCGAGCGGCTGGTGATGGACCCCTCGCACGCCGACGGCTGGGTGCTGCTGGCGCGCACCTATTCGCGCCTGCAACGCTATGACGAGGCGGCGATGGCCTATGGCCGCGCGCTCGCCCTGCTGGGCGACAAGGCCCCGGCCGGGCTGTGGAGCGCCTATGGCGAGGTCCTGACGCTGGCGGCGGGCGGCCGGGTGACGGCGGAGGCGAAGACCGCCTTCGAGACGGCGCTGAAGATCGACCCGAAGGACGAGCCGGCGCGGTTCTATCTCGCGGTCCACAAATCCCAGAACGGCGATCCCGAGGGCGCGAAGGCCGACCTGGAGGCCCTGCTCGCCGATCTGCCGGCCGACGCGCCGCAGCGGGCGCTGATCGAGGCCAAGCTGGCCGATCTGAACGCGCCGGCCGTGACCGACGATCCGATGGTGCGGGGCATGGTCGACCGTCTCGCCGAGAGGCTGGCGGCCGAGCCGCAGGACCTCGACGGCTGGCTGCTGCTCGTCACCTCGTATGTGAAGCTCGGCGAGCGCGACAAGGCGCTGGCCGCGCTCGCCAAGGCGCGCGAGATCTTCAAGGACGACGCGGCGGCGCTGGAGGCGCTGGCGGCCAAGGCGAAGGAACTGGGGCTGGAGCCCTAGTTCCGCATCTCTATCGTCGCTTCCTCGCCGAGTTCAGCGCGGGCGTCCGCGCCGCGCAGCCAGGCGAGGGCGGCGGCGTCGCCCGTCAGATAGGCGTCCCAGAAGGCGATCGAGGCCTCGCGGATGAGCTTGTGGTCGAGTTCGTCGTCGGGCTTGGCGCCCTCGCGGCGGTCGCGGCCGCCGAACACCGCGTGGTCGCCGCCCTGGATGACGATGAGATACTGGCCGGGCGCCGGGATGTTGCGGAACGGGATCTGGCGGTCGCTGGCCGGCTGGTCGGGATCGAGCGGGTTCATGTCCTCGGTGCCGGTGAAGTGCAGCATCGGCAGCGTCATGTCGGCATAGGCGTCCTCAAGGCTGACGCGGCCCATCGGCTTGTTCGGCGAATAGGCGATGGCCGCCTTGAAGCGCGGCTCCTTGAACTGGAAGCGGCCGCCGCGTCCGAGCTTCTGGCCGGCGGCCATCATCGTGGAGACCGCGCCGAACGAGTGCCCGGACATGCCGAGGCGGGTCATGTCGAGCCGCCCGGCGAGCGCGCCGCCGGGGGCGTTCATCTCCTCCAGCCGGTCGACGGCGAAGGGGACGTCCTTGAAGCGGTCGATCGAGACGCGCACGTCCTTCACCGCCTCCTTCAGGGCGGCGATCGCCTCGGCCCGGCTGGTGAGGCCGGCCCAGACGGATTCGTCCGATCCCGGATGCTGGATGTGGACGGCGACATAGCCCCACGAGGCGAGGTGCTGTCCCAGAAACCCCGCCGCCTCGCGCGAGCCGCCGAGGCCGTGGCTGAAGACGACGACCGGCCGGGGGCCGGGCGCGCCGGAGGGCAGATAGAGCTTGTAGGGCACGTCGCGGTCGCGCGCGCCGTCGTGCCAGACGCCGAGCACGGTTTCGACCGCATAGGGGCCGGGTTCGGCCTTGTAGGGCGCGGCGGCGGCCGGAACCGCCCAGGCGAGCAGCAGAACGACAAGGGCGGCGAAGGGCCGGACAGCGTGCATGGTCTTGGATCTCCCGGCCGTCTAACGCACGCGGCGCGCGCTTCCGTCGCACGGATACATCCCGCCAAGACGGCGCGCCATGGCGCCGCTAGTCTCGGCGCATGACCGCCCCGCCGCCCCGCCAAGCGCGCCTCTTCATCTTCCTGGCCGTCCTGATCGACGCCATCGGGTTCGGCATCATCATTCCGGTGCTGCCCGATCTCATCGTCGCGCTCGACGGCCACGGGCTCGGCCATGCGGCGGTCGTCGGCGGCTACCTGGCCGCCCTGTTCGCGGTCATGCAGATCCTGTGCGGTCCGCTGATGGGCAATCTCAGCGACCGCTTCGGACGGCGGCCCGTTCTCCTGATCTGCATGGCGGCGTTCGGGCTGGACTTCCTGCTGATGGCCTACGCGCCGAGCCTCGTGTGGCTCTTCCTCGGCCGGGCGATCTCAGGGATCACCGGGGCGATCTACGGCCCCGCCAACGCCTATCTCGCCGACATCACGCCGCCGGAAAAGCGCGCCGCGGCGTTCGGCATGGTCGGCGCGGCGTTCGGGGCCGGGTTCGTCATCGGACCGGCGATCGGCGGCCTGCTCGCCGATCTCGGCCCGCGCGCGCCATTCTTCGCCGCCGCGGCGCTGGCGTCGGCGAACGCGCTCTATGGCTATTTCGCCTTGCCCGAGACGCTTACGCCGGACAAGCGGCGCCGTTTCGAATGGGCGCGCGCCAATCCTTTCGGCGCGTTCAGGGCGCTGACGCGGCTGCCGGGACTCGGGCTGCTCGCCGGCGTGTTCTTCCTGTGGATGCTGGCGGGGGTCGTCTATCCCGCCACATGGCCGTTCTACGCCCGGATCCGCTTTGCTTGGGGCAATGCCGAAATCGGCTGGTCGCTCGCCTATGCCGGCGCCACCATGGTGCTGGCGCAGGCGCTGCTGATCGGTCCGGTCGTCAAGGCGCTCGGCGAACGCAAGGCCCTGATGGTCGGTCTCTGCGCCGGGTTGTTCGAGTTCGCCGCCTCGATCTTCGCGACCGAGGGCTGGATGATCTATCCGATCTGGACGGTCGGGGCGTTCAGCGCCGTCGGCTACGCCTCGATCAACGCGCTTCTGTCGCAGCGTACGAGCGAGAGCGAGCAGGGCGAGCTTCAGGGCGCGTTGGCCAGTCTCACCGCGCTGTCGGAGATCGCCGGGCCGCTTCTGATGACGCAGACGCTGGGCTATTTTTCATCGCCCGCCGCACCGGTGTTTTTCCCCGGCGCGGTCTTCGTTCTGGCCGCGGCGCTCACCGTCGCGGCGATTCTTCTGGCTCTGAGCGAACGGCGGAGGACGCCATGAGCATGTCGACGGCGAAGGCGCGCGCCCTGGCGATGACGTTTCCCGAGGCGGTCGAGGAGCCGCATTTCCACAAGGCCTCGTTCCGGGTGGCGAAGAAGATCTTCGCGACCATGGACGAGGCGGACGGCCACATGGTCGTTAAGCTGACGCCGGACCAGCAGGCGATGATGACCGAGGTGCGGCCCGACCTCTACCAGACGGTGCCGGGCGCCTGGGGGCGTCAGGGCTCGACCTTCGTGCGCCTCGCGGCGGCGGACGCGGCGACGCTGCGCCACGCCCTTGCGATGTCTTACCGCAACGTCGCGCCGAAGAAGCTGGCGGCGCTGGTGGCGGAGAGGTGAGCCCCTCCGCCGCGCCTGCGCCTTACAGCGTCACCGTGGCGACGTAGTCGTCCAGCGCCTTGACCGCGCCGTCGCGCTCGGCCTGAAGCTCGACCAGCCGCTGGGCGAGCGCCGTCAGGCGGTCTTCCTGCTCGGCGAGCGTCTGGAGATAGCGGCGCTGGAGGTCGCTGCCTTCGGGCACCGCCGCCAGATTCTGGCGGATGCGCTCCTGCTCGGCGAACAGGCGGTCGCGCTCGGCGTTGGCCGCCGCGATCTCGCCGTCGATCCGCTCGATCTCGCCGCGCAGTTCCGCGACCTTCTGGAAGGCGGCGCGCTGCTGGTCCGACAGGCGGGTATCGGCGGCGTAATAGAGCGCAGAGTTGAGGTCGATCGAAGCCAGCGTCATCGACTGGGTGTCGATGCGCTCCCACACCACGTCGATGGCTCCGGTCTGGCCGGCGGCGACGGAGTAGGGGATGCGCACCGAACTGGAGGTCAACTCGACCGTCGCGGGATCGGGCGACTTCAGCTCCATGTCGTAGTGGCGCGGCGTCTCCAGCACCAGCGCGCGGTCCTCGTTCGCGGGCGCCTTGATCGTGTAGGTGTAGGTCAGACGGGTCAGCGACTGAAGCTCGACCAGGCCCTTGGTGATCTTGGCGCTGGTGAGGTTCGATTCCGATTTCTGCGTCTGCTCGATCTTGGTCTTCTGATCGAGCGCGAAGGAGAGCATCCGCTTCTCGCCCTGGGGCAGCGTGCCCATCACCGCGTCGCCGACATAGGTGGTGGTGCCGCCCGAGGTGTCGAACAGCGTCACGATGCCGGGCGGCAGGCCCGACTCGGTGTCGTTGGTCAGCCGGATCGAGGCCAGCGGATTGGTCGCATGAACCTGCGGACTGT
This sequence comes from Alphaproteobacteria bacterium, assembly GCA_046348585.1. Taxonomy (GTDB): domain Bacteria; phylum Pseudomonadota; class Alphaproteobacteria; order Micropepsales; family Micropepsaceae; genus JADZAI01. The sequence continues at coordinate 206,207 of JAXMDZ010000004.1, forward strand.
AGAGCGAGATGCGGTCGGCCGGCACTTCGCGGTCGATGATCGGCACCGCGAGCGACTGGCCCGAACCCGCGCTCACCGCGTTCGGCAGCGTGAAGGCGACGGCGGTCGCCGATTCCTGGCTGGCCGCGGCGATGTTGCCGGGTTCGGACGGCATCGCCGATTCCTCGTAGACGGCGGCGGCCGGCGCGGGCGGCGGCGGCGGCGGGGCGGGAGCCGGTTCGGCATAGGAGGCCGCGCGGTCGGCCGCGCCGCTGCCGCCGTCATAGGCTTCCTTGGAGACGCTGCCGACCGAGCCTTCGTCGCGCTGCGGCATCACCCGGCCGAGCACTTCGACCGGCACGGTTTCGCGCGCCACGTAGTATTTGTCGTAGAGCTGCTGGCGGAAGGTGACGGGATTGCCGCTGACCAGCGTCAGCTCGACATCCTTCCAGTCCTGGCCGCTGGCGTTCTCGATGATCGCCCAGCCCTGCATCCGCGTCTTGTTGTCCGGCCCGGTGACGAGGCGGTACGAGGTCTTCCACAGCGGCGCTTCGATGACGAAGCCGACGGTGAGGGTGCGGCTGCCGTCGCCGCGCGCCGTGATCTTCAGCGTGCGCAGTTCGCGCTGGCGGTTGGCGGCGAGGGCAGCGAGCGCCCCGTTGACCTTCTGGTCGAGCGCCTCGTTCGTGAACTTGATGCCGCGCGCGTCCTCCAGCACGAACTGGACGAGGCCTTCCTCGGTCATGATCGACATGCGGTGGCGGGCGATCGCATTGCCGTTGGGGTCGGTCGCGCTTTCCTCGACCACCGAGACGATGCGCCCGGTCGCCTCGACCGGTTCGGAGACGTGGATCTCCTCGCCCTGGAGCGCCGCATAGAGATTGGCGGGCGAGGAGAAGGCGTCGGGACCGACCGGCATGGTGCGGAAGATCTCGGCGAGCGAGTCGCGGCCCTGAAGCTCGATGACCCCGCTGCCGCCCTGATCGTCGAAGATGACGGCGCTTTTCAGCACGTCGTCCACCTGATCGAGGCGCACCGGCACCTCGATCGTCTCCCAGCCCTCGACCTCGGCCTGATACTCGAAATAGCCGACGCCGCCCGAGGACAGCATCACCCGCTTGAGCTGGAGTTCCGCCGCATCGGCCGAAAAGACCATGAGCGCCATCGAGGCCGCTCCCGCCGCGAGGCGGGCGCCGAATGTCTTGAGCATGAGCATTTCTCCTGGTGGGACGCGCCGGTCAGGGCACGCGGGTCATGGTGAGGACGTCTTCGGGGCCGGAGCGGAACGCCGCCTGGCCTTCCGGAGTCGCAAAGAAGGCTGCGACCGCTGCGCTATCGGCGGTGATCTTCGACGCAAGGTCCATGCCGGTGCCGGTGGTCGTGCCTTCGAGCTTGCCGGCGCTGATCGCCGCTTCGATCGCCTTTTCGTCGAGCGACCAGACCTGGATGGTCCCGTCCTTCAGCGCATAGCGGAAGATCAGATAGCCCGTGCCCTCGGGAACGTCCGGACCGACCGGGGTCAGGTTGGCGTAGCGCACGCCATCGACTTCGGCGGTCGAGCCCTTGAAGGTCATGTCCTTGCCGTCGCTGCTGGGATCGCGCAGGACCAGTTCGATGCCGCCCTCCGCAGCCTTGATGTCGATGAGCATCGCCTGGTCGTCGCCCTCGGCCTTGGCGTTCCAGGTGCCGATGACGGCCGGGTCGGCCGCGTCACCGCCGGCGAGCGGGTTGGCGAATTCAGGCACGCAGGCCGAAAGCAGGATGGCGGCGGCGGCGATGAGCGCGCCCGGAAGAAGACGAATTCGCATTTTCCCTCTCTGGCAAGGCAGGCCTTGCTCCTATAGGTTCCCCGCGCACGCAGCACCCTGCGGCGTTTCGTCGTTAACGAGGACCGGACAGTGACCCGTAAACAGCGCCGTTTCGCCTTTCTGGCCGGCGGGCTGTCGATTCTGGGCCTCGCGGCCGCCCTCGTGCTGTTCGCACTCCGTGACTCGATTGTGGTTTTTTACGGGCCGCAGGACGCTTTGGCGAGGCTGGACAGCGGTCAGCTCGTGACCGGCGAGCGGCTGCGGGTCGGCGGGCTGGTCATGCCCGGCAGCGTCGAGAAGCCGGAGGGCGGACCGATCGCTTTCACGGTGACCGACGGCAAGGCCGAGGTGAAGGTCGTCTTCAACGACATTCTTCCCGATCTCTTCCGCGAAGGGCAGGGCGTGGTGGCGCAGGGCAGCTTCGACGAGGCGCGGCTGTTCCACGCCGACGAAGTGCTCGCCAAGCACGACGAGAAATACATGCCGCCCGAAGTCGCGGCCGCGCTGAAGAAGTCGGGGCACTGGAAAGAGGGCGAGATGCCAGCCGGGACGCCGACGCCATGATCCCCGAGATCGGCCAGTTCGCCATGCTGCTGGCGCTCGCGCTGTCGGTCTATCAGGCGGCGGCGGGTTTCTTCGGCGCGTCGCGCGCCGCCCCCCGGCTGATGGAATCGGCGACGATGGCCTCGATCGCCGGCATGGGCGCGCTGATCGTCTCGTTCGGGGCGCTGATCGCGGCCTATGTCCAGTCGGACTTCTCGGTCGCCGTGGTCGCCGCCAATTCGCACTCGGCCAAGCCGCTGCTCTACAAGATCGCCGGCGCGTGGGGGAACCACGAAGGCTCGATGCTGCTGTGGTCGCTGATGCTGGGGCTGTTCGGCGGCCTCGTCGCGCTGTTCGGGCGGAACCTGCCCGCGACGCTGAAGGCCCGCGTGCTGGGCGTCCAGGCGCTGATCGCCATCGCCTTTCTCGCCTTCATCGCGCTCACCTCCAATCCGTTCGCGCGTCTCGACGCCGTGCCGCTCGACGGGCGCGGGCTGAACCCGCTGCTGCAGGACCCCGGCCTCGCCTTCCATCCGCCGCTGCTCTATGCCGGCTATGTCGGCTTCTCCGTCACTTTCGCCTTTGCAGTCGCAGGCCTTCTGGAAGGGCGCATCGACGCCGCCTGGGCGCGCTGGGTGAGACCCTGGGCGCTCGGCGCCTGGATGGCGCTGACGCTCGGCATCGCGCTGGGCAGCTGGTGGGCCTATTATGAACTCGGCTGGGGCGGCTTCTGGTTCTGGGACCCGGTGGAGAACGCCTCGCTGCTGCCCTGGCTGGCGGGCGCCGCCCTGTTGCACAGCGCCATCGTCTGCGAGCGGCGCGAGGCGATGAAGGCCTGGACCGTGTTCCTGGCGCTGCTCGCCTTCGCCTTCAGCCTGCTCGGCACGTTCCTGGTGCGCTCGGGCGTTCTCACCTCGGTCCACGCCTTCGCCAGCGATCCCGAGCGCGGCGTCTTTATCCTGGCGATCATGGCGGCGACCATCGGCGGCTCGTTCGCGCTCTTCGCCTGGCGCGCGCCGGACCTCAAGGCGAACGCGGTGTTCTCGCCGGTCAGCCGCGAGACGGCGCTGGCGATCAACAATCTGCTGCTCACTTCGGCGGCGCTGGCGGTGCTGGTCGGCACGCTCTATCCGCTGGTGATCAACGCGCTGGCGGGCGACGCGATTTCGGTCGGCGCGCCCTATTTCAACGCGGTCGTCGGGGCGCTGTTCCTGCCGCTCCTTATCATCGTGCCGTTCGGGCCGCGACTCGCCTGGAAGCGCGCCGAAATCGTCCGGGCGGCGCTCCAGCTGTGGCTGGCGGCCGGTCTTGCGCTGGCCGCCGGAATCGCGGCGTTCGCCTTGCAGCAGCGCGGGCCGTGGCTCGCGCCGCTCGGCGTGGCGCTGGGCGTCTGGCTGATCTGCGGCGCGCTCAGCGACATCGCCGAACGGGCGCGGCTGCGGCGTGCTCCGGCGCGGACCGCGCTGGCGCGGCTCGCCGGGCTTCCGGGCGCGGCCTGGGGGTCGGCGCTCGCCCATGCCGGGGTCGGCGTGACGGTGCTCGGCATCGTCGGCGCGACCGCCTGGGCCGACGAATCGATCAAGGGCATGCGGCCGGGCGACACCGCCGATGTCGGCCCCTATCACGTCACCCTGGTGGAGATCGCCGACGCCGCCGGCGCGAACTACACCGCCGACCGCGCGGTGCTGAAGGTCGAGCGCGGCGGCGCGACGGTGGTGACGCTGACGCCCGAGCGCCGCTTCTTCCCGGTCAACCGCATGGCGACGACCGAGACTTCGATCCACACGACCGGCTATTCCGACCTCTATGCGGCGCTCGGCGAGCGGATGGAGGGCGAGGCGGCCTGGACCGTGCGGCTGCACTACAAGCCGCTCGCCCCCTTCATCTGGTTCGGCGCGCTGCTGATGGCGGCGGGCGGGCTGCTGTCGCTCGCCGACCGGCGGCTGCGGATCGGCGCTCCCTCGCGCCGCGCCGCCGCTCCCGCGCCGCTGCCGGCGGAGTAGGGCCGATGCGCCGCCTCCTGAGCGCGCTTCTGCTGGCGATCGGGGTGATGCTGCCCGCGCTGGCGCTGGAGCCCGGCGAGGCGCTGGACGATCCGGCGCTGGAGGCCCGCGCCCGGGCGATCAGCCGCGAACTGCGCTGCCTCGTCTGCCAGAACGAGTCGATCGACGATTCCGCCGCGCCGCTCGCCCGCGACCTGCGCCGCATCGTCCGCGAGCGTCTGGTGGCGGGCGACAGCGACGACGAGGTGCTGGACTATGTCGTCGCGCGCTACGGCGAATATGTCCTGCTGCGCCCCAGGGTGAAGCCGCAGACATGGTTGCTGTGGTTCGGGCCGGGGCTCGCGCTGCTGATCGGCGGCGCCGCCATCGGCATCTATGTGCGCCGCCGCGCGGCCGCGCCGGCCCCCGCGGCGCTCAGCCCGGACGAGGAGCGCCGGCTTCTCGAAATCGTGAACGACTGACGCAATTTCGCCCTGTTCACCTGTCACAGACGCCCGAAGCCTAAACGAATTGTCATGGCCGGGTCATGGCCAATTAAGCCACGCCGTCTCATGTTGTCAGCGCCGGACCTTCCGGCTCATTCGCAGGATGCTCACCCGATGCCTCAAGACTCCCCGCGCACGCCCTGGGATCGTCCGCGCCGCGATCGCGGCCGCAATTTCTTCGGGGGCGCGACGGCGCTCGCGCTCGTGCTGGCCGGTGCGCTCGGCGCCCGCCTGATCGATACCGCACCCGCCAACGCCGCGACCGGCCCGGTCGCCGGCGCTCAGGCCATCGCCCCGATGGCCCCCGCCCAGCAGCCCTTCAGCTTCGCCGACCTCGTCGAGCGCGTCGCGCCGGCGGTGGTCAGCGTCCGCGTCGAGGCGAAGCTGGAGATGGCCTCCGGCGATCCGCGCGCCGAGGAAATGATGCGCCGCTTCTTCGAGGAGTTCGGCCAGCCGCTGCCCGAGGGCCGCGGTCCCGGCGGCGGCGGCGACGGCGGCGAGGAGCCCCGCGGCGAGGCGATGGGTTCCGGCTTCATCATCGACGGCGCGGGCTACATCGTCACCAACAACCACGTCATCGACAAGGCCGACAAGATCACGGTCATCCTGAACGACGGCAAGGAACTGGAAGCCAAGCTGATCGGCACCGATCCCGGCACCGACATCGCGCTGCTGAAGGTCGAATCGTCCTCGCCGCTGCCCTATGTGACGCTCGGCGACGACAGCAAGCTGCGTCCCGGCGACTGGGTGGTCGCGGTCGGCAATCCGTTCGGCCTCGGCGGCACGGTGACCGCCGGCATCGTTTCGGCGCGCGGCCGCAATATCGGGGCCGGGCCGTACACGGACTATCTCCAGATCGACGCCCCCATCAATCGCGGCAATTCCGGCGGCCCGGCCTTCAATCTGGCCGGCGAGGTGGTCGGCGTGAACTCGGCGATCTACACGCCGAGCGGCGGCAGCGTCGGCATCGGCTTCGCGGTGCCCGCCAGCACCGTCATCAAAGTCGTCGCCCAGCTGCGCGAGCACGGTTCGGTCAACCGCGGCTGGCTGGGCGTCCAGATCCAGCCGGTCGACCAGGAGACCGCCGATGCGGTCGGCCTTGCCGAGGCGAAGGGCGCGCTGGTTTCGATGGTGACCCCGGGTAGTCCGGCCGAGGCGGCCGGCTTCCAGCCGGGCGACATCGTGCTGAAGGCCAACGGTCAGGACATGGCCGACAATCGGGCGCTGGCCCGCTTCGTCGCCGAGCTGACCGCCGGTCAGACCGCGAGCTTCGAGGTCTGGCGCGACTCGGCGTCGAAGACGCTGACCGCCACCATCGCCGCCCGCGACGAGGACAAGATCCGCGCCCAGCTCGGCGACGGCTCGACCGATCCGGTCAATCCCTCGGCCACCGAGGCGCTGCCGGGCGTCCAGCTCTCGGCGATCACCGACGAGATCCGTCAGGCCATGAACGTGCCGCCCGGCACCGAGGGCTTGGTGGTCACCAAGGTCGAAGGCGGCAGCGACGCGGCAGAAAAGGGCCTCAGCCAGGGCGATATCGTCGTGGCCATCGGCAACCAGCCGGTGAAGTCGGTCGTCGACGTTTCCAAGGCGGTCGCCGACGCCAAGGCCCAGAACCGCAAGACGGTTCTGATCCTGGTCGAGGAGAACGGCGTGCGCCGCTACCTGGCGATCGGCGTCGGCTGATCGTCCGAACGCGCGAGGGGCGCGGCGCGCCGGACCCGCAATCGGGTCTGGAGCGCCGCGCCCTCTGCCTTTATGAAGGGCGCCTCTGTCCCCGTGATCCTCGAATCGGTTTTCAGCCCTTCAATGCGCCTCCTGATCGTCGAAGACGACCGCGACGCCGCGGCCTATCTGGTCAAGGGCCTGAAGGAGAGCGGACATGTGGTCGATCACGCCGCCGACGGCGTGGAGGGGCTGGCGCTGTCGCGGGCCCAGACCTACGACGTCGCCATCGTCGACCGGATGCTGCCGCGCCTCGACGGGCTGAACCTCGTCCAGAAGATGCGCGAGGAAGGCAACCAGGTGCCGGTCCTCTTCCTCAGTGCGCTCGGCGAGATCGACGACCGCGTGAAGGGCCTGAAAGCCGGCGGCGACGACTACCTGCCCAAGCCTTACGCCTTCGTCGAGCTGCTGGCCCGCGTCGATGCGCTGGTGCGCCGCCGCCAGCCCGAGCAGGTGCAGACCAAGCTGGCGGTCGGCGATCTGGAGCTGGACCTGCTGTCGCGCTCCGCCTCGCGCGGCGGCCATGCGATCGACCTCCAGCCGCGCGAGTTCCTGCTGCTGGAATACCTGATGCGCCACGCCGGCCAGGTGGTCACGCGCACCATGCTGCTGGAGAATGTCTGGGACTATCACTTCGATCCCCAGACCAACGTGATCGACGTCCATATCTCGCGCCTGAGGGCGAAGATCGACAAGGGTTTCGCGGACGCGCTGCTGCACACGGTGCGCGGCGCCGGCTATTGCCTCCGTGCGGTTTCTTAACCTCTTCCGCACGACGGCGTTCCGCCTCGCGCTCGTCTATCTTCTGCTGTTCGCCGCCTCGGCCTTCGCGCTGATCGCCTTCATCTACTGGAACACGGCCGGCTTCATGGCCTCCCAGACGGACGAGACGATCAACGCCGAGATCCTCGGCCTTCAGGAGCAATACGCCCAGTCCGGCCTGCCGGGCCTGCGCCAGATCATCATCGAGCGCAGTTCGGGCGGCGGCACCGGCCTCTACATCCTCACCAATTCCGACTACACACGCCTCGCCGGCAATCTCAGCTCGTGGCCGGATGTGCCGGCGGCGCATGGCGACTGGGTCTATTTCACCTACGACCGCACCAGCTTCGGCGAGACCGAGCGGCGTTCGGCGCGGGCGAGGCACTTCGTGCTGCGCGGCGGATTCCACCTGCTGGTCGGGCGCGACGTCCACGAACGGCGCGAGATCGAGGGGCGGATCGAAAGCGCGCTGTTCTGGTCGGCGGTCATCACGGTCGGCCTCGGCCTGATCGGCGGGCTCGCCATGAGCCGCAACGTGACGCGCAGGCTCGACGTCATCAACCGCACCAGCCGCGACATCATGGAGGGCGATCTCGCCCGCCGCATTCCGCTGTCGGGCGCGGACGACGAGTTCGACGAGCTGTCTACCAATCTCAACGGCATGCTCGACCAGATCGAACGGCTGATGGGCGGCATGACCGAGGTCGCCGACAATATCGCCCACGATCTGCGCACGCCGCTCAACCGGCTGCGCTCGCGGCTGGAAGTGACGCTGATGAAGCCGGCGACCGAGCAGGAATACCGCGAGGCGCTGGAGGGCGCGATTACCGAGGCCGACGGGCTGATCGCCACGTTCAATTCGCTGCTGCTGATCGCCCGGGCCGAAACCGGCGAGGCGCGCGAGAATTTCGAGCCGCTGGACCTGCGGGCCGTCGTCACCGACGTCGCCGAACTCTACGAGCCGCTGGCCGAGGCCAAGCGCATGACGCTGAAAGTCGCGGCCCCCAAGGCGGCCGAGATCAACGGCGATCGCGGGCTGATCTCGCAGGCGCTCGCCAATCTCATCGACAATGCGATCAAGTACACGCCCGAGGGCGGAACCGTCTCCGTCGCGCTGAAGGTGGCGGGCGAGGACGCCGTGCTGGAGGTCCGCGATTCCGGCCCCGGTATTCCCGAGGCCGAGCGCGATCACGTCCTGCGCCGTTTCGTCCGCCTCGAAGCCAGCCGCCACGAGCCGGGCAGCGGCCTCGGCCTCAGCCTCGTCGCCGCCGTGGCGCGGCTGCACGACGCCGACATCGCGCTGGGCGACGCCAAGCCCGGCCTGATCGCCACGCTGCGCTTCAACCTGAAGGACTAGCGGCCGGCCCGCCGCGGCTCGCGCACGAAGAGCAGCAGCGTGAAGCCGATGCCGATGAAGATGAAGATGACGCCGAGCCCGGCGCGCTGGTCGCCGGAGGCCTGCGTCATCAGCCCGATCGCGGTCGGCGCGAGAAACGCCGTGGCGCGGCCGGTGAGATTGTAGAGGCCGAAGAACTCCGCGACCTGGGCAGGCGGGGCGAGGCGGGCCATCAGCGTGCGGCTCGACGACAGCGCCGGGCCGATGAACAGCCCGCCGAGAATGCCGACGAGGACGAAGACCTGTTCCGGCAGCCTGTCGAAGCCGATGGCGGCGAGGATCGGGCCGATGAGCGGCAGCTGCCCCGCCGCCTGATCCGGGGTCAGCGCGATCAGATACCAGATGCGCTCCGGCCCGGTGCCGAGATTGGCGGCCAGGCAGATCGAGAAGATGACGAGCGAGATCTGGATCGTCCGCTTGGAGCCGACCGCGTCGTCGACGAGGCCGCCGACCACGGCGCTGACCGCCGCCGTCACGATGATCAGCAACCCGTAGATCGCGACCTCTTGCCCCCAGCCGAATTCGCTGGCGGCGTAGATGCCGATGAAGGCGAAGACCGCGACGAGGCCGTCGTAATAGACCATGCGCGCGACCAGAAAGAGCACGATGTTGCGATAGGCGCGGACCTTGCGGATGGTCGCGTAGAGCGAGGCGACGCCCTCGCGGACGCAGGCCCCGAGCGTCCGCCCGGTGCGCGGCACGTCCGGCGTCATCAGCACCAGCGGCGCAAGGAAGACGGCCGCGAAGACGGCGGCGAGAAGGCCGGCGCCGCGTTCCTGGGCGAAGCCGTTTTCGGCCCCGCCGCCCAAGCCGAGCGCGGGCAGGGCGAACCACGCGCCGAACGCCGACATAGCCCCGGCATAGGACATCGCATAGCCGCCGGCGCTGAGGATGCCGATGCGGTTCGCGGGCGCGATCGCCGGCAGCATCGCGTTGTGGAAGATATAGCCGAGTTCGAAGAGCAGGCTGGTGCAGATGACGCAGAGCGCCGCCCAGACGACCGCGCCCGGCGTCGCCAGCCACAGTCCGGCCATGAAGGGCAGGGCCAGCAGCGTGAAGAGCACGATGCCGGGCTTGCGCGGTCCGAACTTGTCGGCGATCGCCCCGATGAACGGGCTGGAGAGCGCGACCAGAAAACCGGCGATGCCGCCGATATAGCCCCAATAGGCCTGTCCGTTGACCGGGTCGTTCACGACCACCGCGTTGGCGAAATAGGACGCGAAGACGAAGATCTGCACGACGACGAAGTAGGGCCCGCCGGCGAATTCGTAGAAGGTCCAGGCGACCCGCCCCGACACGGGAGCAGGCTGGCCGCCCGCGAAGGTCAGGTCGCCATTGGCGGGCGCGTCGGCGCTGTGCTGGGTCACTTGGGTCCGGTGTGTCGAGCGCCTCTGGCGGCGGCGACATGGTGCTTGGCGGCGCGCATTGCGCAAGGGCGTTGTTGCACCGCACGGCCGCGACCCTTCGTCCGGGCCGCGCCGGCGGCTTGCGCCGCCCAGCCGATCATGTATCGCTCGTGAAATCCCGATTCGAGCGGCGATTCAGCGCGATGACGCGCTCAGAACCGCTCTGGCGCAAGGATTTGCGTGTATCGGGTCAAGGACGAATGTTAAATCTGACTCCACGAATCAGCAGGGGGAATTCCTCACCATGAGCAAAGCAGCGTTCATCGACCTGGTTGCGGGTCTCGACAAGAAGAACATCCTTTCCAAGGCCGACGCCAAGCGTCAGGTCGAGCGCGTGTTCGGCGCGATCGAAGCCGGCCTCAAGGCGGGCAAGGACAAGGGCTACGTCATCGGCGGCTTCGGCAGCTTCAAGGTGTCGAAGCGCGGCGCCCGCAAGGGCCGCAATCCGCGCACCGGCGAAGCGATCAAGATCAAGGCGTCCAAGACGCTGCGCTTCAAGCCGGCGGCGGCGCTGAAGAAGGCGGCGGGCATCTAAGACCCGCCTCGCCGTTTCAAGGCAAGGGGCCTGCTGCGTCATGCAGTAGGCCCTTTTGTTTGGGCCGTCCTGCGGCCAGAGTCTCACCATGTTCGACTGGCCAGAAACGATCGACGCCCTGCCGCCCGGGACCGACGAGGACCGCGCCCGGCGCGTGCTGGAGCGGCTGGCGGCGGAGGGCGCGGCGGCGCCCGGCGCACGCTTCGCGCGGCTCGTGGCGTTCGCCGCCGCATGCAGCCCCTATCTGGCGCAGTCGATGGCGCGCGAGACGGCCTTTCTGACGCGGATCGAGACGGAAGGCCCGGCCGCGGTCGCCGAGGCCGAGATCGCCGCCGCCGAGGCGGCCGCCGGGGCCGGTACCCGCGAAGACCTGTTCTCCGGCCTGCGCGTCGCCAAACGGCGGGCGGCGCTGGCGATCGCGCTCGGCGACATTGCCGGCGCGATGTCGCTGGACGAGGTGACCGGGGCGCTGACCCGGCTGGCGGATGCGGCCGTCTCGTCGGCGCTCGCCTTCTTCCTGAGGGCCGAGGCGGCGGCCGGGCGCTTCCGCCCTGCCGATCCGGCAAACCCCGCCGAGGGCAGCGGCGTCATCGTGCTGGCGATGGGCAAATGCGGCGCGTTCGAACTGAACTATTCGAGCGACATCGACTTCGTCGTCTTCTTCGACGCCGAACGCATGAGGATCGCCGAGAGCGTCCAGGCGGTGCCGTTTCTGGTGCGGGTGGTCCAGAACGTCGTCAAGGCGCTGCAGGAGCGCACCGGCGACGGCTATGTCTTCCGCACCGATCTGCGCCTGAGGCCGGACGCCGGGGCGACCCAGATCGCCATGTCGACCGACACCGCCGCGCTCTATTACGAGGGCATGGGCCAGAACTGGGAGCGCGCCGCGATGATCAAGGCGCGCGCGGCGGCCGGCGATATCGAGGCGGGCGAGGCCTTCATCGCCGAGCTGAGGCCCTTCGTCTGGCGCAAATATCTCGACTTCGCGGCGATCGAGGACATCCACTCGATCAAGCGCCAGATCCACGCCGCCAAGGGCGGCGCGGCGGTCGCCATCGCTGGGCACGACATGAAGCTGGGGCGGGGCGGCATCCGCGAGATCGAGTTCTTCGCCCAGACCCAGCAGCTCATCCTCGGCGGTCGCTATCCGGCCTTGCGGGCGAGGCGGACGCTGGATGCGCTGCGCGCCCTCACATCCGCAAACGTGGTCAGCGTGGAGGCCGAACGCGATCTGCGCGAGGCCTATGTCTATCTGCGCACGCTGGAGCACCGCATCCAGATGGTCGCCGACGAGCAGACCCATCGCCTGCCCGAGAATGCCGCCGAGCGCGCCAATGTCGCCCGCTTCATGGGCTTCGCGGACGAGGCGGCGTTCGAGGCGCGCACGCTGGCGGTCCTGCGCACCGTGGAGCGCCATTACGCCAAGCTGTTCGAAAGCTCGGCCCCGCTCGCCGCCGCCGAAGGCTCGCTCGTCTTCACCGGCGTCGACGACGATCCCGAAACGCTGAAGACGCTGGCGGCGCAGGGCTTCAAGCGCCCCGACAGCGTGTCGGCGGCCATCCGCGGCTGGCATCACGGCCGCATGGCCGCGACCCGCAGCGCCCGGGCGCGCGAGCTTCTGACGGCGCTCATGCCCGCGCTGCTGGAGGCGCTGGCCCGGACCGCCGATCCCGATGTCGCCTTCGCCCGCTTCGACTCGCTGCTCGCCGGGCTGCCGGCTGGCGTGCAGGTGTTCTCGCTGCTGAAGGCCAATCCCTGGCTGCTCGATATTCTCGCCGAGGTCTGCGGTGCGGCGCCGCGTCTGGCGCGTCATCTCGCCCGCACGCCTGCGGTGCTCGACGCGCTGCTCGATCCGGCGTTCCTCACCGTCCTGCCGGACCGCGCCGAAACCGACGCGGCCTTCGCGCGCGCGCTCGACGAGGCGGCGGACTACGAGGCGATGCTGGACGCCGCCCGGCGCACGGCGCGCGAGCAGAGCTTCCGCGTCGGCTTTCAGCTCCTGCGCGGCGTGCTGGGGCCGGAGGAGGTGGGCGCGGCCTATGCCCGGGTGGCGGAGAGTGCGCTGATCGCCGTCTATCGCCGGGTGCGCGCGGCCTTCGAGGCGGCGCACGGACGGGTGGAAGGCGGCGTCTTCGCCATCGTCGCCATGGGACGGCTGGGGGCGGCCAAGATGACCGCCTCGTCCGACCTCGATCTTGTGTTCCTCTACGATCATGCGGCGGAGGCCGGACCGTCCGATGGGGCGTCGCCGCTGACCCCGCCGGTCTATTTCAGCCGTCTGTCGCAGCGCCTCATCGCCGCGCTGACCGCGCCGACCGCCGAGGGCAAGCTCTACGACGTCGACATGCGGCTGCGCCCGTCAGGCAGCAAGGGGCCGGTTGCGGTGCGGCTGGAGACTTTCGAGACCTATCAGGCTGAGGAGGCGTGGACCTGGGAGCGCATGGCGTTGACCCGCGCCCGCCTCATCGCGGCGGATGCGGGCTTCGCCGAGACGGTGGCGGCGGCGATCCGGCGGGTGCTGACGCGCCCCGCCGACGCCGCGAAGGTCCGCGCCGACGCCACGGCGATGCGGGCGCTGCTGCTGCGCGAGAAGCCGGGGCGCGGGCCGTTCGACCTCAAGACCGTGCGCGGCGGCATGATCGACGTGGAGTTCATCGCCCAGACCCTGCAGCTCATCGCCGGGCACCGCGCGCCGGACGTGTTCTCGGGCGCGACGCAGGTGGCGCTGGCGCGCCTCGCCGCCGCCGGGGCGCTGCCGGGCGAGGATGCGGCGGCGCTGTCGGCGGCCTATCTGCTCTATTCGAAGGTCAACCACATGCTCCGCCTGACCTCGGAGGACGACGCGGCGGCGCTGGGCGAGCAGGGATTGCAGCGCCTGCTGGCGCGGGCGGCGGGCGTGCCGGATTTCGCCGCCCTCAGCGCGGCGCTGGAGGCGGCCGAGGCCGATGTCGCCGCGCGCTTCTCGCGCCTGGTCGGCGATCCGGCCTAGGTGCGGGGCAGAAGCACCAGGCTGTTGTCGCCCCACGACACGGTCACCTGTTCGCCGGGGCTGAAGCTGGCGAGCGTCGAGCGGTCGCCCTGTTCGGTCGCGACCATCAGCGGCTGGCCGAGGCCCGCGATCGTCACCTGATAGTGGTTGCGGTCGCCGAGATAGGCGCAGGCGCCGATGTCGCCCTTGACGCCCTTTTCGCCGGGATGCGGCGCGCCGCGCATGACGTCGAGCTTCTCGGGACGCGCGCCCACCAGCACTTCGGCGCCGGGCGTCGCGAAGGCGTAGTCGTCCGGCAGGGGCACGTTGACGAGGCCGAGGCCCTGCACGTCGACCACGGCGGTCTTGCCGTCGATCGCCTTCACCGAGCCGTTGAGGAAGTTCATCGTGCCGATGAAGTCGGCGACCTCGCGGCAATTGGGCGATTCGTACAGTTCGCGCGGCGAGG
>JAXMDZ010000005.1:0-166494 GCA_046348585.1 Alphaproteobacteria bacterium
CGGCCGGTATAGGACTTGATGAGGCGGGAGAGCGTGGTGCGCACGTCCGCCTCCGACCCTGCGCGGCCGGGCACGAAGACGTTGGTGGAATCGCAGGTCATCGCCAGCACGCCCTCGTCGCCGAGGCGGCGCAGCGCCTCCTCGTCGGTCGTCTCGCCGAGCAGCGGGTCGGGGTCGATCTTCCAGTCGCCGGTATTGAGGATCGTGCCGAGCGGCGTGCGGATGGCGACGGCGTTTGGTTCCGGGATCGAGTGGGTGAGCGTGATCAGCTCGATCTGGAAAGGCGTCAGGTCGATCATGCCGCCCAGTTCGACGATCGTCACGCGGGCGTCCACGTCCGCTTCCTCAAGCTTCGCCCGCACCAGCGCCGCCGTGAAGGGCGTCGCGTAGATCGGGCAGCGCAGTTGCGGCCACAGATGGGCGACCGCGCCGATATGGTCCTCGTGCGCGTGGGTGAGGATGATGCCGAGCAGATCGCGGCGGCGCTCTGCGATGAAGCGGATGTCGGGCATGATGACATCGACGCCCGGCGTCAGTTCGTCGCCGAAGGTGATGCCGAGATCGACGATGATCCACTTGCGCCGTTCGGCCGGGCCGAAGCCGTAGAGATTGAGGTTCATCCCGATCTCGCCCGAGCCGCCCAGCGGCAGAAAGACGAGTTCGGTTTCGCTGGTCGGCTTCATGCCGGGTCGGCCGGATCGACCAGCGGCGGGCCGCTGTTGTGGTGGTTGCGCGCCCAGATGTAGCGCAGGCCCCGGATCGTCAGATCGCCGTCGATCTCGTCGATCGCCGTCGTGGAATGGCGGAAGAGATTGGCGAGGCCGCCGGTGCCGATAACCTTCATCCTGGTGCCGAGTTCGGCCTGGATGCGGGCGACGAGGCCCTCGATCATCGCGATATAGCCCCAGAACACGCCCGACTGCATGGCCGGGATGGTGTCGCGTCCGACGACGCTCTGCGGCCGCTCGATGGCGATGCGGGGAAGCTGGGCCGCCGCCTGATGCAGCGCCTCCATCGAAAGGTTCACGCCCGGCGCGATGATGCCGCCTTCATAGGCGCCGTCCGCGCCCACGATGTCGAAAGTCGTCGCCGTGCCGAAATCGATGAGGATGAGATTGCCGC
Source organism: Alphaproteobacteria bacterium (assembly GCA_046348585.1). Classification (GTDB taxonomy): domain Bacteria; phylum Pseudomonadota; class Alphaproteobacteria; order Micropepsales; family Micropepsaceae; genus JADZAI01. The sequence goes on from JAXMDZ010000005.1 coordinate 1,123, forward strand.
CGTAATCGGCATGGGCGGCGACGGCGTTGACCAGGCGGTCGGCGCCGACGGCCCGCGGCCGGTCGGTGCGGATCTCGATGCCGAGATCGACATTGTCCTCGCCCACCACCAGCGGCTCGCGCTTGAGGTATTTGCGGCAGAGGCGCTGAAGGTTGAACAGGGCCTGCGGCACCACGGTCGCGATGATCGCGCCGTCGATGTCGGAGGCCTTGAGGCCCTGAAGCTCCATGAGCTGGGCGAGCCACACATAGTACTCGTCGGCCGTGCGGCCTTCCTTGGTCGAGGCGCGGAACTGCGCCAGCGTGCGGTCGCCATCGGTGATGGCGAAGACGATGTTGGTGTTGCCGGCGTCGATCGCGAGGAGCATGGGCGTCTTCTACAGCATTCCCCGGCGGTGTGCGCGGGGCTTGGACGGGGATCGCCGGGCGGTCATGCCGCGACCGGAAAGACGTCGCCGGCGGCGACGAGCCGGATGCCGCCGGACGGCAGGCGGGCGATGAGCGCGCCGGTGTCGGTGAGGCCCTCGAAGCGGGCGGTGAAGGTTTCGTCCGGCAACTGCACGCGCACGTCGCGGCCGATGCCGTGGGCGCGGGCGAGCCAGGCCTCGCGCGTGGGGCCGAAGCCCCGCCCCTGCCAGTCCTCGAAGCGGCGCTTCCAGGCGTTGGCGAGGACGCCGAGCGCGATGTCGGGATCGGGCGCGAGGCCGGTGACCGAGCGGACCGAGGCGGTCGGATAGGGCGTGTCGTCCGGGCTGGCGGCGAGGTTGACGCCGAAGCCGACCAGCAGCCAGTCGAGCGTGCCGTCGGCGCGCCCGGCCGAATCCGGCAGGACGCCGGCCGCCTTGCGCCCGTCGAGCAGCGGGTCGTTCGGCCATTTCAGCGTGCAATGGCCGGGGGCGCAGCGGTCGAGCAGATCGGCGACTGCGAGCGCCGCGACGAAGGAGATTTGCGGCGCATCGGCGATGGCGATGGCGGGCCGCATCAGCACGGTCGCCATGAGGTTGCCCTCGGGCGACGACCAGCCGCGGCCGCGCCGCCCGTGGCCGGCGGTCTGGCGGCGGGCGACGATCCACACCGGGCCGCGTTCGCCCGCCTGAGCGCGGCGGCGCGCCTCGGACTGCGTGGAGTCGATCTCGTCGAAGACTTCGAGGTCGAAGTCCGCCGGCCAGGGTTCCGGCGTCACTTCACCAGCGCCGCCGCCGCCGTCGCGGCCCAGCCGACCAGAATGCCGGGGACGATCACCATGGCGAGGCTGAAGGCCATCGAGCCGCCGAGGACCGCGCGCAATTGCAGGCCCATCGCGGGCTCGAACGGTTTGCCCGGCTCGCCGTTGATCATCAGCATCACGAGGCGGACATAGTAGAACGCGCCGACCACGCTGGTCAGGATGCCGATGACGGCGAGCGGCCAGAGGCCCTGCTCCACCGCCGCGCCGAAGACGTAGAACTTGCCGAAGAAGCCCGGCAGCGGCGGCAGGCCGACATAGGAAAAGAGCAGCACGATCCAGCACAGCGCCAGAAGCGGCCGGGTCGCCATGAGGCCGGAAAGATCCTCGATCCGTTCGGCCTGTCCGTCGGCGCGGCGCATGGCGAGAATGCAGACGAAGACGCCCGCCGTCATCACCACATAGATCGCCATGAAGACCAGCACGGCGGCGATGCCCTGCTCCGTGCCCGCCGCGACGCCGACCAGCGCATAGCCGATATTGCCGATGGAGCTGTAGGCCATCAGGCGCTTGATGTTGGTCTGGCCGATCGCCGCGAACGCGCCCAGCGCCATCGAGGCGATGGAGATGAAGGTGACGATCTGACGCCAGTCGGCGATCGCGCCCGGCAAGGCGTCGAAGAGGACGCGCAGCATCAGGGCGATCGCGGCGGCCTTGGGCGCGCCGGCGAAGAAGGCGGTGACCGGGGTCGGCGCGCCCTCGTAGACGTCGGGCGTCCACATGTGGAACGGCACGGCCGAAATCTTGAAGGCGAGGCCCGCCATGACGAAGACTATGCCGATGACGACGCCGAGATTGCGACCGCCCTCGACCGCCGTCTGGATGCCGTCGAAGGCGACGGTGCCCGAGAAGCCGTAGATCAGGCTGGAGCCATAGAGCAGCAGGCAGGACGAGAGCGCGCCCAGCACGAAGTATTTGAGGCCGGCTTCGGTCGCCTTCACCGAGTCGCGGTTGAAGGCGGCGAGCACATAGAGCGACAGCGACTGGAGTTCGAGGCCGACATAGAGCGACATCAGACCGCCGGCCGAAATCATCATCAGCATGCCGAGGGTCGCGAAGACCATCAGCGGCGCGAACTCGAAGCGGGCGATCTTCTCGCGGTCGAAGAAGCGGGTGGAAAGCAGGATCGAGAGAGACGCGCCGAGCAGCACCAGCAGCTTGGCGAAGCGGGTGAAATCGTTGATCACCAGCGCCTTCGAGAAGGCGGTCGCCTCCACGCCCATCGGCTGACGCCAGATGAGGAAGGCGGCGGCGGCGAACAGCACGACGGCCAGCATGTTGACGAGGCCCGGGCGGTTCTGCGCCGCGAAAGCGCCGAACATCAGAACGACCATGCCGCCGGCCGCCAGGATCAGCTCCGGCAGCGCGAGCATCAGATCGGCGTGAAGCGTTTCCATCAGTGCTGTCCTTCCGCCGGCGCGTTCGCCGCCGTGCTCGCCATCGTGCCCGGCCTCGCCTTCCGGCGCGGCGACAGGTTCCGACACCGCCACGGGGCCTTGGGCGCGGCGACGCCCATGTCGTCGATGAGGTGCTGAACGGCCGGCCCGGTGACGTGGAGCACGCCGCCCGGCTGAACGCCGAACCACACGGTCGCGGCGATCAGCGGCGCGATGGTCAGGATCTCGCGCAGGTTGAGATCTGAATGGTCGCCAGCTCCGGCTTCACCAGCGCGCCGAAGACGACGCGGCGGTAGAGATAGAGCGCATAGGCCGCCGACAGGATGACGCCGGTCGCCGCGCCGATCGCTACCCAGGTGTTCGCCTGGAAGGCGCCGGCCATGGTCAGGAACTCGCCGACGAAGCCCGAGGTTCCCGGCAGGCCGACATTCGCCATCGTGAAGACGAGGAAGGCGAAGGCGTAGATCGGCATGCGGTTGACGAGGCCGCCATAGGCCGCGATCTCGCGCGTGCATCCGGTCGTAGATGACGCCGACCGCAAGGAACAGCGCGGCCGAGACGAAGCCGTGGCTGATCATCTGGAAGATCGCGCCGTCGACGCCCTGACGGTTCAGCGTGAAGATGCCCATGGTCACGAAGCCCATATGGGCGACCGACGAATAGGCGATGAGCTTCTTGATGTCCTCCTGCGCCAGGGCGACCAGCGAGGTGTAGACGATCGCCACCACCGAGAGCGCGAAGACGAGCGGTGCGAACTCGACCGAGGCGAGCGGGAACATCGGCAGCGAGAAGCGCAGGAAACCGTAGCCGCCCATCTTCAGCAGGATGCCGGCGAGGATGACGGAGCCGGCGGTCGGGGCCTCGACGTGGGCGTCGGGAAGCCAGGTGTGGACCGGCCACATCGGCATCTTGACCGCGAACGAGGCGAAGAAGGCGAGCCATAGCCATGTCTGCGCTTCGGCCGCGAAGTCATGGTCCATCAGCTTCACGATGTCGGTCGTGCCCGCCGCGCCCCACATATACAGGATCGCGATCAGCATCAGGACCGAGCCGAGCAGCGTGTAGAGGAAGAACTTGTAGGTCGCATAGACCCGCCGCTTGCCGCCCCACACGCCGATGATGATGAACATCGGGATCAGGCCGCCTTCGAAGAAGACGTAGAAGACGACGAGATCGAGCGCGCAGAAGACGCCGATCATCAGCGTTTCGAGCACGAGGAAGGCGATCATGTAGTGCTTGACCCGCACCTCGATCGAACTCCACGAGCACAGGATCGCCGCCGGCATCAGGAAGGCGGTGAGCACCACGAACAGCACCGAAATGCCGTCGACGCCCATCTTGTAGGAGACGCCGCCGCCGAGCCAGGGCGCCTCCTCGACCATCTGGAAGCCGGGATTGGCGGGATCGAACTGGACCCAGACCATGACGGCGAAGGCGAAGGTCGCCAGCGTCGTCCACAGCGCGACCCATTTGGCGTTGCGGTCGCCCGCCTCGCCTTCGGCCCGGCCGAGCAGGAAAATGAAGAGCGCGCCCGCCAGCGGCAGGAAGGTGACGATCGAGAGCAGCGGCCAGGAACTCATTTCGGCGCTCCCCCGAACAGCAGCCAGGAGAGCAAGGCGGCCACCCCGATCAGCATGGCGAAGGCGTAGTGGTAGATGAAGCCGGTCTGGAGCCGTCCGGCCCGCCCGGCGAGATCCTTGACCCGTGCGGCGACGCCGTCAGGCCCGAAGCCGTCGATCAGCCAGCCGTCCCCGAGCTTCCACAGCTTTCGGCCGATCCACATCGCGGGCCGCACGAAGAGAAAATCGTAGATCTCGTCGAAGTACCACTTGTTCTTGAGGAAGTTGTAGAGGAGCCCCTCGCGCGCGGCGAGCGCGGCGGCCCGGTCCGGCCTCAGCAGGAAGTAGTAAGCGGCGATCAGGAAGCCGAGCACGGTGACGGCGAGCGGCGCCCAGATCACCCATTCCGGCACCTCGTGGCGCGCGTGCAGCGCGTGGTGGTTCGCGGCCACGAAGATCGAGTCGCGCCAGAAGGCGTGGTTATCGTCGCCGATGAAGTACGGGTAGAAGAGGAAACCCGCGGCGATCGCGCCGATCGCCAGGACCGCCAGCGGGATCGTCATGGTCAGCGGCGATTCATGCGGCTCGTGGCCGTGGTCGCCGTGACCGTGATCGTCGTGCGCCGCATGGGCGTGGTGGTCGTCGTGGCCGTGCTTCCACTTGGCTTCGCCGTGGAAGGTCATGAAGGCGAGACGCCACGAGTAGAACGAGGTCATCAGCGCCGCCACGATGCCCGCGACGAAGCCGTAGGTGCCGACCCCGCCCGCCGCATAGGCGGTCTCAAGGATCGCGTCCTTCGAATAGAAGCCCGCGAAACCGCCGACATGCGGGATGCCGAAGCCGATCAGGGCGATCGTGCCGATGGTCATCATGGCATAGGTGAAGGGGATGGCCTTCCAGATGCCGCCCATCTTCCGCATGTCCTGCTCGTGGTGCATCGCGTGGATGACCGAGCCCGCGCCCAGGAACAGCAGCGCCTTGAAGAAGGCGTGCGTGAACAGGTGGAACATCGCCGCCTGATAGGCCGAGACGCCCGCCGCGAAGAACATGTAGCCGAGCTGCGAGCAGGTCGAATAGGCGATGACCCGCTTGATGTCGTTCTGGAACATGCCGACGGTCGCGGCGAAAAAGGCCGTAGTCGCGCCGATGATGGTGACGAAGGCCAGCGTGTCGGGCGCATACTCGAACATCGGCGAGCAGCGGCAGACGAGGAAGACGCCCGCCGTCACCATGGTCGCGGCGTGGATGAGCGCCGAGACTGGCGTCGGGCCTTCCATCGCGTCCGGCAGCCAGGTGTGCAGCAGGAACTGCGCCGACTTGCCCATCGCGCCGATGAAGAGAAGGAAGGTGAGCGTCGTCACCACGTCGAACTGCGCGCCGGCGAATTCGAAGGTGCGGCCGGCCATCGCCGGAGTGGCGGCGAAGACCTCGTCGAACGAGATCGTCCCGTAAACCGCGAAGATGCCGACGATGCCCAGCGCGAAGCCGAAATCGCCGACGCGGTTGACGACGAACGCCTTGATCGCCGCCGCGTTGGCGGAGGGCTTCTGGTACCAGAAGCCGATCAGCAGATAGGAGGCGAGGCCGACGCCTTCCCAGCCGAAGAAGAGCTGGAGGAAATTGTCGGATGTCACCAGCATCAGCATGGCGAAAGTGAAGAGCGACAGATAGGCGAAGAAGCGCGGGCGGTGCGGATCTTCGGCCATGTAGCCGATGGAATAGAGATGGACGAGCGAGGAGACCGTGTTCACCACCACCAGCATGACGACGGTGAGCGCATCGAAGCGCAGCGTCCAGCCGACGCTGAAGAGGCCGGAGGTGATCCAGTCGGCGACCTGAACGGTCTGCGGCTCGCCTTCGTTGAGGCCGATCTGGATGAAGGCGATCCACGAGAGCGCGGCCGCCGCGCCGAGCAGGCCGGTGGTCACGATCTCGGCCATGCGCGCGCCGATCAGGCGTCCGAAGAAGCCTGCAACGGCGGCGCCCAGCAGGGGCAGGAAGACGATGGCCGAAAGCATGGTCGCGTCAGCCCTTCATCACGTTGACGTCTTCGACCGCGATGGAGCCGCGGTTGCGGAAGAAGACGACAAGAATGGCGAGACCGATGGCGGCCTCGGCCGCCGCCACGGTGAGAATGATGAGCGCGAAGACCTGACCCGTCAGGTCGCCCAGCTGGGCCGAGAACGCCACCAGGTTGATGTTGACGGCGAGCAGCATCAGCTCGATCGACATCAGGATGACGATGACGTTCTTGCGGTTCACGAAGATGCCGAGCACGCCGATCGTGAAGAGGATCGCCGCGACGACCAGGTATTGGGGAAGTCCGATCTCCATGGTCTAGAGCCCCTGCCCCGGCTTGACGTCCTTCAGCTCGACCGCATCGGCGCGGCGGCGGCCGACCTGCGCGGCGATCGACTGGCGGCGCACGCCCGGACGGGCGCGCAGCGTGAGGACGATCGCGCCGATCATGGCGACCAGCAGCACCAGGCCGGACGCCTGGAAGACGTAGATGAACTCCGAATACAGCACCCTGCCGATCGCCTCGGTGTTCGAGACGCCGGCCGGCATGGCGGCGGCGACCGCCCCGCCCGCTTCCGGCGCGAACGACCAGGCGGCCAGCGCCATGCCGATCTCGATCAGCATGATGACGCCGATCAGCGCGCCCAGCGGCACATAGTCGAGAACGCCCTGGCGCAGTTCGGCGATGTCGATGTCGAGCATCATGACGACGAACAGGAACAGCACCGCGACCGCGCCGACATAGACGACGACCAGGATCATCGCCAGGAACTCGGCCCCCGCGATCATGAAGATGCCGGCCGCCGAGAAGAAGGCGAGGATGAGGAAGAGCACCGAGTGCACGGGGTTGCGCGACGCCACCACCATCACGGCGGAGGCGACCGTAACGGCCGCGAACAGGTAAAAGGCGATCGCGATCAGCATCGGCCTGTCTTTTCGTCCCCCAAAGACGCCCGCGGGCGCCTCCTCAGCTTCGTTGCGGACGCACGGCGCGCGAGGCGCCGGCCCTTAGCGATAAGGCGCGTCCAGTTCCAGATTGCGTGCGATCGAACGCTCCCAGCGGTCGCCGTTCGAAAGCAGCTTCTCCTTGTCGTACATCAGTTCTTCGCGCGTCTCGGCGGCGAACTCGAAGTTCGGGCCTTCGACGATGGCATCGACCGGGCATGCCTCCTGGCAGAAACCGCAATAGATGCACTTGAGCATGTCGATGTCGTAGCGCGTGGTGCGGCGGCTGCCGTCCTCGCGCGGTTCGGCCTCGATGGTGATGGCCTGCGCCGGGCAGATCGCCTCGCACAGCTTACAGGCGATGCAGCGTTCCTCGCCGTTCGGATAGCGGCGCAGCGCATGTTCGCCGCGGAAGCGCGGGCTGAGCGGGCCCTTTTCGAACGGGTAGTTGATGGTGCGCTTCGGCTTGAAGAAATAACGCATGCCGAGCACGAAGGCCGACGCGAAGTCGGCGAGGAAGACGGCGCGCGCGGTGCGGTCGAGCCAGGCCATCAGGACGCTCCCACGACGGGGTAATTGCCGGTGGCGACGAGGTAGCCGGCGACCAGGATCACCCAGAGCAGCGACACCGGCAGGAAGACCTTCCAGCCGAGCCGCATGAGCTGGTCGTAGCGGTAGCGCGGCACGATCGACTTGACCATGGCGAACATGAAGAACACCAGCCAGACCTTGATCACGAACCAGACGATGCCCGGAACGGCGTTCAGGAAGCCGACGTCGAAGGGCGGCAGCCAGCCGCCGAGGAAGAGGATGGTCGTCATCGCGCACATCAGCACGATGTTGACGTACTCGCCGAGCATGAAGAGCAGATAGGGGGTGGACGAGTATTCCACCTGGTAGCCGGCGACGAGTTCGGATTCCGCTTCCGGCAGGTCGAAGGGCGGCCGGTTCGTTTCGGCGAGCGCCGAGATGAAGAAGATCACGAACATCGGGAACAGCAGCGTGAAGGCGTTCCAGCCGTGGATCGCCTGCTGGTGCACGATCTCGGTAAGGTTCAGCGAACCGGCCCAGAGCAGCACCGTAATGATCACGAAGCCTATCGAGACCTCGTAGGAGACCATCTGGGCCGCCGAGCGCAGCGAGCCGAGGAAGGGGTATTTCGAGTTGGACGCCCAGCCGCCCATGATGATGCCGTAAACGCCGAGCGAGGAGATCGCGAAGATGTAGAGGATGCCGACATTGATGTCGGCGATCACCCAGCCGTCGGCGATCGGCACCACCGCCCATGCCCCCAGCGCCAGCGTCACCGTGATGATCGGCGCCAGCAGGAAGACGACCTTGTTGGCGCCGGCCGGAATGACCGCTTCCTTCATCACGAACTTCAACAGGTCGGCGAAGGATTGCAGCAGGCCGAATGCGCCCACCACGTTGGGGCCGCGGCGCAGCATGACCGCCGCCCAGATCTTGCGGTCGGCGAGCAGGATGAAGGCGATCATCACCAGAAGGACGACGATCAGCAGCAGGATCGAGACCGCGTTGCTGATCAGCCAGGCCCAGCCGGAGGCCATTCCGAACGCGCTCTGGAGCCAGTCGTAGAGGATCATGGCCCTACTCCGCCGCCGCAGCCATCGCGGGCGCAACATAGAGGCGGCTGCATTCCGCCATCGTCTTGCTGGCCCGTGCGATCGGGTTGGTGAGATAGAAATCGGCGATCTTGCAGGGCGTGCCGGTGGCGGCGATGTCGCCCGCCGCGCCGACGGCCGACCAGATCGCGCCGTCCGCGCCGGGCGAACCGGGCGCGACGTCGAGAGTCGCGAAATGCGGCGCGGCCGCGACGAGCGCCGCCCTGAGGGCCGGGAGATCGTCATAGGGCAGCGGCTTGCCCGCGAGCCCCGAGACGGCGCGCACGATGCGCCAGTTCTCGCGCGCCTCGCCCGGCGGGAACACCGCGCGGTTGGCGGCCTGCACGCGGCCTTCGGTGTTCACGAAGAGCCCCGGCTCCTCGGTATAGGCCGCGCCCGGCAGGATGACGTCGGCGCGGTGCGCGCCCGCATCGCCGTGGCTGCCCTGATAGACGACGAAGGCCTTACCGAGCTTCGAGGTGTCGATCTCGTCCGCGCCGAGCAGCCAGACCAGATCGATCTCGCCCTTCGATGCCCCATCGAGGATGCCCGCGACGTCGCGGCCGCCCGCGCCGGGCAGGAAACCCACGTCGAGCGCGCCGACGCGGCCCGCCGCATCGTGCAGGACGTTGAAGCCGCACCAGCCTTCGGCACCCTCAGGGCCGATCATGCCGGTCGCGGCGGCGAGCTTCGCGGCGGCGGCGAGGATCGCCGCGCCGTCGGGGCGCGCCAGCACACTCTGGCCGAGGATCAGCATCGGCCGCTTGGCGTTCTTCAGCGTCTCGAAGAACGCGCCCTCGCCGGCCGCGAGTTTCGCCAGCGCATCGAGGCTCTCGCCCAGTTCCGTCACCGGATAGGTGAGGTCGGCGGGCGCGCCGATGCGGGCAATGGCCAGCGGATGGCGCAGCCACGATTTGCGGATGCGGGCGTTGACGATGGGCGCTTCGCGGCGCGGATTGGTGCCGATCAGCAAGATCGCGTCGGCGTCGTCGATGCCGGCGATGGTCGTGTTGAAGAGATAGGCCGGACGCGGGCCGCCGAGCTTCGCGCCGTCCTGGCGGCAATCGAGGCTGGCGACGCCGAACGAGGCGAGCAGATCCTTCAGCGCCTTCACCGGCTCGACGCTGACGAGATCGCCGGCGATGGCGGCGATCTTCGCCGGCGCGGTCGATTTCAGCTTCCCGGCGACCAGGGCCAGAGCCTCCTCCCAGGAGGCGGGCCTCAGCTTGCCGTCGCGGCGGATATAGGGGCGGTCGAGACGCTGGCGGCCGAGGCCGTCGATGGCGAAGCGGGTCTTGTCGCTGATCCACTCCTCGTTCACGTCATCGTTGACGCGCGGCAGGACGCGCAGCACCTCGGCCCCGCGGGCGTCGATGCGGATGTTCGAGCCGACCGCGTCCATCGCGTCGATCGATTCGGTCTTGCGCAGCTCCCACGGGCGCGCGTTGAAGGCGTAGGGCTTGGAGGTTAGCGCCCCGACCGGGCAGAGGTCGATCACGTTGGCGGAGAGTTCGCTGGTCAGCGCCTTCTCCAGATAGGTCGTGATCTCCATGTCCTCGCCGCGGCCCGACGCGCCGATCTCCTCAACGCCCGCCACTTCCGCCACGAAGCGGACGCAGCGCGTGCAGTGGATGCAGCGGGTCATCACCGTGTTGACCAGCGGACCCATGTTCTTGTCGGTGACGGCGCGGCGGAATTCGCGGGTGCGGGCCTCGTCGATGCCGTAGCCCATCGCCTGATCCTGCAGGTCGCACTCGCCGCCCTGATCGCAGATCGGGCAGTCGAGCGGGTGGTTGAGGAGCAGGAACTCCATCACCCCTTCGCGGGCTTTGCGGATGGTGGGCGAGTTGGTGACGATGACGGGCGGCTCGCCGTTGGGGCCGGGGCGCTGGTCGCGCACCTGCTGGGCGCAGGACGCGACCGGCTTCGGCGCGCCCTTCACCTCGACGAGGCACATGCGGCAATTGCCGGCGATCGACAGACGCTCGTGATAGCAGAAGCGCGGAATCTCGGCCCCCGCCGCCTCGCACGCCTGAAGCAGCGAGAACTCGCCGGGAACGTCCACTTCGGTGCCGTCGACGATGACTTTGGTCATGGCCCCTACTCCGCCGCCTGCTTCGTCGCCGCAGCGCGCTCGGCGATACGGCGCTCAAGCTCGGGACGGAAGTTCTTGATGAGGCCCTGGACCGGCCAGGCGGCGGCGTCACCGAGCGCGCAGATCGTGTGGCCCTCGATCTGCTTGGTGACGTCCTGAAGCGTGTCGATCTCGGCAGCGGCGGCGTCGCCGGTCTCCATGCGCTTCATCATGCGCCAGAGCCAGCCGGTGCCCTCGCGGCACGGCGTGCACTGGCCGCAGCTCTCGTGCTTGTAGAAGAACGACAGGCGGCGGATGGCCGCGACCACGTCGGCCGACTTGTCCATCACGATGACGCCCGCCGTGCCTAGGCCCGAACCGGCGGCCTTGAGGCTGTCGAAATCCATGAGGACGGTGTCGCACACGTCCTTCTTCAGCATCGGCACCGACGAGCCGCCGGGGATGACGGCGAGCAGATTGTCCCAGCCGCCGCGCACGCCGCCGCAGTGCTTTTCGATGAGATCCTTCAGCGGGATGCCCATCTCCTCTTCCACGTTGCACGGCTTGTTCACGTGGCCGGAGATGCAGAAGACCTTGGTACCGGTGTTGTTCGGGCGGCCGAGGCCCGCGAACCATTCCGCCCCGCGCCGCAGGATGGTCGGCGCGACGGCGATGGATTCGACGTTGTTGACGGTGGTCGGGCAGCCATAGAGGCCGACATTGGCCGGGAACGGCGGCTTGAGGCGCGGCATGCCCTTCTTGCCTTCCAGGCTTTCGAGCAGCGCCGTCTCCTCGCCGCAGATATAGGCCCCCGCGCCGTGATGGACGTAGAGGTCGAACGGCCAGCCGTGGATGTTGTTCTTGCCGATGAGGTTCGCGTCATAGGCCTCGTCGATGGCCTTCTGAAGCGCCTCGCGCTCGCGGATGAACTCGCCGCGCACATAGATGTAGGCCGCGTTCGCACCCATGGCGAAACTGGCGATCAGGCAGCCCTCGACCAGCTTGTGCGGATCGTGGCGCAGAATGTCGCGGTCCTTGCAGGTGCCCGGCTCCGACTCGTCGGCGTTGACGACGAGATAGGCGGGGCGTCCGTCGGACTGTTTCGGCATGAAGGACCACTTCATGCCGGTCGGGAAGCCCGCGCCGCCGCGGCCGCGCAGGCCCGAGGCCTTCATCACGTTGACGATGGCGTCGCGCCCGGTCTCGATGATCGCCTTGGTGCCGTCCCAGTCGCCGCGCCGGCGCGCCGCGTCCAGACCCGGCGAGTGCAGGCCGTAGAGATTGGTGAAGATGCGGTCCTTGTCGGCCAGCATGTCAGCTCTCCACCTCGGTCAGCGTGGTCGGCCCGCCTTCGGGCGCGGAATGGGCGCGCGCGATCTGGGGGCCGGGCTTCGGCGTCTCGCCGCGCGCGAAGGCGTCGAGCAGGGCGTTGAAGCTGTCCACGGTGAGGTCTTCGTAGGTATCCGAGAAAATCTGCACCAGCGGCGCGTTCACGCAGGCCCCGAGGCACTCGACCTCTTCCCACGAGAACTGGCCGTCTTCCGTCACCTGCTTGGCGTGCGGCCCCATGCGCTTCTTGCAGACGTCGATGAGATCGCCCGCCCCGCGCAGCATGCACGGCGTCGTGCCGCAGACCTGCACATGGGTGCGGCCGACCGGCGCCATGTGGAACATCGTGTAGAAGGTCACGATCTCGTAGACGCGAATATAGGGCATGCCGAGCCGGTCGGCGATCCAGCGGATGCAGGGCTCGCTGATCCAGCCTTCCTGCTCCTGCGCCTTCCACAGCATTGGGATCACCGCCGAGGCCTGGCGGCCTTCGGGATATTTGGCGATCTGCTTGTCGACCCAGACGAGATTGTCCGCCGAGAAGGCGAAGCTCGCGGGCTGGACGGGGGCGAGGCGGCGGACGGACATGGCTATCTCGCGAAATCGACGCGGGCGATCTTTCCGCCCTTGATGGTGTAGATCGCGGCGACCTGAAAGCGCTCGCCGCCGGGTTCGCGGCTGACGTCCTCGTGATCGACGACGGTGTCGCCGACGACGATGCGGTTGACGAGCACGGCCTTGTTCTGCGGGAACTTGGCGAACATCGCGGCGTAGCGCTCGCGGATCGCCGCCGCGCCGCTGTTGGTCACCGCACCGTTCAGGTCCGCGACGACGCAATCGTCCGCGTAGAACGACATGAACAGGTCGAGGTCCTGCGCGTTGTAGGCGTCGAGCTGACCCTGCACCGCGGCGAGGCCGAGCGAGGCCGCCGCGGCGGCGATCGCGCCGGGACCGCCGGCGCCTGCGACGACAGCGGCGGTCACCGGTCCACCTCGCCGAAAACGATGTCGAGAGAACCAAGGATCGCGGAAACGTCGGCGAGCATGTGGCCCTTGCAGAGATAGTCCATCGCCTGGAGATGGGCGAAGCCGGGGGCGCGGATCTTGGCGCGATACGGCCGGTTGGTGCCGTCGGCGACCAGATAGACGCCGAACTCGCCCTTGGGCGCCTCGACGGCGGCATAGACCTCGCCGGCCGGCACCTTGTAGCCCTCGGTGTAGAGCTTGAAGTGATGGATGAGCGCTTCCATCGTCTGCTTCATCTCGGCGCGTTTGGGCGGCACGATCTTGCCGTCCTCACTGGAGACCGGGCCGGGCTGCATCATCTCGATGCACTGGCGCATGATCTTCGCCGACTCGCGCATCTCCTCGACGCGGCAGAGATAACGGTCGTAGCAGTCGCCGTTCTTGCCGACCGGGATCTTGAAGTCGAGTTCGTCGTAGCACTCGTAGGGCTGGGCGCGGCGCAGATCCCACGCCATGCCCGAACCGCGCACCATCACGCCGGAAAAGCCCCAGTCGAGAGCGTCCTGCTGCGTGACGTGGCCGATATCGACGTTGCGCTGCTTGAAGATGCGGTTGTCGGTCAGCAGGCCTTCGATGTCGTCGACCATCTTGGGGAACCGTTCGGTCCACGCATGGATGTCGTCGAGCAGGGCCTGCGGCAGATCCTGATGGACGCCGCCGGGGCGCACATAGGCGGCGTGCATGCGGCTGCCGCTGGCGCGCTCATAGAAGATCATCAGATCCTCGCGCGGCTCGAAGCCCCAGAGCGGCGGGGTGAGCGCGCCGACGTCCATGGCCTGCGTCGTCACGTTCAGCAGGTGCGAGAGAATACGGCCGATCTCGCTGTAGAGGACGCGGATGAGCTGGCCGCGCCGCGGCACCGTAATGCCGAGCATGCGCTCGACCGCCAGCGCGAAGGCGTGCTCCTGGTTCATCGGCGCGACGTAATCAAGCCGGTCGAAATAGGGCACGGCCTGGAGATAGGTCTTGTACTCGATCAGCTTCTCGGTGCCGCGATGGAGCAGGCCGATATGGGGATCGACGCGCTCGACGACTTCGCCGTCCAGCTCCAGCACGAGGCGCAGCACGCCGTGCGCCGCCGGGTGCTGAGGCCCGAAATTGATCGTGAACTTGTGGTCGTCCGTCGCCGGGGCGTTCATGGCTTCACCGCCTTCTCGTCGCCCGGCAGCGCCCTCGCCGCGCGCGCGCCTTCCCAGGGGCTGAGATAGTCGAAGGAGCGGAACTCCTGCTGCAGCTTCACCGGGCTGTAGACGACGCGCTTCTCCTCGTCGTCGTAGCGGACCTCGACGAAGCCGGTGAGCGGGAAGTCCTTGCGCAGCGGATGGCCGCTGAAACCGTAGTCGGTGAGGATGCGGCGCAGATCGGGATGGCCTGAGAACAGGACGCCGTACATGTCGAACGCCTCGCGCTCGAACCAGTTGGCGGCCGGGAACACGTCGCAGACGCTGGGCGCGGTCTCGCCCTCGCCCAGCTCGATCTTCAGGCGGATGCGGCGGTTCATGCGCATCGACAGCAGGTGATAGACGACGTCGAAGCGCCGCTCGCGCGCCGGGTAGTCGACGCCGCAGATGTCGATGAGCGTCGTGAACTGGAAGCGCGGATCGTCGCGCAGAATCGTCAGCGCGGCGGCGATGCCGCCGGGCGCAAGCGTCAGGGTGAGTTCGCCATGGGCGATCTTCGCCTCGGCCGCCGGCAGAGCGGCGGCGACTTCATCGGCAAGGGCGTTCAGCATGTCCGCGTTCATGCCCGCCTCACCGCTCGAACGTGCCGACGCGGCGGATCTTCTTCTGCAATTGCAGAATGCCGTAGATCAGCGCCTCGGCCGTGGGCGGACAGCCCGGCACATAGACGTCGACCGGCACGACCCGGTCGCAGCCGCGCACGACCGCATAGGAATAATGGTAGTAGCCGCCGCCATTGGCGCAGCTGCCCATCGAGATGACGTAGCGCGGGTCGGGCATCTGGTCGTAGACCTTGCGCAGCGCCGGGGCCATCTTGTTGGTGAGCGTGCCCGCAACGATCATCACGTCGGACTGGCGCGGCGAAGCGCGCGGGGCGGCGCCGAAGCGCTCCATGTCGTAGCGCGGCATCGAGGCCTGCATCATCTCAACCGCGCAGCAGGCAAGGCCGAAGGTCATCCACATCAGCGAGCCGGTGCGCGCCCAGGCGACGAGATCTTCCAGCGAGGCGGTGATGAAGCCCTTGTCCTTCATCTCGCCCTGAAGGGCGTCGAACATCAGGTCGTTCGGGCCGGGGACGTGGCCGCCCTCGACGCCCGCGCGGGCCGCCGAACCGGCGGGAGGAAGGATCACTCCCATTCCAGGGCTCCCTTCTTCCATTCGTAGATGAAGCCGATGGTCAGGACGCCCAGGAACACCATCATCGAGCAGAAGCCGAAGAGGCCGGTGTCGCCCAGCGTGATCGCCCACGGAAATAGGAATGCGACCTCGAGGTCGAAGATGATGAAGAGGATCGAGACCAGATAGAAGCGCACATCGAACTTCATGCGCGCGTCCTCGAAGGCGTTGAAGCCGCACTCGTAGGCGGAGAGCTTTTCGGCGTCCGGTTTCACCGGCGCGATCACGAAGGGCAGCACCAGAAGAACCAAGCCAAGGCCAAGGGAGATCACCAGAAACAGGATGATCGCCAGATACTCGGTCAAGAAGTCGGTCATCGCGCCCCCGCGGAGGGCCCGGCACGCAACCGGGCTGCCCGAATTTGGCTCGCTATAGCCCAAGACGGCCATGCCGCATAGCGGCATTGACGGGCTTTTTGCGATCCGGCCCCGGCGTCAATGCCGCTTGCGGTTCAATGGGTTACCGCAAGGCAACAGAGACGCCTGGCCTGCGAGGCGCTCGCAACTGGGGCGATGGCGTCAGTCGACGCGGATGCGTTCCACGATCACCGGCACCGGTTGCGCCGGAATCGATTCGTCCACCGGCGAATAGGCGAAATAGACGCCGCCGTCGTGGTCGAGCGTCACGCCCCCGGCGCGGGTCTGGCCGGCGGTCTCGGGGAGGATTTCGCCGATCTCCTTGCCGTCCTGATCGTAGGCCTTGAGCCAGGCCTGCGCGGTCAGCGCATCCGGGTCGTCGCTGGTGCCGGCGACCACGACGACGCCGCTCGGCAGCAGCGTCAGATCGGCGATCGCCGAATTGCCAGGGACCTTGACGTCCCACATCACCTCGCCGCCGCCGCCGATGCGCACCAGCCGGGCTTCGTTCTCGCCCTGCGACAGGTTCACGCCGATCACCAGGCCGCCGTCCGGCAGCGTGGTCGCCTGGGCCACGGCGCAGCGGCGTTCGGTCGAGAAGCCGGCGAAGCTGCTGAGCGTGCCGGCCGTCCCGTCGATGCGCGAAACGAAGACGCGGCGATTCTCGAACGTGCCGACCACGAAGCTGCCCGACATGCCGGAGACGACGATCGGATAGGATTCCTTGGAGCCGTTCTTCTCGAACACCGACCAGATGGTGTCGCCGTCCGGGGTGATCTGCATCACCTGCATGTCGGAGGTGCCCTCGGGCGTCCGCTTGATTCGGCCCGAGACGAAGAAATCGCCGTCCGGCGCGAGGCCGATGCCGGACAGGAAGTCCTCCACGGGCGCAGGCTCGCCGAAGACCTCGTCCTTCACCACTTCGCCGCCGGGGCCGTAGCCCACCAGCATAGACTGGTAGCCGTTCGCCGTCAGCTCCGAGCCGTCGAGGCCGGCGACATAGAGGATCTCGCCGGGACCGTAGGTGATCGCCTTGGCGATCTGGGGGCCGCGCCGGTCGATGACGCGCTCCCAGCGCAGGCGGCCGCTGTCCTCGTAGCGGAAAACGTGGACGCGCGGGTCGGTGCCGCCGTCATAGGGCACCAGTTCCTGCGCGACGAGCGCGAAGCCGCCGCCGGGCGCGGCGGTGATCGCCAGCGTCTGGAGCCCGTTGGGCGCATCGAGGGTCAGGCGGGCGCCGGCAAGCGCCGGCGAAGCGGTGGCGCACAGGAAAAGGGCCAGCGCCGACAGGGGCGCCCGAAAGCTGGACATCGACGCAATGCTCCTCATGGACAAGCCACATTAAGCGGGGCGCCTTCGCGCTCGCAATATGCCCCTCTAACCGAGGCACACTGTCCGAAACGTGAATGGCGGGAGCGACGGGGCTCGAACCCGCGACCTCCGGCGTGACAGGCCGGCACTCTAACCAACTGAGCTACGCCCCCGCTGGGCTGCAGGACCGCCATAGGAGCGGCCCGCTCAAGAGAGCGCGGGTGTATTGGCCGCGCCCTCCGGTGTCAAGCAGGTCGGCGGCGAAAATGCGCTACATCGGCGGCGCGCTCGCCACGCACTCGTCGGCCAGGGCCGTCGCCTTCGCCATGCCGTCCGGATCGGCCGCCCATTCCTGCTGTTTGGCCTTCACATCGGCGATCCGGGTCGACATCGGCTTGTCCTTGCCGACCTCGCCCAGCTTGACGATCCAGGCGCTGTTGGCGGCGTCGTATTTCTTGATGGCCTCCGGGTCGGCGCCCGGCGTCGCCCGCAGCGTCCCGGTGACGAACGAGGTCGCGGCCGAACAGGCGACGGCGCGCTCGTAGGTGATCTCGGTGGCGGCGGGGGCGGCCGCGCCGGGCGGCTCGGGATTGTCGGCCGGCGTCCACACCTCCGTGCCCGCGCCCGGCGTGCCCTTGACGTACCAGACGCCCTTCGCGACGCCGTCGGCATGGGTCATGATCGAGACGCCCGGCGCGCCCGCATAGACATAGGAGATGGCGAGGACATCGCGGTTCGCGCCGTCGACGATGCCGACGCCCTGAATCGTCTCGCCGCCGATGGTCCACACCACGTCGAAGGCATCGCCTTCGAACGGGCGATCGAAATGAAGCTCGGTCAGCGTCACGCTGCCCGAATAGGGGCTGCCGTCCGGGGCCGTGCCCTGGACCGAGAAGGCTTCGGTGTCGTCGGCCGCGGCGGCCCCGGCGAACGAGACGGCGAGGATCGCCGCGATCAGATTGCGCATGATGTCCTCCCTGGACGGAGGCGCGTGCCTCCCCGTCAAGGGTTTCACGGCCGGGCGAACGGCGCAGCGCGGCGCGAAGTCGCGGCGCGTGGTGGGCGATGACGGGCTCGAACCGCCGACATCTTCGGTGTAAACGAAGCGCTCTACCAACTGAGCTAATCGCCCCCAGCGTGGACCTACCAGAAGGCCCGCCGCCGGGAAAGCACGCCTCAGACGAGCGCGAAGATCAGGCCGTAAAGCGTGAACTGCACGACGAAATAGCCGCCGTTGATCGCCAGAAGCGACAGCGACCGCCGCTCGAAGGCGTAGTTGAGGCAGAGGCTCGCCGCCACAAGTCCAAGCCCGGTCGTGAAACCGTAGATCAGCCCCTCCTTCAGCGGCACCCCGCTGGCGAAGAAGCCGAAGGCGATGGCCGTCACCAGCGCGCCGAGAATGGCCTGCCCGAAGACCGCGCCCATATTTGCCTCGGTCTCCTCCTTGGTCAGCTTCGCGCCGGCCATCCAGGGCTTGGCGAACAGCAGCGGCGAGTACCAGATGCCGCCCAGTACGAATGCCGAAACCGTCGCGACGCCGACGGCGATCCAGTCGATTTCACCCATGACGCTCCCCTCCCCTCATGCCGGCCCTATTGCCCGGCGAATGCCCTGTAGCGTTCGAAACCCTCGGCGAGCACGCCGTCGACCGCGCCCGACAGCTTGGCGAAGCCGTCCGGGTCGTAGCCGCCGACCGCGTAGTGCAGCTTGACGTGCGTGCCGGAGTCCTTCGCCTCGAACTCGACCACCAGCGAGCCGGCCACGCCCATGAACTGCAAAGGCCCGAGCCCGCCGCTGAACACCAGCAACTGCCCCGGCTCCGCATTCACCACCCTCAGATGCTCGACGAAGCCGCCCGGCAGTGTCTCGCACCAGCAACCGCCCCGTTCGGGCGTGATGGAGAGATTGGCGGGGTCGCCGGAATAGGAATGCGCCGGGTTCCACCAGCCGCCGATCTGGACGAATTTCGCATAGGCCTCGGCCGGCGGCAGGGCGACGTCGCCCTCGAAGGCGACCGCGAAGCCGTTGGGGCCGCTGCTTTCGACGGCCGCCGACGCCGCGGGCAGCCAGGCGCAGAGCGCGCCGGCCAGAACCATCATCTTCCTCATGCCGCTTCCCCTTGTTTTTGCGCCGATTGCGCGAGCAGATCAAAATGCGATTTCAGCTGTGCGACGGCGCGGTCGAAATAGCCGACGTCACGGTGCGTGCGGGCCTGCATGATCCCGCCTTCCATGGTGCAGAGCACGAACTCGGAGAGGGCCTGCAGATCGACGCCCGCCGGGATGCGGTCGCCCGCCGCCTCAAGACAGCCGCGGATCGCTTCGGTCCAGCCCGTGAAATTGACCGCCAGAAGCTCGCGCACCGGCGGGTCCGGCTCGTGGAGTTCGAGGGCGATGGAACCGATCGGGCAGCCATACATGCAATCGGAGGCGACGATCATGCCGCGATAGGCCGCGAGCAGCGCGAAGACGCGCTCGACCGGGTCCTCGACGCCTTCCCAGGCGGGCGCGAGCAGCATCTCGCCGATCCCCGTGCGATAGGCCTCCAGCACGGCGATCAGCACGTCCTGCTTGCCGGGGAAGAAGTGATAGAGCGAGCCCGAGTTGACTTCCGCCGCCTTCAGCAGGTCGGCGATGCTGGTCGCCCCGTAGCCCTTTTCCCAGAACAAGTTCATCGCCGCTCCGATGATGCGATCGCGGGTGGACATGATCAGAAGCGCGCTTGATTGAACATTCAACTAACTGTGAGCCGGGAGGCCGGGGGCGTCAAGACGAAAAAACGCCGCTCACCCGGGCGGGTGGCGGCGCTCTCTTCCCGGACCTGGCGTCGGCCGAAGCCGGCGGCGAACCTTAGTTCACGGCGTCCTTAAGCTGCTTGCCCGCGCGGAACTTCGGGGCCTTCGAAGCGGGGATGTCGATCTCCTCGCCGGTCTGCGGATTGCGGCCCTTGCCGGCCTTGCGCTGGGTCACGACAAACGTGCCGAACCCGACGACGCGCACCTCGTCGCCCTCCTTCAGGGCCGAGGTGATGACCTCGAACACCGCTTCGACCGCAGCCGTCGCATCGCCCTTGGCCAGGCTCGTCTTGTCGGCGACGGCGGCGATCAGTTCATTCTTGTTCATGGGTTCAGTACCCCTTCTCCTTGGGAATCCGGGCCGGAGAATAGCCGCGCCCGGCCACCGGGGCAAAGAGAAAGGGCCGCAACCAGCGGCCCTTTCCAGCTTGCAAACGGCCTAATGAGCGAGGCCGGCCGCCTCGGCAGAGGCCGATTCGGCGCCCGCGAGGCGCGGCGGATCGGCCGGTTCCTCCCAGGTGACCGGCTCGGGCGCCCGCACCAGAGCGACCTTGACCACTTCGTCCATCGTGGAGACCGGGACGATCGTCAGCCCCTTCTTCACGTTGTCCGGGATCTCGGCGAGGTCCTTCTCGTTCTCCTGCGGGATCAGCACGGTCTTGATGCCAGCCCGGAGCGCCGCCAGCAGCTTCTCCTTCAGGCCGCCGATCGGCAGGACCCGGCCGCGCAGCGTGACCTCGCCGGTCATCGCCACGTCGCGCCGGACCGGAATGCCGGTCAGGACCGAGATGATCGAGGTCGCCATGCCGACGCCCGCCGAGGGACCGTCCTTCGGGGTCGCCCCTTCGGGAACGTGGACGTGGATGTCGCGCTTGTCGAAGACCGGCGGGACGATGCCGAAGCTGAGCGACTTGGAGCGGACATAGGACCGCGCCGCGTCGATCGACTCCTTCATCACGTCGCCGAGCTTGCCGGTCGTCTGCATCCGGCCCTTGCCGGGCAGCATGACCGCCTCGATCTGGAGCGTCTCGCCGCCCACCTCGGTCCAGGCGAGGCCGGTCACGACCCCGACCTGATCCTCGCTGTCGACCTCGCCGTAGCGGTATTTCTTGACGCCCGCATACTTGTCGAGATTGGCGGGCGTGATCTCCACCTTCTTCAGCTTCTTCGACACGATCTCGCGCGTCGCCTTGCGGATGAGGCTGGCGATCTCGCGTTCGAGATTGCGCACGCCGGCCTCGCGCGTGTGGTAGCGGATCAGCTCCAGCAGGCCGGCGTCCGAGATCTTCCACTCGCCGGCCTTGAGGCCGTGCGCCTCCATCTGCTTGGGCACGAGATGGCGCTTGGCGATCTCGACCTTCTCGTCCTCGGTGTAGCCGGGGATGCGGATGATCTCCATGCGGTCGAGCAGCGGCTGCGGCATGCGCAGGCTGTTCGCCGTGGTGATGAAGAGCACGTCCGACAGGTCGAAATCGACTTCGAGATAGTGATCGTTGAAGCTCGAGTTCTGCTCGGGGTCGAGCACCTCCAGCAGCGCCGAGGACGGATCGCCGCGCCAGTCCGCGCCGAGCTTGTCGATCTCGTCGAGCAGCATCAGCGGGTTGGCAGACTTCGCCTTCTTCAGCGACTGGATGATCTTGCCGGGCATCGAGCCGATATAGGTGCGGCGGTGACCGCGGATCTCGGACTCGTCGCGCACGCCGCCCAGCGACATGCGCACGTAGTCGCGCCCCGTCGCCTTGGCGATCGACTTGGCGAGCGAGGTCTTGCCGACGCCGGGCGGGCCGACGAGGCAGAGGATCGGGCTCTTCAGCTTCTTCGCGCGCACCTGGACGGCGAGGTATTCGAGGATGCGCTCCTTCACCTTCTCAAGCGCGAAGTGATCCTCGTTCAGCACCTTTTCGGCGTGCTCGATGTCCTGCTTGATCTTAGACTTCTTGCCCCAGGGCAGCGACAGCATCCAGTCGAGGTAGTTGCGCACGACGGTCGCTTCGGCCGACATCGGGCTCATGTTGCGCAACTTGCGCAGCTCGGCCGTCGCCTTCTCGCGGGCTTCCTTGGAGAACTTGGCCTCGCGGATGCGCTGTTCGAGTTCGGCGAGTTCGTCCTTGCCTTCCTCGCCGTCGCCCAGCTCCTTCTGGATCGCCTTGAGCTGCTCGTTCAAATAGTACTCGCGCTGCGTCTTCTCCATCTGGCGCTTGACGCGGCTGCGGATCTTCTTCTCGACCTGGAGCACGCCGATCTCGGCTTCCATCAGGCCATAGACCCGCTCCAGCCGCGCGGCGACCGAGGGCTGCTCCAGCAGTTCCTGCTTCTCGGTGATCTTCACCTGAAGATGCGCGGCGACGGCGTCGCTGAGCTTCGACGGATCTTCGATCTGCGAGATCGAGGCGAGCACGTCGGGCTGAACCTTCTTGTTCAGCTTCACGTAGCTTTCGAACTGGGTCGAGACGCTGCGGGCGAGCGCCGTCAGCTCCTTCTCGGCCTCGACGGAATCGGACACCGGCTCGGCTTCGGCCTGGAAGAAAGCGGCGTTGGGCACGAACCCGGTCACGCGGGCGCGCGACTTGCCCTCCAGCAGAACCTTCACGGTCTGGTCGGGCAGCTTCAGAAGCTGGAGCACGGTCGCGACGGTGCCGATCTGGTGCAGGCCGTCTTCGGCGGGATCGTCGTCCTGCGCGTTCTTCTGCGTGAGCAGGAGAATCTGCTTGTCGTGCGTCATCACGTCTTCGAGCGCACGCACCGACTTCTCGCGGCCGGCGAACAGCGGCACGATCATGTGCGGGAACACGACGATGTCGCGCAGCGCGAGCACCGGATAGGTTTTCTTCGCAGTCGTTGAGGCGTCGCTGGTCATAGCCTCGTCCTTTCCAAATGGTGGCGAAGCTCTGCGCACCCCTCATGAGGCGATGCGCTTCGGCCTCCCGTTGGCCCGCCGCGGCAGAGCGCCGAAGCAGACGATTCAGTCGTCATAGAACGAAAGTGGGCGAACGAAGCCTGCGGTTCAAGAGCGGAGGGCGGGAGGCCACAATCCCGCCGCAATCCGCCGAAAAACGAAGGCCCGCGCTGCGGGCCTTCGGGCATTTCCGCCAGGACCGGCACCCTAGGACGCGGCGGCGTCCTTGGCCTTGTCGGCGTAGATGTAGAGCGGGCGCGCCCTGCCCTCCACCACTTCGGCGTTGATGACCACCTGCTCCACGCCCCGCAGGCCCGGCAGGTCGTACATCGTGTCGAGCAGGATGCCTTCCATGATTGAGCGCAGGCCGCGCGCGCCGGTCTTGCGGGCGAGCGCCTTCATGGCGATCTGGCGCACCGCATCGTCCGAGAAGGTCAGCTGCACGTCTTCCATCTCGAAGAGGCGCGCATACTGCTTCACCAGCGCGTTCTTCGGCTTGGTCAGGATGTCGACCAGCGCGTCGATGGAGAGGTCTTCCAGCGTCGCGATGACCGGCAGACGGCCGACGAATTCGGGGATGAGACCGAACTTGAGCAGGTCCTCGGGCTCGACCTCGCGGAAAATCTCGCCGGTCGAACGGTCGTCCGGGCCGACCACGGCCGCGCCGAAGCCGATCGACGATCCCTGGCGGCGGCCGGAGATGATCTTCTCCAGCCCGGCGAAGGCGCCGCCGCAAATGAAGAGGATGTTCGAGGTATCGACCTGCAGGAACTCCTGCTGCGGATGCTTGCGCCCGCCCTGCGGCGGCACGGAGGCGATGGTGCCTTCCATGATCTTCAGCAGCGCCTGCTGCACGCCCTCGCCCGAGACGTCGCGGGTGATCGAGGGGTTGTCGGACTTGCGGCTGATCTTGTCGATCTCGTCGATATAGACGATGCCGCGCTGGCAGCGCTCGACATTGTAGTCGGACGCCTGGAGCAGCTTGAGGATGATGTTCTCGACGTCCTCGCCGACATAGCCCGCTTCGGTGAGCGTCGTCGCGTCGGACATCGTGAAGGGCACGTCGATGATGCGGGCCAGCGTCTGGGCGAGCAGCGTCTTGCCGCAGCCCGTCGGGCCGACCAGCAGGATGTTCGACTTCGCCAGCTCCACGTCCTGGTTCTTGGAGGCGTGGTTGAGACGCTTGTAGTGGTTGTGGACTGCGACCGAGAGAACCTTCTTCGCCTGATCCTGGCCGATGACGTAATCGTCGAGGACCTTGCGGATCTCCTGCGGCGTGGGCACGCCGTCGCGCGACTTCACCAGCGAGGACTTGTTCTCCTCGCGGATGATGTCCATGCACAGCTCGACGCACTCGTCGCAGATGAAGACGGTGGGTCCGGCGATTAGCTTGCGGACTTCGTGCTGGCTCTTCCCGCAGAAGGAACAGTAGAGCGTGTTCTTGGAGTCGCCGCCGGCGGCCTTGCTCATGGGGTCTCCATTGGGACGGGCGATTCCACCCGTCGAAGGTGGCATCTTAGGGGCTGGCGGGAGGCCCCTTCAATGCCGAATCGCTGACGGACGTCCCCGCTGACCTAACGTCGCCCGTGTGTGCTCGATGACGTACACATTGAGGTTAGGCGAATGAATTTCAACAGAGCCTTAACAATGCCGGTCCGAACGCCGTCTCAGCGCCGTTCGAAAACCATGCCGCCGATGAGGAGGCGTTCGCCGTCTTCTCCGGGAAGGCGTGCGAAACCAAGCACTTCCGAGCCGCCGCTGGCGTAAACCACAGTCATTTCGGCGCCCGCCAGCTTGAACCGGCCGCCCGCCGAGAGGCCGGACCTGAATCCGCTTTCGGCCGCATCCTTGAAGGTGTGGAAGCCTTCGAGGGCGATCTGTCCGTCCTCAAGGAAGCGGAGCGCGCCGGACGCGCCCAGACCGGCGTTGAAGAGATCGCGCGCCTCATAGCGGCCTTCGGGCGCAGGGGCGCGGGGCGGCGCGGAGGCGTAGAGACGGCCGCCGATGCGGAGCCCCTCCGGCTCGCGCGCGAAGGCGCGGCGCTCGCTCGTGCCGTCACCCCAGCGCAGCGCGATCTCGCCGCCCTCGATCCGGTAGCGCCCGCAACGCCAGGCATCCGGGCCGCCGCAGCGTTCGAAGGCCGAGGCGTCGAAGCGGGGGGGCGCGCCGCGATAGACCTCGCCCAGCGGGTCGAAGAGGAGGAGGTCGAGGCGCTCGGCCTCGGTCCAGGCGAGCGCGGGCCAGGCGAGATAGGAACGGCGGGTGGAAGCGGCCTGGACGCCTTCGAGGCCGCCGTCGCCCGGCAGGGGTTCGACCGGCGGCGCGGACGGCGGGGCGACATCGGGCGGCGCGACGAAGAGGGAGTCCAGCATCCGCCGCCCCTCGGTTCCGTTCAGGGCCCAGGCCGCCTGCTCGCCCGAGAGGACGGCGACGGTCGCCGAGCCGCCGGCGGCAGCCGCCACATAGATGCGGCGATAGGCGCGGCCGTCGGCCGTCGCGGTCGCCGTCTCCTGCCTCCAAAGCTCGAACGGGTCTTCGCGGACCTCTTCCGGCTCGGAACGCTCGCCCGCCGTCTCGCCAGCCTCGGCGGCCTCGACGAAGGCGTCGAGGACATCGTCGGGATCGTCGTCGCCGCGGCGGGTCAGCACGGTGAGCGTGAGGCCGCCGTCCGCCGAGGCGAAGCTCGCCATGCCGCGCTCGTCGAGCCGCGTCCAGCCGTCAGGCACGTCGAGCGTGACGGTATCGTAGGCGACGACGGTCGCGGACGCCGCGCCCGCGAGGAGCGTGGCGGCGGCCAGAGCGCCGATGAGTTTTCGCAAGGGCGTCGACATCGATCTCAAAAATGCCACGGCCGGGCATCGCCCGGCCATGATCACGCGATCACATTGCGGCGGGGTCGTGGCGATCAGGCCTCGACCGCCCCCGGGCGCTTCTCGAACACCTCGTCGATCAGGCCGAACTCCTTGGCTTCGAGCGGGGTGAGGAACTTGTCGCGGTCGAGCATCTTCTCGATGACCTCGACCGGCTGGCCGGTGTGGCGGGCGTAGATCTCGTTCAGCCGCCGCTTGATCTTGACGATTTCCTCGGCGTAGCGGGCCATGTCGGTGGCCTGGCCCTGATAGCCGCCCGAGG
Organism: Alphaproteobacteria bacterium; assembly: GCA_046348585.1. Taxonomy (GTDB): domain Bacteria; phylum Pseudomonadota; class Alphaproteobacteria; order Micropepsales; family Micropepsaceae; genus JADZAI01. The sequence continues at coordinate 27,163 of JAXMDZ010000005.1, forward strand.
GCTGGTGGAGCATGACGCGGGCGTTGGGCAGCGCGAAACGCTGGCCCTTCTGGCCCGCCGCCAGCAGCCACGAGGCGGCGCTGGCCGCCTGGCCGATGCAGACGGTGGTGATCGGGCAGCGGATGTACTGCATCGTGTCGTAGATCGCGAGGCCCGAGGTCACCACGCCGCCCGGCGAGTTGATGTACATCGAGATCTCTTTCTTGGGGTTCTCGGCCTCAAGAAAGAGCAGCTGCGCGGCGATCAGCGTCGCCATGCCGTCCTCGACGCCGCCGGTGACGAAGATCACGCGCTCCTTCAGGAGGCGCGAGAAGATGTCGTAGGCGCGCTCGCCGCGGGCGGTCGATTCGACCACCATCGGCACCAGCATGTTGTTGACGACATCTCGCGGGTCGCGGTCGAACAGGGCCATAGGGCGCTTCATCCCATCAGTTGAGTCGTCTGCACTATATAGGAAGCCTCAACGCCGCGTTCACGCCGGATCGTCGCCCTCGGGTTCCTTGAACAGCTCCTCGCGGGAGACGGTCTTGTCCTCGACCTTGGCCATGGCGACGATGAAATCGACGACCTTGTCCTCGTAGAGCGGGGCGCGGAGCTGGGCGAGGGCCTGCGGGTTCTTCTGGTAGAACTCGAAAACCTGCTGCTCCTGGCCGGGATAGCGGCGGGCCTCGGCGGCGACGGCGCGGCCCAGCTCTTCCTGCGTCAGGTCGAGGCTGTTGAGGCGGCCGATCTCGGCCAGCACCAGGCCGAGGCGGACGCGGCGCTCGGCGATCTTGCGATACTCGGCCTTCAGCTCGTCCTCGCTCTTGCCCTCGTCCTCGAAGGTCTTCTTCTCGCGCTCAAGCTCGCCGAGCACGGCCTTCCAGATCGCGTCGAACTCGGCTTCGACCATGCCTTCGGGCAGCGGGAAGTCGTGCGCCTTGTCGAGCGCGTCGAGCAGCGCGCGCTTGATGTGCGAGCGGCTGGCGCGGGCGTAGTCGGCGCCCATCTGGGCGGAGATCAGCTCTTTCAGCTTGTCGAGGCTTTCGATGCCCATCTTGGCGGCGAAGGCGTCGTCGATCTCGACCGCGTCGGCGCCGCGCACTTCCTTGACCTTGACGTCGAAGACCGCGGCCTTGCCGGCGAGTTCGGCCGAACCGTAGGCCTCGGGGAAGGTGACGTTGACGGCCTTCTCGTCGCCCGCCTTGGCGCCGACGAGCTGATCCTCGAAGCCGGGGATGAACATGCCCGAGCCGAGCACGAGCATGAAGTCCTCGGCCTTGCCGCCGTCGAACGGCACGCCGTCGATCTTGCCCTCGAAGTCGATCTTGAGCTGGTCGCCGGTCGCGGCCGCCGCGCCTTCTTCCTTCGCGGTGAAGGTGCGCTGCTGGTCGGCCATGCGGCCGAGCGCCTTTTCGATGTCCTCGGCCGGAACTTCGGCGGTGAGGCGGGTCAGCGACAGCGTCGCGGGATCGACCGGAGTGAATTCCGGCATCACGTCGACAGTGACGTTGAAGGTCAGGTCGGTCTTGCCGGCGACGAGGTCGTCGGCCTTGGCGGTCAGCTCGATGCGGGGCGGCTGGGCGGCGCGCAGCTTGCGCTCGGCGACGGCGGCCTGGGTGGCCTCGTTCACCGCCTCTTCCACGACCTCGCCCATCACGCCCTTGCCGTAGGTCTTCTTCAGGTGGGCCAGCGGCACCTTGCCCGGCCGGAAGCCCTTGAGCTGAACCTTGTCCTTGATCTCGGCGAGCTTGCCGTCGACCTTGGCGTCCAGATCGGCGCGCGGCACCAGAATGGCGAATTCGCGCTTCAGACCTTCGGTGGTGATCTCGGTGACCTGCATCGAACTTGATCCTGCTGTTGCGGAACGTCTGTCCGCCTGAAAACCGGTGCCCTGCCGCTGGCTGAGTTGGTGCGGGCGGAGGGACTTGAACCCCCACGGCTTGCGCCGTCGGTACCTAAAACCGGTGCGTCTACCAATTCCGCCACGCCCGCGCGTGACCCAGCCGCCTGCGGGCGGAAGCGGCGGTCTATAGCAAGGCGGCCCCGCCGGGGGAAGCGGCGATTGGGCGGCCTTCCCGCCCTACGCCGCGAAACGATATTTCGCGTGGGCGGAGAAAAGCATCTTCGTTCCTCGCCCCCTCCTCCGGGGGGAGGGGGTGGCCCGGCGGCGGACAGGTGACGTCAAGGCAGGCCCCGGCCGGGTCATGGCCTCATATAGGAACATAATCCACGCCCGCAAGGGCGGGCGGCGCTAGAGGCCGAAGGCCATGGCGAGGCGGGCGACGACCTGCTTGCGGATGAGGCGGAAGGGGTAGCCGGGATGGACCGGCACGTCGCCCGGCACGACGGCGCCCGGCGGCTTGAACTTCGTGCAGAAGCGCATCTCGATCGGCGGCGCGGCCGATCCGTAGCGGGCGCGGTAGATATCGACCCACCATTTGGAATCGTCGAAATCGAGCAGCATCGGCGCGTTGCAGCAGGTCGCGACGGCCCGGTTGGTGGGCGAGCCTTCCTTGAGCTTGGTGCGGCGCAGGCGATCCGCGCCGCGGGCCACCGTCACGCGATCCTTGCGATAGACGACGAATTCCGTGCCCCCGGCCCGGTCCAGCAACGGCGGCGCGCCGGGCAAGGCTTCAAGCTGCCGGGCCGCCGCCTGGCAATCGTCGCAATAGCACACGACCGTCGTGGTGGGCGCTCCGGCGGCGGCGAGTTCGACCTCGCCGCAGAGGCAGCGGATGGACTGAACCTTCAGGGACCGCGCCATGCGCCTTGGCTCCGCGAGAGGACCGGGGCCAGTATCGGAATTGTGTCCGCGCTCGCAAGGGCGGTGCGTCCTTCGAGATGGGCGCTTTGCGCCCTCCTCAGGATGAGGACCGTGGGGGATGAAGGGGTGCGTCCTTCGGGACGGGCGCTTTGCGCCTTCCTCAGGATGAGGACCGTGGGAGCGAGGACCATGGGGGATGGGTGGGAGTGGTGCGTCCTTCGAGACGGGCGCTTTGCGCCCTCCTCAGGATGAGGACCGCTGAGAATGAAGGGGGGGCCTTCGGGACGGGCGCTTTGCGCCCTCCTCAGGATGAGGAGCGTTGAGCAGGGACGAGGCGGCGTGCCCTTCCCCCTTTCGGGGGAAGGGCCTGGCCGGTCAGACCGCGGCTAGGGCTTGGTCGATGTCGGCGATGAGGTCGCGGCTGTCCTCGATGCCGATGGAGATGCGCACCAGATCGCCGGTGATGCCGTAACGCTCCTTGTCGGCCGGGGGATAGTCGAGATGGGTCGTCGTTGCCGGGTGCGAGGCGAGGCTTTCGGTGCCGCCGAGGCTGACCGCCAGCTTCACCACCTTCAGCGCGTCGAGGAAGCGGAAGGCTTCCGCCTCGCCGCCATGGACGCGGATCGAGAAGGTCGAGCCGACGCCCGTGCACTGCGCCGCGAAGATGCGCGCCTGATCGGAGCCGGGCGGCAGATTGCCGAGCCAGAGCACCTTCTTCACCTTGGGGTGGCGCTCAAGGTAGGCGCAGACCATGCGGGCGTTCTCGGTCGCCCGGCTGATGCGCAGTTCGAGCGTTTCGAGGCTGCGGCAGAGCATCCAGGCGGTGTGCGGATCGAGCGTCGCGCCGAGCGAGGAGCGCATCGGGGCGATCGGCTTCATCGCGTCCATCGAACCGAGCACCGCGCCGCCGACGATGTCGGAATGGCCGCCGACATATTTGGTGAGCGAATAGAGCGCGTAGTCGGCGCCGAGCGTCAGCGGCTTCTGCCAGATCGGCCCGAGGAACGTGTTGTCCACGCAGACCGCCGGGCGGTAGCCGTTGCGTTCCAGCCGTTTGGCGATGGCGACGACGCCGGCGATGTCGGTCAGCTCGTTGGTCGGGTTGGCGGGCGTTTCCAGCATGATCGCCGAAAGCCGTCCGCCGCGTTCGGCCGCCGTGGCGTCGGCGGCGCGCAGCAGCGCCTCAAGCTCGTCGAGGCTGGTGCCGACCGGCAGCGAGGCATGGGTGATGCCGAGCTGCGGCATGACGTTGAGCAGCAGGCCTTCGGTGCCGCCATAGAGCGGTTCGGAATTGGCGACGATGTCGCCGGGCCGCGAAAGGCCGAGCAGCGTGGACGAAATCGCCGCCATGCCGGAGGCGAAGACCAGCGCCTTTTCGGCCTGTTCCCAGATCGCCAGGCGATCTTCGAGGATTTCGAGATTGGGGTTGTTGAAGCGCGAATAGACGAGGCCGAATTCCTCGCCGGGGGCGCGCTGGGCGAGGCCCTTGCGCAGCGCGAACTGGCGCTTGCCGTCCTCGGCCGACTTGAAGACGAAGGTCGAGGTCTGGAACAGCGGCGGCTTGATCGCGCCCTCGGACAGGGCGGGGTCGTAGCCGAAGCTCATCATCTGGGTTTGGGGGCGCAGGGCCTGCCCGGCGACGTCTTTCTTGCGATAGCGGCTCATAGGTCTCCTGGAACTCGCGTCAGGCGCGAGCGCGGGACTCTTAGCCGATTTGCTGACGCCGCGTCAGGGGTGCGGCGAAGGGAAGCCGTGGATGGTCCGCCTGCGCGGACCATGACATTGGGGGGAGCGCCTTGGAGACGCCGGTCCGTTCGCAGGCACTGCCCCATTGAAGCCGTGGATGGTCCGCCGGCGCAGACCATGACATTGGGGGAGCGCCTTGTGGGTGACGGTCCGTTCGCCGGCACTGCCCCTTTGAAGTCGCGGATGGTCCGCCTGCGCGGACCATGACAGCAATGGCTGACCCGCCGGTTCATGCGGAGGGGAAGCAAGATCTTATCGTCGCCCCCTCGTGACATGGTCCGCGCAGGCGGACCATCCACGGATCAGGGCGTCAGCGTCTCGTAGAGATCGTTCCAGCCGGGGTTGGTCTTCTGGATCAGGCGCACTTTCCACGCGCGGTTCCAGGCTTTCAGGCGCTTCTCGCGCCAGATCGCTTCTTCGACATGCGAGAAGGACTCGTAGTGGACGAGCAGCTTCAGGCCGTAGCGTCTGGTGAAGCCCGGCAACTGGCCCTCACGATGTTCGAAGGCCCGCCGCAGGATGTCGTTGGTCACGCCGACATAGAGCACGCCGTTCGGCGCGCTGGCCATGATGTAGACGTAGTAGGTCACCGCTCGCTCAAGTCGTGGATGGTCCGCCTGCGCGGACCATGACAGGTTCCCGCAAGGCGTCCACCACGATCAGGTGCGGGAGCGGCTCATACTCCGCAAATCCGTGGATGGTCCGCCTGCGCGGACCATGACACTGCGGGTGGCCGCCCTCGCCTATTGCGGTTTGAATTCGCGGACGAGGGACTGGGTGCCGTCCTTGTAGGTGACCTGGACCGCCATCGACTTGATGGTGCCGGGCACTTCGAGGAAAGGCAGGAAGTCCGACGGCAGCGCCATCGGGTCTTTCTCGTCGCAGGGCGGCAGCGCGAATTGCTGGTCGAGCGCCGTGCTGTCGATCGAGTACATCGCCTTGTCGATGCCGCAGCGATAGGAGGCGAGCATCGTGTAATAGGCGAGCGTCTGGGTCTCGTTGCCGGGGTTCTTCTGGATGGTGATCCAGGAGGTCCAGATCAGCTCCAGCGTGCGCTTCTGTTCCTCGACCAGCGCCGAGGAGGTGACGAAGGCGAGCGCGAACGGTCCCATCTCCTCGCCGTTGGCGTTGAGGTACTTGATGTAGATCGTCGCCGGTCCCTGGTCGGCGGGCAGCGAGATATTGGTGTTGGGCGCGGGCTGGCCGGTGCGCGGGTCGTTATACGCGCCGACGCCGTTGTCGATGAACTCGCCCTCCTCGCCGATGCGGTACCACATCTTCAACGCCGCCTCCGGGATCAGGATCGAGACCGTCCAGCCGCCGTTGTTGCGGCTCTGCACCATCGTCGGTTCGGCGCGCGTGCCCTGAAGCTGGGGCTCCAGGTTCTTGACGCGCTGGCGCGACTTGTCGAGCCATTCGCCGAGCACCTGCTGGTCGACGAAGTGCTTGATGAGCGTGCCGGCGGTGTCGGCTTCGAGGAACTTCTTGAGCAGATCCAGCTCGTGCTGCTTGTCGGAGACCGACTGGCCGCCCGTGCGCTCCTCCGAGTATTCCTGCGCCAGCAAATAGTAGCCGGGGCCGTAGTCCGGGTTCGCGGTCATGAACTCGTCCATGCGCTTGGTGCGCTCGGCGTCCTCGAACTGCATGGCGTAGACGAGCTTGATGGCGGGCGCCTTCAGGCGGCCGGCGAGATCGCCGAACACCTCGCGCGCGCCGGCGCGGCCGTCCTGCACCCGCAGCAGGCGGGCGAAGCGTTCATAGACGTCGATGGCGTCGACGTCGGCTTCGGCGAAGGCCATGTATTCCTTGCGCGCGCTGGCGGCGTCGCCGCGTTCCTCGTAGACGATGGCGTTGTGGTAGTGCTCTTCGGGGCGGGTCGGGTTCTCGATGACGCCGCCGTTCTTGTCGATACGCTTGAAGCCTTCCGCGATCTCGCCGATCGCCGCTTCGGTGCGGGCCTGGGAGTCCTCGATGCGGGCGGTCGAATCCTCGATCCGGCCGGTGGAATCCTCGATGCGGCCCGTCGATTCCTCGGTGCGCTTGGTGGTGTCGGCGATCTCGTCGGTCTTCTTGCCGGTGCCGAGCACGACATAGAGGATGATCGCCGCGACCGCAGCGACGCCGCCGAGGCCGGCGAGCGTGACCCAGAGCTTGCGGTTGGCGGACTTCGTGCCGCTTTCGATCCGCGTGGTGGTTTCGCGGATCGCGGCCGTGTCCTTCTTCACGTCGTCGATCTTGCCGCCGAGTTCGGCGCGCAGTTCGGCGATGTCGTCCTTCACCGCCTTCACGTCGTCGTGCAGCTTGTTGAAGTAGCCGTTCAGCTCTTCCTGGCTGACGTCGAGATAGATGTCGGGATTGACCTTGGTGCGGCCCTGGTCGTGCGCTTCCTGAAGCGGCTCGACCAGTTCGTCGTAGTACATGTTGAGCAGCGCCATCTGCGCCGGCGTCACCCGCTTGTTGTGGGCGAGGACGTTGCGGATGCGGCGGATGTCGTCGAGATAGTTGCGGATGGTGACGCGCTTTTCCTTCAGCAGGCTGAGAAGCGGCGTGTCCTTGTAGATCGGGTCGTAGTTCGGGAACTCCTGCGTCGAGACGAAGAGGCTGGAGAGTTCGGAGAAGGTGGTGCCCGAGAGCACGTCGCCGCGATCGGCCGAGGTCAGCCATTGCTGGACGACCTTTTCGCTGAGCAGTTCCTTCAGGCGGGCGATGAGCTTGGGCTGGTCCTCGTAGCGCTCGGTGATGAGGCTGCGGACGATGAGTTCGAGGGCGCGGATCTGCTTGCGGCCGATCTCGTCGTCGGCGCCGGGGAGCGCGACGGCGAAGGCGAAGTCGGGGGCGCGGTCGGCGACGGTTTCGAGCCACGACAGGAGGCGCAGCGCGGCGATGACGGCGTTGCGCTGTTCGTAGCTGGGCGCGTCGGGGGCGAGGCGGCCGGCGCGGCGCACGCCCTCGCGCAGCGTCGCGTCGAACATGGTCAGCTCGGCCTCGTTCATGCCGATCTTCGCGGCCACCGCGTCGCGGCCCATCTTGCCCTTGGCGTCGGCATAGCGCTTGGCGAGCGCGTCCAGCGTTTCGGCGGCATCGACCGGCTGGCCGGTCAGGAACGAAGCAAATTTGACGAGCGCCGGCTGCACCAGCGGCAGCACGTCCGACAGACGAACCATGGGAATCCCCTCAACAGTACCGCCATTTTAGCGGAACAGGAGCGCGGTGGCGCAAATGGGGCATGGGCCGCGATGCGCGGCGAAAAGCCGCGCTTCAGCCCCTACGCATCCCCGTTTGCGGGGACGATGGCGACGGATTCGCCGCAGCCGCAGGCGTCGGTCTGGTTCGGGTTGTTGAAGACGAAGCGGGCCGAGAGCTTGTCGGTCACATAGTCCATCTCGGTGCCGAGCAGGAAGAGGACCGCCCTGGGATCGACCAGGATGGTGACGCCCTTGTCCTCGACCGCCTCGTCGAGGGCCGAGCGGCTTTCGGCATAATCCATGGTGTATTCCATGCCCGCGCAGCCGCCGTTCTTCACGCCGACGCGCAGGGCGACATAGCGCCCGCCGGAGGCTTCCATGATCGCCTTGACCCGCGCGGCGGCGGCCTCGGTGAGCGTCACGACCTTGGGGCGTTCGCGCCGGGGGCGGCGGACGGCGGCGGGCGGCGGGGCGGTATCGGACATGGGGCGGCTCCGCGTCAGAACATGTTGAGTTCGAGGCGGGCCTCGTCGGACATGCGCGACGGGTCCCAGGGCGGATCGAAGACGAGGTTGACCTTGACGCCGCCGAGGCCGGGGACGCGCTTCACCGCCTCCTCGACCCAGCCGGGCATCTCGCCCGCGACCGGGCAGCCGGGCGCGGTGAGGGTCATGTCGATCTCGACCTTCATGTCGTCGTCGATGTCGATCTTGTAGATGAGGCCGAGTTCGAAAATGTCGACCGGGATTTCCGGGTCGAACACGGTCTTCAGCTCCGCGATGATCGCGTCGGTCAATTCGTTCAGCTTCGCCTGACCGAGCGGATGGGTTCCGGCCTCGCTCATGCCAGCATCTCCCGCGCGGCGCGCACCGCATCGACCAGCGCGTCCACTTCTTCGAAAGTGTTGTAGAAGGCGAAGCTGGCGCGCGCCGTCGAGACGACGCCCAGCCGCTGCATCAGCGGGTGGGCGCAGTGGTGCCCTGCCCTGACCGCGACGCCGCGCCGGTCGACGATGGTGGCGAGGTCGTGGGCGTGGACGCCCTCGACGTCGAAGGCGACGATCGCCCCCTTGCCCGGCGCGCGGCCGAAAATGCGCACCCAGTTGAGCTTTTCCAGTTCCGCCGTCGCGTAGGCGAGCAGCGCCTGCTCGTGCGCGTGGGCGCCGTCGCGGTCGAGGGCGGCGAGATAGTCGAAGGCCGCCTTCCAGCCGACGCCCTCCACGATGGGCGGGGTGCCAGCCTCGAAGCGGTGCGGCGGGTCGGCATAGCCGATCGCGTCGAAGCCGACTTCGCGGATCATGTCGCCGCCGCCCTGCCACGGGCGCATGGCGGCGAGACGGTCCGCCTTCGCATAGAGCGCGCCGATGCCGGAGGGGCCGTAGAGCTTGTGCGCGCAGAAGACATAGAAGTCGCAATCGAGGGCGCGCACGTCGACGCGCGCATGGACCGCCGCCTGGCAGCCGTCGAGCAGCACCGGGACGCCCTCGGCGTGGGCGAGGCGGACGATTTCGGCGGCGGGCGTGACGGTGCCCAGCACGTTCGACATGTGGGTGACGGCGACGAGCCTTGTGCGCGGGCCGATGAGGCTCGCCAGATGGTCGAGGTCGAGCGCGCCGTCGTCGCCGATGCGCGCCCATTTCAGCACCGCGCCCTGCCGCTCGCGCAGGAAATGCCACGGGACAATGTTGGCGTGGTGCTCCATCTCGGTGAGCACGATCTCGTCGCCCGGCTGGAGGCTGGGGGCGAGGAAGCTCTCGGCGACGAGGTTGAAGGCCTCGGTGCCGCCATGTGTGAGGACGATCTCCTCTCGCCTCGCGGCGTTCACATAGGCCTGCGCGGCGTCGCGGGCGGCTTCATAGGCGTCGGTCGCCGTGCCCGAGAGATAGTGGACGCCGCGATGGACATTGGCGTAGCCGCTCTCCATGAAGCGCGACATCGCGTCGATGACGGATTGCGGCTTCTGCGCCGAGGCGGCGTTGTCGAGATAGACCAGCGGGCGGCCATAGACCTGGCGCGCGAGGATCGGGAAATCGGCGCGGGCGCGGGCGACATCGAAGGGCGGCGCGGATTTCAGGATCGCGTTCACGGGGCCGCCTCCAGACCGTGCAGGCGGGCGAGGACGAAGGCGCGCATCGCCTCGGCTGCGGGGCCGGCGGGGAGACGGGCCAGCGCCTCCTCAAGGAAGGCCTCGGTCAGCAGAGCGCGGGCCGGCGGGAGCGGTATGCCGCGCGAGCGCAGATAGAAGAGCGCGTCGGCGTCGAGGTCGCCGATGGCGACGCCGTGGCCGCAGGTGACGTCGCCCGCGTGAATCTCAAGCTCGGGCTTGGCGTCGGCCTCCGCGTGCGGAGAGAGCAGCAGCGCCCGCGTCTGCTGGCGGCTGTCGGTGCCGTCGGCGCCGGGGCGCACCAGGATGCGGCCCTGCGCGACGCCGCGCGCCCGGCCCGCCAGCACCGACTTGAAGGCGAGGTCGGAGCGGCCGTCGCGGACGGCGTGATCGGCGACGGCGGTGATGTCGGCGTGCTGGGACCCTGCCAGAAGCGCGATGCCGGTGAGGCGGAGATCGGCCATGCGGGCGGCGAGCCGGACCCGCGTTTCGTGACGCGCAAGCGCGCCGCCGCACGAGACGATGGCGGCGTCATAGACGGTCGCCGCATGAATCTCGCCGGTGAGGGTGGAGACGTGGGTGTCGGCCCCCGCGTCGTCCGCGATCTTGAGATGGGTGAGGCGCGCATTGGCGGCGGCGGAAAGGTCGATCGCCAGATTGGTGAGCGCGCCCCCGCCCTCGCCCGCATGGGATTCGAGCAGCGTCAGCTCCGCCCCGGTTGCCAGCACCAGAACGATGCGGACCTGGCGAGCCTCGCCGGGCGAGGAGCGGTTGAGGAAGGCGAGATGGAGCGGACGCGCCGCCTTGAAATTATGCGAGACGCGGATCGCCACGCCCCCGGTCATGCGGGCGAGCGCGAGATCGGCCATCGGCGCGGCCGGAGCCTCGCGCGGAGCCGCGAGGGCGTCCCGCGCCCATTCGGGCGGATCGCCGGAGAGATCGGCGATCCTGATCGCCGCTTCGCCCGGCAGGCGAGAGAGGTCGGCGCGGAAGATGCCGTTCGTAAAAACCAGCGTGTCGGCATCCAGCCCGGCGAAGGGATCGGCGAGCGCGCCTTCGCGCACAACCGCGCCGCTCCACGGCGCGGGCGCGGCGAGATCGTGCGGCAGCGCCTTGCGCAAATCGGTGTAGCGCCACGCCTCGATCCGGCGATGCGGCAGGCCTTCGGCGGCGAAGCGGCTCTCCGCCTCACGCCGCCGTTCCGCGATGATCGCGGCTGCGCTCATGCCGCCGCCTTCACGATGTCGTCGTAGCCGGACTTCTCCAGCTCCAGCGCCAGTTCGCGGCCGCCCGACTTGACGATGCGGCCGCCCGCCAGGACATGCACGCGGTCGGGCACGATGTAGTCGAGCAGGCGCTGATAGTGGGTGATGAGCAGCATCGCCCGGTCCGGCGCGCGCAGAGCATTCACGCCCTCGGCCACCAGCTTCAGCGCGTCGATGTCGAGGCCGGAATCGGTTTCGTCGAGCACCGCGAAGCCCGGTTCGAACAGCGCCATCTGGAGGATCTCGGCGCGCTTCTTCTCGCCGCCCGAGAAGCCGGCGTTGAGCGGTCGTTTCAGCATCTCGTCGCCGACATTCAGCGTCTTGCCCTTGGCGCGCACGGCGCGGAGGAACTGCGCGGCGTCCATCGGCTGCTGCCCCCGCGCCTTGCGCTGGGCGTTCACCGCCGTGCGCAGGAAGGTCATCGTGGTGACGCCGGGGATTTCGATGGGATACTGGAGCGCGAGGAAGATGCCCTTCGCGGCGCGCTCTTCCGGCGCGAGGCCGAGAATGCTCTCGCCCTTGTAGAGAATGTCGCCGGAGGTGACCTCGTACCCCTCGCGCCCGGCGATGGTGTAGGAGAGCGTCGACTTGCCCGAGCCGTTCGGGCCCATGATGGCGTGCACCTCGCCCGCGGGAATCGAGAGCGTCAGCCCCTTGAGGATTTCCTTGCCGCCGACGGTGACGTGGAGATCGCGGATTTCAAGCATGGGTCTTGTCCGCCCGCGCCTGCGCGCAGCGATCCTGTTGGGTGAAACGATGCATGATCTGGGTCAGTCCGGCGGTCATCCGACGCTGCCTTCCAGGCTGATGCCGACCAGCTTCTGCGCCTCGACGGCGAACTCCATCGGGAGCTGCTGGAGCACGTCGCGGCAGAAGCCGTTGACGATGAGGGCGATCGCCTCCTCCGCCGGGATGCCGCGCGAGGTGGCGTAGAAGAGCTGGTCCTCGGAGATCTTCGAGGTGGTCGCCTCGTGCTCAAGCTTCGCCGTCGGGTTGCGGCTTTCGATATAGGGCACGGTGTGCGCGCCGCATTTGCCGCCGATCAGCAGCGAGTCGCACTGGGTGAAATTGCGGGCGCCATCGGCCTTCGGGTGGACCGAGACGAGGCCGCGATAGGTGTTCTGGGCGTGGCCGGCGCTGATGCCCTTCGAGACGATGCGCGAGCGCGTGTTGCGGCCGAGATGGATCATCTTCGTGCCGGTGTCGGCCTGCTGGTAGTTGTTGGCGATGGCGATGGAATAGAACTCGCCGGACGAGTTATCGCCCCTGAGGATGCAGCTGGGATATTTCCAGGTGATCGCCGAGCCGGTTTCGACCTGGGTCCACGAGATTTTCGAGTTGGCCCCCCGGCAGTCGCCGCGCTTGGTGACGAAATTGTAGATGCCGCCCTTGCCGTTCTCGTCGCCCGGATACCAGTTCTGGACGGTCGAATATTTGATCTCGGCGTTGTCGAGGGCGATCAGCTCCACCACCGCCGCGTGAAGCTGGTTCTCGTCGCGCTGCGGGGCGGTGCAGCCTTCCAGATACGAGACGTAGCTGTCGCGGTCGGCGACGATCAGCGTGCGCTCGAACTGGCCCGTCTCGGCCGCATTGATGCGGAAATAGGTCGAAAGCTCCATCGGGCAGCGCACGCCCGGCGGGATATAGACGAAGGAGCCATCGGAGAAGACGGCGGCGTTGAGCGTCGCGTAGAAATTGTCCGAGGACGGAACGACGCTGCCGAGATATTTGCGCACCAGATCGCCGTGCTCGCGCACCGCTTCGGAGAACGAGCAGAAGATGACGCCGGCCTCGGCCAGCTTCTCCTTGAAGGTGGTGACGACCGAGACGCTGTCGAACACGGCGTCGACCGCGACATTCGCCAGCAGCTTCTGCTCGCCGAGCGGGATGCCGAGCTTTTCGTAGGTCTTCAGGAGCTCGGGATCGACCTCGTCGAGGCTGGCGAGCTTCGGCTTCTTGCGCGGCGCGGCGTAGTAATAGGCGTCCTGGAAGTCGATCTTCGGGTAGTGGAGCATCGCCCAGGCGGGCTCGCGCATCTCCCGCCAGCGGCGGAAGGCGTCGAGCCGCCAGTCGAGCAGCCATTGCGGCTCGCCCTTGGCGGCGCTGATGAAGCGGACAGTGTCCTCGTTCAGGCCCTTGGGGGCGCGATCCGACTCGATGTCGGTGACGAAGCCGTATTTGTACTTGTCGGTCTGGAGCGTGCCGACGGTGTCGATCGTGTTCTGGACGGCGGCCATCGCGCGCTCCTATGCCGCCATGCCGACGCGGCGCGCGAGGGCGCGGGCGGCGAAGGCGGTCCATGCGGCGGCGAAGGCGTCGATCTCGTCCGCGCTCGTCGTGGGGCCGAGCGAGACGCGGATGGCGTCGCCCGCCGCCGCGACGCCCATGGCGGCGAGGACGTGGCTCGCCTTGACCTTGCCGCTGGAGCAGGCGGCCCCCGAGCTGATCGCGAAACCGGCGAGGTCCATCGCCATGACCTGGGTTTCGCCCGCAAGTCCTGCAAGGCCGATCATCGTCGTGTTGGGGAGGCGCGGCGCGGCGGCGCCGTGGACGACCGCCTGCGGCACGGCGTCGATGAGACGGCGTTCGAGGGCGTCGCGGCGGGCGGCGATGGCGGTCCAGTCGCCGATATGGGCGGCGGCATGGGCGGCGGCTGCGCCGAAGGCGGCGATGGCCGGGACGTTTTCGGTGCCCGCGCGGCGGCCGAGTTCCTGACCGCCGCCCGCGATCTGGCGCGCGAGGACGATGCCGTCGCGGACGATCAGCGCGCCTGCCCCCGGCGCGCCTCCGAGCTTGTGCGCGGAGAGCGACAGGAGGTCCGCGCCGAGCGCCGCCCTGTCGAGCGGAATGCGGCCGGCGGCCTGAACGGCGTCGGTGTGGAGCAGCGCGCCGTGCGCGTGAGCGATGCGGGCGATTTCGGCGACCGGCGCGAGGACGCCGGTTTCGTTGTTGGCGGCCATGACCGAGACGAGCGCCCGCCCCTGCCCGGCCCCGGCCAGCAGGCGGTCCAGCGCCTCAAGATCGGGGCGGCCCGCGCCATCGACGGGGAGGGTTTCGACCCGCACCGCGTCGGCGAGGTCGGCGGCGTTGGCGCGCACCGAGTCGTGCTCGGTCGCGCCGAGGATCAGCACCGGGCGTGACGGGGCGAGTCCGCGCAGGGCGAGCGCGTTGGCTTCCGTGCCGCCGCCGGTGAAGATGACTTCAGCCGGTTTCGCGCCGGCCAGCGCGGCGACCTGCGCCCGCGCCGTCTCGACGCGGTCGCGGGCGGCGCGGCCTTCGGCGTGCACCGAGGAGGGATTGCCGCCCGCCTCCAGCGCCTCGGCCAACGCCGCGCGCGCCGCCGGATGCAACGGCGCGGTCGCGTTCCAGTCCAGATAGATGCGCGCGTGCGTCACGTCAGGCGACCCTATTCAGGCGACCATCGTCTCAGGCTTCTTGCCCGGCTCGATCAGGAGATCGATGTCGAACGGCGCTTCGCCGGCCGGGCGCAGCGGGGCGCTGCGGCCGAGGATACGATGCTCCAGAACGTCGGCGAGCGAAACCGAGGAGAGGAAGATGTGGATCTGGCGGCTGAGTTCCTCCCACAGATCGTGGGTGATGCAGCGGCCGCCATTGCTGGTGCAGCCCCGCGTGCTGCCGGCCGGGCAGCGGGTCGCCTTGATCGGCTCGTCCACCGCCAGGATGACTTCCGCGACGCGGGTCTCGGCCGCCGGGCGGGCGAGCCGGTAGCCGCCGCCGGGGCCGCGCACGCTGCGCACCAGACCGGCGCGCCGCAGCTTGGCGAAAAGCTGTTCCAGATAGGAGAGCGAGATTTCCTGGCGCGCCGCGATGTCGGCGAGCGAGACCGGCCGGGCCGAGCCGTGCTTGGCCAGATCGGCGATGGCCATGACCGCATAGCGGCCTTTGGTATTGAGCTTCACGGTGAACCCGCCATTCCTCGCGAAAAACCTTGTTTTTCCGCGCCTTGACCGCGTATAGAGCGCGCTCGCGTCTGCGCCCCGTCCGGCCGATATAGATTGTCCCACTTAGGTGGTCAAGTATATCAGGCAGGTTTGGGGCTGAGGCCGTCAATTGTTGATCCTGACGCTAGGTCAAAGCCCTTATGCCTGAAGTCGTCTTCACCGGACCCGCCGGGCGCCTCGAAGGGCGCTACCAGCACCAGAAGAAGTCGGGCTCGCCCATCGCCATCATCCTGCACCCGCATCCCAATGGCGGCGGGAACATGAACAACAGGATCGTCTACGACCTGTTCCATACTTTCGAGCGGCGCGGCTTCTCGGTGCTGCGGTTCAATTTCCGCGGCGTCGGGCGCAGCCAGGGCGTATATGACGGCGGCATCGGCGAATTGTCGGACGCCGCCTCGGCGCTCGACTGGATGCAGAGCTTCAATCCGAACGCGCAGACCTGCTGGATCGCCGGTTATTCGTTCGGCGCGTGGATCGGGATGCAGCTGCTGATGCGCCGCCCGGAGATCGCCGGGTTCATCTCGGTGTCTCCGCCGGCCAATATCTACGACTTCACCTTCCTCGCCCCCTGCCCGTCCTCCGGCCTGATCACCACCGGCCTCAAGGATACGGTGGTGCCGACGGCGGATGTCGACAAGCTGGTCGACCGGCTGAAGACCCAGAAGGGCATCACCATCGACTACGCCAAGATCGAAGGCGCGAACCATTTCTATCAGGACGGCATGGGCGAGCTGTTCGAGACGATCGAGAGCTATCTCGACAAGCGTATCCCGCGCATCGTCGAAAGCGGCTGATCCTCCGCTCCCTGCGGCATCGATGCGCGCGCGCGGACGGCGGCAGGGCCGCTAGTCTGCGCTCATGGGATTCCTGATCGCCGCGGTCCTCACCGCGATCCTCGCCGTGCTGCTGATCGGCTTCTACGCCTTGCGCGCGGCGGGGCCGCCGGTGCGCCTGCCGCTGCTGGCGGGGGTGCTGGCGACGCCGCTCCATGCCGCATCGCTGTTCCTCGTGCGGATGCCGCTCCACGGCGTTCTGGTGACGGCGCTGCCGTCCGGGGTGTTGTTCTGGGTGGCGAGCCTCTATGCGCCGCTGCTGGAGGAACCCGCCAAGTGGCTGGTGCTGTTCCTGCCCTTCATCCGCGCCCGGCTGACGCCCGCGAACGCCGCCGGGATCGCGCTGGCGGTGGGGCTGGGATTCGGGCTCGGCGAGATCGTCAATCTGGCGGCGCTGACCATGCTGCACGCGCCGGAGACTACGCAGCAGGCGTTCTACATCTACAACGGTTTCATGGTCGAAAGGCTGATCGTCTGCTTCCTGCACGGGGCGATGATCGTCCCGGTGGCGCAGCGCCTCGCCGACGGGCGGCCGGTGTGGCCGGGGCTGCTGATCGGCATGGCGCTGCACTATCTGGTGAACTTCCCGCTGGTGATGGCCGAGGTCGAGCCGTTCGGGATCGGGCGCGGGATCTGGATCGGGCTGGCGATGCCGTGGCTGACGCTGATGGCGCTGGGGCTCGCCGTCTATCTGGTCGATGCGCGCCGCCGCCGGACCGGCGGCAGCGTGCTCGGCGAGGCGGTGTGCGAGGCCTGCGGGACGAGCTATCCGCGCTCGCTGCTGGCGTTCAATCTGGGGCCGTGGAAGCTCCAGCGCTGTCCGCATTGCGGCCGGTGGCAGCTCGTCAGCTGACTACGCGCCGGTGCGGCGCTCCCGCCATTTCTTCGCCAGAAGGCTCCAGAACAGGCTGGCGAAGATCGCCACGACGAAGAGCGCGTTCAGCAGGCGCGGCTCGCCGAGCGCGAACGTGAACCAGACGATCCCCGCGCCGCAGCCGAGCGTCACCGCCAGCAACGCGGCGAGCAGGCCGAAGCCGAACCCGCTGTCCCACAGAGTCTTCAGCTTCTCGCCCGGCGGCGGAACGATGCCGCGGGCCGCGATGGCGTCGGCGATGGCGTCGATGAAGCTCTCGAAGCCGTCATGGTCGATCCGGCTGGCCTTGCCCGACGCGATGGTCTTCGGGGAAAGCCGGTAGCGCCGCCCGTCGCGCGTCAGGATCTTCACCACGACCAGTCCGCCGATCAGATCGGCGCGCCGGGCGGCGGCGATATCTTCCAGCTTCAGCGTCGCCCGGACGCGCGGGCCGGTGAGCGGCCAGATCGGGTCCTGCTCGATCTCCAGACGGTCGGCGTAAAGCCGCCAGCGGCGACGGCAGCACAGAAGAACGAAGACGAGGAAGATCGAAGCGAAACCAGCGAGAAAGCCGAGCGTCATCAACGGCGTCGCCCAGGCGGTCGCCGCGTGAATCTCGCGTTCATAGACGATGAACGCATAGACGAGGCCGCCGAAAAGGGTCAGCCAGACCAGCAGCATCGGAAAGAGCCAAGCGCGGTTGTGGTAGTTGACCGCCTCATAGACGGCGACCGGCTCATCGGGCGCGGCTGCGGGCGGACGCTCCGGGTGCTGCGCCTGGCGCGCGCGCCAGCGGGCGAACGGATCGGCCCCGCCGTCCGTGCGCCCCCGCCTCACGGCTTCAGGGCGAGGCGGCCGCCGGTCTGCGGGGCGGGGACGCCGGTCGTGCCGGGCAGGCTGAGCGGCAGACCGCGCAGATGGCGGGCGGCGAGGAAGGCGAAGGCCTCGGCCTCAAGGAAGTCGCCGCGCCAGCCGACCGCCTCGACCCGCTCGACCGGGGCGTGGAGCACCTGCTGCAGCGCCGCCATCAGGACCGGATTGCGCCGTCCGCCGCCGCAGACGAGCCAGCGCCGCGCGGGTTCCGGGAAGTGCCGCGCGGCGAGGCCGACGCTGGCCGCGGTGAAGGCGGTGAGGGTCGCGGCCCCGTCCTCCGCCCCGAGGCCGTGGACCGGCGCCGTCGAGAAATCCATGCGGTCGAGCGATTTGGGCGGAGCGGCCTCGAACCAGGGATTGGCGAGCATCGCGGCGAGCACGTCCGCATCGACGCGGCCGGCGAGCGCGAGGACGCCGTCCTCGTCCATCGCCCGGCCGGTGTGACGCAGCGCCCAGTCGTCGATGGCGGCGTTGCCGGGGCCGGTGTCGAAGGCGAGCAGCGCGCCATCGCGCCCGACCCAGGTGACGTTGGCGACGCCGCCGATATTGAGGACGGCGACCGGCAATTGCGTGTCGAGGCCTTCGACCAGCGCGCGGTGATAGAGCGGCACCAGCGGCGCGCCCTGCCCGCCTGCCGCGACGTCGGCGGTGCGGAAATCGAACACCACGTCGATCCCCGAGGCGGCGGCGAGGCCCGCGCCGTCGCCGATCTGCCAGGTGAGCTTCTGGTGCGGCCGGTGCAGCACGGTCTGGCCGTGGAAGCCCGCATAGTGGATGTCGGCGGCGCTCGCCGAGGCGGCGGCCAGCACGCGGGCGATCGCTTCGGCATGGGTGTGGGTCAGCAGCGCCTCGGCCCGGCGCATGACCTCATCGCTCGCCGAGGCGCCGTCCGCCCCGCCCGCGACCGCGATCGCCTCGCGCAGCGCGGCGCGCTGCTGGTCGTCATAGGGCAGCGTCAGGGCCGGGCCGAAGGCGAGGACGCGCTCGCCGTCGGTCTCGATCAGGGCGGCGTCGACCCCGTCCATCGAGGTGCCGCTCATCAGGCCGATGATCCGCCAAGGCCCTGCTTCCGCCACGCCGCGTCCCCGTGCTATCGCTCGCGCCCTTTTGTGCGCGAACGTCAGTCCCATGTCGACCTCAACCGATTTCATCCGCCTGCTGCAAGAGCGGCGTCAGCTCCACCAGTGCTCCGACGAGGCTGGCCTTGCGGCCCGCTTCGCCGAGGGGATCGTGACGGGCTATATCGGTTACGACTGCACCGCGCCCAGCCTGCATGTCGGCCATCTCGCCAACATGATGATGCTGCGCCGCCTGCAGCAGGTCGGCGGGCGGCCGCTGGTCATCATGGGCGGCGGCACGACAAAGATCGGCGATCCCTCGTTCCGCGACGACCAGCGCAAGATGACGGACGCGGCGACGATCGCCGCCAACATGGCCTCGATCAAGACCGCCTTCGACAAGGTGATGCGCTTCGGCGACGGCCCGACCGACGCGGTGATGATCGACAACGCCGAGTGGCTGGACCGGCTGGAATACATCCCCTTCCTGCGCGACGTGGGGCGGCATTTCTCGGTCAACCGGATGCTGTCGTTCGAGAGCGTCAAGACGCGCATGGAGCGCGAGCAGTCGCTCTCGTTCCTCGAATTCAACTACATGATCCTGCAGGCCTACGACTTCGTGGAGCTGAACCGCCGCTATGGCTGCATCCTGCAGATGGGCGGCAGCGACCAGTGGGGCAACATCGTCAACGGCATCGAACTCGGCCACAAGATGCTGGGCGTGCAGCTCTACGCCGCGACCTGTCCGCTGCTGACCACCTCGTCGGGCGCGAAGATGGGCAAGACCGCCTCGGGCGCGGTGTGGCTGAACGCCGACCAGCTGCCCGATTTCGACTTCTGGCAATACTGGCGCAACACCGAGGACGGTGATGTCGGCCGCTTCCTGCGCATCTTCACCGACATGGCCGAGGACGAGATCGTCCGCCTGGAGGCCTTGCAGGGGTCGGAGATCAACGAGGCGAAGAAGCTGCTGGCGACCGAGATCACCGCGCTGGTGCGCGGCCGCGACGCGGCCGGGCGCGCGGCGGCGGCGGCCAAGGGCCAGTTCGAGGGCGGCGCGGCGGGCGACCTGCCGAGCGCCGCGTTCGAGCGCGCCAAGCTGGAAGCCGGGCTGCCGCTCGCCACGCTGATCGCCGCGGTCGGGCTGACCGCCTCGGCCTCGGAAGCGCGGCGGCAGATCGCGGGCGGCGGCGTCAGGGTCAACGATCTGGCCGTCGCCGACGAGAAGGCGACGATCTCGATGGACGCCGCCAATGCGGACGGGACGATCAAGCTGTCGCTCGGAAAGAAGCGGCATGTGCTGGTGAAGCCCGCCTGAGGCGGTGCGTCCTTCGAGACGCGGCCTGCGGCCGCTCCTCAGGATGAGGAGCGTCGGGGGATCGGCGGTGCGTCCTTCGAGACGCGGCCTTCGGCCGCTCCTCAGGATGAGGAGGGTTTCGGAATCTCTCGGGGGGGGAAACGCGGTGCGTCCTTCGAGACGGCCGCTTTGCGGCCTCCTCAGGATGAGGAGCGCCGGTGAATCCTCAGGATGGAGGGGCGGTGAAACCTCGGGATGAGGAGCGGTGGGGGTGATCCGCGCGGGTCAGCCGCCGGGGAGGTCGTATTCGAAGAGGCGGCGGAGGATGCCGGGGGCGAGGGCCGAGAGCGGGTCGATCGAGATCTCGGGGTTCTCGATGTCGCCTTCGACAGCGAAGGCGACGGCGAGGAGGCCTTCGTCGCCGCCTAGCGCATCGCCCAGAAGCGGGATGCAGCGCAGCAGCGTGTTCAGCGAATAGACCGGCGTGAAGACCCCGGCCGCATGCACCGTGTCGGCGTCGCGGTCGATGAAGGCCTCGGCTGTGATGCCGGCGGACGGGCCGGTGACGCGCAGCCGGGTGACGCCGATGCGGCGCTCGGTGAGCGAGAGGTCGGCCGTCAGATTGTCGAACAGCAGGCCGTTGCCGTCGATGAGATCGCCGATCCCCGCGAACGAGCCTGCCCCCAGCAGGCGCACCAGGAAGGACTGGTCCATCAGGCGGAAATTGCGCATCGAGGCGGTGCCCGCGGCGGGCGCGTCGCTGCCGGGCCTGGGCAGCAGCACCGCGAACTTGCCGTAGCCGCCCGCGATGCCGGCATAGCCCGAAAGGCCGCGCACGAAGAGGCCCATCTCGTCGGATTCGAGGATGACCCGGCGGCGGCCGTCGGCCTGCGGCCAGAGCTTCGCCATCATCGCGCCCGCCCCGAGCCGGCCCTGAAGCAGCAGGCCGACGAGATCGCCGTGGTCGAGGTCGATGTCGAAGACGAGATCGGTCGCCTCGGCGCCGCCGCGCATCAGCACCTTCTGCGCCTTGATCCGCATCGCGACGTTGGGCGGTTCGGAGGGCGGCGCGGCGGCGGCCGTCTGCGCGGACTCGACCAGTTCGGAGTCCGAGGGCGCGAGCAGCGCATCGACCAGGGTTTCCAGATCGAGCGATTTCACGTCGGCCGTCACACGCGGCTTGTCGCCGGCGAGATCGACGGTGAAGGCGACGTCGTTGCGTCCGGCCGCGAGGCGGTTGGCGGTGATCCGTTTCAGCGTGCCATCGAGGCCGAGCAGGATGTCGAGATCGGCCTCGATGCCCTCGCCCGTGAGGCGGACGGGGCTGGCGAGATAACCGCCCTCGACGCGGGCCAGCTCCGCCGACATCGCGGCGGCGGTCCCGGCCTTCTTGACGTAGCCGAGTTCGGGGATGTTCAGCGCCGCATCGGCGAGATCGACATGGGCGCTGGCGGTGACCGGGTTGAAGCCGTTGCCGGTCATCGAGACATGGACCGCGGCCGAACCGTCGAGATAGGGGCCGGGGTCGACGCCGAGGCGGCGGCGCAGCGCCTCGTCGATCACCGCGTCGGCGCTGAAGGCGGTGGAGGTGCGGCCAGGGCCGGGATTGAAATTCTCCTCCCAGGCGAAGCTGGCGGTGACGCCCGCGATGTTCCCCTGCCCCTTTGCGGTGAGGCCGGTTCCGGTGACGACGAAATCGGCCGCGCCGTCGCTCAGGCGGATGTCGCGGGCGATGGGCATGGCGACGTTCTTCAGCGCCGCCTTGATGTCGAAGCCGATGTCCTCGACCTTCAGCGCCTTCAGGGTCGGCACGACGAGGCCGAGCGAGATCGAGGCATCGCCGCCGACGCTGGCGGGATCGAGGCCGTAGCGGCTGGGATAGCCGAGCGGCTCCATGTCGATGAGTTTCAGAACGTCGCGCGCGGTGCCGGTGACGAGGCCCGAGATGATCGCCGGTTCGCCCTTGCGGTCGAGGTCGTCGATCGCGACCTCGCCCTTCGAGAGCCGCAAGGCCCCGACCCGGCCGCTTTCGATCTCGCTCTTGAAGCGGTTGCCGAGGACGACGGCCTTGCCCTTGACGTCGGTGAGGTGCGGCAGGCGGTCGATGTAAGTCATGTCGACGCCCTCGAACGACAATTCGAAGCGCGCCGCGGTGTCGGGGACCTGGCCCTCCTCAAGCTGCTGCGCGGTCAGGTTCGCCATCAGCGTGCCGCCGGTGATGGTGCCGCCATGGACGTTTTCCATGATCCAGTCGCGCGCGCCGGTCGCCACGCCCTTCGGCCAGAGCGTGCCGAGCCGGGCGACCGGCAGCGCCGAGATCGTGCCGTCCATGCGGATCGCCGGGGCTCCCGCAACGAGGCCGTCGATGCGGCCATGGATCTGGAAGCGCGACTCGCCGCTGGTGAGTTCCAGGCCCTCCAGCGTGAGGATGTCGGCGTCGAGATCGTTGTCGGCGGCGAGCGCCAGGCGGTCCACGGGGGTTTCGCCGTCGAAGAGATCGGGGATCGCCAGGCGGCCATTGGCGATGCCGAGTTCGGCGCGCCAGCCGGAGAGGAAGCCATCCGCCCGGCGGCGCAGGCGGAAGCTGCCCGTGACCTCGCCCGAGACGCTGTCGGCGTCGATCGAGAGGCGCTTGAGTTCGAAGAGGTCCTTGGCGCGGTCGTAGGCGGCGGTGACGAGGGCGCTGCGGACCTCGAACGGAATGTTCGAGAGGGCGCGGATTTGCAGCAGCCCCGCCCCGGCCGAGACCGTGCCCTCGCCCGCCTTCAGCGTGCCGCCGACGCCGACGACCAGACGGAACGTGCCGCTCATCGGCAGCGCCGCGCCCTCAAACTCCTCGAAGAGCGGGCCGGCGTCGGCGAGGGAATCCAGATTGGCGTCGACGATGCCGGCGTCGATGACGATGTCCGGCGCGCCGCGCTTGTAGGTGGCGTTGCCGTAGAAGCGCCAATTGCCCTTGGGCAGCGATACCTGTCCGTCGAGCGAGGCCGAGAGGCCGTCGGCGGTGCGGCGGACGACCAGCGTGCCGCGCGGCGCCTTGACGATGGAGTCGCTCGCCTGGTCGATGAAGGTCATCGTCGCGTCGCTGAGGGTGATTTCGGAGAGGTAGGTTTCCTCCTCGCCCTCGACCGGCGGTTTCAGCAATTCCTCGATGAAGGGGGTGGCGTCGGCTTCGGTCGCCTGGACCTGCCGGGCGCGCCGGACCTCGGTGCGGATGCCGACGTCGTAGCTGCCGTCGGCGAGGCGCATGAAGGTCGCGGTCGGGCCGACGATGGTGAGGCTGCGCGGCGCGATGTCGCCCGCCAGCAGCGCGCCGATGGAAAAGCCGACCGCGATGTCGTTGGCGGCGGCGATCTCGACGCCGTTGTCGTCGACCAGGCGCGGGTCGACGAAGCGCACGACCAGACGGGTTTCCGCCGCCGACCAGATCAGCAGCGCGTCGCTGGCCGAAAGGCGGTAGCCCGCCACGGTGTCGGAGACCGCGCCGATCAGCAGCGGTCCGAGCGGTCCCAGCGAGACCGGGCCGAGGGCGAGGCCGATGCCGAGCGCCCCCAGCGCCCCGACGATCAGAACCGTGACGCTGGCGGCCAGATGCGCCAGCCAGCCGCGAAACGTCGCGCGGCTGCGCCTGCGCCGCGGCGCGGGCGGCTCGGGCGGCGATGGCAGGGCGTCGGTCACGCGGCGGTCGACCCGGTCGGGCCCGCCCCACTCTGGCGGACGGCGGCAGGCTGTTCTATTTCGGCGGACGCGGCAATCGGAGCGTGAAGGATCGGCGACATGACCAAGGAACTGACCGAGGGAAGCAAGGCGCCCGCCTTCACGCTGGCCGCCGACGGCGGCGGGAAAGTCGCCCTGAAGGATTTCTCCGGCAAGGCGCTGGTTCTTTATTTCTATCCGAAGGACGACACCAGCGGCTGCACCAAGGAGGCGATCGGATTCTCGGAGCAGGCGGCGGCCTTCGCCAAGGCCGGGGCGGCGGTGGTCGGGGTCTCGAAGGACAGCGTCGCCGCCCACGACAAGTTCAAGACCAAATACGAGCTGAAGCTGGCGCTCGGCTCCGACCCCGAGGGCAAGACGGTCGAGGCCTATGGCGCATGGGTCGAAAAGAGCCTGTATGGCCGCAAATACATGGGCATCGAGCGCTCGACCTTTCTGATCGACGGCAAGGGCGTCATCCGCCGCATCTGGCGCAAGGTGAAGGTCGCCGGCCATGTCGAAGAGGTGCTGGCGGCGGCGAAGGCGCTGAAGGGGTGATCGCCCCGCTGCGCCGGGCGTTCGCCGAGGCCGATCCGCGCGCCAAGGCCGAGGCGGCGCTCGCCCTGCCCCGCGACCTGATCCCCGTGCCCGACCCCGGCTGGCCGGATCGTCCGGGGCGGCCGGAGCGGCCCGTCCTGGTCGAGGCGCGGGCGGTGCCGCGGCGCTCGCCCGCCGGGCCGGAGGGTCGGATCGCCCTGCTCCATGCCCTCGCCCATATCGAGCTGAACGCCATCGACCTGGCGCTGGATATCGTGGGCCGCTTCGCTGGCTGCGACGACCTGAAGGGCCACGAGGGGGCGTTCGCCGCCGACTGGCTGGGCGTCGCGGCCGAGGAGGCCAAGCATTTCTTGATGCTCGCTGGACGGCTGGAGGCGCTGGGCTCGTCCTATGGCGCGCTGCCCGCCCATGACGGGCTGTGGCAGACGGCGCTGCGCACCAAAACGGCGCTGCTCGACCGGCTGGCGATCGCGCCGCTGACCCACGAGGCGCGCGGGCTGGACGTGACGCCCGGCATGATCGCCAAGCTGGAGGGCGCCGGGGACCGCGAGAGCGCGCGGCTGCTGGAGATCATCTACCGCGACGAGATCGGCCATGTGGCGGTGGGCCAGCGCTGGTTCGCCCATGTCTGCGCGCGGCGCGGCCTGGAGGCGGGTCCGGCCTATGCGGCGGCGCTGGCGCGGATCGCCCTCGCACGTCCGCATCCGCCCTTCAACGAGGCGGCGCGGCGCGCGGCGGGGCTGGCCCCCGCATTCGATGTTGATTTCTTGCGCGCCGAAACTGCCCCAGGGGCAGAAAGACCCGCGAATCCGGGGCTTCTCCCAGAGTCAAGTTAAAAAAGGTATAACCCAAGCCTGTTGCAGCGCCCCAATGAACGATTCTATCAAGGTGTGTCCGGCGCGCCAGGGCGCTTGACCAATACGTAACCCGCGATAGCGGCTTAAGTGTGGGGACTGGGGAAAATGACAGCTGGCTTTACGGCCCGCGCTGTGGCGCGTGTGCTGCGATGGTTCCCTGAACGGCAGATTTACCATCGTAGCAACGGACACGTTCAGTTCGTTGTTCTGTCCACCCGTTTTCAGATCGCCAGCGTCGCCATCGGCCTCATCTGTCTCAGCTGGATCGCCTATGCCAGCGTGATGACCGCCTTCAAGAACGAGATCATCGCCGCCCAGGAAGAGCGCGTCCGCGATCTCCAGGGCCGCTACGAGAACCAGATCGCCCGGATGCGTCTGGACTACGACGACCTCTCCACCAAGCTCGCGCTCGCCGAAGAGCATTTCACCACCACCGTCGCCGCCATCGAGAAGCGCCAGAAGGACCTTCAGACCGCCATGGTCGAACAGGATTCGGCCGGCGACGCGCTGGACGAGGTGATGCGCCGCGCCGGAACGGTTCGCGCCCTCGGCCTCGGTCCCGACCCCGCCCATCTGGAGATGGAAGAAGACCCGAGCGCCTCCGGCGGCGTCGAGCAGCCGGACCCGGCCGCCGAAGCTCCCGCCGCGCCCGCGCCCGAGAAGGCCGCGGCCGCCGGGCCGTCCGCCGATGCGCCGCTGCCCGTGGCCAAGCCCGAAGCCGCCGGCGGCTCGCCCGCCGCCGCGCTGGAGCCCGAGCACAAGGTCGCCCTCGGCGACGGCGCCTCTGAGTTCCTGGCCAGCGGCCGCAACATGGTGGCGGGCGAGAGCTTCGCCGCCCTCTCCAACCGGCTCGACACGGTGGCCGGACGCCAGCAGACCGTCGCCGCCGGGATCGCCGAAGCGGCCGCGGAGAAGGAAGAGTCGCTGCGCGAGGTCATCGAGATCGCCGGCATGAGCCCGGACGCGATCGCCCCGCGCCCCGACGCCGAAGGCGGGCCGTTCATCCCGATGGACTCCGCCGACGTGCCCCTCGGCGAGCGCGACCCCAATCTGGAGCAGGCCGACGCGACGCTGGCGCGCGTGGCGACCCTGCAGACCGCGATGCTGTCGGTGCCGTTCGCCAATCCGCTGCCCGCCGTGACGCGCATCTCGTCGGGCTTCGGCGGCCGCAGCGACCCGTTCAACGGCCACCGCGCCTTCCATGCCGGGCTCGACTTCAAGGGTCCGACGGGCACCGATGTCGTCGCCACCGCGCCCGGCAAGGTGATCAGCGCCGACTGGCATGGCGGCTACGGCAAGATGGTCGAAATCGACCATGGCTATGGCCTGAAAACGCGCTACGCTCATCTGAGCGCGATCGATGTCGTCGAGGGCCAGGATGTGGCCTTCGGAGACAAGGTGGGGGAGCTGGGCAGCACGGGGCGCAGCACCGGTCCGCATCTGCACTACGAGGTCTGGTATGACGGCCAGGCCCGCAATCCCTGGAACTATTTGAAAGCAGGCGCGAATGTTCTCGAAAGGC
Source organism: Alphaproteobacteria bacterium (assembly GCA_046348585.1). Classification (GTDB taxonomy): domain Bacteria; phylum Pseudomonadota; class Alphaproteobacteria; order Micropepsales; family Micropepsaceae; genus JADZAI01. The sequence goes on from JAXMDZ010000005.1 coordinate 53,720, forward strand.
AAGGCTCCTGAGGCGCCGACGATGGCGTCTCCCTCCGCTCCCCTTCCCCCGTCCGCCCCGGCCAAGAAGCCCGGCGGCCGGTCGGCGCCCTCCATCATCTCGTCCGACCTGCTGGTCCAGGGGACGCTGATCAGCCAGGGCGACATGCAGATCGACGGCACCGTCGAAGGCGACATCCGTTCGGTCACGCTGATGATCGGCAACAGCGCGGTCATCAAGGGCGAGATCATCGCCGAGGAAGTGGTCGTGCGCGGCCGCATCGAGGGCCGCATCCGCGCCCGCCGCGTGCAGCTCGACGCTTCGGCGGTGGTGCTCGGCGACATCCTGCAGGAGCAGCTGACGGTCGCCGCCGGCGCGACCTTCGAGGGCACCTGCCGCAAGTCGAGCGATCCCTTGAACGTGCAGCCCGCCGCGCCGCAGATCACGCTGTCGAAGCCCGCCCAGCCGACGCTGGTGGAGCCCGAGGCGAAGTCGGCCTGAGGGCCGCCCGCAGGCAAGCGACCAAGAGCGCCCGCGACGGGCGCTCTTTTCGTTTGGCCCGCGCGGCGCTATCGAAGCGGCGCACCGGGTCCGGCGACAGGGAGAGAGCGATGACCACGAGCCTCAAGCAGATGATGGAAGCCGCCAACGCCGTCGTGCCGCGGGTCAGCGCCGCCGAGGCGCGCGACCTGATCGCCTCGGGCGCGCTGGTGGTCGACGTGCGCGACGCGCCCGAGGTCGAGAAGAGCGGCATGGTCGAAGGGGCGCTGCACGTCTCGCGCGGGATGCTGGAGTTCCGCGCCGATCCGGCCTCGCCCTATCACGACAAGCATTTCGACACGGGCCGGACGATCATCGTCTATTGCGCCTCGGGCGGGCGCTCGGCGCTGAGCGGCAAGGCGCTGAAGGATCTCGGCTACGAGCGCGTCTATAACCTCGGCGCGTTCAAGGACTGGGCCGAAGGCGGCGGCGCGGTCGAGAAGCCGATCGAACCCGGCATGTGACCGGCGCCGCCGGAAGGGGCGGCGCCTAGTCGAGATCCTTCACTTCGATCGCGTCGGTGCCCTTGATCTTCTGGGCCAGCGCCGCCGCCATGAAGGGATCGAGATCGCCGTCGAGCACGTCGGACGGCGAATAACTTTCGACGCCGGTGCGCAGATCCTTCACCAGCTGATAGGGCTGGAGCACGTAGGAGCGGATCTGGTGGCCCCAGCCGATGTCGGTCTTGGTGGCGTTCTGGGCGTCGGCCAGCGCCTCGCGCTTCTTCAGCTCGGCCTCGTAGAGCCGGGCGCGCAGCATCTTCCAGGCCTGGTCCTTGTTCTTGTGCTGCGAGCGCTCGCTCTGGCAGGCGACCGTGATGCCGGTCGCCAGATGGACGATGCGGACGGCCGATTCCGTCTTGTTGACGTGCTGGCCGCCGGCGCCCGAAGCCCGATAGACGTCGATGCGCACGTCCTTTTCGCTGACGTCGATCTCGATATTGTCGTCGATGACCGGATAGACCCAGACGCTGCAGAAGCTGGTGTGGCGGCGGGCGTTGGAGTCGAACGGGCTGATGCGCACCAGGCGGTGCACGCCGCTTTCGGTCTTGGCCCAGCCATAGGCGTATTCGCCCTTGATCAGCAGCGTCGCCGACTTGATGCCGGCCTGCTCGCCTTCGCTTTCGGCGACCAGTTCGGTCTTGAAGCCGCGCCGCGCCGCCCAGCGCGTGTACATGCGCAGCAGCATCTGCGCCCAGTCCTGGCTTTCGGTGCCGCCCGCCCCGGCGTTGATTTCCAGATAGGTGTCGTTGGCGTCGGCCTCGCCCGAGAGCAGCGATTTCAGCTCCTCCTCGCCGGCCCGCGCCTTCAGCGCCTTCAGCGAGGATTCGGCGTCGGCGACCATCGCCTCGTCGTTCTCGGCCTCGGCGAGTTCGAGCAGTTCGACCGAGTCGTTGAAGTCCTTTTCGAGCGCCAGATAGCCGCTCACCGCGGCGTCGAGCCGGTTACGCTCGCGCATCACGATCTGCGCGGCGCGCGAGTCGTTCCACAGGGCCGGGTCCTCGGCCCTGGCGTTCAGTTCGTCGAGGCGTCTCTGGGCGGTATCCCAGTCAAAGAGACCTCCTCAGCAGCTCAAGCGACTTGCGAATGTCGCTTGAGACCGCCTGCATTTCCGCGCGCATCGGTTCATTCCTCACATCAGGATCGGCGGCGAGGTATAGGGACGGTGCGCCGGGCCGTAAAGCCGTCTAAAATGGCAGTTCGATGAGCCTCGATCCGCCCCGCCTAGACAACCCGGACGACGATTTCTGGACGCAGGTCCGGCGCGGCTGGCGCGAAGCCCGCCGTCAGGCCGCCGCCACCCTGCACAGCGCCGTCAATACCGAGACCATCCGCCTCGCCGTCACCGGCCTCAGCCGGGCGGGCAAGACGGTGTTCATCACCTCGGCGGTGCAGAACCTGCTCGCCATGGCCGACGGCAAGGGCGCGCTGCCCAAGTTCGACGACCACGGCGTCGCGGCGCGGCTGAAGAAGCTGGGGCTGCTGGCCGCCACCGAGGACGCGCCGCGCTTTCCCTTCGAGCGCAATTTCGCGGCGCTCGCCGACGCCGAGCCGCACTGGCCGCCGCGCACCGCGAGCCTCGCCGAAGTCGCGCTCAAATTCATCGTGCGCCGCCGCCGGACGGCGGGGCTGGATTTCCTCAAGACGCGCGAGGTGACGGTCGAGATCCTGGACTATCCGGGCGAGTGGCTGCTCGACCTGCCGATGCTGGGGCAGGATTTCGCGCTCTGGTCGGCAGAGACGCTGGAGCGGATGAACACCGGGCCGCGCGCCGAGCCGGCGCGGCCGTTTCTGGAGTTCCTGAAAACCATCGATCCCGATGCGCCCGCCGACGCCGATACGGCGCGCCGGGCCTATGACCTTTATCTCGCCTATCTCTTCGATGCGCGCGACCGGCTGGGGCTGCGCTATCTCCAGCCCGGCGGGTTCCTCTGCGCCCCGCCCTGGCCCAAGACCGACGCGATGATCTTCGCGCCGCTGCGCGCGACGCCGGGGCGGGCGGCGAAGCCGGGGTCCTATGGCGAACTCTTCCGCAAGCGCTTCGATCTCTATCGCGCCGAGATGGGCGGGCGGTTCTTCGACAAGCATTTCCGCCGCTTCGACCGCCAGATCGTGCTGGTCGACGTGCTGGGCGCGCTGCATGGCGGGCCGGACGTGTTCGAGGACACGCGGCTCGCCATCTCGCGGCTCGCCGACTGCTTCGCCTATGGCGGGCGCAAGCTGACCAATCCGTTCGCGCGCGGGATTTCCAAGGTCATGTTCGCCGCGACCAAGGCCGACCATGTGCCCGAGCGCCAGCGCGACGCCTTGCAGATCCTGCTCGGCCGCATGGCGGGGGCGGATATCGACGAGATGCGCGATTCCCGCGCGGCGGTGAAGACGGCGGCGCTGGCGGCCGTGCGCTGCACGCTGGACGACCGCGCCTCGATCGACGGGCGCGACGTGGCGGTGGTGCGCGGTCTGCCGATGGGGCGCGACAGGCTGGTCAAGTTCTATCCGGGCGAGGTGCCACTGAAACCGCCGGGGCCGGAGTTCTGGCAGGGCTCGTTCTTCGAGCTGCCGGTGTTCCAGCCGCCCAAGCTCGACGCTTCGGGCGAATCCGGCGTGCCGCATCTGGGGCTCGACGACGCCCTCTTCTACCTGATCGGAGATCGCCTATGAGCGACGCCCCGCGCCGCCCGCAGCTGCTGGAGATCGACGCGCCGGCCGAGCGGATCGACCACGAATGGGAAGCCTTCGTGCGCAAGCCCGAGGCGCGCGAGCCGCTGTTCGGCACCGGCACGCTGGTGGCGGCGGGGCTGTTCGTGCTGCTGCTCGGCTTCTTCGTGGTGGAGTCGGTCGGCTGGATCGCCGGCATGGTCGACGAGCGGCCCTGGCTCGGCTGGACGGCGGCCGGCGTGCTCGCCTTCGGCGTGCTGCTGTTGCTGTGGGCGATCGTGCGGGAGCTGCGCGCCCTCTTCGCGGTGCGCCGGATGGAGGACTGGCAGGCGGCGCTCGCCGAGGATGCCGAGGACATGGAGGCGGCGCGCGCCGCCGCGCGCGGCTATGTCGATCTGCTGCGCGGCGCGGGGCTGCCCGTCGGCGACGCGCGCGAGGCGATCCGGGGCGCGAACTCGGTCGAGCAGGTGCGCAACGCGCTGGAGGCGACCGTGTTCCCGGCGCTGGACGCCCGCGCCAATCAGGCGGTCCGGGCCGCCGCCGCCCAAGCCTTCGGGCTGACCGCCGTCAGCCCCACCGCCTCGATCGACGCGCTGCTGTTCTCGGTGCGCGGGGTGCGGCTGGTGCGGCAGGTCGCCCGGGCCTATGGCCTGCGCCCCCACGGCCTCGCCACCTGGGAATTGCTGCGGCGGACGATGTCGAGCGCCTCGCTGGTCGCGGCGGCGGACATCGCCGGGGGCATGTTGAGCCACGCCATCCTGACCAATCCCTTCGCCGCCAAGATCGCCGGCGAGGTCGCCGGGGCGACGGTCGCCTCGCAGCGCATGTACCGGCTGGGCCGCGTCGCCTCCGCCGCCTGCCGCCTGTTTCCCCGGCGGAGCGGAAAAGAGGATTGAGTAGCGGCGTCGCGGGGGCTAATCCCGTCCGGCGTTTCGCATTGCACAAAGCCGAGGGTGATGGCGGCATGGCCAAGTGGGTTCTGAATTTCGGTCCCGGCGGCGCTGAAGGCCGTTCGGAGATGCGCGAATTGCTGGGCGGCAAGGGCGCGAACCTCGCCGAGATGTGCAATCTCGGCCTGCCGGTGCCGCCCGGATTCACCATCACCACCGAAGTCTGCACCTATTACTACGCCAACGGCCGGACCTATCCCGCCGACCTGAAGGCCCAGGTCGAGGCGGCGCTCGCCCATCTGTCGGCCGAAACCGGCAAGCGTTTCGGCGACGCAGCCGATCCGCTGCTCGTCTCGGTGCGCTCGGGCGCCCGCGCCTCGATGCCGGGGATGATGGACACCGTCCTCAATCTCGGCCTCAACGACGAGACCGTCGCGGGGCTCGCCAGGCTGAGCGGCAACGAACGCTTCGCCTGGGACAGCTATCGCCGCTTCATCGCCATGTATTCCGACGTGGTGCTGGAGGTCGGGCACGAGCATTTCGAGGATCTGCTCGACACGATGAAGGACGAGAAAGGCGCCGACACCGACGCCGATCTGGAGACCGCCGACCTGAAGGAGCTGGTCGGCCAGTTCAAGGACGTGGTCCGGGCGCGCTCCGGCAAGCCGTTCCCGCAGGAGCCCGAGGCCCAGCTGTGGGGCGCGATCGGCGCGGTCTTCGCCTCGTGGATGAACCAGCGGGCGATCACCTATCGCCGGCTCAACGGCATTCCCGCCGAGTGGGGCACCGCCGTCAACGTGCAGTCGATGGTGTTCGGCAATATGGGCGACACCTCGGCCACCGGCGTCGCCTTCTCGCGCAATCCCTCGACCGGCGAGAACCTGCTCTACGGCGAGTTCCTGATCAACGCGCAGGGCGAGGACGTCGTCGCCGGCATCCGCACGCCGCAGCCGCTGACCGCCGCCGGGCGCAAGGCCGGGACCAAGCCGTCGATGGAAGAGGCGATGCCCGAGGCGTTCGCCGAGTTCGTGGCGGTCACCCGGCGGCTGGAGCGCCATTACCGCGACATGCAGGACATCGAGTTCACGATCGAGCGCGGGCGGCTGTATATGCTCCAGACCCGCACCGGCAAGCGCACCGCCAAGGCGGCGCTCAAGATCGCCGTGGACATGGCGAGCGAGGGGCTGATCACGCGCGACGAGGCGATCGGGCGCGTCGATCCGCTGTCGCTCGACCAGCTGCTGCACCCGACCATCGACCCCGCCGCCAAGCCGAACGCCATCGCCACCGGCCTGCCCGCCTCGCCGGGCGCGGCCTCGGGCGAGGCGGTCTTCACCGCCGACGAGGCCGAGCGGATCGCCCATGAGGGGCGGCCGGTCATCCTGATCCGGGTCGAGACGAGCCCCGAGGACATCCACGGCATGCATGCCGCGAAGGGCATCCTCACCCAGCGCGGCGGCATGACCAGCCACGCCGCCGTGGTGGCGCGCGGCATGGGCCGGCCCTGCGTTTCCGGCGCGGGCGGGATGCGCATCGACATGGCGGCCGAGAAACTGACCGCCGGGAGCGTCACCATCGCCAAGGGCGAGTGGATCACCATCGACGGCACCAGCGGGCAGATCTTCAAGGGCCGCGTCGCCATGGTGGAGCCCGAACTGTCGGGCGATTTCGCGACGCTGATGGAATGGGCCGACGCCAAGCGGACGCTGAAGGTGCGCACCAACGCCGAAACGCCGCTCGACGCCCGCACGGCGCGCGGCTTCGGCGCGGAGGGCATCGGGCTATGCCGCACCGAGCACATGTTCTTCGACGCCGACCGCATCCTGGCGGTGCGCCAGATGATCTGCGCCGACACGCTGGAGGGCCGTCAGGAGGCGCTCGCCAAGCTGCTGCCGGTGCAGCGCGCCGATTTCGAGGCGCTGTTCACGATCATGCGCGGCCTGCCGGTGACGATCCGCTTGCTCGATCCGCCGCTGCACGAGTTCCTGCCCAAGTCGGACGCCGAGATCGCCGAGGTCGCCGAGGCGGCCGGGGTGACGCCGGCCAAGCTGAAGGCGCGGGTCAACGAGCTTTACGAGTTCAACCCGATGCTGGGGCATCGCGGCTGCCGCCTGGGGATCACCTTCCCCGAGATCTACGAGATGCAGGCCCGCGCCATTTTCCAGGCGGCCGCCGCCGTCGCCAGGGAGACCGGCGACACGGTGACGCCCGAGGTGATGATCCCGCTGGTGGCGCTGAAGCGCGAGCTGGACATGCTGAAAGACAGGGTGGCGGCGGTCCATGCCGCCGTCGAGGCGGAAACCGGGATCAAGGTGCCCTACCTCATCGGCACCATGATCGAATTGCCCCGCGCCGCGCTGCGGGCCGGGGACATCGCCCAGTCGGCCGAGTTCTTCTCGTTCGGGACCAACGACCTGACCCAGACGACGTTCGGCATCAGCCGCGACGACGCCGGGCGGTTCCTGGTCGAATACCAGCGCCTCGGCCTGCTGGAACAGGACCCCTTCGTCAGCCTCGACGTGGACGGGGTCGGCGAACTGGTCGAGATCGCCGCCCGGCGCGGGCGCAAGACCCGGCCGGACCTCAAGCTCGGCATCTGCGGCGAGCATGGCGGCGACCCCGCCTCGATCCGGTTCTGCGCGCAGGTCGGGCTCGACTATGTGTCGTGCTCGCCTTACCGGGTGCCGATCGCCCGGCTGGCGGCGGCGCAGGCCGCGCTGCTGCCCGGCAAGGACAGCCGCGAAGACAAATAGAAGCCGTCAAGACGAGGTTTGAATGAACTTCGTCCAGGCACGCGGGGGCAGCCGTCCGGCCCGCCCCCGCGGAGCAGGGCGCGCGGGTGAACTTTTTCCATTTTAAATGCTGCCGGACATCCAGCCGGTTTCACTCAAGGAGCCGCAAGGCCCGATTTTCCGGGAAATTAACCTCTCGTAAAGAATGACGGATCGTCATCGTTCGTATTTGTCTAGTCTTGTAGTGGCCGGAACCGGCTCATAGGTTCCGCGCGCTTTCGGACGGGGGTTGGGCCGCCCGGAAGCGAAATGGCTCCGCCGCGATGTCGCCTCAAACGGGGCGCAGATCGCGCCAAGGGGCGCCCACCCGCCGCGCCGAGCGCGGCGAAGTCGAGGAGTGATCTGGGCCATGTCGAACGCCCATGCAGCCGTCAGGCGCTGCCACAGGATTCTTGTCGCCGTGCTGGCCGGGACCGCGGTTTACGGCGGGGCGCTCGCCTACAGCCTCGGCGGCGACGCAGCCGAGGTCGCGGCCGGCGCGCCGGGCGCGGTGAACGCCATCCTGACCCTGCCCGCCGAACCCCTGCCCGTCGTCCTGCCCGCGCCGAAGCCCGCCGAAGCCCTCGCCGCCGCCGCCGGCCCCGCCCGTTCGGTCGCCGAGTCGGAGAAGATCTGCCTCGCCGAGGCGGTCTATTACGAAGCGCGCGGCGAAAGCGCCGACGGCCAGCGCGCCGTCGCCGAGGTCGTCGCCCGCCGCTCGACCGATCCGCGCTATCCCAATTCGATCTGCGGCGTCGTCTATCAGGACGCCCATCGCCGCCACGGCTGCCAGTTCTCGTTCGCCTGCGACGGCAAGAAGCGCAGCGCCCGCCGCGACCCCGCCGCCTGGAACGAGGCGGTCTATATCGCCGGCGACGAGCTGACCGGCCCCGGCCGCCTGGTCGACACCTCGAAGGGCGCGACCCATTTCCACACGCTGAAAGTGCGCCCGTCCTGGTCGCGGCGCTTCGTGCGCACGGTCCAGATCGGCAACCACATCTTCTATCGCCAGCCCGGCCGCGGCTACGAGGCGCGCGACCTGCGCAACGCCGCTGCGTCCTGAGGCCTGCGCGTCCCGATCCCCGTCAGTCGGGACCGAGCATCGGCAGGGCCTTCAGGATTCGCTTGCGCATCATCTCCGGGCTGAAGCCCTTGATGCGGTCGATCCATTTGAGGCTGGCCGGGACATACCAGTGCAGCTTCTCCGAGTGGTAGGCGGCCCAGGCCGCCTCCGCCACGCTGGAGGCGGGCAGCAGGCGGAACATCCCCTTTTTCGGCGCGCCGGCCGCCAGCGCCTCGCGCGAGGGCGGCGGCGGACGGTCGCCCGAGCGGTTCGGCGTTTCCAACAGGATGGCGGTGTCGATGAGGCCGGGCAGCACGTCGGCGACGCGCACGCCGTGGCGTTGCCATTCGATGCTGAGCGCCTCGGTCAGACCCTTCACCGCGTGCTTGGTCGCGGCATAGACGGCGATGCGCGGCATGCCGTAGGTGGCCGAGGAGGACGAGGTGGAGAACATCAGGCTGTTCTTCGCCTTCTTCAGATAAGGCAGCCCCGCATAGGCCCCGGTCAGCACCGCCTTGAAGTTGATGTCGACCACCCGCATCGCCGCCTCGTAGGGCACGTCCTCGAACCAGCCGGACTCGCCGATGCCGGCGTTGTTCCACAGCATGTCGAGGCCGCCGTTCGGATTGCCGGCGCAGAAATCGGCGAGCGCCTGCTCCATCGACGCCTTGTCGGTGACGTCGACCGCGCGGGTCCACAGCCGCTCGCGGCCCAGTTCCTGCTCCAGCGTCGCAAGCCCGCCCGGGTTGCGGTCGATCGCCCCGACCCGCCAGCCCTTCTCGTGGAACAGCTTGACGCCCGCCCGGCCCATGCCGCTGCCCGCGCCCGTGATGAAGATCGCTTTTCCAGCCGCTGACATGAGCGGTCCTCCCGTGGTGTTATGTCGTATGCGCTCCACAATCGGCAAAGCGGCGGCTCTCGTCCAGTTCGCTTTGGCGCTGGCCCTCGCCGCCGCGCCGGGGACGGCCGACGCCAAGTCGAAGGCCAAAAGCGAGGCGCAGGCCTATGCCGACCGCAAATGCCTGACCGAGGGCCTCTATTTCGAGGCCGGGAGCGAGGGCAAGGACGGCATGACGGCGGTGGCCGAAGTGATCTTCCGCCGCGCGAAAACCCCCGGCTACCCCAAGACGATCTGCGCGGTCGTCTATAACGGGGCGCCCTCCTATGGCTGCCAGTTCTCGTTCGCCTGCGACGGCTCGCGGGTGCGGCCGCGCAGCCTCGCGCTGTGGAAGGCGACCTGGAAGCTGGCGGGCGAATTGCTGAAGGACCGCGAGGCGGTGCTCGCCGCCGACACGACGCAGGGGGCGGTGCGCTTCCATGCCGACTACGTCCAGCCCGACTGGGAGGCGGAGGGCTTCGAGATGACCGTGCAGATCGGCCGCCACATCTTCTATCGGCCCAAGGCCGACTGAGCGCCGATCACAGACGGGGCCCGGGTGACGGCCGCTACAGGCGGCGGGCGGCGGCGACGCCTAGCCTCGTCCCGTCATCCAGCAGGGGATCACCATGACGCTTCGTCTCGCCCTTACCGCCGCCGTCGCCGCTTCGGCGGTCCTTTCGGCTTCCGCCGCGCCGCAGACGCAGACCTTGCAGGGCGCGTCGCTGCGTCTTGAGGATCTGGTCTCCGCCGACGTCACGATCAATGTCGTGCCGGGTACGCAGGGCGTCCAGGTGACGCTCGACGGCCGCGACGAGGCGGTCGCCCGCACCACCATGGCGACCGAAGGCCAGGACGCGGTGATCCGCATGGCCCCGCGCAATACCGAGGGCACCTTTTCCGGCTACGACATCAAGCTGACCGTCACCGTCGCGCCGGGCACGCCGCTGGCCATGGGCGGCTTCATCGGCCGCGCGGCGATCGGCGACCTCGACGCGCCGCTGTCGCTGGAGGCGACGGCCGGCGAGGTGAAAGCCGGACGCCTGACCACCGCGAGCCTCGAATCGAGCGGTTCGATGGACGTGGAGATCGCCTCGGTCGAGGGCGCGCTGTCGTTTTCGTCGTCCGGCTCGGGCTCGCTGAAGGCGGGCGCGGTCGGCCTCACCGCCATCGAGATCGACGGCTCCGGCTCGGCCGACATCGCCTCGGTCGCGGGCGGGCTGAACATCGAGATCGCCGGGTCGGCCGATCTGACCATCGGCACGATCGACGGGCCGACGCAGATCGACATCGCCGGGTCTGGCAGCGTCGATATCAAGGGCGGCCGGGCGACGAGCTTCGAGGTGTCGTCGGCGGGATCGGGCGAGGTGAAGTTCGGCGGGACGGCGGTCAACCCGAAGGTCGACGCCGCCGGGTCGGGCGACGTCTGCATCGACACGATCGAAGGGTCGCTCGACGCTTCGGGTTCCGACGTGCGGGTCGGGAAAGGCGCGTGCAGCTAGGCCGCTAGCGCATTTCCTTCGCCAGTCGGCCGATCCGGCCGAGCACCTGTTCGGTCTCCGCCACGATGCGGCGGACGATCTCTCCGGCGGGCGGGGCGTCGACGATGGCCCCCGCCCCCTGCCCCATCGCGAAGCACGAGCGCGACTTGTCGAGGCCTTCCATCTGGCCGCCGATGCCGCCCATGACGCCCGCCTTGTGGCTGTGCGCGGCCTGCGCCGGGAAGGGCTGAAGGTCCTGCGGCCGCTTCTCCCAGTCCATGACATAGGGATTGCGGAAGACGCGCATCGTCTTGCCCGAGTAGCAGCGGGTGACGATCGTGTCCTCGTCGGACGCTTCCATGATGACGTCCTTGTACATCTGGGCGGCGTGGGCCTCGGCCGAGGCGATGAAGCGCGTGCCCATCCAGACGCCCTGCGCGCCGAGCGCGAAGGCGGCGGCGATGCCGCGCCCGTCGACGATCGAGCCCGCCGCGATGACCGGGATCTTCACCGCATCGACGACCTGGGGATCAGCGCCATGCCGGCGACGCGGCCGGTGTGGCCGCCCGCTTCCGTGCCCTGCGCGACGACGGCGTCGAGGCCGCCATGTTCGGCGTGGCGCGCGTGCTTCACGGTGCCCGCGACGTTCATCACCTTGAGGTCCGCGTCGTGGAACTTCTTGACGAGGTGCGGCGGCGGCACGCCGAGGCCGGAAATGAAGGCCGCCGCGCCTTCCTCGATGATGATGTCGACGGTCTGTTCCAGCGATTCCGGGATCGCCGCCAGCAGGTCGACGCCGAAGGGTTTTTTCGTCAGTGAGCGGACGATCCGCATCTGCTCGCGGATCTGCTTGGGCGGCACTGAGGCCATGCCGAGCGTGCCGAAGCCGCCCGCTTCCGAAACGGCGGCGGCCAGCTCGCCATACGAGACGCCGCCCATGCCGGCCAGCAGGATGGGATAGTCGATGCCGAGCATGTCGCAGATCGGCGTGCGGATGGTCATGGCGTCCTCCGGTTATTGATTTATTGGGTGCAGTCTGTCGAACCTTCGCCATAGTCTCAAGGTCACGTAGCGTCGGGCCTGACGCGGCGGAAAGGGATGAGGGCATGAAACGGACCGCGATCTCGTTCGCGCTGGCGCTGACGCTGGCCGCCTGGCCGGCGGCGCGCGCCGAGGGCCCTGCCCTGACGCCCGAGGAACGGCAGGTGATCGAGACGCTGATCATCGGCACGCCGACCGAGCGCAACATCAACGCGGCGCTCGGCTTCTGGCGCGGCGCCCCCGAGGCGCTGAAGCAGCGCATCCTGGCGACGCCGAAGGAAGAACGCTGGCCGATCGTGCTGTGCAACTATCTCGGCTTCGACAACGAGGCGGTCGCCTCGGCGACGCCGGAGCGCTGCGAGACCAAGGTGCAGGCCGATATCGATCGCGGCAAGGCGAGCTGGTCGGCGGACGGCCAGTGGGTCGGCCCCAGCGATGAATGCCGGGCGCGCAACAAGCGCAACGAATACGGCCAGCTGATCTGCGGCTGAACTAGGCCGGCGCGGCGCGCGGACGGCGCCAGCGCCGGTGCGAGGCCAGCGGCTCCTCCAGGAAGCCGCGCACGATCGGCATGATCTCGGGCAGGCGCGAGATGATGAAGAGATGGCCGCCGCCGGGCACGACATGCAGCCGTGCGTTCGGCATGGCGCGGTGGATCATCTTCATGTTGATCAGCGGCACGATCTTGTCGCGGTCGCCGCCGAGGATGAGCGTCGGCACGTTGAGGAACGGCAGGAACGGCAGGCTGGTCCAGCCGACCATCGCCAGCATCTGGAACATGTAGCCGCGCAGGGTCGGCGGCTTGAGGCGGATGTGGTGATGGCTGGCAAAGTCGCCGCCCTCGTCGCCGTAGAGCTTCTCGAAGTTCTTCATCAGATAGTCCTTGTCGAGATAGCGCTGCGGCGTCGCCATCTTCGACAGGGCTTCGAATTTGCCGGGCACCATGGTCATGCCGGTCGAAGTGGCGCAGAGGATCAGCTTCTTCGTGCGGCGGCGGTATTGCAGGGCGAATTGCTGCGCCGCGCCGCCGCCCCACGAGACGCCGATGACATCGACGTCGCCGAAGCCGAAGCGGTCGAGGATCGTCGCCGCCGCCCGGCTGACCATCCACGGGCGATAGGGCAGCAGCGGCGCGGGCGAGCCGCCGATGCCGGGCATGTCGAAGGTGATGACGTCGCGCTCCGGCATCGCCTCGGCCAGCGGCTGCGCCAGTTCGAGATTGGCCCCGATGCCGTTGAAGAAGAGGAGCGGCCGTTCGGCGCTGCGCCGCGTCGCGCGCCAGACGGCGGTGCGATAGGTCTGCCAGCCGACTTTCTGCATCGACAGTTCAGGCGAACGAACGTCGCTGGACTCCATAGACGATACTCCCCCTGGCGCGGTCCCCTTGCGGCCGCGCGTTCCCGATGCCTGCTTCTTAGACTGAGTCTGGCGTTTCGCCTCAGCCATGCACGTATTGGCCCGGGGCCTTGCCGACCGGCTTGTGCTTGGCGTCGCCAAGCTTCTTGGGCGCGGCCTTCATGCCGCCCGAACGTTCGCCCAGCCATTTCGTCCAGGTCTCCCACCACGAGCCCATGTGCTGTTCGGCGCCGTGCGGGAACTGCTCGACGTCGTCGGGCAGGGCCGGATTGGCGAAGAAGCGGGCCTTCGGGTTTCCGGGCGGATTGATGAGCGACTGGATATGGCCGCTGGACGAAAGGACGAAGGTCTTGTCGGGCGAGCCCAGCAGCTTCATCGAGCGATAGACCGCCTTCCACGGCGTGATGTGGTCGGTGACGCCGGCGAGGAAGAAGACGTCCTGGGTGATCTTCCTGAGGTCGATCTTGTGGCCCATGAACGGAACGGTGCCGGGTTTGCGCATCGGCTCGCTCTCGTACATGTCGAGATAGTCGTGATGCAGCTGCATCGGCAGGTTCGTGGAATCGTTGTTCCAGTAGAGAATGTCGAAGGGCGGCGGGTCGTTGCCGAGCAGGTAGTTGTTGACGACGTAATTCCAGATGAGGTCGTTGGGGCGCAGCCAGGCGAAGGTGCGGCTGAGATCCTGCCCGGTGAGGATGCCCTTCTGTTTCGAGCGCGCCTTGGCGAGCTTGATCGAGCGCGGGCTGATGAAGGCCCCGACCTCGCTGTCCTCGGGCCGCGCGTCGAGCACGCAGACCATGAAGGTCGCGGCGTTGACGCGCGTGTCCTTCTTCGCCGCCAGATAGGACAGCAGCATCGCCTGGGTGATGCCGCCCGAGCAGGCGCCCGAGACGTTCAGGCTCTTCTGTTTGGTGATGGCGAGCGTCGCGTCGATGGCCTTGATGATCTCGCGCACATAGGCCTCGAGGCCCCAGCTCGCGTGCTCCTTGCCCGGGTTGCGCCACGAGATCGCGAAGAGCTGATAGCCCTGCGACAACAGATAGCGGAACATCGAGCGGTCGGGCGTGAGGTCCGAGGCGTAGAACTTGTTGATCTGCGGCGGGACGATCAGGAGCGGCCGCTCGTGCACCTGCTCGCTGAGCGGCTTGTACTGGATCAGCTCCATCATCTCGGTGCGCAGAACGACGCTGCCTTCGGTGACGGCGAGGTTTTCGCCCACCTTGAACGGGCGCTTGTCGACCTGGCTCGGCAGGCCGCCATTGTCGCGCATGTCGCCGTAGAAATTCTTCAGCCCCTTCACCAGCGACTTGCCCTTGGTGTCCCAGGCGGTCTTGAGGGCGAGCGGGTTGCCCAGCAGCGTGTTGGTCGGGGCGACGGCGTCGGCGAAGATATCGAGGACGAAATTGGCGCGCGTGCGGTCCTGATCGCCGAGATCGAGATCGGCGAGCCAGTCCTTGAGGTTCTTGCGGAAGGCGAGCCAGCCCTGCATCCCGCGCTTGAAGATCGGGCTTTTCTTCCAGACTTCGTGCTGGAAGCGCTTGTCGCGGGCCTCTGCCTCCAGCTTCGACTTGCCGACCAGCACGTCGGCGAGGTCCTTGGCGAACGAGCCGCCGTGCTTGGCGAACAGGGTCGGCTGGCGGATGATCTCGGTCACCACGAGGCCCGCGGCGCGCCAGAGCTCCTCCGGATTGATCCCCACGATGGGGTTCAGGGCCATGTTGGAATCCGGCCCTTTGTCGCCCAGCTTGGACTCGTCGATCTTCATCGTTTCCCCCATGCGAAACGTGTCGGCCCACGGGGGCGCGCCGTTTCGTCAGGGCAAGGTTGGCCGAAGGATCGGGGCTTGTCGAGCGGGGCCGGACGGCCCGGCGGGGCCTAGTAAAGCCCGCCGGTGCCGGTCGAGACGTCCTCGGGGTCCGGCGGCGGAGCCTCCTCGGCCGGGTAGTCCGCCTCGTCGGCGCCGGCCGTGTTGGCTTCCTTGGAATCCGGGTCGGTGCCGAGCTTGAACGGCTCCATGATCGCGCCGGGGTCGTCGGCGGAGGTCGGGCGGCCCGAGACGGCGTTGACCCGCATCATCACCACGCCCGGCGGGGTGCGCAGCGGCAACGCCCCGGTTTCGGGCAAGACCTGTTCGAAGATGTCGGCGACGATCGGGGCGACCACGGTGCCGCCGAAGCTGCCGCGGCGCAGCGGCTTGGGCTGGTCGTAGCCGACATAGGCGGCGACGATGAGGTCGGCGGTGAAGCCGATGAACCACACGTCGCGGGCGTCGTTGGTGGTGCCGGTCTTGCCGCCGATCGGGTAGTCCTTCAGGTTCTTGAAGGCGTTGCGCGCGGTGCCGCGCTGGACGACGCCCTGAAGGATGTTGGCGATCTGGAAGCCGGTGCGGGGGTCGAACTCCTCGCGGCCGATTTCGGGGAGCAGCGGTTCTTCCTGATTGGCCCAGCCGTTGGGGGCGTAGCAGCCCTCGCACGAGCGGTCGTCGTGGCGGAAGATCGTCTTGCCGTAGCGGTCCTGGATGCGGTCGATGATGGTCGGCGGCACGACGCGGCCGCCGTTGAGGAAGGTCGCATAGCCGCCGGCCATCTTGATGACCGTGGTTTCGGCGGCGCCGAGCGCGTTGGCGAGCACCGGGTCGATCTTGTCATAGACCCCTGCCCGCTTCACCCGGTCCACCACCGCCTTCATGCCGATGTCGTAGGCGAGGCGGACGGTCATCAGGTTGCGGCTCTTTTCCAGGCCCTGACGCAGCGTGGCGAGGCCGAGATAGCGGCCGTCCGAGTTCTGCGGGTGCCAGACGCGGCCATTGCCCATCGGCAGCGAGATCGGACCGTCGAGCACGAGGCTGGAGGGCGTGTAGCCGTTGTCGAGCGCGGTCGCATAGACGAACGGCTTGAAGGACGAGCCCGTCTGGCGCATCGCCTGCGTCGCCCGGTTGAAGACGCTGGCGTAGTAGGAGAAGCCGCCGACCAGCGCGAGCACGCGGCTGGAGTGCGGATCGAGGATGACGAGGCCGCCGTTGATCTCGGGGATCTGGCGCAGATTGTAGCCGCCGTCCTTGCCCGCCTCGACATAGATGACGTCGCCGGGCTTGGCCTTGGCGACGCCGGAGAGCTTGCGGCCGGCTTCCGACACGGTGCCGGTCGTCCCGTCGGTGAAGCCGACCGTCCAGTCGCTGCCGGTGTCCTGGATGACGGCGATGCGCCAGCCGGTGACGTCGCGCGCCGCCGGGATCGCATCCAGCCGCTTCTCCCAGCCCGCGCCCAGTTCGATCTCGGCGACCGGGCCGTGCCAGCCCGAAGCGCGGTCGTAGCGCTGAAGCCCGACGCGGAAGGCGTTGAGGGCGATCGACTGGTATTTGGAGTCGAGCGTCGTACGGACCGAGAGACCGCCGGTGTAGAGCTTTTCCTCGCCGTAGCGGTTGGTGATGACGCGGCGCGCCTCCTCGGCGAAATACTGCGCGTCCTCGTAACGGGTGCCGAGCGGGCGGAAGGTGACGACCAGATCTTCCTTCTTCGCCTTCTCGCCGTCGGCCTTGGAGACGTAGCCGACCTCGATCATCTGATCGATGACGTAGTTGCGGCGGTCGAGCGCGCGCTGCTTCTGGGTGATCGGGTGGTAGTTCGACGGCGCCTTGGGCAGCGCCGCGAGATAGGCGGCTTCCTGGATGGTCAGCTCGTCCAGCGACTTGTCGAAATAGTTGAGCGCCGCCGCGGCGACGCCGTAGGAGTTCTGACCGAGGAAGATCTGGTTGAGGTAAAGCTCGAGGATCTTGTCCTTCGAGAAGGTCGCCTCAAGCCGCATGGCAAGGAGAATTTCCTTGATCTTGCGGATGTAGCTGACGTCCTGGGTGAAGAAGAAGTTGCGCGCCACCTGCTGGGTGATGGTCGAGGCGCCTTCGGGGCGCTTGTCGTCGCCCGCGTTCATGTTGGCGATGAGGGCGCGCAGGATGCCGGTCGGGTCGAAGCCGGGGTGCAGGTAGAAGTTCTTGTCCTCGGCCGCGATGAAGGCGTTCTTGACCAGCGGCGGGATGTCGTCGATCGGCACGAACAGCCGGCGTTCCTTGGCGAACTCGGCGATCAGCGTGCCGTCATAGGCATGGACGCGGGTGGTGACCGGCGGCTCGTAATTGGCGAGCGTTTCGGTGTCGGGGAGGTCGCTCGACAGCCACCAGAGCGCAAGGCCGGCCGCAAGCGCGCCGATCCCGATGATCGTCAGCACCGAGACGAAGAAGAACCGCAAAAACCGCATCGAGAACCCTGGCGCGCCCGCAAATCGCTTGTACCGCAATTCTACATAGGAAGAGCGGCGATAACTATGGCGGTTTTGCGGTCGCCCGGCTGTAGGGGGCGGCGGCCGGGGTAGCGGCGGTCAGGGGCGCGGCGGTCAGTGGCCGGTTTCGGCGACGCTCGACATGCGCTCGTAATAGCCGTCGACCGCGCGGGCGATGGCGGCCGCCGTCGAGGCCCGCCATTTGGGCGAGGTCAGGCGGGATTCGTCGGTGTCGTTCGACAGGAAGCCGAGTTCGATCAGGACGCTCGGCACGTCCGGCGCCTTGAGGACGCGGAAGCCGGCGAAACGGTGCGGCTTGGAGATCAGGCCGGTCTGGCGTTCCAGCTGCGGCAGCAGAAGCTGCGCGAAGGTCGAGGAGCGGTTCTTGGTCTCGCGCTGGGCGAGGTCGATGAGGATCGTGCCGACCTCGTCGTTGCCCGACAGATCGACGCCCGAGATGATGTCGGCGGCGTTTTCGGAGCGCTCCAGCTCGGCCGCCACGCTGTCCGAAGCGGTTTCCGACAAGGTGTACACCGAGGCCCCGTGGACCGAGGCATCGCTGACCGAGTCGGCGTGCAGGGAGATGAAAAGGTCGGCCTTGGCCGCCCGGCCCGCCCGCACGCGGTCCTTCAGGGTGATGAAATTGTCGTCGTCGCGGACCAGCACGACCTGATAGTCGGCGCGCGTTTCGAGTTCGGCCTTGAGGGCCTCGGCCGCCTTCAGGACCACGTCCTTTTCGAGCGTGCCCGAAGCGCCGGACGCGCCGGGATCGACGCCGCCATGGCCGGCGTCGATGGCGATGACGAACTGGCCGTCATGGCTGTCGATGGGCTGGGATTCGACCGCCTCGTCGATGGGCGGTTCGGGCGGAGCGCCCGACTCGTCGTCGGGCCAGCCGGCGGCGGCGATGAAATCGGCCTCGTCGGCCGGGACGATGTCGAGGACCAGCCGGGCGGGCTTGCCGTCGGCGGCCGGCATCACGAAGTCCGTTTCCACCATCGCGGGCGCGGCGAGATCGAGAACGATTCGCGACTTACCCTTGCGGAAAACGCCGTAGCGGAAGCCGGTGACGAGGCCCGCCCCGCCGAGACCGGCCTTGGGCGGAAGCTGCCAGTCCATCTCGGGCAGTTCGACGACGATGCGATTCGGGCCGGCGAGGAAGAACACGCGGTAGTCGACCGCCTCGGTCATTTCGAGGACGAAGCGGGTGTGTTCGGTGTGTTCGCCGAGGCGCGCATTGGTCGCCACGACCTCCGCGCGGGCAGCGCCCGGCAGGGCCGCGCCCGCCACGAGCGCCACCAGAACGGCGAAAAAACCGCGCCAGACTGACATTGCCGGCCGACCTTCTGTCGTCACCGAACGCTCCACCATTCGCTCAACACGCTGTTTATCCAGAACTATAGCATGGTTGTCTTGCCTTACCGTTACTGCCGCACCCCGGCCGGCCCCCAAAGGAACAGGTTGCGTACGCGCCGCCGGTGCCGCTACATAGTCGCATCGATCCTTCGGGGTCGCCCCCAGGCGGGAAGCCCGGGCCCAGGCGACTGACCCAATTTCCCCTCCTGATGCCGGCGGCCTCGTCGCGGACGAACAGGCGCGTGCCAGAGGGGCTTCCCGATGGCGAGGCCTGGCCCAAGCAACTGCCCGAGCGCCCCGACAAGGCGCGGAGCCTGATCTTCATGCGCGCAGCGCGGCTGAACATAGACGCACGGAGCCCCGGCTCCCGTCCGGCCAGCATTGCCGTACCGTCATCAACCTATATCGAGCCGGACCGCCACTTCGGACCCGCAGCGCCCTCGGCGCGCGGATCGCGGCCGCTCCCAGGAGTCTTCCATGTCAAAGCGTATGCTGATCGACGCCTCCCACCCGGAGGAGACGCGCGTCGTCATCGTCTCGGGTAACCGGGTCGAGGAATTCGATTTCGAATCCGCTTCAAGAAAGCCCCTTAAGGGCAACATTTTCCTTGCAAAAGTGACGCGCGTCGAGCCGTCGCTTCAGGCCGCCTTCATCGAGTATGGCGGCAACCGCCACGGCTTCCTGGCGTTCAGCGAAATCCATCCCGACTATTATCAGATCCCGGTCGCCGACCGTCAGGCGCTGCTCGCCGCCCAGCGCGCCGAGGAACGCTACCAGCAGCACGACGAGGAGCGGGCCGACCGCGCCGCCAAGACCGCCGAGGCTGCCCAGCCCGCCGAAGCGCCCGAGGCCATCCCGGCCGGCGAGACCGATCCCCTGCCCGTCTTCGACACCGCCGCCGACGACGCGGCCGCCGTCGCGGCGGCGTTCGAGGAGGTCGATATCGCGCCCGAGGCGCTGGCCGACCTGCCGCCCGAAGACCCGATCTACATCGCCCCCACGCCCGCCGGGGACGAGCGCGCGGCCTCCGGCGGCGAGGAAGCCGGCGACCCGGTCGCGTCCGCCTTCGAGGAAGACGGGCGCGAGAGCGACGAGGACGGCGACTCGCATGTCGAGGAAGTGGTCGCCGAGCGGGTCGAGGCGGAGATCGTCAGTTCCGGCGACGACGACGCCATGGACGAGGTCGAGCCGCGCCGCCCCAGCGGGCGCTCGATGCGCCAGTACAAGATCCAGGAAGTCATCAAGAAGCGGCAGATCCTGCTGATCCAGGTGGTCAAGGAGGAGCGCGGCAACAAGGGCGCGGCGCTGACGACCTATCTGTCGCTCGCCGGGCGCTATTGCGTGCTGATGCCGAACAGCGGCCGGGGCGGCGGGATTTCCCGCAAGATCACCAATTCGGCCGACCGCCGCCGCCTTAAGGACGCCGCCGAAAGCCTTGATGTACCTGAAGGAATGGGCCTGATCGTCCGGACGGCGGGAGCCAGCCGGACCAAGCAGGAAATCCAGCGCGACTACGAATATCTGCTGCGCCTGTGGGACTCGATCCGCGAGCTGACGCTGCGCTCGACCGCCCCCGCCCTCGTCTATGAGGAAGGCAACCTCATCAAGCGGGCGATCCGCGACCAGTTCTCGCGCGACATCGAGGAAATCGTGGTCGAGGGCGAGGAAGGCTTCGCCGAGGCCCAGGCCTTCACCAAGATGATCATGCCGCAGCAGGTCGATTCCGTGCGCCTGCACGACGGCCGCCCGCCGCTGTTCCAGAAATACAAGGTCGAGAGCCAGCTCGACTCGATGTTCAATCCCCGGGTCCAGCTGAAATCCGGCGGCTACATCATCATCAACCAGACCGAGGCGCTGGTTTCGATCGACGTGAACTCGGGCCGTTCGACCCGCGAGCACAATATCGAGGACACCGCCTACAAGACGAACCTGGAAGCCGCCGAGGAAGTCGCCCGGCAGCTGCGCCTGCGCGACCTCGCGGGCCTCATCGTCATCGACTTCATCGACATGGAGGAAGGCCGCAACGACCGCGCGGTCGAGCGCCGCCTCAAGGAATGCCTCAAGCACGACCGGGCGCGCATCCAGGTCGGGCGGATTTCGCCCTTCGGCCTGCTGGAAATGTCGCGCCAGCGGCTGCGTCCGGGCATGGTCGAAGGCTCGACCGTCACCTGCCCGCACTGCAACGGCACCGGCCTCATCCGCTCGGTGGAAAGCCTTGCCCTGAGGGCGCTGCGTCAGGTCGAGGAAGAGACCCACAACGCCCGGGTCGAGGGCGTCACCGTGCGCCTGCCGACCGAGGTCGCCGTCTATATCTTCAATCACAAGCGCGCCGACATCCAGGCGATGGAGGATCGGCTCGGCATCTCGATCTTCCTGGAGGCCAAGCCCGACATGTTCGGGGCTGATTGCGACGTCGAGCTGGGTGCGCCGAACGGCGCGCGCCCCCGCCGTACGGCGGTCAGCGCCGCCGTTTCGGCCGAAACCGCGCTCGCGCAGATGCCGGAAGCCGATTTCACGGTCGAGGAAGAGCCCCAGGACGACGGCACGGACGCCGACGAGGACGAGGCCGGCGAGACCGCCCGCGCCGAGCGCCAGCCGCGTGACGGCGAGCGCGGCGGCCGGGGCCGCCGCCGCCGCGGTCGCGGCCGCGATCGCGACCGCACCGACCGTCCGCGCGAGCGCCAGGACGGCGTCGAGGCCGCGGCCGACCCGATTCCGGTGATCGAGCCGGACGGCGAAACCGGCGAGGGCGAAGGCCCCGCGCCGCTGGAGCACAGCGCCGGACCCGAAGGCGCGCGCGACGGCGGCGAGCGCCGCCGCCGCCGCCGTGGCCGCCGTGGCGGCCGCCGCAACGGCCGTCCCGAGGGCGGCCTGCCGGGCGAAGCCGGTTCCGCCGCCGAGTTCGACGGCGGCGACGACGAGGGCGAGAGCGAGAGCGACGGCGAGACGAACGTCGCCGCCGCCGCGACGCCGCCCGCCGCCGATCCGTCGGCCGCCGCCAAGCCCGAGCGCAAATCGCCGGCGGCGGCGATCGCCCGCTTCTTCGGCTTCGGACCCAAGCCGGAGGCGCGGACCGAACCCCGGGCCGAAGCCCGCACCGAAACGCGCCCCCTGGCCGCGCCGGATGCCGTCGAACCGAAGGCCGAACCCGCGCCGGTCGCCGCGCAGCCCGAGCCGGAGCCGGTGAGCGCGCCTGCGCCCGTGCCGAGCGAACCGGAACCGGTCGCCGCGATGCCCGAACCGGTCGCTGCGCCGCAGCCCGAGCCGGTCGCCGCCGCGCCTGTCGCCGCGCCGCCGGCCGAGTCCGCCGCCAGCCTGCCCGAGCCGGTCGCGCCCGAGCCGCCGGCGGCCGAACCCGTCGCCGAGACGCCGGAGCCCGAACCGGAGCGGCCCGCACCTCCGCTGGTGCCCGAGCTTCCCGAGAAGGTCGAGGTCGTGGTGGTCGGCGAAGCGCCCTCCGGTCCGGCCAAGGCCGGCTGGTGGAAGAAGCGCGAAGGCTGACGACGCCGGGCGCGGCGATCACCGTGCCTTGATACCGCCACAGGCCGCGCCGATTGACTTGGCGCGGCCCCGGCTTCTAGCTAGCCCTCCCTTCGGGACGGCGTTGCGGCAAGGACGACGGGGGGCCGCACCGCCGCATGGTTTGACAGGCGCCAATTCGGAGTTGCCCTTGACCCGCTTTCTGCCCCGCGCCGCCGGCGCTGTCCTCGCCGCCGCCCTCGCCTTCGCCTGGACCGGTCCGGCCTTCGCCATCTCGGTGGCACGCGATACCGAGATCGAGGAGTTCCTGTGGCACGAGGCGCGGCCGATCTTCGTCGCCGCCGGGCTCGATCCCAATGCGGTGACGATCTATCTGGTGAGCGATCCCTCGTTCAACGCCTTCGTCAGCGGCGGCCAGAACATGTTCATCTTCACCGGCCTGATCGACCAGGTGGAGAAGCCCGACCAGCTTCTGGGCGTCATCGCCCACGAGACCGGCCACATGGCGGGCGGCCACCTGTCGCGTTCCGGCGACGACGTAACCGCCGAGGCTGCGCCGTTCCTCATCACCATGCTCGCCGGTCTCGCGGCGATGCTTGCGGGCGCGGGCCAGGCCGGCATGGGCATCATCCTGGGCGCGCAGCACGCCATGCAGCGCGCGATCCTGGGCTATTCGCGCGTGCAGGAAGCCTCCGCCGATCAGGCGGCGATCACCTATCTCGACACCATCCACCGCAGCGGCGAGGGGATGCTGGAGACGTTCGAGCTGCTGGGGCAGCAGGAATTGCTGACCGCCAATATGCAGGACCCCTATGCGCGCTCGCATCCGATGTCGAGCGACCGCATCGCCTTCCTTGAGGACCGCGTCTCCAAGTCGCCCTATCGCGACAACCGCGACTCGCCCGAGGACATCGCCCGCTTCAAGCTGATCCAGGGCAAGGTGCGCGGCTTCATGGACGACCCGCAGACCACGCTGCGGCGCTATCCGCCCTCCGACACCAGCGGCGAGGCGCGCTATGCCCGCGCCGTCGCCTATTACCGCGCGGCCGAATTCGGCTCCGCCAACCGCGAGATCGACAGCCTCATCGCCGAGGCGGGCGACAATCCCTATTTCTGGGAACTGAAGGGACAGATCCTCGCCGAGGCGCGCGACTTCCGCGCCGCGGCGCAGGCCTTTGAGAAGTCGGTGGCGCTGAAGCCCAAGGCCCCGCTGCTTCAGGTCAATCTCGGTGCGACTCTGGTGGCGCTGGAAGACCCCAAGCTGCTGCCCGAGGCGCGCGACACGCTGGAAGACGCGCTGCGCCGCGATCCCACCAACGCCTTCGCCTGGCTCCAGCTTTCCTTCGCCTACGACCATCTCGGCAACGAAGGCATGGCGGCGCTCGCCATGGCCGAACAGCGCTTCAACATGGGCGAATACGGCGACGCCATCCGCTTCGCCGCGCGCGCCAAGAAACTCCTGCCCGCCGGATCGCGCGAGGCCAATCGCGCCGACGACATCATCGTCATCGCCGAAGCCCAGGAACCCGACGAAGACGATCGCGGCGGTCGCGGCCGTCTGTCCATCGAAACGAACCTGACAGAGAAGTGACCATGCGCCTCATCACCCTCCTCCGCGCCGCCGGCGCCGCGACGATCCTGGCCGCCGCCGCCGTGCCGGCCGCTTCGGCCGAGATGGACCGCGCCGAAGTCGAAAAGATCGTCCGCGAATACCTGCTGGCGAACCCGGAGATCCTCAACGAGATGATCGCCGAACTGCAGGCGCGCGAGCAGACCTCGGCGGCCGAGAAGGCGAAGACCGGCATCGCCGAGAACAAGGACGCGCTGTTCCACGACGGCTATTCCTATGTCGCGGGCAATCCGAACGGCGACGTGACGCTGGTCGAGTTCTTCGACTATCGCTGCGGCTATTGCCGCAAGGTGCGCCCCGAACTGGTGACGCTGATGGAGCAGGACGGCGGCGTGCGGCTGATCCTCAAGGAGTTCCCGATCCTCAGCCCGACCTCGCACGAAGCCTCGAAGGCGGCGATCGCCTCGATGAACCAGGGCGGCGATCTCTACTGGAAGTTCCATCAGGCGATGTTGGCGGCCGACGGGCTGGACAGCCCGACGATCTACGACATCGCGGCCGATGTCGGCCTCGACGTCGAGCGGCTGAAGAAGGACATGGAAGATCCTTCCGTCGAGCAGAAGATCGCGCAGAACCACGAACTGGCCGAGAAGCTGGGCGTCGACGGCACCCCGGCCTTCATCATCGGCGACAAGCTCTATCCCGGCGCGCTCGGCGTCGACGAGATGAAGGAGCTGGTCGCCGCGCAGCGCGGCGGCTGACGGGCGGACGATCAGGGACCGGTCCTCCGCGCTCGCCCGCGTGGACGGCGGACCGGTCCGGGCGATCGGAGCCGCGAACAGGCATTCGGCCGGAGCGTCCGGCCCGAATACGAAGGGAGTGCGCCATGCTGGTCACCACGGCCAACGAACTCGCCGGCTACAGGATCGTCAGACAGCTCGGCGTGGTCCGCGGCCTCACCGTCCGTTCGCGCAGCATCCTCGGCAATATCGGCGGCGCGTTTCAGGCATTCTTCGGCGGCAACATCACCGTCTATTCGCATCTGGCCGAAACGGCGCGCCAGCAGGCCTACGACCTGCTCGTCCAGAACGCGCGGGAGGCCGGCGCAAACGCCATCGTCGCCATGCGCTATGACGCCAACGAGATCATGGCGGGCATCACCGAAGTGCTCGCCTACGGCACCGCAGTGGCGGTCGAGCCGGCGGCCTAGATCAGCCCGGCGAGCGGGCTGGAGGGATCGGCGTACATCTTCCTGGCCATGCGGCCCGCGCGATAGGCTTCGCGCCCCGCGATGACGGCGTGCTTCATCGCGCTCGCCATGAGCACCGGGTTCTTGGCCTCGGCGATGGCGGTGTTCATCAGCACGCCGGCGCAGCCCAGCTCCATCGCCACCGCCGCGTCGCTCGCCGTGCCGACGCCCGCATCGACCAGCACCGGCACCTTCGACTGCTCGACGATGAGGCGGATATTGACCGGGTTCTGGATGCCCAGGCCCGAGCCGATGGGCGCGGCGAGCGGCATGACGGCGACCGCGCCCGCGTCCTCGCAGCGCTTCGCCATCAGCGGATCGTCGCTGCAATAGACCATCACCTCGAAGCCGTCGCGGCTGAGGATCTCGGTCGCCCGCAGCGTCTCGATCATGTCGGGGTAGAGCGTCTTGCGGTCGCCGAGGACTTCGAGCTTCACCAGACTCCAGCCGCCCGCCTCGCGCGCCAGGCGCAGCGTGCGCATCGCTTCCTCGCCGGTGTAGCAGCCGGCCGTGTTGGGCAGGTAGGTCACCTTCTTCGGGTCAATGAAATCGACCAGCATCGGCTCGTTGGGGTTGGAGAGGTTGACCCGCCGCACCGCGACGGTGACGATCTCCGCCCCGCTCGCTTTCAGCGCGTCGGCGTTCTCCTGATAGTCCCGGTACTTGCCGGTGCCGATGATGAGCCGCGAGCGGAAAGTCCGCCCCGCCACGCTCCAGCCGTCTTCCGAAACCGTCACTGTTCGTCCTTCCATGCCGAGTCCGGGCCCGGCCTTCCCGTCAGCCGCCGCCGATGAAGCGCACGATCTCGTAGCGGTCGCCGTCCGCGACCGCGACCTCGCCATAGGTCGAGCGGGGCACGATTTCGAGGTTGCGCTCCACCGCCACCTTGCCGCCGTCGAGGCCGAGCGCCGCCAGCAGCCCGGCGAGCGTCAGCGGCCCCTCCAGGGCGCGCGGCTCGCCGTTGATGATGATCTCGATCGGCACGTCGTGCCTCCCTCAGCGCGCTTCCGCCCCCGGCAGGCGAAGGGTATAACCCCTGACCCAACAGATGCGCCAACCCCGGCGTCCGGAGCCCATGACGAAACCGATCTACATTCTGAACGGGCCCAATCTCAACCTTCTCGGCACCCGCCAGACCCATATCTATGGGGCGGCGACGCTGGCGGACCTCGACAAGAGGACCGCGGAAAGAGCCGGAAAAGCAGGGTTTTCGACCGTGTTCCGCCAGTCCAACCGGGAAGGCGAACTGGTCGACTGGATTCAGGAAGCGCGCGAGGCGGCCAGCGCCGTGATCGTCAACGCGGCGGCCTACAGCCATACCTCGGTCGCCATCCTGGACGCCCTTCTGGCGGTTGACCTGCCGGTCGTCGAGGTTCATCTGTCCAACATCCACCGGCGGGAGACCTTCCGCCACCATTCCTACGTCTCGGCCGCTGCGGACGGGGTGATCGTCGGTCTGGGCGCGCAGGGCTACGAGCTCGCCGTCGATGCCGCCGTCGCCCTGGTGCAGAGCCGGGCCACAAAGGCCTCCTGACGCAGCATGACGCCCCCGAAGAAGACGTCGATCGCCCTGCCCCCCAAGGTAAAGATGCCGGAAAAGACCTCGATCGCTTCGAGCCCCGAAGGCGACATCGCCTTCGTCACGACCCTCGCCCACCTGCTGGAGCAGGCCAACGTCACCGAAATCGAGGTCGAGCGCGCCGGGCTGAAGGTCCGCGTCTCGCGCGCCTCGGCGGCGGCGAGCGTGGTCTATGCGCCGGCGCCCGCCCCGGCGGCCGCGCCCGCACCGGCCGCCGCCGCGCCGGCGCCCAAGCCCTCCGCCCTCACGCCGGCCGCCGAGACCGACTGGTCCAAGCATCCCGGCGCGGTGCTCTCGCCGATGGTCGGCACCGCCTATCTGGCCCCCCAGCCGGGGGCCGCGCCCTTCGTCCAGGTCGGCGACACGGTCAAGGAAGACCAGACGCTGCTGATCGTCGAGGCGATGAAGACCATGAACCCCATTCCCGCCCCCAAGGCCGGACGGATCGTCCAGATCTTCGTCGCCGACGCGAGGCCCGTCGAATACGGCGAAGTCCTCATGATCATCGAGTAGGGGGACCATCCCCGCATGTTCGACAAGGTACTGATCGCCAATCGCGGCGAGATCGCCATGCGCGTCGTGCGCGCCTGCCGCGAAATGGGCATCAAGACGGTGGCGGTGCATTCCACCGCCGACGCCAACGCCATGCATGTGCGCATGGCCGACGAAAGCGTCTGCATCGGCCCGCCGGCGGCGAAGGATTCCTATCTCAACGTCCCGGCGCTGATCGCCGCCTGCGAGATCACCCAGGCCAACGCGATCCATCCCGGCTACGGCTTCCTGTCGGAGAACGCCCGCTTCGCCGAGATCGTCACCGCGCACAACATCACCTTCATCGGCCCGACGGCGGAGCACATCCGCATCATGGGCGACAAGGTGGAGGCGAAGCGCACCGCCAAGATGCTCGGCATCCCGGTGGTGCCCGGCTCGGACGGCGCGGTGCAGGAATCGGAGGCGCTCTCGATCGCCGCGTCGATCGGCTATCCGGTGCTGATCAAGGCGGCTTCCGGCGGCGGCGGCCGCGGCATGAAGGTCGTCACCCACGAGGGCGAACTGCTCTCGCAGCTCAGCCTCGCCAAGAACGAGGCCAAGTCGGCGTTCGGCGACGACACCGTCTATATGGAGAAATACCTCTCCACCCCGCGCCACATCGAAGTCCAGGTGCTGTGCGACATGCACGGCACGGCGCTGCATCTGGGCGAGCGCGACTGCTCGCTCCAGCGCCGTCACCAGAAGGTGCTCGAGGAGGCGACCTCGCCCGCCCTCAACGCCAGCCAGCGCAGCGAGATCGGCGAGATCGTCGCCAACGCCATGCGCAAGCTCGGCTATGTCGGCGTCGGCACGGTCGAGTTCCTGTACGAGAACGGGCAGTTCTATTTCATCGAGATGAACACCCGCCTGCAGGTCGAGCATCCGGTGACCGAGATGATCACCGGCCTCGATCTGGTGCGCGAGCAGATCCGCGTCGCCAACGGCGCGCCGCTGGGCCTCACGCAGGCCGACATCGAGTTCCGCGGCCACGCCATCGAGTGCCGCGTGAACGCCGAGAACCCGGTGACCTTCAAGCCCTCGCCCGGCACGATCCGCAACTGGCACACGCCGGGCGGCCTCGGCGTGCGCGTCGATAGCGCCGCCTATGCCGGCTACGCCATCCCGCCCTACTACGACAGCCTGATCGGCAAGCTGATCGTCCATGGCCGCAATCGCACCGAATGCCTGATGCGGCTGCGCCGCTCGCTGGACGAGTTCGTCGTGGACGGGGTGGACACCACCATCCCGCTGTTCCAGCGCCTGATGCAGGAGCCGGACTTCCAGAACGGCGACTATCACATCCACTGGCTGGAAGAGTTCCTGAGCCGCACCGGCGCGGGCTGAGGGGCGCTCGCCCCTCGCCTGTCGCGCGCGGCGGCGGCCGCTTCGGCTATAAGCACGCCATGCCCGCGCTCGACGCCGACACGCTGCTGAAAGCCTACGCCATCGGCGTCTTTCCGATGGCGATGTCGCGCGACGATCCCGAACTGCACTGGTTCGATCCAGAGAAGCGCGGGATCATCCCGCTCGACCGCTTTCACATCCCCCGCCGTCTCGCCCGCACGCTGCGCGCCGAGCCGTTCCGCGTCACCGCCGACACCGCCTTCGAGCGGGTGATGCGGCTATGCGCCGAGCCGCGGCCGGGGCGCACCGAGACCTGGATCAACGAGACGATCGTCGATCTCTACACCGAGCTCCACGATCGCGGGCACGCCCATTCGATCGAGTGCTGGCATGGCGAGGATCTGGTGGGCGGGCTCTACGGCGTCTCGCTGGGCGCGGCGTTCT
Organism: Alphaproteobacteria bacterium; assembly: GCA_046348585.1. Lineage (GTDB taxonomy): Bacteria > Pseudomonadota > Alphaproteobacteria > Micropepsales > Micropepsaceae > JADZAI01. The sequence goes on from JAXMDZ010000005.1 coordinate 82,701, forward strand.
TCGGCGAGAGCATGTTCAGCCGGGCGACCGACGCCAGCAAGGTCGCGCTCTGCGGCCTGGTCAGCGTGCTGAGGGCTGGCGGCTATACGCTGCTCGACACGCAATACCTGACCGGGCACCTGACGCAGTTCGGCGCGGTGGAGATTCCCAGGCGCGACTATCGCCGCCGTCTCGCCGAGGCGATCGCCCGGCCGGCCGCGTTTCACTCGCGGGCGGCGTCATCGTCCTCGATCGTGTCGTCGATGCTCGGCTGATCCACCGGCGCCTCGTCGGCCCCGCCGATGGCCGAGGACGGCGCGCCCGGATTGGACGGGTCCTCGACATGGCAGCCGATCACCCAGACGTCATAGACCGGGTGTTCCAGCGCGTTGAGGCCGGGGCTGGAGGCGAACATCCAGCCGGAGAACAGCCGTTGCAGGCCGTCGCCCTGCGGCGTGGGTTCGGTGATGTCCACGAAGACGCTGGTCTCGGGCGTTTCTTCCGGCGGGCGCACATAGCAGGTGCGCGGCGTGATCAGCAGCTTCTTGTAGCGGACCGTCGTGCCGACCGGCGCTTCGAAGCGCACGGTGCGGGCGGTGATCTTGTCGAGGCCGCCCATAATGATCGAGCGCTTGACGCCCTTCTCGTCCGGCACCGCGTCCTCGAAGGTCGCGGGGCGGTCGAGCACGGCCGGCAGGTCGGCGAGCCGCACCTGCACCGTGGCGGCAGGCTGCGCCTCCTGCGCCCCGGCGCCCGGGAGCAGCAGTGCCGCGATGAGGAGAGGAACGGAGTGACGGATCATGGGATCACAGAACGACGCGATTGCGGCCGAAAGCAGGCGCGCCCGGCTTCAATCGGGCGTCCAGGCCTCGTAGTCGCCCGTCGCCTTGGGCCGCTTGCCCTCGGCATAGAGGCTGCCCCTGGGCCGGTAGGCGTAGGGCGTGCCCGTCATGTTGGGCACATGCGGCTTCTCCCACGGCTTCACCACCGGCGGGTCCTCGGTCGGCGGCTTCTCGCCGGTGTGATGCAGCCAGTGATGCCATTCGGGCGGCACCCGCGACGGCTCGGCGAGGCCCTTGTAGATGACCCAGCGGCGCGAGGAATCGCGGTTGCGGTAGTAGCGGTTGCCCTGGGTGTCCTCGCCGACGAAGACGCCGCTGCGCCAGGTGGTCCAGTAGGTGCCGGCCGTGGCGCTGTTCCACCAGGTGAAGATGCTGCTGACGAGGCCCATGCGGCGCTCCGGTTGAATGCGAATCCCTTATGGCGAATCCGGCCGGTGCGGGCAATGAGGCCGGACCGATTCTCTGGGGCCGAACGCCCCTTCCCGTCCATTCCGGCGGCTTGCGGCATCGCCGCCGCAATCTCTCGTTTACCACATTCTGGGCGTACCCCCGAGACTCAGGGGGCGCGATCGTCAAGACGATTTGGCGACAATTTTTTTGCGCTTCCGAGGGCCTCCGGTAAGCCCCTGACTCCACACCGCGATTCAGACGGCGCGCAACATCATTACCACCACATATGGTGGGCTTGCGCGATGTTAACTCAAAATCTGTTGCGCACCCCCGGCAGAAGTGGTTCGCTTTGGGCCGTCGATACGCGCTGAACGCCACCCCTCAAATCGGTGGGAGGGGGAGTGGCGGGCGGGGGGTCGGCGGGGGACTTTTTTTGAAATTCAAGGGTTTCGGGGACGTTCGCAATGCATGCGCACGGCCGGCGGAATACCTGTCACTGAAGACCAGAGGGCTTTCAGGCTTATGCGCATCGAACGCCACTTCACCCAGGGCAAGACCGACGCCTATGAGGGGATCGCCTTCCGCCAGGCGACCAGCGAAATCCGCAATCCCGACGGCTCGGTCGTCTTCCGCCAGGAGAACATCGAGGTTCCGGCCGCCTGGAGCCAGGTGGCGAGCGACGTGCTCGCCCAGAAATATTTCCGCCGCAAGGGCGTGGCGAGCGAGCTGAAGGCCGTCGAGGAGAACACCGTCCCCTCGTGGCTGTGGCGCAAGGTCCCGGCCGAGGGCGCCTCGACCGAAGCCGGCGAAACCTCGGCCAAGCAGGTCTTCGACCGTCTGGCCGGCACCTGGACCTATTGGGGCTGGAAGGGCGGCTATTTCGAGGCCGAGGCCGACGCCCGCGCCTTCTACGACGAGATGCGCTTCATGCTGGCCATGCAGATGGCCGCCCCCAACTCGCCGCAGTGGTTCAACACCGGCCTGCACTGGGCCTATGGCATCGACGGCCCCAGCCAGGGCCATTTCTACGTCGATTACGAGAGCGGCGAACTGACCCGCTCGACCTCGTCCTACGAGCACCCGCAGCCGCACGCCTGCTTCATCCAGGGCGTCGCCGACGATCTGGTCAACGACGGCGGCATCATGGATCTGTGGGTCCGCGAGGCGCGCCTGTTCAAATACGGCTCGGGCACCGGCTCGAACTTCTCGGCGATCCGCGGCGAGAACGAGCCGCTGGGCGGCGGCGGCAAATCGTCGGGCCTGATGAGCTTCCTGAAGATCGGCGACCGGGCGGCCGGCGCGATCAAGTCGGGCGGCACGACGCGCCGCGCCGCGAAGATGGTGGTGGTCGACGTCGATCACCCCGACATCGAGGAGTTCATCGACTGGAAGGTGATCGAGGAGCAGAAGGTGGCGGCGCTCGTCACCGGCTCCAAGACGATGGAGAAGCACCTCGCGGCGGTGATGAAGGCCTGCGTCAACTGCGACGGCTCGGGCGAGGATTGCTACGACCCGGCCAAGAACCCGGCGCTGAAGCGCGAGATCAGGGCCGCCAAGAAGGCGATGATCCCCGAGAACTACATCCAGCGGGTGATCCATTTCGCGCGCCAGGGCTACAAGAGCCTGGAGATCCGCACCTACGACACCGACTGGGATTCGGACGCCTATCTGTCGGTCGCCGGGCAGAACTCGAACAATTCGATCCGCGTCAACGACGACTTCCTGCGCGCCGTGGAGACCGGCGGCGACTGGAACCTCACCCGCCGGGTGAGCGGCAAGGCGCACAAGACGCTGAACGCCCGCGATTTGTGGGAGAAGATCTCCTACGCCGCCTGGGCCTGCGCCGACCCCGGCATCCAGTTCCACACCACCATCAACGACTGGCACACCTGCCCCGAGAGCGGGCCGATCCGGGCGAGCAATCCGTGTTCGGAATACATGTTCCTGGACGACACGGCCTGCAACCTCGCCTCGCTGAACCTGCTCACCTTCCGCTCGCCCGACGCGAACGGCGTGCAGAAATTCGACATCGCCGCCTTCGAGCACGCCTGCCGTCTGTGGACGATCGTGCTGGAAATCTCGGTGATGATGGCGCAGTTCCCGTCGAAGGAGATCGCGCAGCTATCTTACGAATACCGCACGCTCGGACTGGGCTACGCCAATATCGGCGGCTTCCTGATGTCGGCGGGTCTCGCCTATGACAGCGAGGAGGGCCGCGCCATCGCCGGGGCGATCACCGCGCTGATGACCGGCATCTCCTACGCCACCTCGGCGGAGATGGCGGGCGAGCTTGGCCCCTTCCCCGGCTATACCCGCAACGCGCCGCACATGCTGCGCGTCATCCGCAACCATCGCCGCGCCGCCTATGGCGAGGCCGGCGGCTACGAGAAGGTCGCCATCGCGCCGGTGCCGCTGAAGGCCCAGCATGTGAGCGTGCCCGGCCTCGTGGACGCGGTGCGCAAGGCCTGGGACACCGCGCTGATGAAGGGCGGGCTCAACGGCTATCGCAACGCCCAGGCGACGGTGATCGCGCCGACCGGCACGATCGGCCTGGTGATGGATTGCGACACCACCGGCATCGAACCCGACTTCGCGCTGGTGAAGTTCAAGAAGCTGGCCGGCGGCGGCTATTTCAAGATCATCAACCAGTCGGTGCCCGAGGCGCTGACGGCGCTCGGCTACACCGCCGAGCAGCGCGAGGACATCGTCAATTACGCGGTCGGCCGCGGCACGCTGAAGGGCGCGAACGCGCTCGGCCACGGGGCGCTGCGCGCCAAGGGCTTCGGCGACGCGCAGATCGAGGCGATCGAGGCGGCGCTGGGCACGGCGTTCGACATCCGCTTCGCCTTCAACCGCTGGACGTTGGGCGAGGAATTCTGCCGCGACGTGCTGAAGCTCTCCGACGAGCAGCTTGAGGACGGCGGCTTCGACCTGCTCGCCCATCTCGGCTTCGCCAAGGCGGAGATCGAGGCGGCCAATCTGTGGGTCTGCGGGGCGATGACGCTGGAAGGCGCGCCGCACCTGAAGGAGAAGCACCTGCCGGTCTTCGACTGCGCCAATCCGTGCGGCCGCATCGGCAAGCGCTTCCTGTCGGTCGAAAGCCATATCCGCATGATGGCGGCGGCGCAGCCCTTCATCTCGGGCGCGATCTCCAAGACCATCAACATGCCGAACAACGCCGGCGTGAAGGAATGCGGCGACGCCTATCTGCTGTCGTGGAAGCTGGCGCTGAAGGCCAACGCGCTCTACCGCGACGGCTCGAAGCTGTCGCAGCCGCTGTCCTCGCAGCTCGTGTCGGACAACGATAACGAGGAGGACGATGCGGTCGAGGCGCTGATCGCTGCGCCGCAGGCCCAGCGCACCGTGCAGGTGACCGAGAAGATCGTCGAGCGGATCGTGGAGCGCGTGCGCGAGCGCGCGGCCCGCGAGAAGCTGCCCGGCCGCCGCAAGGGCTATACCCAGAAGGCCGAGGTCGGCGGGCACAAGGTCTATCTGCGTACCGGCGAATACGAGAACGGCAAGATCGGCGAAATCTTCATCGACATGCACAAGGAAGGCGCCGCCTTCCGCAGCCTGATGAACAATTTCGCCATCGCCATCAGCCTCGGCCTGCAATACGGCGTGCCGCTTGAGGAATACGTCGAGGCCTTCGTGTTCACGAAGTTCGAGCCGGCCGGCCTGGTGCTGGGCAACGACTCGATCAAGAACGCGACCAGCGTGCTCGACTACATCTTCCGCGAACTGGCGGTTTCGTATCTGGGCCGCCACGACCTCGCCCATGTGGTGCCGCGCGACGACGACGACGAGGATTTGGGCGGCGGCGAGGCGCAGGACCGCGAGCGGCTGAAGCGCCCGGCGGCGGTGGAGCGCGCGGTCTCGACCGGCTTCGTGCGCGGCCGCACGCTGAGCCTGGTGGACCGGGGCAATGCGGCGCGCGTTCTGGAGCCGGAAATCTCGGTCGAGGCGCGGCTGGACGACATCCGCAACCAGATCGCCGAGCAGGTGATGGAACACCCGGTCGTGCGGGTGACGGAGACGGCGGAGGCGACGAGCTTCAACCGGGTGGCCGAGCTGTTCGACAAGGCGGAGGCGAAGATGTCGCCCGCCGAGATCACGCGGCTGAAGCGCGAGGCCGAAGGCCGCCGCCGCGCCGAGGCGCGCCTCAAAGGCTATGAGGGCGACGCCTGCGGCGCGTGCGGCAACTTCACGCTGGTCCGCAACGGCACCTGCATGAAGTGCGACACGTGCGGCTCAACCAGCGGATGTAGTTGAACTGCAGGGCGACGAATTAAGCTTGGGTCTTGTGCCAATCCACTCGAGGTTTGAACGAAGGATATCCTTCGTTCACCTTCTCTAAGATTCGATTCAGAATCTTACAGGCATCCATAAGAACTGACGGGACCCTACCATTTTCTCTCGGCACCCGATGCAATCGATGCAGTGGATTCAAGCACGGAGTATAGGACTGCTCGCGGATTGCACCCCATTGGCCATGCACAGAAGCTGAAGTCCAACTGTAGTATCTATCGTATAAGTCTTTTGATCCTGAAAATTCTGCCATCGATCGAAGATTGTTTCCTGACCAAGCACCCAGTTCGATCTTTTGATACTCCATCCAAGTGTCTTCGTTGGCCAATTCCTGGAGGTCCTCGATCTTAATGAAGTCCGGAAGCTCCTCTTCCTCTATCATTTTTAAGAATGACAGCTTTGCTTGCCCATAACCATAGTTTCTATATTGCGTCCAAAGAGAGTCATCGGCTTTCTTGGATAGGTATTCCAAAGTAATTGCTATTTCAACCAATGCCCTCAAAGCTATGCGGCCCAGCGCTTGTGAATGCACCGAACCCTCACATGACTGTCGCACTAAATCTATCGCGTAGAGAGCGAAGCCAAAAGTTGCATCATGGCGGGGGTCGATTCCTGTAGAAACATCAGTTTCAAAAAAATGCTTCTCCACTTCCCTATATAGTCGGACCAAATTCCCTTTCAGTTCCATAACATTTTGAGGAAAGGGCCACTTCAAATTCAATGGAAAGCACTTAGTCCTTTCTTTGCACACTCGCCAAAACGACTCTGCCAAGAAGGTAGCCTTGGTGGCACGATCAACTAGTGGCGCGATCATCTCGTTGGGTAGGCTAAACTCCTCCTCAGACGCTCTAAAACCGATCTCCAAAGATCGTATGGAAGGCCGAACTGACCTCATGTCGCCCCAATGCGGGAATTTCACAATTCCTCTAATGACGCCCTCCATGTTGCTGGGAAATTTGATGCGGTTAGTAACAATCTTCTGAAAGACTTTGAACCATCGAATGTCCGTGGACCTCTCTGACTGATGAAATAATACATGGGATACTGCCGAAGCTAGACGATAAAACGTATCCGTCGGCATTTTTTTCGGAAGAAATTTGTCCCAGTGCTGGAAATCTGGCAGAATATCAAAGAATCGCAGAATCGTCATCGCGTCTAATAGCTCCGGGCGCTCAGCAATAGGTTCGAAAACAGAACAAAAATCTTCGTACCTCAAGAACTCAATATAGTTATGCACAAGGGGGTAGTTGCAGTACGGCTCCTGAAGTTTGCTAGATAATTCGGCGATATTGCGGAACAATGATATATACTCTTCACGCTTGAGTTCTGAAGCAAGAACGATCAACCACATGACGTTTGGAATTCCAACGTCTTTCCACGAACTCAGCGACATGCTCTCTTCCATTCTGTGATACGATGATAGAATGGTTTTGCCGCGCCGCTTGTGGCTCGCCAACGGCGTGATCATTTGACCGGGGAATTTTGTTGCCCGGATCGAATTTCCACCTTTTTTCTTCTTAGACATTGACAGCAGCCCCGTTTTGACAGCCCACACCAACTTGAGTTGATGCAAATTGCGATATTGTTGGTGACGGATCGGGGTTCGAAGACCACTTACCGTCTTGTTTAGCCGACGTAACGCAAAAACGCGGTGTGCCGTGGGTGATGATCAGATACTAACAGGTTGTTTGACTTTCCCATTGCCGCCTATCTCGTGGGAATACAGCGACAGTTTACTAGATAGCGCCGTGATCTGAAATGCTGCTGTCCGCGCCAAAGGCCCACTTCCGCGAGCGGGAAGCGCGAAGACGTTTTCGCGTGCTTCGCCGGGCATCTTCCCCCGATGGGGGAAGGAGGCTTGCTCCTGCCGGCGGCGCCGCACTCTCCCCTTCCCCCAGCGAGCGCCGCAGGCGGTCGCGGTGCGGGGGAAGGTGGCGCGTAGCGACGGAAGGGAGGCTTCGATGGCCTTCGCCGCGCAGCGGCGGCCGCTCACGTGCGCGTCAGCGCTCGGTAGATCGTCTCGATGACGTCGCGGGGGCGCTTGAAGACGTCTTCGTTCTGGAATCGCAGAACGCGGATGCCTTGTCTCTCCAGGAACGCCGCGCGCCGCGCGTCATAGGCGAGCGCAGCGTCATCGAAGTGCTGGCCGCCATCGAGTTCGACCGCGAGCTTCTCGGCGAAGCAGTAGAAGTCGAGGATGTAGGGCTCCGCCGGGTGCTGGCGGCGGAAGCGGTAGCCTTCAAGCTGCTTGCGGCGCAGCAGCGTCCAGAGCCGGCGTTCGGCCTCCGTCTGGTTGCGGCGCAGGGCGCGGGCGTTGGGGTTCGGCATCGGGGTTATTCTGCCACGCGGCGCTCCACGCCCAAGGCCCCCTTCCGACCCTTCGGGCCACCTTCCCCCGATGGGGGAAGGGAGGGGGTGGGGCCTGCGGCATGGCCGCGCATTCCGTCGCTTTTACGGTTTGGGGGCCGAATTGCGGGGCGGTGTGACTCCGGCGTCATGTTCACCAGGCTTTGACCACTCTAATTTTACGATGATTCCGATGGCCCCATCGTCGAACAGCACAGAGGACGAGATGATCAAGAGACTGAGTATTGTCGCCGCTTTCGCAGGCGCAGCGGCCCTCGCCGCCCCCGCCTCGGCCGAAGCCTGGAGCGGCTTCTATGTGGGTCTGCACACCGGCTACACGTTCGGCGACGTGGACCAGCCCTATGGCGATATCGGCGGGCCGTTCATCTACACCGACCAGATCGCGCCCGATATCGATGCGTCGATCTATGGCGCGCAGCTCGGCTATAACTTCACGGCCGGCGAGCAGTGGGTGCTGGGCGTCGAGCTGCAGGGCAGCTGGGGCGGCCGCAAGGGCGACGACGAAGGCACCGGCGGCGACGTCAACGGCGTCGATATCCGCAGCGAATATTCGCTGCGCGCCCGCGCCGGCTATCTCGTCCTGCCCGATACGCTGCTCTATGCGACGGTCGGCTGGGTGACGATGGACGTCAACGCCACCGCGCCGAACGACGGCGCCGTGGGCGAGCCGGTCGACGGCTGGACCTGGGGCGTCGGCGGCGAGTGGTCGTTCACCGAGCGCTGGAGCACGGCGCTGGAGATCCGCCACGACGAGATGAACGAGACCCGTTTCTCGTTCCCCATCGACGGTTACGACGAGGGCCTGACGCCGAACACGACGACGGTGCGCCTCGCCTTCAACTGGCACCCGTAAGCGCGCCGTCACGGCACGAGCGAGGCCCGCGGAGCGATCCGCGGGCCTTTGCCGTTTTCGGGGGGCGGGTGTGGGGGCGGTGCGTCCTTCGAGACGGCCGCTTTGCGGCCTCCTCAGGATGAGGACCGGCGGGGTGGTTGCTGGCGAAGGAAAATTTTGGCCGGCGCGAAACCTTTTGGGGCGGGCCGGCGAATATCCCTGTGCAGGCTGGACATGAGTACGGCCCGTCTGTCCGCCGACTGTCCCTGGTCCGGCGCAAGGCCCTTCCCTCCAATGGGGCCTCGACGGCCCCCTCCGCCTGCCTGACCCCAAGGCGCGGACGGGGGCCGCGATTGCGCCCCGCCCCGCCGCCCCTCATGCTGAGACCGCAATCGGACCGCGGGAACGCGCGGCCGCAGGGAGAGACGCATGAGCGAAGCCATTCTGGAACCCGATCTCGCCATCGTCGATCCGCACCACCATCTGTGGGACCGCCCGGCGGCGGTCATGGCCGCCCTGCCCCCGGTCCGGCACGGCTTCGAGCACGTCATCCGCAAGACGCCGCGCTATCTGCTGGACGAGCTGCTGGCCGACACCGGCAGCGGTCACCGCATCGCGGCGACGGTCTATGTCCAGTGCGGGGCGATGATGCGTCAGAGCGGGCCGGCGGCGATGAAGCCGGTGGGCGAGACGGAGTTCGTCAACGGCGTCGCGGCGATGGCGGCGAGCGGCATCTACGGGCCGACGCTCGCCTGCGCGGGCATCGTCGGGCACGCCGACCTGACGCTCGGCGACGAGGCCGCTTCCGTGCTGGAGGCGCATGTGGCGGCGGGCGGCGGGCGCTTTCGCGGCATCCGCCATATCGGCGCGTGGGACGCCGATCCCGCGGTGCTGGGTCCGCTCGGCCATGCGCCGCAGGGGCTCTATGCCGATGCCGCGTTCCGGCGGGGCTTCGCGCATCTGGGGCGGATGGGGCTCAGCTTCGACGCCTGGGTGCTGGAGCCGCAGATCGGCGAGGTGACGGCGCTCGCCCGCGCCTTCCCGGCCACGCGCATCGTGCTGGATCATGTCGGAACGCCGCTGGGGATCGGGGCCTATGCCGGGCGGCGCGACGAGCGATTCGGCGTCTGGGCGGCGGCGATCCGCGAGCTGGCGGCGGAGCCTAACGTCTTTGTGAAGCTGGGCGGGCTCGCCATGGTGTTCCCCGGCTTCGAGAGCTACATGGCCGCGACGCCGCCCGGCTCGGCCGCGCTGGCGGCGGCCTGGCGGCCCTATATCGAGACCTGCATCGAGGCCTTCGGCCCGGCCCGCGCGATGTTCGAGAGCAATTTCCCGGTGGATTTCGGCACCTGCTCGTATGCCGTGCTGTGGAATGCCTTCAAGCGGATCACCGCCGGGGCCTCGGCGGACGAGAAGGCGGCGCTCTATGCCGGGGCGGCGCGCGACTTCTATCGCCTGCCGGACTGAGGGGCGTTCCCCGCAGGGTGTGAGCGGGGTCTCTTGGCCCCGCGCGCGCGGCTCGTGCTAAACTGCGCCGCAATTCGGGCGGCACATGACGGACACAACCGGCGAGACGCGGCGGCTGGCGACGATCCTGGCGATCGACATCGCCGGGTTCAGCCGGCAGAGCGAGCGCGACGAGATCGCCGCGGCCGCCCATGTGCGCGCCCTGCGCCGCCACTGCGGCGAGGCGGCGGCGAATTGCCGGGGGCGCATCTTCAACACCGCCGGCGACGGCGTAATGATGGAGTTCCCGACCGTCGCGGACGGGATCGCGGCGGCGCTCGACATCGCCGATGCGGTGCGCGGCGAAACCGGGATGCCGCCGGTGCGCATGGGCCTGCATCTCGGCGACGTGACGGTGCTGGCGAACGGCGACCTGATCGGCGCGGGCGTCAACGTCGCGGCCCGCGTGCAGCAGCGCGCCCAGCCCGGCGAGATCCTGACCACCGGCGACGTGCGCAACCTGTTCGCCACCCAGGCCGCCGCGCAGTTCACCGCCTATGGCAGCGCGCAGCTCGACAAGATGAACCGGCAGGTCGATCTCTATGCGCTGGGACGGCCGGGCGAGAAGATTCCCAAGACCGCCTGGGGCCGGGTGCGCGCGATGCGTCCGCTGGCCCGCACCCTCGCGCTGGCGGTGGTCGGTCTCCTGACCGGGGTCGGCCTCCACTATCTCGTCCGTCAGCCGGACGTCGCGCCGCCGCCGTCCGTCGCCGCCGAGGTCCAGCCGGCGGGGCCGGTGATCGCCGTGCTGCCGCTGGAGAATCTGAGCGGCGACAAGGCGTTCGACTATTTCTCCGACGGCCTCACCGAAGAGATCCAGACGACGCTGGCGAAGATCCCGGGCCTCAGGGTCATCGCCCGCGCCTCGTCGTTCTCGCTCGGCCACGAGCATACCGATACGCGCGAGGCGGCGCGGATGCTGGGCGCGAGCCATGTGCTGACCGGCGCGGTCCGGCGCAACGGCGATGCGATGCGCATCTCGGCCCAGCTCCTGTCGGGGCGGAGCGGCGAGATCCTGTGGAGCGAGACTTTCGAACGGCCGGTCTCGGAGACGCTGGCGGTGCAGGACGAGATCGCCTCGCGGGTGGCGCGGGCGCTGCGCATCGTGGTGCCGGAGTCGGCGAAGGCGGAGGCCATCGACCCGCGCGCCTTCGAACTCTATCTGCGCGGCCGCGACAGCTGGCGCTCGGGCGGCTCGCCCGACAACCGCTCGCCCGAGGCGGCGATCGCCGATCTGGAGGAGGCGGTGCGGCTCGCCCCCGGGTTCGCGCGGGCCTGGGCGGCGCTCGCCAGCGCCTATGCCCAGCGCCAGAACTGGCTGACCGGGACGGAGCAGGACCAGATGATCGCCAAGGCGATCTCGGCCGCCTCGCGGGCGCTGGAACTCGATCCGGCGATCGGCGAGGCCTATGTCGTGCTCGGCCGCTTCGAGCCGTCGCCCGACTGGGCGGCGCGCGGCATGTTGTTCGACAAGGCGGTCGCCGCCAGCCCGAACGACGACGAGGTGCTGATGCTCCATGCGCTGTTCTGGCTGGAGGAGACCGGCCGGATGGGCGAGGCGCGGCGGGTGCTGGAGCGCGCCTATCAGGGCGACAAGATGTCGGAGCTGCTGACCAACAACTACATCGAGGCGCTGGCGGCGACGGGCGACGCCGCGGGCATCGAAAAGGTCATCAAGGAACGCGCCGCCTCGTGGCCCGAAGTCCGCTCGTTCTGGGCGACGATCGTGTCGCTGAAACTGCAGGCGGGCGACATGGAGGGCGCGCGGCGGGCGTTGAAGGAGGCGGACGCCTTCTTCGCCGAGACCGCCGCCGCCAATCCCGACAAGGACCTCTCGCGCCTTCGGCAGATGCTCGCCGACCTGGTGCGGGCGGTCGAGAGCAAGGATACGGGGCTGAAGAACCTGGTCGCCGATTTCTTCCGCGAGATGCAGACGACCGGACAGGCCGGGGCTGAGCAGGCGATCGGCGCGCTTTCGCTGATGGGCTTCGACGACGAAGCGATGGCGCTGGCCGAGGAACTCTATGCCCGTCGCGGCTTCCAGGACGGCAAGGGCACGCCGTTCGCCGTGCCGACCCGCTATCCCTATGGCCGGGCGAGCGTCGCGGCGCTGCTGACCACGGGCGCGGCGGCGCTGCAACGCGACCCGCGCATCTGGCGCATCTTCGCCGCCATCGGGCTCGCCAAATACTGGCAGGATACCGGCCGCTGGCCGGATTTCTGCGCCGACCCGCTGCTCGGCTACGATTGCGCGGTCGAGGCGGAAAGCGCGCTGACGGCGCTGAAGGTCAATTAGCGCCGCAGCGCGGCGCGCGATCGCGTTCCGCCAGCCGATGGAAGGCAGAGATGAGCGCAGTGACCATCTGGACGCTGGACTGGGTTCCGGAGCGCCCGCGCGGTTTCGTGCGCGATCTGAGACTGCGCTGGGCCTGCGAGGAGACCGGCCGCGCCTATGCCGTCAGGACCGTCCGCTTCGACGACCGCGCGACCAATCACCTCGACCGCCAGCCCTTCGGCCAGGTGCCCTTCCTGGACGACGGCGAGGTGAAGCTCTTCGAGAGCGGCGCCGGGCTGCTCCGTCTGGCGCGGACCGGCGACGCGCTGATGCCGGCCGATGCGGCCGGCGCGGCGGAGACGACGCAATGGACGATCGCCGCGCTCAACTCCATCGAGATGGTCACCGTGCCCTGGTGGTTCCTGACGGTTTCGGGGAGGCCGGACGCCGGGATGACCGGATGGATGAAAGCGCGTCTCGACGGGATCGAGGCCATACTTGAGAAACGCGACTGGCTGGCCGCGAACCGCTTCACCGTCGCGGACCTGCTGATGGCGGATGTGTTGCGGGTTCCCGAGGTCCGCGCCTTCGGCGACCGCCCGGCGTCGGAGGCCTATGTCGCCCGCGTGACGGAACGCCCCGCGTTCAGGAAGGCCTATGCCGACCAGATCGCGTTCTACAAGGCCGCGGACGAAGCGAGAGCCGGGCAAGGATAGGCCCCGCCCTCGCAGGCCATGACAGCCAGGGAAGCGCCCTAGCCCCGGCCGCGATAGGGCGGGACGCCCTGCTCCGGCACCCAGAGGCCGGCGGGGAGCCTGCCGGTCTGCCAGAAGACGTCGATGGGGATGCCGCCGCGCGGGTACCAGTAGCCGCCGATGCGCAGCCATTTCGGCTTGATCGCGGCGGCGATGCGCTGGCCGATCGAGACCGTGCAATCCTCGTGGAAGGCGCCGTGGTTGCGGAAGCTGCCCAGGAACAGCTTGAGCGCCTTGCTCTCGACGATCAGCTTGCCGGGCGCGTAGTCGATGACGAGGTGCGCGAAGTCCGGCTGACCGGTGATCGGGCAGAGGCTGGTGAATTCCGGCGCGGTGAAGCGGATGAGATAGTCCGTGCCCGGATGAGGATTGGGCACCGCGTCGATCAGCGCCTCGTCCGGCGAGGCGGGCAGCGGCGTCGCGACGCCCAGCAGCGCCGGGCGCTTGGCCGGTTTACGCGCCGGCTTGCGCGCCGGGTTCCTGGCCTCTGCCATCGGGCGGTCCTCCCCTTCAGGCGCTGCGATAGGTGCAGCTCTGGCCCAGCGACGGGCGGCGGATCGTCACCGCGACGATCTCGGGCAGTGTGGGCTTCAGCCGCGCGAAAATCCACACGGTGAGCGATTCCATGGTCGGCTTTTCGAGGCCCGGGATGTCGTTCAGCAGGCGGTGGTCCAACGCCTCGCGGACTTCGCGCAGCGCCGCCTCGACGTCGTCGAGATTGCGGATCATGCCGTGGACCGGATCGGGCGCGCCGGCGAGCGTCACCTCGGCCATGAAGCTGTGGCCGTGCAGGCGCGCATTGGGGTGTCCGGCCGGGGCGTTCGGCTGGAAATGCGCGGCCTCGAAGGCGAAGGATTTGGTGATCTCAAGCATGGGAGGCGGGCGTATAGCCGCCCCGGCCGGGGATTTCAAACCGGGCGACGGCCGTCAGACCCTGCCGGCCGGCGCGAAGGTCAGCCGCACGCCGAGCGCCGCCGCGATCTTCATAATCGTTTCAAGGCTCGGGTTGGTTTCGCCCGACAGCGCCCGGTGCAGGCCAGCGCGCGTCATGCCGGTCTGGCGGGCGAGCTGGCTGTGATTGCGGGCGCGCGCCACATCGCCGAGCGCCCGCGCCAGGTGCGCGGTATCGCCGCCCTCGGCGGCGGCCGTCAGATACTCCGCGATGGCCGCCTCGCTGGTCAGATAGTCGGCGGGGTCGAAGGGTGTCAGCCCCTTGGGCAGCTTTCCGGTCATTCCAGTCCCTTCGCAATCGCCTTCGCCGCCTTTATGTCCTTCGCCTGCGTGCTCTTGTCGCCGCCGCACAGCAGGATCGCCAGCACGCGGCCGCGCAGCGTGTAGTAGACCCGGTAGCCGGGTCCGTAGGCGAGGCGCAGTTCCAGAACGCCCTCCCCGACCGCCTTGGCGTCGCCCGGATTGCCCTGCGCCAGACGCTGAATCCGATCGGCGATCCGCGCCCGCGCGCGGTCGTCCCGCAGATCGCGCATCCAGGCATCGAATTGCGGCGTCTTGGCGATCCGGATCATATGTATACTATAGTATACACTTGGCGCGTTCCGTAGGCAATCCCAGCCCAGGCCGCCTTAGGGAATGCCCGCGACCTTGTGGGTCTGGAGGCCGAGGCGCCATTGCGGGTGCGCCATGCAGTAGCGGGCGGCGGCGGCGGTGTTGGCGTCGCGCGCCGGGCCGTCCATCGGCTGAAGGAAGAAATGGCGGAAGGCGAGGCCCGCGAAGCGTTCGGGCGGGGCGTCGGATTGCGGATAGACGAGCTTCAGCTCGTCGCCCGTGCGCTGCGCCAGCTCGGCCCCGGCCTTGGGCGAGACGCAGATCCAGTCGAGGCCGGGCGGCGCGGCGAGCGTGCCGTTGGTCTCCACCGCGATCTCGAAGCCGCGGGCGTGCAGCGCCTCGATCAGCGGCGCGTCCAGTTGCAGCAGCGGCTCGCCGCCGGTGCAGACGACATAGGGGGTGCCCCCCTGCCCCGCCGGCCAGCGCGCGGCGATGGCCTCGGCGAGCGCCTCCGCGCCCCCGAACTTGCCGCCGCCCTCGCCGTCCGTGCCGACGAAATCCGTGTCGCAGAAGGTGCAGACGGCGCTCGCCCGGTCGCGCTCCAGCCCGCTCCACAGATTGCAGCCGGCGAAGCGGCAGAAGACGGCGGCGCGGCCGGACTGAGCGCCCTCGCCCTGGAGCGTGTAGAATATCTCCTTGACCGCGTAGGTCATCGCGCCGCCCGGAACTTCGCCCAGCCTGCCGCTCGCAACTCGCAGGCCGGGCACGCGCCGCAGCCATAGCCCCAGTCGTGGCGCGTCTCGCGGTCGCCGACATAGCAGGTGTGGGTTTCCTCGACGATCAGGTCGAGCAGGTCCGCGCCGCCCAGCCGTTCGGCGAGCGCGAAGGTTTGCGCCTTGTCGATCCACATCAGCGGCGTCTCGATCACGAAGCGCCGCTCCATGCCGAGATTGAGGCTGACCTGGAGGCTTTTCAGCGTGTCGTCGCGGCAGTCGGGATAGCCCGAATAGTCGGTCTCGCACATGCCGCCGACCAGATGCTTCAGCCCCCGGCGATAGGCGAGCGCGGCGGCGGCGGTGAAGAAAAGGAGATTGCGTCCCGGCACGAAGGTGGTCGGCAGTCCGTTCGCGCCCATCTCGATGGCCGTGCCGTCGGTGAGCGCCGTGCCGCCGATCTCCGCCAGCAGGCCGAGGTCGAGCATATGGTCGGGGCCGAGGCGCGCGCCCCAGGCCGGGAAGTCGCGCCTCAGCCGGGCGAGCACGCGCGGCCGCACGTCCAGCTCGACCTTGTGGCGCTGGCCGTAGGCGAAGCCGACGGTCTCGACCGTCTCGTAACGGTCGAGCGCCCAGGCGAGGCAGGTCGCCGAATCCTGCCCGCCGGAAAAGAGAACCAGTGCGCCGCTCATGGCCTCCTTTACCTCATGCCGCACTGCGGCGGAACACGCGCTTTCCGGCGGTTTTGGATTGGCGTAAACGAGTTTCAGACGCGGCCCCCGCCGCCCGCCACAGAACAGACAAGGACGCCCCAGCGTGACCACCAGCGTCGCCATTACCGGCACCGGGCTCTACACCCCGCCCAATGCGATCTCGAACGAGGAACTCGTCGCCGCTTTCAACAGCTTCGTGCGCCGCCACAACGAGGCCCACAGCGCCGAGATCGCCGCCGGGACCATGCCGGCGCTGACCGAATCCAGCGTCGAGTTCATCGTCAAGGCGAGCGGCATCAAGAGCCGCTACGTCATCGACAAGGCGGGCGTGCTGGACCCCGACACGATGACGCCGCGCATCCCCGAGCGCCCCAACGACGAGATCTCGGTGCTGGCCGAAATCGGCGTCGCGGCCGCCAAGCAGGCGATGGCCCAGGCCGGGCGCGGCCCAGGAGACATCGACGGCGTGATCTGCGCCGCCTCGAACATGCAGCGCGCCTATCCGGCGATGGCGATCGAAATCCAGTTCGCGCTGGGCATCGAGGGCTACGGCTTCGACATGAACGTCGCCTGCTCGTCGGCGACCTTCGGCATCCAGGCGGCGGCCGACATGATCCGCGCCGGGCACGCCCGGTCCATTCTGGTGGTGAACCCCGAAATCTGTTCCGGCCATCTCAATTTCCGCGACCGCGACAGCCATTTCATCTTCGGCGACGTGGCGACGGCGATCCTCCTGGAAGCCTCAGACAAGGCGGCCTCGCCGCATGCCTTCGAGATCGTCGACACCAAGCTGAAGACCCAGTTCTCGAACAATATCCGCAACAATTTCGGCTTCCTGAACCGCTGCGCGCCCGAAGGCATCGGCAAGACCGACAAGCTGTTCGTTCAGGAAGGGCGCAAGGTTTTCAAGGAGGTCGTGCCGATGGTGTCGGACATGATCCTCGCCCATGCCGCCGAACGCGGCATCGAACCGAAGGCGCTGAAGCGGCTGTGGCTGCACCAGGCCAACATCAACATGAACGACTTCATCGCCCGCCGGGTGCTGGGCCGCGACCCGCTGCCCGGCGAAAGCCCGGTGATCCTCGACGAATACGCGAACACCAGCTCCGCCGGCTCGATCATCGCCTTCCACAAATACCAGGACGATCTGAAGGCCGGCGATCTCGGCCTCATCTGCTCGTTCGGGGCAGGCTATTCGGCCGGCACGGTGATCGTGCGCAAGATGGCGTGAGGGCCGCCTAGACCTCGCCGACGCTGACCACCTTGAAGGTCATCAGCTTGCCGTTGTGCTCGGTGACCGAGACGTATTCGCCGGCCTTGAGCAGATGGCTGTCGAGCTTGAAGACCGGCTCGTCGTCGCTCTGCCCGGCCTTGTAGTCGAAGAACCAGCCGGTGGGGCCGTGCTTGAGCAGGCCGCGCTCCTGAAAGCCGTTGGCGAAGTGGCGCACCGTGCAGGCGGCCGGGGCCGCCGCCCAGGCGGTCTGGTCGAGATGGCCGTCCGCGGTCAGCGGCGCGACGATGTCGTAGCCGATGGCCGGCGAGCCGTCCGGGTGCTGGGGATCGCGCGCCAGTTCGAGGTGGATGCGTTTCAGGCCGGACATGGAACTCTCCAGAAAGCGACTTGGGTCAGCTGGGGCCTAGTCCTGCCCGAACTCATTGCGTTCGGTCAATGCGGCGCGGGGGTTGTGCATAAGCGCCACGCGGCGCTTGCGCCGGACAAGGCGCGGCGGCAAACAGAGGCCCCATAGCGGATCACCCATGCCCCAGCCCAAAGCCCCGGCGGGCGCCTGGCAGCGAATGCTCTCCGGCCGCCGCCTGAACCTGCTCGATCCCTCGCCCCTCGACATCGAGATCGAGGACATCGCCCACGGCCTCGCCCGGGTGGCGCGCTGGAACGGCCAGACCAAGGGCGCGCACGCCTTTTCGGTCGCCCAGCACTGCATGCTGGTGGAGCGCATCGCCGTGCAGCTGAAGCCGGGCCTGCCCCGCGAGGCGCGGCTGGCGGCGCTGCTGCACGACGCCCCCGAATACGTGATCGGCGACCTCATCTCGCCGTTCAAGCGGGCGGTCGGGATCAACTACAAGGATCTGGAGAACCGCCTGCTGGAGGCGATCCATGTCCGCTTCGGGATCGCCCCCAGGACGCCCGAGACGCTGCACCGGCTGATCAAGAAGGCCGACACGGCGGCGGCCTATTTCGAGGCGACGCAGCTCGCCGGGTTCGACGCCGCCGAGGCCCGCAAGCTGTTCGGCGAGCCCAAGGGCGTGCCCAACAAGCGGCTGGAGCCGTGGGGGCCGGTCGAGGCGCAGCAGCGTTTCGTCAAGCGCTTCCACGAGCTGGAGGCGCATCCCTGACATGCCGCGGATCATGGTCACCCCGCTGTCGCTGGTGGACGAGACGGTCCGCACCCATGGGCCTTCGCATCTGCTGACGCTGCTCGGGCCGGCCTACATGATCGACCATCACGGTGCCTTCGCCCCGCCCCGGCATCTGCGCATCCAGGTCAACGACATCGCCGCGCCCATCGCCGGGCAGACCGAGCCGACCGCCGGCCATGTCGCGCGGGTGCTCGCCTTCGTGGACGACTGGGATCGCAGCGCGCCGATGCTGATCCATTGCTGGGCCGGGATCAGCCGCTCGACCGCCTCGATGTTCATGGCGTTGTGCAAGCTGAACCCGGAGCGCGACGAGACCGAGATCCTCGCCCGGATGCGCCGTCTCGCGCCGCATATCGCGCCCAACCGGCTGCTCACCGCCCATGCCGACGACCTGCTCGGGCGCGGCGGGCGGATGGTCGATGCGCTGGACGCGGTCGGCCCGGCGCGGCCGGCGAGCGAGGGCTATCTGTTCGAACTGCCCGCCGTGCTCGGCGGCGAGGCGGAGTGAGGCCATGCCCTTCGCCTCGCACAGCCAGGCGGTCGTCATCGGGCTGAACGCCGCGATCGTCGCCATGATCGACGGCGAGCCGCATGTGCTGGCGGTGCGCCATGTCGTGCCCGACCCCGCCAAGGGCGTGCGGCCCGAGCGCGACGGCCTGCCCTTCGGCCCGTTCGAGCCGTTCGAGCACCGCACGCTGGAGACCGGCCTGCGCAGCTGGGTGAAGAATCAGACCGGGCTCGACATGGGCTATGTCGAGCAGCTCTACACGTTCGGCGACCGCGGCCGCCACGAGGTGAAGCCGGGCGAAGGCCCGCGCGTCGTTTCGGTCGGTTATCTGGCGCTGGTGCGGGCGCATGGCGGGGCGACCGCGCCCGACGCCGCCTGGCGCGACTGGTACGGCTATTTCCCGTGGGAGGACTGGCGCGCCGCCCGGCCCGCCGCCATCGACGAGGCGATCCTGCCCCGGCTCAAGGCCTGGGCGGCGCAGGGCGGCGCGGCCCGCGAGGCGCGCTGGGACCGGGCGCGGCTCTGCTTCGGCTTCGACGGGCTGCACTGGGACGAGGAAAAGACGCTGGAGCGCTACGAGCTGCTCTACGAGGCGGGGCTGGTGGCCGAAGCGCGGATCGACGGGCGCGAGTTCGCGTCCTCCGGCCAGCCGGCGGTCGAGCTGGGCGTGCCGATGATCTTCGACCACCGGCGCATTCTCGCCACCGCCATCGGGCGGCTGCGGGGCAAGCTGAAATACCGCCCCGTGGTGTTCGAGCTGATGCCGCCGGAATTCACGCTGCTGGAATTGCAGCGCACGGTCGAGGCGATCTCGGGCGCGCAGGTCCACAAACAGAATTTCCGCCGCCTCGTGGAAAGCTCCGGTCTGGTCGAGGGCACCGGGCGGATGTCGGCGCAGGCCAAGGGCCGTCCGGCGGAGAAGTTCCGCTTCCGCCGCGAGGTGCTGCGCGAGCGTCCGGCGCCGGGGGTCAAGCTGACCGCGCCGCGCGGGGGCAAGCGATGATCCGCGCGGTCTTCGGGGCCGTCCGGGGCACGGTCTGCGCGGCGGTCTTCGTCGTCGCGGCGGCCGCCCAGAGCGAGCCGAAATGGACCGAGAGCGAGGTCGCGCTCGGGAGCGGCGACGCCGCGCTGCACGCCAGCTACATCGCGCCGGGGGCGTGGAAGGCGGAGTTCGACGCCGTGCTGATCCTGCCCGGTTCGGGACCGACCGACCGGAACGGCAATCAGGCCGGGATGCAGAACGACTCGCTGAAGATGATCGCCCTGGCGCTCGGCGAGGAAGGGATCGCCAGCCTGCGCATGGACAAGCGCGGGGTCGCCGCCTCGATCCCGGCCATGACGCGCGAGGAGGATCTGCGCTTCGAGACCTATATCGAGGACGCACGCGCCTGGCTCGCCTTCCTGAAGGCGCAGGGCGGCGTCCGGCGCGTCTTCGTGATCGGCCATTCGGAAGGCGCGCTGATCGGCGCGGTGGTGGCGCAGTCGGCGGACGTGGCGGGCTATGTCAGCCTCGCCGGGGTCGGCGAGAAGGCGGCCGACGTGCTGCGCCGCCAGCTCGCCGCCAACAGCCCGCTCGCCGCCGCGCTCGCCGAACCGACGCTGAAGAAGCTGGAGGCCGGGGAGACCGATCCCGACGTGCCGGAGGCGCTGAAGGCGCTGTTCCGCCCCAGCGTGCAGCCCTATCTCATCTCGTGGTTCCGCTATGACCCCACGGTCGAGATCGCCAAGATCCCCGGCAAGGTCGCCATCGTGCAGGGCACGACCGACATCCAGGTGCTGGTGAGCGACGCGGAAAAGCTGCACGCCGCCCGCCCCGACGCCGCCTACACGATCGTCGAAGGCATGAACCATGTGCTGAAGGCCGTTCCGGCCGACCGGGCGGCCAATATCGCCGCCTATGGCGACCCCACGCTGCCGCTGGCGCCGGGCCTGACGGCGGCGCTGCTGGGGTTTGTGACAGCCCCTTGATTTTTATATACTCAGGTCTAGCATAATTCGCAGTCGGCGGTCTTGAACCGCTCTTCTTCGGGTCGTATATATGCTCACGACGAGCATATCTCGGAGGGCAAGGGTATGGAAACGGATCTCACCTTCACGCCTGACGTCGCGCGCGAAACCGCGCCGCTCTACGAGCGCGTCCGCTCAATCATCCCCGAGATCGAATGGCGGATGCACGCCCCCTACATCGCCGCCATCAACCGGCTGAAGAAGGAGATGGGCGCGGTCGTCCTCGCCCATAACTACCAGACGCCGGAAATCTTCCACTGCGTCGCCGACTTCTCGGGCGACTCGCTGCAATTGGCGCGCGAGGCGGCGAAGACCGACGCGAAGATCATCGTGCAGGCCGGCGTCCACTTCATGGCCGAGACCTCGAAGATCCTCAGCCCCGAAAAGACCGTGCTGATCCCCGATCTCGCGGCCGGCTGCTCGCTCGCCGCCTCGATCACCGGCGAAGACGTGCGCCTGCTGCGCCAGCGCTTCCCCGGCGTGCCGATCGTCACCTATGTGAACACCTCGGCCGAGGTGAAGGCGGAGAGCGACATCTGCTGCACTTCGTCGAACGCGATGGACGTGGTGGAGTCGCTGGGCGCGCCGCGCGTCTTCCTGATCCCCGACCAGTATCTCGCCCGCAACGTCGCCAATCGGACGAAGGTCGAGATCCTCACCTGGGCCGGCTCGTGCGAGGTGCACGAGCGCTTCACCGCCGACGACATCCGCGCCTTCCGCAAGTCGCATCCGGGCGTCGTGGTGCTCGCCCATCCCGAGTGCCCGCCCGAAGTGGTCGCTGAGGCCGACTTCGCCGGATCGACCAGCGCGATGATCGGCTATGTCGAGGGCAAGCGGCCCAAGCGCGTCGTCATGGTGACGGAGTGCTCGATGAGCGACAACGTGGCGGCCTCGCTGCCCGACGTCGAGTTCGTGCGGCCGTGCAATCTCTGCCCGCACATGAAGCGGATCACGCTGCCGAAGATCCTGCACGCGCTGGAGACCATGACGCACGAGGTGACGGTCGATCCCGAGATCGCCGTGCGGGCCCGCGCCGCCGTCGAGGCGATGCTGAAGGTCGGCACGCCGCGCAGCCGCGCGCAGGCCGCCTGAAAGGCCATGCCATGACCGACTATGAAGTCATCGACGCGGGGCCTGCCCTCGTCGTCGGGGCGGGGCTCGCCGGGCTGTTCGCGGCGCTCGCCTTCAAGGTGCGCCCGGTGACGATCCTCGCCGGATCGCCGCTCGGCTCCAACGCCTCGTCGGCCTGGGCGCAGGGCGGCATCGCCGCCGCGGTCGGCGCCGACGACAGCCCGGCCCTGCACGCCGCCGACACGATCGCGGCGGGCGCGGGGATCGTGGACGAGGCCGTCGCGAAGCTCGTGACCGAGGAAGCGGCGGCGCGGATCGAGGATCTGGTGCGGCTCGGCGCGCCGTTCGACCGCGACGCGGCGGGCCGTCTGGTGCTCGGCCGCGAGGCGGCGCACGGACGCCGCCGCATCGTGCGCGTGAAGGGCGACCAGGCGGGCGCGGCGATCATGGCGACGCTGGCCGGCGCGGTGAAGGCGCGCGACGACATCCGCGTCATCGACGGCTTGCGCGCCACCGGCCTCATCATGGCGGACGGGCGGGCGCGCGGCGTGTGGACGCGCGACGCCGCCGGTCGGCGCGTCGCGGTGGTCGCCGACGCCGTGCTGTTTGCGCTGGGCGGCGCGGGCGGGCTCTATGAGGTGACGACCAATCCGGTGACGGCGCGCGGCATCGGCATCGCCATGGCGGCGCGGGCCGGGGCGGTGATCGCCGATCCCGAATTCGTGCAATTCCATCCGACCGCGCTGGATGTCGGGCGCGACCCCGCGCCGCTCGCCACCGAGGCGCTGCGCGGCGAAGGCGCGACGCTGCTGAACGACAAGGGCGAGCGCTTCATGCTGGCCGCCCATGCCGACGGCGAACTCGCGCCGCGCGATATCGTGGCGCGCGGCATCTTCCGCGAGATCAAGGCCGGCCGCCGCGTGCTGCTCGACGCGACGAAGGCGGTGGGCGAGGCCTTCCCCGAACGCTTCCCGACCGTCTATGCGAGCTGCGTCGCGGCCGGGATCGACCCGCGCGTGCAGCCGATCCCGGTCACCCCGGCGGCGCATTACCACATGGGCGGCATCGCCTCGGACGTTCATGCGCGCTCCACCCTGCCCGGCCTGTGGGTCGCGGGCGAATGCGCCTCGACCGGCCTGCACGGGGCGAACCGGCTCGCCTCCAACTCGCTGCTGGAAGCGATCGTCTTCGGCGCGCGGGCGGCCGCCGACATCGACGCGACGCCGCTGGACGGCGGGCGCTTCGACCTGCCGCCCGCCCCGCAGGGCCATTTCGCCGACGATGCCGGGGCGATCCGTCTGCTGCGCCATACAATGAGCGCGCATGTCGGCGTCGAGCGCGACGCCGGATCGCTGACCGCCGCGCTCGCCGACATCGCGGCGCTGCGCAACGGCGAGTTCGGCGAGACGGTTTCGGCCGCCGCCGACACGGCGCTGCTGATCGCCAGCGCCGCCTGGGCGCGCACCGAAAGCCGGGGCGGCCATTTCCGCAGCGACTTCCCCGAAACCTCGGACGAATGGAAGCGCCGCACCTGCACGACGCTGAACGCAGCCGAGGCGGTCGCCGCCGAGGCGCTGGCCGGCGGCTTCGACCGGGCCGCATGAGGACGAGATGAGCGTGATCCCCCTGCCCGATCTGATGATCGAACCCGCCGTGCGCGCGGCGCTGGCCGAAGACCTCGGCCGGGCGGGCGACGTGACGACGGATTCCATCATTCCCGCCGAGGCGCGGGCGCGCGTCGTCATCGGCGCGCGCAAGAGCGGCCGGGTCGCCGGACTCGCCTTCGCGCGCCTCGCCTTCCGCGCGCTCGACCCCGAGGCGCGCTTCGAGATCGCCATCCCGGACGGCGGCGACGCCGCCCCCGGCGCGGCCATCGCCACCATCGAGGCGCGGACGCGGGCGCTGCTGTCGGCGGAGCGCGTGGCGCTCAACTTCGCCGGACGGCTGTCGGGCGTCGCGACGCTGACCGCCGCCTATGTGGCGCGGATCGCCGGCACGCGCGCAACCATCGTCGATACCCGCAAGACGACGCCCGGCTGGCGCGCCTTCGAAAAATACGCCGTGCGCTGCGGCGGCGGCGCGAACCACCGCTTCGGCCTCGACGACGCGGTGCTGATCAAGGACAACCATGTCGCGGCGGCGGGCGGGGTCGCGGAGGCGATCCGCCGCGCCCGCGCCCATGCCGGGCACATGGTCAAGATCGAGGTCGAGGTCGATACGCTGGCACAGCTGGAAGCCGCGCTGGCCGAGAAGGCCGACATCGTGCTGCTCGACAACATGGTCCCCGCGACGCTCGCCGAGGCGGTGGCGATCAATGCCGGGCGGGCGATCCTGGAAGCCTCGGGCGGGGTCAATCTGGAGACGGTGCGGGCGATCGCCGAAACCGGGGTCGATCTCATCTCGGTCGGCGCGCTGACCCACAGCGCGACGGTGCTGGATATCGGGCTGGATTTCGTCGCGGCGCTTTAGAGGCCGTGCGTCCTTCGAGACGGCCGCTTGTCGCGCCCTCCTCAGGATGAGGAGGGGTGGGCAAGCGACGCCGCTACCAGCCGCGGCCTTCGTTCTTCATCGTCCAGCCGGGCTTGCCGAGACGGCGCACGTCGTCCTCGGTCACTTCGGCGAGCGCCTTGTAGAGCTTGAACTTCACCGGCGCGCGCCCCGTTCGCATGAGCGCGATGACGGTCTCCAGCGGCGGACAGCCGGGCTGGCCGCAGGCGATCTCCGTCACCATCACGATGTCGTCGTCGGCGGGCAGAAAGCGCGCCTCGGCCCATTCGCGCACCCGCATCTGGGTCTCGACCGTCTCGGCCAGACCGAAATTGCGCAGCCGCCTCGTCATGCCGGTCTGGCGTCGTCGTCGTGCAGGCTGCGATCCTTGGTTTCCGGCATCAGCAGCGCACCCACGACGAAGCAGAGCGCCGCCACCGCGATCGGGTACCAGAGGCCGGCGAAGATATCGCCGGTCGCGGTGATGATCGCGAACGAGACGAAGGGCTGGAAGCCGCCGATCAGGCCGTTCGAGATGTTGTAGGGCAGCGAGAGCGACGTGTAGCGGATGCGCGTCGGGAACAGCTCGACCAGGAAGGCGGCGATCGGGCCGTAGATCATCGCCGCGATGGTGACGAGCCAGGTGAGGACGGCGATCGCCAGCGGCCAGTTCATCAGGGCCGGATCGGCCTTGGCGGGATAGCCCGCGGCCGTCAGGTGCGCGCGGATGTCGGCGGCCGGAACATCCGCGCCCTCGATCACGAAGACGGAATCGCCGGGGCCTTCCTCGCGCTCGCTCGGCTCGCCGCCGACCTTCGCCGGATCGACGCCGGGTATGGTGAGCAGCGTCTGGTCGCCCTCCAGATCGAGCGTCGTGAACTGCACGCCCGCCTTGGAGAGCAGCGCGCGCACCTTCTGGCAGCCGGTCTTGGGATCGGCGAAAATCACCATGCCGCACGCGGCCGGGTTCGCCTGAAGCGTCACCGGGTTCTTCTCGTTCGCCGCCATCAGCGCCGGGTTCACGGCGCGGGCCAGCAAATGGAAGGCCGGCTGGATGGTCGCCGCGCCGAGAAGGCACGCCCCCAGCATCAGCCATTTGCGCCCCACCCGATCCGATAGCCAGCCGAAGAAGACGACGAGGCCCATGCCGATCAGCAGCGCGAGGGCGAGCAGCAGATAGGTGTCGAGATAGGCGACGCCCAGCACGTTCTGCATGTAGAGCATCGCGTAGAAATTGGCCGTGTACCAAAGCACGCCCTGGCCGATGCACGCGCCGGCGAAGGCGATCAGCACGATCTTGAGGTTCGCCCAGTTGCCGAAGCTGTCGCGGATCGGCCGGGCGGAGCCGCGGCCCTCTTCCTTCATGGCGCGGAAGACCGGCGACTCGTTCAGCTTCATGCGGATGTAGATCGAGATCGCCAGCAGCACGAGCGAGAGCACGAAGGGAATGCGCCAGCCCCAGGCCTTGAACGCCTCCTCGCCGAGCGAGACGCGGCAGATCGAAACGACGGCCAGCGACAGGAACAAGCCGATGGTCGCCGTCGCCTGGATGTAGGAGGTGAAATAGCCGCGCCGGTGCTGCGGCGCGTGCTCGGCGACATAGGTCGCCGCGCCGCCATACTCGCCGCCGATGGCAAGACCCTGGAGCAGGCGCAGGATCAGCAGCATCGCGGCGGCGGCGATGCCGATGTCGTGGAAGGTCGGCAGGAAGCCGATACCGGCGGTCGCCACGCCCATCAGCGTGATGGTGACGAGGAAGGTGTATTTGCGCCCGACGAGATCGCCCAGCATCCCGAAGAAGAGCGCGCCGAAGGGCCGCACGAAGAAGCCTGCGCCGAAGGTCGCAAGGCTGAGCAGGAAGGCGGCTGCCTCGTTTCCGGCCGGGAAGAAGAGCGCGCCCAGTAGCGCGGCCAGCGTGCCGTAGACGAAGAAATCGTACCATTCGAAGACGGTGCCGATCGACGCCGCGGCGACGACCATGCGCAGTTCGCCCGCCGTCGGCTCGCGTTCTCCTGCCGTCACGTCACTCATGCGCCGCTCCCCCGCCCCGGACTTTGTTTTGAGCCTCCCGCGTGGTCTATAGCCCACCGGGATTCCTGTCATCGCCGGAGAGTGGCTGCATGAATGCGGCGCTGCAAGAACTGCTTGAACAGCTCGACCTGGAACAGGTCGAGGTCAATTTCTTCCGCGGCGTCTCGCCGGTGGAGCGCGAGACGCGCGTCTATGGCGGGCACGTGATGGCGCAGGCCCTGATGGCCGGGCTGCGAACCGTGGGCCTCGACCGGCTCTGCCATTCGTTCCACGCCTATTTCCTGCTGGGCGGCGATCCCAAGGCCCCCATCCTCTATGAGGTCGACCGCACCCGCGACGGCGGCAGCTTCACGACGCGGCGCATCGTGGCGATCCAGCACGGCAAGCCGATCTTCCACATGGAAGCCTCGTTCCATGTCAGCGAGCCGGGCTGGGAGCACCAGTTCGCGATGCCGGACGTGCCGGGACCGGAGACTCTGCCGACCGAGGACGAATTCCGTAAATCCTATGTCGACCGCCTGCCCGAGCGGATGCGGGCGCAGCATCTGCGCGACCGGCCCATCGAGCAGCGCGAGATCGATCCGCCCGACGAGATCGACCCGTCCCCGCGCCCGCCGTTCAAGCACACATGGATCCGCGCCAACGGCGCCCTGCCCGACGATCCGCGCCTGCACCAGTGCCTGCTCGCCTACGCCTCGGACATGTCGCTGATGGACACGGCCGTGCAGCCGCACGGCATTTCCTGGATGTCGGGCAAGATGATGGGCGCGAGCCTGGACCACGCGATGTGGTTCCATCATCCGCTGCGGATCGACGACTGGCTGCTCTACGCCCATGACGCGCCGGTTTCGGCGGGCGGGCGCGGCTTCAATCGCGGCCTCATCTACACCCGCGCCGGGCAGCTGGTGGCGAGCGTCGTTCAGGAAGGTCTGATGCGGCCGGTGAAGCCGAAGGCGGCGGGCTGAGGCGTCAGCCCTTGGCGTCGAACTTCTCGAACTCGTAGGCGATCGAGCGGGCGATCAGCTCGCGCCAGACCGGCTCGACGAGATCGCCCGGCACGCCCAGCGCCTCGGCGGCGCGGCGGATCTTGGCCACCACATCCTCGATGCGGGCGTCGTCGTGCACCGTGTCGCGGCGCTGCTTGATGACGGCGGCGCGGGCGATATAGCCCGTGCGCTCGGCGATCAGCGCGACGAGGGCGCGGTCGATACGGTCGATCTGGCCGCGCAGGGTCGGCATGTCGGGGCAGTCGGCGGGCGGGACGACCGCCTCGGTTCGCATCGCAAGGTCCGGCATGGGCGCGCTTATGTCAGGGCGGTCCTTGCGGCGCAATCGCGGAGACGGCGCTGCTTCTCCGCCTTCACGGCCGGTGCTAGGGTGCGGCGCGCGCCTGCCTGCCGGCAGCCGCGAACCAGATCGCCGGTCGCGCGGTTCGCATCGGCGATCGCAAGGGAGTATCGGCCATGGCCTTCCGCATCTGGCGCGCCGCGCTTGCGGCCTCGGTCGTGGCAGGGCTCTGCGCCCTTCCTGCCGCCTCGGCGGCCCGGCGTCCCCCGGCCGCGCCGAAACTGCATGTGCGAATCTTCGAAGCGGCGGGCGCGCCCGGCCAGCAGGCGGAGGCGCGGGCCTGCGCGCCGGCGGGATGGAAGATCGTCTCGGGCGGCGCGAGGGTCGAATGGACCGGGCCAGGCGCGCTGCTCACCGCCTCCTATCCCGAGGCGAATTGCTGGGTGGCCCGCTCGAAGGATCACCTCGCCGCCGACACGCACCGCGTCATCGCCTATGCCGTCGCGATCCAGGACCCCTCGAACCAGTGGGACGTCGCGGTCGACGAGTTCACCAGCACCTACGCGTCCCATCCCGAAGCGAGCTTCGAGGCGTCGCGGCCAGGATATGTAATGACCGGCGGCGGAGCGCGCGTGAACTGGGAAGCCGATCCGAGCCATGTCGGCCAGATCGTTACGCCGTTCGGCAATCTTCTGACGGGGAGCTACCCGGACGGCAAGCATGCCTGGGCCGTGCGCGCCAAGGATCACATCAAGGTCAGCCCCGCCTCGGTGACCGTCTATGTCATCAGCCTGAAGGCCCGCAACGGCGCGAAACTCACCACGGCGATCTTCACCGGGCAAAGCCAGGTGTCGGGCGCACCGGCCGCCTCGGTCTCGGTGCCCGCGCCCTGGACGATGATCGGCGGAGGGGCGCGGGTGAACTGGCACGGCGTCGGCAATCTGCTGACGGCCAGCTACCCGGATGGCGCATCGTCCTGGTCGGGGGTGGGCAAGGCTCATCTCGAACCCTCGCCCGCCAACCTCACCGTCTATGCGATCGGCATCCAGGCGGAGTGAGCGCCCGGCGCGCCGCGTCGCGTCCATGAACCGCGCGGCCTTGACGGCGCAATCGCGGAACGGCCACTGAGGCGCGATGAGCGTTCACCGTCTCGATTTCGGCCCGGCCCGCAGCCTTTTCAGCGGCGCGCCCGCGATGCTGTCCGGCGCGGGCGACGACCCGGCCGGGGCGGTGACCGCCGCCAGCATGATCGCCCCCGGCGTCTGGCACGTCTTCGCGGCCGAAGGGACGCTGCATCTCCACCTGCCGCCCGGCGCGGCGGTGCCGCCCGAGGCCGGTCCCGCCGATCTGGTGTGGGAGACGGCCCGCGCCCTGAGCGCCCCGGAAGGCGGCGCGCCGCTGCGCGCCTCGGTGGCGGTGGCGCGCGGCGCGACGCTGGATGCGGCGGCGGCGATCGCCCCGCTGGGCGGCGACGCGGCGGGGCTCGCGGCCGCGCTCGCCGACCTGCCCGCGCCGCCGCTGGAGCCCGGCATCGAGGCGATCTGGGAACGGCTCAGCCATGTCGCCCGGCGGGCGCAGGCGCTGAAGAAGGAGGGCCGCCTCGCCGCCGCCGCCCTCGCCTGCCGCGGCCGGGGACGGCTGATCGGCGGCCTCAGCGGCGATCTGCTGATCCGCTTCGGCGTCTCGGCCTGGCGCTAGAACCAGCCGCCGCTCTGGAGCGTGGCGACGGCCGCGCGGGCGACCGGCACTTCGAGGCCGCGCGCCAGCACGAGGCGGACATTGCGGCCGTCGCGCTTCACCTCGCGCACCGCCTTGCGGGCGACCCACCAGCTGCGATGGACCCGCGCGCCGTCGATGCCGTCGAGTTCGGCGACCGCGTCGCGCATCCGCATCAGGATCATCGCCTGTCCGGTCGCGGTGTGGGCGAGGACGTAGTGGTCCTGCATCTCCAGCGCGATCAATTCGCGGCCCGCGTTGGCCGGCAGGCGGTCCAGGAAGCGCGGCGGCGCGGCCGGTCCTTCCGCCTCCGGCGTTCCGGGCGGTTGCGCGAGCCGCCGCTCGTGCCGGTCGCCGGCCAGCCAGAAGACGAAGCAGAGCGCCGCCGCGATCACCAGCACATAGCGGTAGAACTGGAAGGCGGGTTCGAGGCCGGGGGGCCGCGCCGCTCCGAACAGGCCCTCCGCCGCGATGACCAGCGCGGTCATCGGCACGGTCGCCAGAATGCAGGCGGCGATCCAGACCGCGAGGCGCGGCAGGTCGAGCCGCTCGGCCAGCAGGTTCGCCGCCGCCATCGCCGGGCGGTAGATGACGTAGCCCGCAATGGTCAGGCCCACCCAATAGACGAGGCGCAGCGGAAACGGCGCGGCGAAGCTGCCGAACGGGCCCAGCAGCGCCAGCAGAAAACCGATGCCGGCGAGCACCGCCAGATCGATCAGCACCCTGCGCAGTCCGCTCATGTCCTCTCCCCGAGGCGGCAGAAATAGCGCCCGCTCGCGCTTCGCGAAACGGCAAAGCGCCGTTTTTCGGGCAATTCACGAAGCCGGATGCCCATCGACGCAAACGGCGTTGCCCGCCGGCGGCGGCGCGGCAGGCTGCGCCGCGACACCCCATGGAGCCGTTCGTCTTGACCATGCCCGCCCCGGCCCTGCGCCGCCCGGACTTCTCGCTTTCGCCCCTCGCCCGCAACGTCCTGCTGATCGCCGGGAGCGCCCTCGCCGCCGCCAGCGTCATCGCGCTCATCCGTCTGGCGCTCGGCCTCGCGCCGGCGACCGCGGCGGTCCGCGACGTGGCGATCCTCGTTCATCTGGGCACCGTGCTGCCGGCGCTGCCGCTCGGCATGGTCCTTTTCCTCGCCCGCAAGGGCACGCGCAGCCACAAGGCGCTCGGCTGGATCTGGATGGCGCTGATGGCGGTGACGGCGGTCGCCGCGCTCTTCATCCGCGAGTTGAACGGCGGGTCGTTCAGCCTCATCCACCTCTTCGTGCCGCTGACCTTTTTCGGCATCGTCCGCGGCGTGTCGGCGGCCCGTCAGGGGCGGATCGCCGCCCACCGGCGGAGCATGATCGGCCTCTTCTTCGGCGCCCTTCTGGTCGCCGGGATTCTGAGCTTTCTGCCCGGCCGGGTGATGTGGGTCTGGCTGACCGGTTAGGCCGTCCGCTCGAACACGGCGGCGAAGAAGCCGTCCGTCCCGTTCCGGGCGGGGGTCAGCTTCAGATAGTCGCCCGCGCCGCGGGGCCACGGCGTCGGCAGGACCGAGGTCCAGACGGTTTCGGCCGGGACCGCCTGGAAGTTCGGATGGGCGGCGAGGAAGGCCTCGGCCTGCGCCTCGTTCTCGGCCGGGATCAGCGAGCAGGTCGCATAGATCAGGCGGCCGCCGCGCTTCACCATGCGGGCGGCGCGGGCGAGGATCGCCTTCTGCAACGCCACCAGACGGTCCAGCCCGGCATCGGCCTTCCACTTGGTCTCCGGGTGGCGGCGCCAGGCCCCGGTGCCCGAACAGGGGGCATCGACCAGCACAAGGTCGAACTGGGTCGCCTTCTTCTTCAGGAACGGGTCGTCGTCGCGGCCGGTGAGCTGCACCCGCTCGGCGTTCTCCACCCCGGCCCGCTTGAAGCGGAGCTTCGCCCGGGCGAGGCGCTTGGCGTTGGTGTCGGCGGCGACGAGGTGCCCCCGGTTCTGCATCGCCGCCGCGAGGGCGAGGCTCTTGCCCCCGGCTCCGGCGCAGAAATCCAGCACCTGCAGCCCCGGCTTCGCCCCGGCCATGGCGGCGACGAGCTGCGAGCCCTCGTCCTGCATGTCGAAGAGGCCGGCCGCGAAGGCCTCGGTCGACGCCAGATCGGGGCGGCCCTTGGCGTGCAGGGCGAGCGGCGCATAGACGCCCGGCCGCATCTCGATCTCCCGGGCGGCGAGGGTCTGTGTCAGGCTTTCGGGTGTCGCCTTCAGCGTGTTCACCCGGATGTCGAGCGGCGCGGGCAGCCCGAGCGCGCTCAGTTCCTGCTTGAGGTTCGCGCCGAAAGTCTTTGCCAGAATTGAATAATAGTCTTCCGGGCACTCCAGCCGAACCCAGTCCGGCATGGAAGCGTGCTCCAGCCCCTCGCCGGTCATCCGCCCGAAGGCCGAGGCCAATGCGCGGATGTCGGCGGTGGTGACGGCGACCGCCCGGGCGACCGCATCGGGGTCGCAATCGTCAAGCAGGACCGCGGCCGCGCCCCACAGCATCTCGGGCGAGGCGGGCAGATTCTGACGCTGCGTCAGCCAGGTCAGGCGGGCGTAGTGGCGGAAGAAGCGGTCGAGCGCCCCCTTGAGGCGGAAGCGGCCCGTCCGGTCGGCGGCCGACAGCGCCTCGTCGGCCGCGACCTCGCCGCCCCGCCCGCCCGCCCAGGCGCGGATCGCCTGCAGCAGTTCGAGGTCCGGCGGCCGCCGGGCCGGGCCTTTGCCGGTTTTCACGGGTTTGGCCGGGCGGCCGGGCTGTTTCAGTTCGGCCCGCCGGGTCTCCAGCTTTGCGTGGACAGGCGGCGCTTTGCGCCGATTTCGCCTTTCCTTCACCGGAAGGCCCCCTTAGAACCACGGCTTTCCCGAATCCCCCGCCCCAGCGAGCCGATGGCCAACGAACTTCTGAAGAAAGCTGCCGAGACTTCGCCCCGGTCGACGAAACGCGGGTGGATGGAGCGGCTCTTCACGTTCTTCTTTCAGGGTTTCGTCTACAACCAGATCTGGGAAGACCCGGACGTCGACATCAAGGCGATGCGGATCGGACCCGAGACGCGGATCATCACGATCGCCTCGGGCGGCTGCAATATCCTCAACTACCTCGCCGTCGGGCCGAAGTCGATCACCGCGGTCGATCTCAACCCCAACCATCTGGCGCTGACCCGGCTGAAGATCGCGGCGGTCAAGCACGCCCCCGACTACGAATCCTTCTTCCGCTTCTTCGCCATCGGCCGCGACAAGCGGAACGTCGAGGTCTATCGCACCCATCTCGAGCCGCATCTCGACGCCGAGACGCGGGCCCACTGGAACAGCCGCATGGGCGTCCTGCGGCTGCGGCGCAAGATTTCGATGTTCGCGCGCGGCTTCTACCGCTTCAGCCTGCTCGGCAAGTTCATCGGCATGATGCGCTGGATGTCGTGGTCCTACGGCCTCGACACGACCAAGATCCTCCACGCCAAGACCATGGAAGAGCAGCGCGCCATCTTCGAGCGCGACTGGGCGCGGGTGTTCCGCTCGTGGTTCGTGCGCTGGGCGGCCAACCGGCCGACCGTCTATTACATGCTCGGCATTCCGCCGCAGCAGTTCGACGAGCTGGCGGGGTCGGCCGAGGAAGGCCAGACGGCGGCCATGCTGCGCGGCCGCATCGAGAAGATGGCCTGCGATTTCCCCATCGAATACAACTACTTCGCCTGGCAGGCCTTCAGCCGCGCCTACGACACCGAGAAGCGTCTGGCGGTGCCCGACTATCTGAAGGCCGACACCTTTGCGCTGCTGCGCGACCGCACGGACCGGATCGACGTCAATCACGTCATCATGACGGACTTCCTCGCGTCCAAGCCTGAAAACAGCTTCGACCGCTTCGTCCTGCTCGACGCGCAGGACTGGATGAACGAGACGCAGATCACCGAATTGTGGCGCGAGATCACCCGCGTCGCCGGCCCCGGCGCGCGGGTCATCTTCCGCACCGCCGGCGAGATTTCGCCGCTGGAGCGCAAGCTGCCCGCCGACATCCTCGGCCAGTGGGCCTACCAGCCCGACGAGAGCCACGATTTCCACCGCCAGGACCGCTCGTCGATCTATGGCGGCTTCCACATCTACGAGAAACGCTGATGGCCACCGCGAAGGACGCCCATCCGGCGATGGACCGGATGTATCGCTGGACGCGGCACGTCTATGACGCCTCGCGCAAATACTACCTGCTCGGCCGCGACGCGCTGATCGGCGAATTGAACGTGCGGCCCGGCGAAACGGTGTGCGAGGCGGGCTGCGGCACGGCGCGCAATCTGATCCTGATGGCCCAGCGCTATCCCGAAGGGCGCTTCTTCGGCTTCGACGCCTCGGCCGAAATGCTGAAGACGGCGAGCGGTTCGGTCGAAAAGGCGGGGCTGAAGGACAAGGTGCCGCTGCTTGTGGCGCTGGCGCAGGATTTCTCGGCCGCCAAGTTCGGCCTCGACGCGAAGTTCGACCGCATCGTCTTCTCCTACGCCCTCTCGATCATGGACGACTGGCAGGCGGCGGTCGATCACGCGCTGACCGAGCTGAAGCCCGGCGGCACGCTGCATGTCGTCGATTTCGGCGACCAGAAGGGCCTGCCCGGCTGGTTCAAGTGGCTGCTCGGCGCCTGGCTGAAGCAGTTCCATGTGCGCTTCCGGCCCGAGGTGAAGGCCTATTTCGAAAGCCTTGCGGCGGCCGGCAAGGGCACGATCGCCTATCGCGACGTGTCGCGCGGCTACGCCTATATCCTCAATTTCAAGCTGGCCGGCTGAGGCCGCGTCAGGCGGGCGCGGCGAGTTCGGCGTCGATCTCGGCCTGCACGCAGTCGAAGGCGGCGCCGAGACGGGCGAGCGCCGCGAAGCGCCCGGTCATGTTGGAGAAGTCCGACTTCTCGACCTCGGCCGCCGTCTCGGCGACCGACCACGCGCCGATGCCGCGGGCCGCGCCCTTGATGCCGTGCGCTGTATCTTTCCAGAGCTTGGGATCGTCGGCCCCGGCGAGCACGGTCAGAAGGTGCGAAACCTGGGTCTTGAACAGCCGCAGCACCTCGCGGATCAGATCCTGATCGCCGGCCGTGTAGGCGTCGAGATGATTGAAGTCGATGGCGCGTGCGCCTTCAGCGGACATCGTCAGGTGTCTCCCTGCGCGCCACTTTATCCGGCGATCGCTTAAGCGCAGTTAACGACGTTGTGACGCATTTCCGAAGATGCGCCGGCCGCGGAGCCGCCGGTCAGCGTGCGGCGGCCTTCCTCGGTGAGGCGGCAGACCAGGAAGTCCGGCTTGATCGGGTTGGCGAACCACGGCATCGCCCAGCCCTGCGCCAGACAGGCGCGGATGATGCGCGGGTCGATCGCCTGACCGTCCTCGTCGAAGAGCGGCAGCTTGCCGCCGGGCTGGCCGAGGCCCCTCGCCAGATAGTTACGCTGTGCCGCCGTCGGGGCCCACAGGGCCCGCCCGTCTTCCATCGCCGCCATAGACGCCCCACATCGGATTGCGCGAGAGCGGCTTCGCGCCGCTTCATTAACCAGCACCTTCGCCCAATCGTGTTAACATTGGCTCAAACCTGAACCGGCGGCAACGCCAGGAGCGATCCGGAACCCGGAATCCGACGATGGAATTGAAAGACGTTGCAGCGATGCACATCCCGTCGCAGCCCGCGCCGCCCGCCGCGGCGGGGTTCGGCGACGAGTATGGCGAGCCGGCGCGGCGCTACGCCCTGCGCCGTCCGGGCAAGCGCCCCTATCTGGCGGCGGCGGTGGTCAGCGCCTTCTGGCTGGGCGGCGCGGCGGCGTTCGTGGCGGGCTATCTCGGCCTCGACGGCCTGCTGGCGCTCGACTGGCCGTGGCTCGCCGGGCTCGCCTTCGCGGTCGCCTTCCCGATCGCGCTGACCTGGTTCGTCGCCCTGCTCGCCCGGCGCTCGCAGGGCCTGCAGCTCGCCAGCGAGGATCTGTTGCAGATCGCGGCCCGGCTGATCGAGCCGGACGCCGCCGCCGGGCGCGAGATCCAGCGCCTCGGGCGCGCCGTGCGGCGCGAGATCGACGCGCTCAACACCGGCCTCGAAGGGGCGCTGATCCGCGTGCGCACGCTGGAGAGTTCGATCGCCGAACGCCTCGCCTCGGTGGAGGAGACGGCGCGCGGGCTTGAGGAGCGCGGCGACGCGATCCGCACCGCCTTGCGCGAGGAGCGCGAAGGCCTCGCCTCGGTCGCCCATACGCTGTCGTCGGAAGCCGAGCGGATGGGCGAGCATCTGCGCACCCGCGCCCAGGCGCTGCGCGAGACCGCAAGGCTGACGGCGGCCGACGTCGCCGCCGCCCAGGAACAGATCGACGCCCGCGCCGTGGCGCTGCGCAACACGCTGGAGATGGCCTCGTCCACGGCCCATGTGAACGCGCAGACCGCCAACCGGGGCGCGGCGGCGCTGATGGCCGCCGCCGAACAGCTCGACGGCCGCCTCGACGGCTTCCTCCAGCGCGGCGAACGCCAGCGCAGCGCGCTCGCCGAAGCGGTCGCCGCGATGAAGGCCGAGACGCAGGCGCTGGAACTGGCGCTCGGGCGCAATCTCGATGCGCTGAGCGGCATCGGCCAGTCGCTCGCCGAACAGACGCGCCGCACAGACGCGGTCGCCGCCGAGATCGCGCGGCGCGGCGAGGCGGCAAGCGGGGCGCTGGGGGCGCGGGTCGACTCCATCGCCGCCGCCTTCGCCGGACAGGTCGAGCGGCTGGACGGCGCGGCCGGCGCGGCCGAAACGCGCCTGAAGGAAGCCGTCGCGGCGGCGGGCGAAGCGGCCGAGAAGGCGCGCGCCTCGTTCGACATGGCGGCGCGCGGGGCCTCGGCCGCCTCCGAACAGACCGGCGGCGCGGCGACGGCGGCGATTGAGGCGATCACCTCGGCCCTGCAGGCGCTGGGCGCGCAGACCGAAGAAGCGCGCAACGCGGCCCGCGAGGCGATCGCCGAACTGAAGGCCGAGGCCGAGGCGCTGCCCGACCTCATCGCCGAGCGGATCAAGGCGATCAAGGCGGCGGACCTCGCGCTCGCCGCCGCGCCCGAACCCACTCCCCTGCCCGCGCCCGAAGCGCCGCCCGCCCTCACCGACGGCACGCAGCCGGAAAAGAGCGAACCCGGCAAACCCGAATGGTTCGGCTTCGCGCGCCGTCTCGCCGGCCTCATCCGGCGTGAGCCGGACGTGCAGGCCAAGGCCGACTGGCGGCTGAGCACCGCGCTCGCCAATGTCGACGAGCGCGGCTTCGCCGGGCCGCGCCGCATGCCCGACAGCCACAAGACCTCCATCGACCTGCACCGCGAGGCGCTGCATGTGGTCGAGAAGCTTCAGGCGCTGGCGATCGATCTCGACCGCGCGCTGGGCGACGATCCGGCCCCCGACCTGTGGCGGCGCTACGTCAACGGCGAGCGCAGCGTCTTCACGCGGCGGCTGGTCGCCATGATCGGCCGCGAGGGCGCCGACCGGATCGCCGAACGCTATGCCGCCGACACCGATTTCCGCACCCACGCCGACCGCTACATGTCGGAGTTCGAGGGCCTGCTGGACGACGCGGCGGCGCGCGACCGCGATCAGGTGCTGGCCGAGACGTTCCTGACCTCGCAGACCGGGCGGCTCTATCTGCTGCTCGCGGCGGCGACCGGACGGCTCTAGCGCCTATTGCGCGGGGGACGGCTTGCGATCTCCCGGCCCTCATGGCCGGGCTTGACCCGGCCATCCAGCTTCACGATAGCGGCCGCACTGGATGGCCGCCTCAAGGGCGGCCATGAGGCATGAAGAAGCATTCCCGCATGAACGAGAGCCGCTCCGGCGCCTATTCCTCGATGTAGCGGCGGCGGTCGGCCGCGCCTTCGTTCAGCACCCAGGTGACGGTGCGCTTGAGCACCTTGCCGAGCGCCTCGTCGAAGGCCGCGACGACGTCTGGCACCTGATCGCTCGCCGCCGTGACGTCGGCCGCGGCGGTGGTCGAGGCGACGATCGCGCCGCTCGACTGGCGCACCAGCTTGAGCACCAGGCGCACCACGACGGAGGTCGATCCGTCCGCGCCCGCGACCGCCTCGAACTCGCGCAGTTCGGAGGTGAGGACATAGTCGCCCGTCATCCCGACCGAACGGCGGCCGACGCCGATGATCTTGCCGGAGTTCTCGAAGGATTCGACCAGCAGCGTCTGCACCAGCGCCGGGGCGCGATCGGTCCATTTGACGCCGCCGAAATACTGGACGACCAGCGCCGAGGGGCGGACCGCGATGCGGTCGGTGTTGATGGCGTTGGGCGTCGTCGGCTCCTCCACCACCAGCTGCCATGCGGCGGCGGGCGCGGCGTCGTCGAAGGTGTTCTTCGGCGAGAGGTCGTAGAGCTGCGGCGGCGCGGAGGAGAGCAGCGAACAGCCGCCCAGCAGCGAGGCCGCCGCCAGCACGCAGACCGGAAGAAGACGTCGCGCCATCATTTGCCGCCCCTGTATTCGGGAGCGTCCGTGCCGGTCAGGAAGCCGCCCGGATCGCTTTCGATCTTGCTGAAGACGCGCTCCAGAGTCGCGGTCAGTTCGCGCGCCTCCTGGATGAAGGCGGTCAGCGACGACAGGCCGCCGCGCGAGAAGTCGCGGAAGGCCGGCCGCACCTCGACCAGCATCCGGTCGAGATCGGCGGCGACTTCGGCGATGCCGCTGCCCGCCGCTTTCAGGCTTTCGAGCGCCGGGCCGAACTCCTTGCTGGCGTCGGCGACGATGACGTCGACATTGCGGGTGATGGAATCGAGGCGGGTCGAGGCGGCCTCGATCTTCTCCATCACCGCATCGAGGCGCTGCGAGAACTTGCGCGCGTTCTCCAGCGCCTCGGCGACGGCGGCGCGGTTCTTGTCCGACAGCAGCGCGTTGCCGCGGGCGAGAAGACTGGCCGCCGAGGCGACGAGATTGGGCGCGGTTTCGGCCAGCTCCTGGATGCCGGTGAGGCGCGCCGGGATGACCGGCAATTCGTCGTCGGCCGAGGTCAGGGGCTTGGCCTCCGGCGAGCCGCCCGACAATTGCACCGTGCCGACGCCGGTGAGGATGCCGGACTCGATCGAGGCGACGGTGTCCTCCTTCACCGGGGTGCCGGCGTTGAGGCGGACCAGAACCTGCACCCGGCGCGGGTCGTTTTGGTCGAGCTTCACGTCCGCCACTTCGCCGACCTTGATGCCCGAATAACGGACCTCGGAGGCGACGGCGAGGCCGGAGACGCCGCCCTCGAAGATGATGGCGTATTCGTCGAAGCGCCGGTCGAAGCGGAACTGGCCGAGCCAGGTGAGGAACACGAAGGCGGCGAGCACGGTCGCCAGCGTGAAGGCGCCGATCAGGACGTGATTGGCCTTGATCTCCATCTCAGGCTCCTGCCTTCGCGGCGTGCGGGGCGTTGCCGCCCCAGGCTCCGGTCGCGGCCCGCGCGCGGGGGCCGTGGAAATATTCGCGGATCCAGGGATGATCCTGCTTGAGCATGTCGTCCATCGTCCCCGTCACCAGAACGCGCCTCTCGGCCAGCACCGCAATCCGGTCGCAGATCGCGTGCAGGCTGTCCAGATCGTGCGTCACCATGAACACGGTCAGGCCCATCGTATCCTTGAGCTGAAGGATCAGCTGGTCGAAGGCCGACGCGCCGATCGGGTCGAGGCCGGCGGTCGGCTCGTCTAGGAAGACGATCTCGGGGTCGAGCGCCAGCGCCCGCGCGAGGCCGGCGCGCTTCTTCATGCCGCCCGAAAGCTGCGACGGGAATTTCGCGCCCGCGTCCTGCGGAAGGCCGACAAGGCCGATCTTGACCGCCGCGAGCTGGTCCATCAGCGCCTGCGGCAGATGGAGATGCTCGCGCATCGGCACCTGCACGTTCTGCGCGACGGTGAGGCCCGAGAACAGCGCGCCTTCCTGGAACAGCACGCCCCAGCGGGTTTCGACCTCGCGGCGGCGGTCGTCGGGCAGGCTGCGCAGGTCCTGGCCGAACACTTTGACCGATCCCGCCGACGGCCGGTTGAGGCCGACGATGGAGCGCAGCAGAACCGATTTGCCGGTGCCCGAGCCGCCGACGATGCCGATGACTTCGCCCCGATAGACGTCGAGGTCGAGATTTTCGTGCACCACCTGGGAACCGAACTGGTTCTTGAGGCCGCGCACCTCGATCACCACTTCGCGTGTCCCCGCCGTCTCCGCCATGGGTCAGATCCCCAGATTGACGAAGAGGATGGAGAAGAAGGCGTCGGCGATGATCACGACGAAAATCCCCTCCACCACCGACTGCGTGGTGCGTTCGCCCAGCGATTCGGCGCTGCCGCTGACCCGCAATCCCTCGAAGCAGCCGATGGCGGCGATCAGGAAGGCGAAAACGGGCGCTTTGATGACGCCGGTCCAGAAGGTCCACAGGCCGATCGCGCTCTGCAGGCGGTCGATATACATCGACGGCGAGATGTCGAGCGCGATCACCGCGACGAAGCCGCCGCCGACCAGGCCCGCGATGTTGGAGAGAAACCCGAGCAGCGGCAGGACCAGCACCAGCGCCAGCACGCGCGGCACGATCAGCATCTCCACCGGATCGAGGCCGAGGGCGCGCATCGCGTCGATCTCCTCGCGCATCTTCATCGAGCCGATCTGAGCGGTGAAGGCGCTGCCCGAACGGCCGGCGACGAGAATGGCGGTGAGCAGGATGCCGATCTCGCGCAGGAACGAGATGCCGATGAGATCGACGGTGAAGATCGAGGCGCCGAACTTCACCAGCTGCTCGGAGCCCTGATAGGCGAGCACCGCGCCGATCAGGAACGACATCAGCATGACGATCGGAACGGCGTCGAGGCCGGTCGCCTCCATGTGATGGACGAGCGAGGTGAAGCGCAGCCGCGCCGGGCGGAGCGCGGTGCGCACCATGGTGAGGATGACGAGGCCCATGAAGCCGGTCGCGTCGCGGGCCCCGTGCCAGATATGCTCCATGCTGGCGCCGGTGCGCTCCAGCATGCCGATGAGGGCGCTCGCCTCGGGCTTTTCCTTGACCGGCCGGGGTTCGGCCTTCTGGATCGCCTCGATCAGCGACATCGCCTCCGGCGTCGCCCCGGCGATGGTCACCGTGCCGCCGCCCTCCAGCACCGCGTCGCGGGTGCGCTCCAGCAGCCAGGCCCCGGCGGTATCGAATTTGCCGACGCCCGAGAGGTCGATGGCGAGCGCGCCCCCGGCGGGGAGCTTCAGCGCCGCCAGGTCGCGGTCGAGGCCGACCGACTGGCGCACCACCCAGTCGCCCCCCGCGACCAGCGTCGCGCCGCCGTCGCGCCGTTCGAGGCGCAACGTCGCGGCGTTCAGAGCGACGGCCGTGGACGGCACGGTCCGCTGGCTTTTAGGGGGGGTGCTCATCTGATCCGCAAAAGACAGTTTGCCTCCGGCAGCGTCAACCCTGCGGCAGTCACGTCGGCGGGACCATCGACACGAATCGGCCGCATATCTAGGTTCGTGTCCGCACCATGAAAGTCCTCGCCGCCCTTGTCATCGCCCTGGCGCTCGCCGGGCCGGGTTTCGCCGCCGCCGAGCCCGACGAAGCGCCGGTCGAAGCGGGCAGCGCCGCCGACGCCTACGACGCCTTTCTCAGCGGCCGCTACGAGGAGGCGATCGCCATGTGGCTGCCGCTGGCCAATGGCGGCGACGTTTCGGCGCAGTTCAACCTGGGCGTGATGTACGCCAACGGCCTCGGCGTCGACCGCGACATGAAGTCGGCGATGGACTGGTGGCGACGGGCGGCGAGCCAGCTCCATGTGCGGGCCGCCCACAATCTGGCGCTGGCGATCCTGGCGGGCGAGCCGAAAGTCGACGGCGTGCCGGCCGATCCCGACTACGGCGCGGCGCTGCGCTATCTGAAGATCGGCGCGGACGCCGGTTATCCCAATTCGGAATACACGCTCGGCAAGCTCTACCAGGAGGGCGTCGGGGTCGAGAAGGACGAGCGGCGGGCCGCCGAACTCTTCCTCAGCGCCAGCATCAAGGGCTTCGCCAAGGCGCAGTACAATCTGGGCAAGGTCTATCGCGACGGCGCGGGCATGACGGCGAGCGAGGAATTGTCGCTGTTCTGGTTCGCCGAAGCCGCCGAGCGCGGCCATGCGCGGGCGCAGGATCGCATGGCGCAGCGCTTCCTCACCGGGCGCGGCGTCGAAAAGGACGAGATCGAGGCGCTCAAATGGTCGATCCTCGCCGCCGCGCAGGGCGTGCCGGAGGCCGAGCGCCGCCGCTTCGATCTCTCGGCCCGGCTCGACCAGACCGACATCGACGAGGCCGAACGCCGGGCCGCCGAGTTCGCGCCGCGCAAAGGGCCGGTGCTGAACCTGCCCCAGGCCGAGACGCCGTGAGCGCCCGCCGCCTGAGCGTGCGCCGCGA
Organism: Alphaproteobacteria bacterium; assembly: GCA_046348585.1. Taxonomy (GTDB): domain Bacteria; phylum Pseudomonadota; class Alphaproteobacteria; order Micropepsales; family Micropepsaceae; genus JADZAI01. Next base: position 124,723 of record JAXMDZ010000005.1, read on the forward strand.
AAGCTGGCCGCTGGAGCGGCCCTTCGCGATCTCGCGCGGGGTGAAGACGGCGGCCGAAGTGGTGGTCTGCGAGATCGCCGGGAACGGCCATGCCGGGCGCGGCGAGTGCGTTCCCTATGGCCGCTACGGCGAGACGATCGGCAGCGTCGAGGCGGCGATCGAGGGCGTCGCGGCGGCGATCGAGGCCGGGGCCGGACGGACCGATCTCGCCCGCCTGCTGCCCGCGGGCGCGGCCCGCAACGCGGTCGATTGCGCGCTCTGGGATCTGGAGGCCAAGGCGAGCGATACGCCGGTCTGGCGTCTCGCCGGGCTGACGCCGCCGGCCGCCGCCATCACCGCCTATACGATCAGCCTCGGAACGCCCGCCGCGATGGGCGCGGCGGCCGCCGAGGCGCGCCACCGTCCGCTGCTGAAGCTGAAGCTCGGACCCGACGATCCGGTCGCCTGCGTCGCGGCGGTGCGGGCCGGCGCGCCGGGGGCGCGGCTGATCGCCGACCCGAACGAGGGCTGGAGCTTCGATCAGCTGGCGGCGATCGCGCCGGAGCTTGCGCGGCTCGGCCTCGAACTGGTCGAGCAGCCGATCCCGGCGCTGGAGGACCACCGGCTGAAGGGCTGGGACAGCCCGATCCTGCTCTGCGCCGACGAGAGCTTTCACATCGCCGCCGACATTCCCGCCCTCGCCGGGCGCTACGGCGCAGTGAACGTGAAGCTCGACAAGGCGGGCGGCTTCACCGAGGCGCTGGCCTCGGTGCGCGCGGCCGAGGCGGCGGGCCTGAAGATCATGGTCGGCTGCATGGTCTCGACCTCGCTCGCCATGGCCCCGGCGGCGCTGCTGGCGGGGGCGGCGGCCTATGTCGATCTCGACGGGCCGCTGCTGCTGAAAGCCGACCGCGAGGGCGGGATCGCCTTCGAGGGCAGCCTGATGCAGCCGCCCGCGCGCGCCCTCTGGGGGTGAATCCGCTTGAATAATCGCCGATCGGGCGTATGGTTTTGGGCGACGGAAACAGAGGAGTGGACTCCCATGCAGAAGAAGAGCTGGGCGAAGCCCAAGGCGGTCGAGAGCAGCGCGGCCATGGAGATCAACTGCTACGTCTCCTGCACCCTCAAGTCCTGACGGAGCGAGCAGGCATCCTTCATGAGGCTCCTGGTACTCGGGTCCGGAGCCGGCGGAGGCCTCCCGCAGTGGAATGCGCCAAATGAGAACGGGCGGGCCGCCTTCGGGCGCGACCCGCTCGTTCCGTTTCGGAGCCAGTGTTCGCTGGCCGTCAGCCTCGACGGCTTCTCGTGGGCGATCCTCAACGCCGCACCCGATCTCAGACAGCAGATCATCGCCAATCCCCAGCTTCACCCGCGCCTGCCGCCCCGCTCCACCCCCATCGAGGCGGTGCTGCTGACGGGGGCGGAGATCGACCAGGTGACGGGTCTTCTGTGCCTGCGCGAGCGGCAGGCGTTCACGATCTACGGCACGCAGCCGACGCTGGCGGCGCTGGCGATGAACCCGATCTTCGAGGCGCTGTCCGAGGTGGTGACGCGCACGGCGCTGACCCCGGACGTCCCGTTCGAGCCGCTGCCGGGCCTCAAGGCCACCGCCATCGACCTGCCCGGCAAGGCGCCGCTTTATCTGGAGCGGACGCGGCCCGACCCGACGCGGGGGGAGCCCGGCGACTGCGCCGGCTTCGTGCTGGAAAGCGCGGGCAAGCGCGCCGTCTTCGCCCCCGGCTGCGCCCGCATGACGGAGGCCCTCGCCGATGCCTGCGAGGGCGCGGACGCGGTCTTTTTCGACGGCACGCTCTTTACCGACGACGAGATGATCCGGTCCGGCGAAGGGACCAAGACCGGCCGGCGCATGGGCCACATGCCGATGACCGGCCCCGGCGGCGCGGTCGAGGCCTTCGGCCAAATCCGCGCGGGGCGGAAATTCTTCATCCACATCAACAACACCAATCCCGCCCTGCGCTATGACAGCGCCGAACGGGCGGCGCTGGCGGCCGAAGGCTGGGCGATCGCCGAGGACGGGATGGAGATTTCGCTGTGACCGCAATGATGTCGCCCGCCGCCTTCGAGGCGGCCCTGCGCGCCGTGGGGGCCGAGCGCTACCACGACAAGCATCCGTTCCACCGCCTGCTGCATACAGGCAAGCTGAACAAGGGACAGGTGCAGGCCTGGGCGCTTAACCGCTACGTCTATCAGGCGCATATCCCGATCAAGGACGCGGCGCTGATCGCCCGTTGCCCCGATCCGGCGCTGCGCCGTGCCTGGCGCTCGCGCCTCGCCGACCATGACGGCGACGAGAACCGCATCGGCGGCATCGCCCGCTGGCTGAAGCTGACCGATGCGCTCGGCTTCGAGCGCGACTATGTGACCTCGATGGCCGGCATCCTGCCCGCCTCGCTGTTCGCGGCGCAATCCTATGTCCGCTTCGTCTCGACCCGCAGCCTTCTGGAAGCCGTCGCCTCGTCGCTGACCGAATTGTTCTCGCCGACCATCATCGCCGAGCGCGTCGAAGGCATGCTCGCCGGCTACGATTTCATCGACCAGGAGGCGCTCGCCTATTTCCGGCCGCGCCTCACCGAAGCGCCGCAGGACTCGGCCTTCGCGCTCGCCTATTGCATCGAGAACGCCCGCACCCCGGCCGAACAAAAGGCCGTCATCGACGCGCTGAAGTTCAAGTGCGGCGTGCTGTGGTCGATGCTCGACGCGCTGCATTTCGCCTATGTCGCGCCCGGCCTCGTGCCGCCCGGCGCCTTCGTTCCGCAGGGATGAGCGCGCCCAGCCTCGCGCCGGGCGTGCGCCTGCACCACGACAGGGTGCGGGCGCGCGAGGTGCTGCTGGCGCCCGAGCGCATCGTCGCGCTGGACGAGACGGCGGCGGCGATCCTTGCGCTGGTGGACGGACGGCGCAGCCTCGCGGAGATCGCCGCGCGGCTCGCCGCCGACTACGACGCCGATCCCGCCGAGATCGAGGCCGATGCCGCGGCGCTCGTCGCCGATCTCGCGGCGCGGGGCTATGTGCGGCCATGACGCCCGCGCCGCCGACCGGCCTTCTCGCCGAACTGACGCATCGCTGTCCCCTCGCCTGCCCCTATTGCTCCAACCCGCTGGAGCTGGTGCAGGCGGAGCGCGAACTGGACACCGCGACCTGGGCGCGGGTGTTCCGCGAGGCGGCCGATCTCGGCGTGCTGCAACTCCACCTCTCGGGCGGCGAGCCCGCCTCGCGGCGCGATCTTGAGGCGCTGGTCGCGGCGGCGCGCGAGGCCGGGCTCTACACCAACCTCATCACCTCGGGCATCGGGCTGACCGAGGAGCGGCTGAAGCGGCTGGCGGCGGCGGGCCTCGACCATGTGCAGCTCTCGCTTCAGGACGTGGACGCGCAAAGCTCCGACCGCATCGGCGGCTATGCGGGCTACGAGCGCAAGCGCGCGGTCGCGGCCTGGACGCGGGCGCTCGGCCTCGCGCTGACGCTCAACGCGCCGCTCCACCGGGCGAACGTCCACAACGCGGCGCGCTTCATCGACCTGGCGCTGGAGATGGATTGCGGGCGGATCGAGATGGCCCACATCCAGTATTACGGCTGGGCGCTCATCAACCGCGCCGCGCTGCTGCCGACGCGGGCCCAACTGGACGAGACGATCGCGCTGGTCGCCGCGGCGCGGGAACGGCTGAAAGGCCGTCTGGTGCTCGATTTCGTGATCCCCGACTATTACGCCGACGCGCCCAAGGCCTGCATGGGCGGCTGGGGCCGCGAGGTGATCGTGGTCGCGCCCGACGGCGCGGCGATGCCCTGCTCACGCCGCCGCCGGCCTGCCGGGGATGGCGTTCCTCAACGTGCGCGACACGCCGCTCGCCGAGATTTGGACCGGCAGCGAGGCCTTCAACCGCTTCCGCGGCACGGAGTGGATGCGCGAACCCTGCCGCGGCTGCGCCAATGCCGAGATCGACTGGGGCGGCTGCCGCTGTCAGGCGATGGCGCTGGCGGGCGCGGCGGAGGCGACCGATCCGGCTTGCGCCCTGTCGCCCCGCCACGCGGCGATGCGGGCGATCGGCGAAGCGGAAGCCGATGCCCCGCCCCCGCCCTACCGCTATCGCCGGATGGATCGCTAGGCGATCTTCAGCGCGATCTTGCCGAAATGGCCCTGCCCCTTCATCAGCTCGAAGCCGGCGCGGGCTTCGGCGAAGGGCAGCGTGCGATCGACCACCGGCGCGATGCGGTTGGCGGCGATGGCGCGGCACATGTCCTCGAACATCGCGCGGCTGCCGACGCTGATGCCCCTGATGTTGAGATTGCCGCCGAAGATCGCGGCGATGGGGATGTCCTGCGTGAAGCCGCCGACGACGCCGATGACCGAGATGTGGCCGTCGATGCGCGCCGCCTGAAGCGACTGCACGAAGGTGCCCGCGCCGCCGACCTCGACGATATGGTCCGCGCCGAGGCCGCCGGTGATGCGGCGGACTTCCTTCGCCCATTCCGACGTCGTCTTGTAGTTGATGAGGTGATCGGCCCCCAGCGCCCGCGCGCGCTCCAGCTTCTCGTCGGACGACGAGGTGGCGATGACCGTCGCGCCCGCCGCCTTGGCGAACTGGAGCGCGAAGATCGAAACGCCGCCGGTGCCCTGCACCACCACCGTCTCGCCCGCCTTGAGGCCGCCTTCCATGAGGCCGCGCCAGGCGGTGAGGCCGGCGCAGGGCAGCGTCGCGACCTGCTCGTCGGTGAGGAAACCGGCGCCTTCGAGACGCCTTCTTCGGAAAGGCACATATACTCGGTGAGGCAGCCGTCGATCGGGCCGCCGAGCGAGGTGCCGAGCGCCCGCGCCTCCGGCCGCCCCGAAAGCCAGCCCTGGAAGAACGACGGCGCGACGCGGTCGCCCGCCTTCACGCGCGTGACGCCTTCGCCCGTCTCCTCCACCACGCCGCAGCCGTCGGACAGCGGAATGAAGGGCAGCCGGTAGAGCCCCATCGTGACGTTGACGAGGTCGCGGTAGTTGAGCGACGCCGCCTTCATGCGGATGAGAACCTGCCCCGGCCCAGGTTTCGGCACGTCGCGCTCGACGAGCTTCAGATTGTCGAGGCCGGCGGCCCCTTCGAGCTGGATGCATTTCATGGCGTCGTCTCCGTTGCGAAAAGCGTGCTCCCGTTCCAGACCCGGGCGAGCATGAGCGTGAGGCCCAGCGCCAGCAAGGACAGTCCGGCGGGGAGAAGATAGGCGTAGCCGCCGATCGCCCCGAACAGCGGCCCGGCGAGGAAGGTGACCGCGCCGGTGGCGAGGCCGTAGGCGGCGACCGCGAACAGCGACTGGGCGGTCGCCGCGAGGGTCAGCGGCACGGCGCGCCCGAGGAACTGCATCGTGCCCAGATGGACGAGGCCGAACGATCCGGCGTGCAGCACCTGCAGCAGCGCCGCCGTGACCGGATCGGCCTCGAACGCCATGCCGGTCCAGCGCGCCGCCCCGGCGGCGGTGCCGAGGGCGATCAGCGTCGTCGCCCGGACGCCGCGCGTCAGCCACGGCGCGACAAGGGAACAGCAGCACCTCGACGAAGACGCCGAGGCCCCAGAGGAAGCCGATATAGCCGGTCGTGTAGCCGAGGCGCTCGAAATTGAGCGTGCCCATCGCGTAATAGACGCCGTGCGCCGACTGCGCCGCGCTGGTCGCCGCGACGAAGACCAGAAACGTCCGGTGACGGATGAGTTGCCCCGCCTGGGCCAGCGTCAGCCTCAGCGCCCGGCCGATGCCCGCGACATGGGCGGCCTCGCGGCGGAGCTTCGGCAGCGGCAGGAAGCAGACGATCTGGGCGAGGACGGTCGAGGCGACCATCGCCGCCACCCACTGCACGCCGACCAGGCCGACCGCGACGCCCCCTGCGTAATTGCCGACCACGAAGGCGAACGAGCCGATGGCGCGCACCCGCGAATAGTGAAAGCCGTAATCGTCGGCGCCGCGCGCCGTCTGCGTCTCGATGATCGGACCGAGCGAGGAGTGGAACGTCGCCGCCGTGACGGTGAGGGCGAAGATCGGCCAGAAGCCGTTGCCCTCGCCGAACAGCGCCAGCGATCCGAACAGCGCCAGGCTGATCGAGGCGATGACGAGCGCCACCATGCGGCGGTCGTTCAGCGCGTCGGCGATCAGCCCGACGACCGGCGAGACGAAGACGCGGGTGAGCATCCCGACCCCGAGGATCATCGAGGTCTGCTGCGGCGAGATGCCGTTGTGCTGGAGCCAGAGCGGGAAGAACGGCAGATAGACGCCTCCCAGCAGCGCGAGCGCGCTCTGGGCGAGCGCAAATCGTGCCGCCGGAAACCGCATGATGTGCGCCGCGCCCCCGGCTACATGGCGGGCAGATGGAGGCGGCGGCGGGCGGCCGATTCCTTCAGGAAGGCCGCGATCTCGCGCTCCAGCGCCTTGTCGCCGCCCGGCCCTTCGGCCTTTTCCTGCAAGGCGATGAGGGCGCGGGTCAGCGCGGCGTTCTCCGCGTTCAGCGCCGCGATGGCGAGACCGCCGGGCGCGACGTCGACCGCGACGCCGCCGCGCGCCAGGATTTCGCGCAGGCGCGCGTTCTCCCAGGCCCGCACGTCGGCGGCCCGGCCGTATTCCTGCGCGGCGAGGATCATCACGATCGCCACCGTCGAGGCCGAACCCTGGCCGTAGCCGGGGGCGATGTTGGGGGCGATCTCCATCAGCAGCTTGCCGGCCGCGAGATTGAGAAGGGCGTCCGCTTCGGGGATCATGCTGCGTCCTCCGCCAGCCGGTCGGCGATGACCTGATTGTGGAACGAGAGGCAATACCAGCCCGAGAAGGCGTTGACCGGATCGGTGTTCTTGCCGTCCTGCACTTCGGCGGCGGCCGAAATCCAGATGCCGAGCCCCTTGAGGCTGGCGAACATCTCCCACCATTTGAGCGCCGCGGGATCGGCCTTGAGGCCGCTCGTGCGCTCCCAATGGGCGATCGCCTCGGCGCGCGAGCACATGCCGCCCGGCCGCGCCGGATTGTGGTGCGCCCACAGCGGATCGAGCGCCCAGCCCAGATCCTCCAGCGGATCGCCGAGATGGGCCATCTCCCAGTCGAGAATGGCCGCGATCGTGCCGTCCTCGCGGAAGAGGAAATTGCCGGTGCGATAATCGCCGTGCACGACGCCCACCTTCTGGGCCGGCGGCGGCGGGTTGCGCCGCAGCCAGCGGATCGCCGCGCGGGCGATCGGCTGCGGCTCGCGCTCGTCCTCGTCGATCACTTTCTCCCATTTGGCGAGTTCGGCGGACCAGCAAGCATCGGCGGCCGGGGCCTCCCAGTCGAGCCCGAGCGCCTTCGGATCGGCCTTGGCGATCTCGCCGAGCGAACCGAAGAACTGCGCGCCGATCTTGGCGGCGTGCGGGCCGTAGGGTTCGGCCAGCAGCACGCTGGCGGCGGTCGCGTTCTCGATCTCCTCCATCATGAAGAAGGGACGTTCCAGCCAGGATTCGTCCTGCTCCAGCGCGAGCGCCTCGGGCACCGGCACGGGCGTGCCGTGGAAGGCGCGATAGGCCGCGAACTCGACCGTGCGTTCGGTCTCGATCAGCGAGGTCGGGTCGCGGCGCAGGATGAAGCCGCGCTCCGCCCCGCCCTCGACGATGCGCACGCGATAGGTTTCGCGCGAGGCTCCGCCATGGATGCGCTGAAGGCCGACGACGGCCGCCTCGCGTCCCCGTGGCTTTGAGATAGGCGGCGATGCGGTCCGCCAGAACCTGGTCGCTGACGCTCACGGCGCGACGTCCAGCAGGTCCTTGAAGCCCGAAGGCGCGTGCGGGCCGAAGACGAGCTGCTCCAGCACGCCGCAGCCTTCGCGCTTCTCGCCGGCCTCGCTCTCCAGCGTCACCTTGCTGAAGGCCTGGACGTGCAGGCGGTCGAAGGCGTTCTCGTTTTCCTTCGCCAGATCGAACAGCTCGAAGCCGAGCGCGTTCTCGCCCTTGTAGTGGCCATGACCCCATTGCGGGTTCAGATAGCCGAGGCCCGCCATGTAGAACTGCCATTGCGGACGGTAGTGCAGCTTCCACTTGCCGCCCTTGCCGTCGTCGAACGCCACGTCGCACGACTTGGCGTGACGGGTGCCCGACTTGAAGGCGACGGTCGAGGAAACGCGCTTCATGTGGACCGGCGGCGCGTCGCCGGCCATCGCCATCACGCCGGCCTCGTTCCACGGCTCGCCGCTGGCTTCGGCGTTGTTGTGGTAGAGCGTGATGCGGTCGTCGAAATTGGTCGGCCCCCACAGCCAGTAGAATTGCGGCGCGGGCGGCGGCGCGACCGGCTGGCTGTCGGCGGCGCCGACCGGGCGCACGCCCCACGAACGGTCGCGGGTGCCCCAGAAGCGGTCGGGCCTGATCTCGATGCGCTTGCCCTCGACCTCCAGCCAGCCCTCATAGGTGCCGTTCTGGGTGAGGCGGGTGTAGTCCATCGTGGTGCGCGGGCCGATCTGGTGGATGAAGCGCGGCTCCTCCACCACGGCGGCGCGCTTGGTGAAGGTGAATTCGCCCTTCACGCCGTACTGGTTGTCGGCGCAGCGCACGCGCAGCTTCACCAGCGGCTCCAGCACGTCGACGGCGATCGGGCCGACCACGGTGTCCATCCGCTCCATGCCGAGAATGCGCGAGGCGTGGACGTTGTACTGCTTGCCGTCGGCGACCACGCAGAACGAGCCGTCGATGATGTTCAGGTGCGGATAGATGCCCATCGCGGCGGCGAAGAAGACCTCGCCGTCCTTCGAATAGCCGTTGAAGAAGTAACGGTCGTAGAAATTGCGGTCGGTCCCGGCATAGGCGATCGGCACCGGCAATTGGTGAATCGGATAGTCGTCGGCCTTGGTGAGCATCCTGGGTTTCCTCGGGTGGCTGATTATCGTTGCCGCCAAGGTAGGGCCGGGCCGCCCTCCGATGCAATTGTGACGTTGGCGTCAGGCGTCGGCGCTGGGGCGGGCCGAGACCCTGGCGTGCCAGGTCTTCAGCCGGGCGCACTCGTCCGGGACCGGCAGGCCGATAAAGGCCGAAAAATCGAGGATCGTCAGCGTCACGATATCGGCCATCGAATAGGCGTCGCCCGCGATGTAGTCGCGCCCGGCGATCTCGCGGTCGAGCCAGTCCATCCCGCTCAGCGCCCGCCCCCGGCTGTATTCGCCGAAATCGGCGTAGCGCTGGATGCCGTGGGTCCTAGCGTAGCGCTCGGTATAGGGGTGGGTGTTGATCCAAACATGGCCGACATGAGCGCCGACCTGCTGTTCGACGCGCCTGATCCACATGTCGATCAGGCCGATCTCCTTGGGGGTCACGCCGAACAGCGGCGGATCGGGCTTCAGCGCCTCCAGATAGCGGCAGATCGAGACCGTCTCGCTGATCGCCGTGCCGTCGTCGAGTTCGAGCACCGGCACCTGGCCCAGCGAATTGCGGGCGCGGTGATCGTCCAGCTTGTGCTCGCCGGCCGCCAGCGAGACCGGCACGCGCTCGACCGTCATGCCCTTCTCCGCCAGGAATATCCGCACGCGGCGCGGATTGGGCGCGGGCATCGCCGCGTCGTAGAGCTTCATGGCATCCTTCCCCGTGCGGCGCTTTCCAGGACGGACGCGCCGTGCTTTGTGAATTTGCTAGGACGCGGCGGCGCGGCCGTCAAATGGAGGGACCATGGGCTTTCTGCTGATCGCCGCCGGACTGGCAGGCCTGACCGGCGTGGCGGCGGGGGCCTTCGGAGCCCATGCGCTCAAGGGTAGCCTCAGCCCGGAGATGCTGGCGGATCTGGCAGACCGGGGCGCTCTACCACCTGCTCCACGCGGCGGCGCTGCTGGGCGTCGCGGTGCTCGCCCGCGACGGCGCGGCGGCCCGCCCGGCGCTCTGGGCGGGGATCGCCTTCGCCGCCGGGATCGTCCTCTTCTCGGGCTCGCTCTACCTTCTGGCGCTGACCGGCACGCGGGCGCTGGGCGCGGTGACGCCGTTCGGCGGAGTCGCCTTCATGGCTGGCTGGGCGATGCTGATCTGGGCGGGCTGGCGGGCGGCCTGAGGGCTTTACGTCCCCGGCATGTTTACGTGCCCGATATGCCGGACTAGCATATCGGATCGCTATTCAACGGTATCAAAACATGACTGAAACGCTTCTGGTGGCCGGTGCGGGTATCGCCGGCCTCAACGCGGCCCTGGCGCTCGCCCGCCCCGGCCGCGAGGTGATCGTGCTCGACCGCGACCCGCCGCCGCCCGATCTCGACCCGGACACCGCCTTCTACGAATGGGAACGCAAGGGCGTCACGCAGCTCCGCCACAGCCATGTCTTTCTCGGCCGGCTGGTCAAGCTGATCCGCGACAACCACCCCCGGCTCTGGACCGAGCTGCTGGCCTCCGGGGCGCGCGAGTTCACCTTCGCCGACGCCCTGCCGCCCGGCCTCCAGAAATCCTACGTCGCCGCGCCCGGCGACGAGGACATGTCGTTCCTGTTCAGCCGCCGCTCGACGCTGGAGCTGATCATGCGCCGCTATGCGCAGACCCTGCCCGGCGTCCGCTTCGTGCCGAATGTCGGCATTCGCGGCATCGTCGCCGAAAGGCGCGGCGAGACCGTCGCCGTCACCGGCCTGAAGACGACCGTGGACGACACGGAGACGGTGTTCAGCGGCGATGCGGTGATCGACGCGACCGGCCGCGACACGCAGTTCCCCGACTGGCTCGCCGCCCATGGCGTCACCGTCGAGCAGCCGCCCGAGCCCGCCGGCATCCTCTATTTCACCCGCCACTACCGGCTGCGCGACGGCATGGACGAGCCGCCGCGCGACGGCACGCCCGGCGCGGGCGATCTCGGCTACATCAAGTTCGGCGTCTTCGTCGCCGACAACCGGCATTTCTCGGTGACGCTCGCGGTGCCGGAGATCGAGAGCGAACTGCGCACCGCCGTGATGAAGCCCGAGACCTTCGATGCGGTCTGCGCGGCGATCCCGGGCGCCTTCCGCTGGACCGATCCGGCGCGGGCCGAGGGCGTCACCAAGGTCTTCGGCATGGGCAATCTGAAGAGCATGTGGCGGCGCTACACGGGCGCGGGCCAGCCGGCGATCGTCGGCTTCTTCCCGATCGGCGACGCGGCGCTGCGCACCAATCCGCTCTATGGGCGCGGCTGCTCCATCGGCGCGATCCACGCGCATATGCTGGCCGGCGTGCTCGCCGACATCGCCGACCCGGCGGCCCGGCTCGCCGAGCTGGAGAAGCGCAATCTCGCGGCGATCCGGCCCTATTTCGACGTGATGGTGAAGCAGGACGCACAGGCCATCCGCCGCGCCGCCAACGAGCAGATCCCCGGCTATCAGCCGCGCTTCAAGGCGCGGGTGGTCAAGAGCCTGCTCGAGGACGCCATCGGCCCCGCCTCGCGCGGCGACCTCGCCATGATGCGGGCCATGATGCGGGCCTTCCACATGCTCGACGATCCGACCGCCTGGATCAGGAAGCCGGCGACGATCTGGAAGATCCTGCGCACCTGGGCGACGCCGAAGCGCCTCAAGGCGCATCTCTACGAGCCGTCGTTCGGGCCGCAGCGGGCCGAGATGCTGCGCCGCCTCGGCCTCGCCGCCTGATCCCGCGACAACGACCATAAGGAAACGCCCCATGAGCGCCCCGCGCCTGCCCGAGCCGCATTTCGTCCAGACCAACGGCATCCGCATGGCCGTGTACGAGCAGGGATCGGGCTTCCCGATCGTCTTCTGCCACGGCTTTCCCGAACTCGCCTATTCGTGGCGCTACCAGCTCCCCGCCCTCGCCGCGGCCGGGTTCCGGGCGATCGCCCCGGACCAGCGCGGCTACGGCCTCACCGACGCGCCGGAGGGGGCGGAGAACTATTCCATGCGCCATCTCACCGGCGATCTGGTGGGGATGCTGGACGCGCTCGGTATCGAGAAGGCCGTCTTCTGCGGCCACGACTGGGGCGGCATGGTGGTCTGGCAGATGGCGCTGATGCATCCGGAGCGGGTCGCCGGGGTGATCGGCGTCAACACGCCGCATATGCCGCGCGCGCCGATGGACCCGATCGCCCTGATGAAGATGGCCTATGGCGAGGACATGTACATCGTCTTCTTCCAGAAGCCCGGTGTCGCCGACGCGGCGCTCGCCGCCGACACCGCCAGGACGTTCCGCTTCTTCATGCGCAAGGGCGGCATGACGCTGGAGGAATACGACCGCCAGCCGCCCGAGGCGAAGACGCTCGCCCTCGTCGCCGCGCTGCAAAGCGACGAGGCGCTGTGGCCGGGCGAACTGGTGATGACGCAGGCGGAACTCGACGTCTTCGTCGAGACCTTCAAGCGCACCGGCTTCACCGGCGGCATCAACTGGTACCGCAATTTCACCCGCAACTGGCAGGAGAGCGAAGGCCTCGCCCAGCAGGTCGCCGTGCCCTGCCTGATGATCATGGCCGAGAACGACGTGGTGCTGCGCCCCGCCATGGCCGACGGGATGGAGGCGCTGGTCCCCGATCTGGAGAAGCACCTGGTCCGCAAGTGCGGCCACTGGACCCAGCAGGAGCACCCGGAAGAAACCAACCGCGTGATTGCCGATTGGATGCGCCGCCGTTTCGGATAGGGTTCGTGCAAACGAACGTCTGGGAGGACGCGATGGCGATGCAGATCACACGGCGCGGGCTGATCGCCTCCGCCGCCGCTCTGGGACTGGTCCGCCTCGCCCCGGCCGCCGCGCGGCGGCGTCTGGTGGTGGCGACCGGCGGCACCGGCGGCGTCTTCTACCCCTATGGCGGCGGCCTCGCCAAAGTGCTGAGCGAGCGCATGGCCGACACCCAGGCGACCGCCCAGGTCACCGGCGGCTCGGTCGACAACGTGATGCTGCTGGCCTCAGCCGAGGCCGATATCGGCTTCTCGACCATCGATTCCGCCTATGACGGCGTTACCGGCGCCGCCGCCTACCAGCAGGCCGGACCGCAGGACGTGAAGGTGATCGCCCGCCTCTACGACAGCTTCCTGCATGTCGTCGCGGCGAAGGCCGGCGGCATCGCCACGATCGCCGACCTCAAGGGACGGCGCGTCTCGGTCGGCTCGGCCGGGTCCTCGACCGAGGCCATCGCCGACCGCGTCCTCGCCGCCGCCGGGCTCGACCCGATGGCCGATGTCGGGCGCGACAATCTCAGCGTCGCCGAATCGGCCGGGGCGCTGAAGGACGGCAAGATCGAAGCCTTCTTCTGGATCGGCGGCCTGCCGACCTCGGCGGTGCAGGACCTCGCCTCGTCCGGCCAGCCGGCGGTGGATTTCGTCCCCACCGGCACCGAGGCGACCGTGCTCCAGACCCGTTATCCGGGCCTCTACACGCCGACCACGCTGCCCGAAAACACCTATGCCGGACAAAGCGCGGCGGTGGACGGGCTCGGCGTCGCCAATGTCCTGCTGATGGCGGGCGGGGCCGAGGATGGGCTGGTCGGCGACATCCTCGCGGCGATCTTCGACAATCTCGACGCCGTGCACGCCATCCACCCGGAAGCCGCCAAGCTGACGCTGGAGGGCGCGTTCCAGAAACTCGCCGTCGCCTATCACCCGGCCGCCGAGGCGTTCTACGCCTCGCGCGGCCTGAGCGCGCCGTGACCGCCGCACCGGCGCGATGACCGGGCATCCGACGCTCGACGCCCGGCACGACGACGAAGGCAATCCGTCGCAATTTCCCGCCGGATGGCTGGGGACGGCGTGCTTCGCGGCCTGCGCGCTGCTCGCCGCCTATGCGCTGACCTGGACGCAGGTTTCGATCAACACCGCGATCTATCGCGCCAGTTTCCTCGGCGCGGTGCTGGCGCTGCTCTTCCTGCTGATGCCGGCCATCGCCGAGAAGCCGAAACGGACGGGCGCGCTGATCGAGCACGCCGTCGCGGCGCTGGTGGCGCTCGGCCTCCTCGCCTTCGCCGCCGTCGAGGCGAAGCTCGGCGAGCGCAGCGCCACGGCCGCCGGCCTGATGGCGGCGGCGGCGCTCGGCTTCGTGCTGATGCCGCTGGGCGCGGCCTGGCCGCGCCTCGGACGGCTGCGCCTCGCCGATACGCTGTTCGCGGGCCTTGCGGTCGCGGTCGCGGTCTATCTCGCGCTCCAAATCGAAAGCTACAAGGCGCGCCCCACCCGTCCGACGCCGGAGGAACTGGCGCTCGGCGCGATCCTCATCGTGCTCGTGCTGGAGGCGGCGCGGCGCGCCGTCGGCTGGATCCTGCCGTCCATCGCCCTCCTCTTCCTCGCCTATGCCTGGTTCGGCCCGTCGATGCCCGAGCCGTTCGACCATCGCGGCTTCTCGCTCAACCGCATCGTCGGACAGAACGCGCTGACGCTGGAGGGCATCTTCTCGACGCCGATGGACGTGGCCGCCACCTTCATCGTCCTCTTCACGATCTACGGCGCGGTGCTGGAGCGCGGCGGCGCGGGGGCGTTCTTCATCGACTGGGCCTTCGCGCTTTTCGGCCGCAAGCCCTCGCCCGCCGCGCCGGGACGGGCGATCGTCGCCGCCGGGTTCCTGCTCGGCACGGTGTCGGGCTCCGGCGTCGCGACCACGGTGACGCTCGCCTCCATCGGCGCGCCGATGCTGAAGCGCTCCGGCTATCCGGCGCATGTGGCGGGCGGCATGCTGGCGGCGGCCGGCATCGGCGCGACGCTCTCGCCGCCGACGCTCGGCGCGGCGGCCTTCATCATCGCGGAATATCTGAAGGTCGATTACCTCCAGGTGCTGATCTACGCAGCGATCCCGACGCTGCTCTATTATTTCGGCTGCCTGCTGATGACCGAGGCGGACGCCCGCCGCTACGACGTCCATGCGGTGCGGGCGAGCGACGCCTCGCTGCTGCATCTGACCTTCGCGCACGGCTATCACTTCCTCTCGCTGGCGGCGATCGCGGTGGCGCTGGCGATGGGCTTCACCTCGTTCATGGCGGTCTTCTGGTCGATCGCCGTCGCCTTCGCGCTGTCGATGATCCGGGCCGACAGCCGCCTGGTGACGCCGTCCGCCTTCGCGGCGGGTCTCGCCGCCGCGCTGGCGGTCGCGGTTCTGGGACGCACGGACCTTCCGGCGGCGCTGGGGATCGAGCGCTTCGTCGATGGCCGCGCCTCAATCGCGGTCTTCTGGGGCGTCGCGGCGGCGACCCTCGTCAGCCTCGTTCAGGGGCTCGCCGCGCCCGCGGGCACGCCCGAACGCGAGGCGCGGCTGCGCATGACCGACGCGCTCGCCTCGGGCGCGCGCTCGGTGCTGGGGGTGGCGGCGACCTGCGCCTGCGCCGGGATCATCGTCTCGGTGGTGAACCTCACCGGCCTCGGCCTGACGATCTCCGGCATGATCGTCGATCTGGGCGGCGGCGTGCGCCTCGCCGTCATCCTGCTCGCCGCTGTCGCCATGTGGGTGCTGGGCGCGGCGGTTCCGGTGACGGCGAGCTACATCATCGCGGCGGTGATGCTGGTGCCCGCCCTCGTCAGCGTCGGCGTGCCGGAACCGGCCGCCCATATGTTCATGTTCTACTATGCGGTGCTCGCAGACGTGTCGCCGCCGACCGCGCTCGCGCCGTTCGCGGCGGCGGCCATCGTGCGGGCCGAACCGTTCTCGACCATGCTCCAGGCGTGGAAATACACCCTGCCCGCCTTCCTGGTGCCGGTCATGTTCTGCCTGACGCCGCACGGCATCGGCCTGCTAGCGCTGGACGGCGCGGGCCTGACGGCGGCGACGGCGGCGGACTGGGGCGAGATCGCGCTCCAGACCGGCATCGCCGCGCTGGCCCTCGCCGGCTTCGCCATTGCGCTGACCGGCCACGCGGCAGGCCCGGCCTCGCCGCTGCCGCGCCTGCTGGCGGCGGCGGGCGGGCTGGCGCTGCTGTGGAACGCCGACGCCGCCTATGCGGGCGCCGGGGCGGCGCTTGTGGGCCTCGCGCTGCTGCTCCAGATGCGCGCCCTGCGCCGCGCGGCGCTGTCATCGCCGCGCCCGCCGGACTAGACTCCGCCCATTGGGGGAGTCGTCAGGGGGAGGCGGCGCAATGCGCAATTCATGGACGGCCGCGCTGGCGGCGACGCTGCTCGGCGGCTGCATGTCGGGCGGCGACTATGCCGAGCGGGCGGTGGAGCATAACCGGGCCATCGAGCAGGCCGCCGACGAGATCGTGCTGCTCAACATCGTGCGGACCCAGCACGACCGCCCGGTCGTCTATACGCAGTTCAGCGGCGTGACCGAGAGCTTCTCCAACAGCGCCGGGGTGTCGCTCAGCCTGCCCTTCGGGGCCGACGCGGGCAGCTACTACAATGCCGGCCTCAGCGCCGGGCCGAGCCAGTATGCGACGCTCTCCACCGCGCCGCTGGACGACGTGGATTACTATCAGGGCGTGATGCGGCCGGTGAAGATCGGCTTGCTCGGCTACTATCTCGACAATGGCTGGCCGGCCGATCTGCTGATGGCGCTGACCGTCGAGAAGCTCTCGATCAGCGAGGATTTCTATGCCCGCGTGGTCGCCGAAAGCGACGCGCTGTGCGCCGGGATCTCCGGCGGGGCGTGCGGCCGCATCAAGGACCCGGCGCGGCGGCGCACGCTGCCCGCGTCCGACCACGGCTATCTGGTCTTCGTCAACGACCCGCGCAATCCCGACCTCTTCGACCCCTTCCACGATCTGACGCTGCGCCTCGTCGTGCTCGGCGTCGCCATCGACGGGGCCTCGACCAGGAGCGAATTGCGCATCCCGGCGAGCGCCGGCTTCACCGCCGACGGCGACACCATCGAGAAGCTGATCTCGCTGGGGGCGGAGGTCAGGCGCGAAGGCGGCGACTACGTCGTCTCCACCTGGAACTGGACCCCGGCGCTGAAGCTGACGCGGCTCGGCCATGTCCGGGTGCGGATCGAGGGCGACGCCGGCGACCCCGCCGAGGTCGACATGACGGCGAGCCTGCGTTCGCCCGACTCGATCCTCTTCTATCTGGGCGCCTATGCCCGCGAGGGCGGGGCCGACGCCGACGTGCTGATCGGCGACGCCGTGTCCGGCCGCTTCATGTCGGTCTTCGAGATCGGCGGCTGCGCCGACGCGCTCATCGAAACCGAGTTCGAGGGCGAATGCTACGGCATCCCGCGCGGCGGCGACCACGTTTCGATCAAGGTCGTCGCCTTCCTCCATCAGGTGTTCGGGCTGAACAAGCGCGCGGTCGAACCGCCCTCGTCCGGCACGGTGCGGGTGATCGACTAGAGCATCGTCCGAAGAAGTGGAGGCCGGTTCTTCGACAAGACGATGCTCCCTCGAAGGCTAGAACGGCCGGCGCTCTTTCGGCAGCGCGAGCAGGAACAGCGCCGAGGAACTGCCGCCGAGGCAGATCAGCATCACGGCGGCGAAGGCGGCGGGCGAGCCGTCGCTGACCGCCGCGACCAGCGTCGAGGCGAGCGCCCCCAGGCCATACGATCCCGTGCCCATCAGCGCCGAGGCCGAGCCCGCGCGGTGCGGGTCGATCGACAGCGCCCCGGCCATCGTGTTGCCGGTCATCACGCCGTAGGAAGCGAGCAGGCAGAAGAGCGCGCCGAGCAGCAGCGCCATGCCGCCGATGCCGGTGACGGCGGCGAAGACCAGAACCGCGCCGGAGGCGAGCGCGAACAGCGCGACGATCGCCAGCACGTCGTCGGGCACGAAGCGGCGCAGCAGCAGCCGGTTGAACTGCGCCCCGCCCATGATGCCGAGTGCGTTGACGCCGAAATACCAGCCGAAGGCGCCGGGGCTGACGCCGTAATGCCCCATCAGCACGGCGGGCGACGAGGCGATATAGGTCAGCAGGCACGCGCCGTTGAGGCCGCCCGCCAGCAGATAGCCGATGAAGCGCGGCGTCCCCAGCAAAGCGCGATAGGCGCGGAACGGGTTTTCGGCGCGCGCCTTCGCCGCCGATTCCGCCGAGCGGCTCTCGCGCAGGAAGACGAGGACCGAAAGCCCGACCGCGACGCCGAACGCGGCGAGCGTGCCGAAGATCGGCCGCCAGCCCGCAATGTGCAGGATCGCCGCCCCGGCGAACGGGGCGAGCAGCGGCGCGAGGCCCATCACCAGGCTGAGCAGCGAGAGGATGCGGGCGGCGTTCACATGGTCGAAACGGTCGCGCACCACGGCGCGGCCGATGACGATCCCGGCGCAGCCGCCGAGCGCCTGCGCCAGCCGCGCGGCCAGCAGCACCTCGACGCCGGTCGCCGCCATGCAGACGAGGCTGGCGGCGACATAGACGGCGATGCCGGCGAGGATCGCCGGCCGCCGGCCCCAGAGGTCCGACGCAGGGCCGTAGAGAAGCTGGCCGAAGCCCATGCCGAGGTAGAACACGGCGACCGTCGCCTGCGCCGCCGCCGGACCGGCCTTGAGGGCCGCCGCCATCTCCGGCAGGGCCGGCAGATACATGTCGATCGACATCGCCCCGAACGCCGTCATCGCCGCCAGCAGCACGACCAGACCCCAGGGGGTGGGGACGATCTGCGGCGGCGCGGCGCGCGGCGTCATGGGCCTCCCGTCAGCCCTTTTCGGGCGGGACGATGCGGATGTGCAGTTCGCGCAATTGCTTGGGCGTCGGGTCCGACGGCGCGCCCATCATCACGTCCTCGGCGCGCTGGTTCATCGGGAACAGCGTCACCTCGCGCAAATTCTCTTCCTCGGCCAGCAGCATGACGATGCGGTCGACGCCGGGGGCCGAGCCGCCGTGCGGCGGCGCGCCATAGCGGAAGGCGTTCAGCATGCCGCCGAATTTCGCCTCCACCACCTCCTGGCCGTAGCCCGCGATCTCGAACGCCTTGATCATGATCTCCGGCTTGTGGTTCCGGATCGCGCCCGACGACAATTCGATGCCGTTGCAGACGATGTCGTACTGGAAGGCAGTGATGCCGAGGATCGTGTCCTTGTCGTCCTTGTCGAGCTTGAGGAACGCATCGTGGTCGAAGTTCGGCATCGAGAACGGGTTGTGCGAGAAGTCGATCTTCTTGTCTTCCTCGCTCCACTCGTACATCGGGAAATCGACGACCCAGCAGAACTTGAAAGCGCCCTCCTCGATCAGCCCCAGCTCGCGGCCGATGCGGGTGCGCGCCGCGCCCGCCAGCTTGGCGGCGTCGAGCGCCTTGTTGGCGGCGAAGAACACGGCGTCGCCCGCCTTGGCGTTCGCCTTGGCGGCGATGCGTGCGAGGATCGGCGCGGGGATGAACTTGGCGATCGGGCCCTTGCCCGAAAGGACGCCGCCCTCTTCCTCCAGGATGACATAGCCGAGGCCCGCCGCCTTGAACTCGGCGCGCGCCCACTCGTTCATGTCGTCGAAGAACTTGCGCGGCCGCGACGAAGCGCCGGGGGCCGGGATCGCCCGCACCACGCCGCCGCCCGCGATGACGCCCTTGAACGCCTTGAACTCGACGCTCTCGTCGGCGAACTCCGCCGTGATGTCGGCAATGACGATGGGATTGCGCAGGTCCGGCTTGTCGGAGCCGTATTTCAGCATCGCGTCGGCATAGGTGATGCGCGGGAACGGCGCGGCGGTCACGGCCTTGCCGCCGCCGAACTCGCGGAACGCGCCTTCCAGCACCGGCTCGATCGCCGCGAAGACGTCGTCCTGGGTGACGAAGCTCATCTCGAAATCGAGCTGGTAGAACTCGCCGGGGCTGCGGTCGGCGCGGGCGTCCTCGTCGCGGAAGCAGGGCGCGATCTGGAAATAGCGGTCGAAGCCCGCGACCATCAGCAGCTGCTTGAACTGCTGCGGGGCCTGGGGCAGCGCGTAGAACTTGCCGGGGTGGTTGCGCGCCGGGACCAGGAAGTCGCGCGCGCCCTCGGGGCTGGAGGCGGTCAGGATCGGCGTCTGGAACTCGGTGAAGCCCTGGTCGATCATCCGGCGGCGCAGGCTGGCGATCACCTGGCTGCGCAGCATGATGTTGCGGTGCAGCTTGTCGCGGCGCAGGTCCAGGAAGCGGTATTTGAGGCGCGTCTCCTCGGGGTATTCGATGTCGCCGAACACCTGCACCGGCAGGTCCTCGGCCCGCGACTGGATCTGCACCTCGCCGATGCGCACCTCGATGGCGCCGGTCGGCAGGTTGGCGTTCACGGTCTCGGCCGGGCGCGGCACGACCGGGCCGGTGACGGTCAGCACCCATTCGGAGCGGGCCGAATCGGCCAGCGCGAAGGCCGGGCTGTCCGGCTCCACGACGCACTGGGTGATGCCGTAATGGTCCCGCAGGTCGATGAAGACCAGGCCCCCGTGGTCGCGCCGGCGATGCACCCAGCCCGAAAGGCGGACCGTCTGGCCCGCATCGGCGGCCCTCAGCTGGCCGCAATGATGGGTTCGGTAGGCGTGCATGGTCATAAAATCACAAATCCCTTGCCGGAGGCGCGGGTTTGTGGCCCTTCGGCTGCATAGCGTCAAGCTGCACGGGCCTCGCCCGCACGTCGAACATTGGAACGCCCCCCGGCCGGCCCGGCCCCTGCGGCGTCGGAGCAAGGGTACCGGATGCAGCTGATCACCACCACCGAGGACCTCGCCCGCGCGGTCGCCGCGGCGTCGCAGGGGCCGTTTGTCACGGTCGATACCGAATTCATGCGGGAATCGACCTATTATTCCAAACTCTGCCTGCTCCAGTTCGCGGGCGAGACCTCCGGCCATCTGGTCGACACGCTCGCCCCCGGCCTCGACCTCGCGCCCTTCATCGCCCTGCTCGACCGCGCCGACATCGTGAAGGTGTTCCACGCCGCCCGGCAGGACATCGAGATCTTCTACCACCTGACCGGACGGACCCCGCGCAACCTGTTCGACACCCAGGTCGCCGGCATGGTCTGCGGCCTCGGCGAGTCGATCAGCTACGAGAACCTGATCCGCGAGACGACCGGCCACGCCGTCGACAAATCCTCGCGCTTCACCGACTGGAGCCGCCGCCCGCTCTCCGACAAGCAGCTCGTCTATGCGCTGGGCGACGTGACCCATCTGCGCGACGCCTATCGCTCGCTCTCGCAGAAGATCGCCGCGGGCGGCCGCGCCGCCTGGATCGCCGAGGAGATGGCGGTCCTCACCGACCCCGCGACCTATGCGACCGAGCCGGACGAGGCCTGGCGGCGGCTGAAGGTGCGCTCCGGCTCGAAGAAGTTCTTCGCCGTGCTGAAGACGCTCGCCGCCTGGCGCGAGCGCGAGGCGCAGGGCAAGGACGTGCCGCGCCAGCGCGTGCTGAAGGACGACGCCCTGCTCGACATCGCCAGCCACGCGCCGCGCTCGGCCGCCGAGCTGGAGGCCCTGCGCTCGGTGCCGCGCGGCTACGCCCAGTCGCGCAACGGCGCGGCGGTGCTGGAGGCGATCGCCGCCGGGCTCGCCTTGCCGCCGGATCAGGTGCCGCAGCTGGAGCGCGGCGAGCGCCTGCCGGAGATCGACTCCGGCCTCGTCGATGCGCTGAAGCTGCTGCTGAAGCTGAAGGCCGACGAATCCGGCGTCGCGGCGCGGCTGATCGCCAACGCCGCCGAGATCGACCGCCTCGCCGCCTTCGCCGAGCCGGACGTCCCGGCCCTGCACGGCTGGCGGCGCGAGGTCTTCGGCGCGGCGGCGCTCGACCTCAAGGCCGGGCGGCTGGCCCTGCGGATCGAAGGCGGCAAGCTGAAGGCGGCCTTGGTCTAGCGCGCCAGCACGATGCGCGGCTCGCGCACGAACGAGGTGGCGAGGTCTTCCAGGCGCTTCTCCACCGCCTCGCCGCGCACATCGGCATGGGCCCGGGCGATGCGCAGCGTCAGCACGCCGGGATCGAGCTTCAGCGAGAACTCGCTGCCGACCCCGCTCGCGGTGCCGGCCAGCACATAGGCGAGCCGCAGCGCCCGTCCCAGCCGCTCGGCTTTGAGCGCATAGTCGAGGCCGACCAGCCGCTCGATCGGCGAGATGAGCTGGTCCTGCGCCGCGCCGCCATAGCGGTGCCACAGCGTCAGCGCGAGGAAGCCGCGCGCCCGGTGGCGGATGCCGGCGATCTGCGCCTGCAGCACATAGCGGAACGACAATTCGGCCCGGTAGTCGGGATGCTGCCGCCAGGCCGAGTCGGAGAGCAGACAGGCGGCGCGGCGCAGCCGCTGCTCGTCCGGGCGTTCGCCCTCGAACAGCGGCGCGGTGAAAAGCTCGATCTCGTCGGCCTGGCCGCGGCGGCGGCCGAAGCGTTCGGCGGTCTCGTCGGCGGTTTCGTAAAGCGGGTCGCGGGTGCGCGTCTTGGCCGGCAGCGCCTTGTAGAGCACGCCCTCGCGCACCCCGTAGGCCGAGACGATCACCCGGTCGAGCTGCCCCAGCCGCATCAGCCGGTCCAGCACCAGCGCCCCGAAGGGCAGCGACTCGGCGCGGCGGCGCGGCACGCCGGCCATGCGCTCCAGCGTCTTCTGGCTCTGCGCCATCACGAACTCCGTGATGCGCAGCGTCTCGACCCGCGACATCTCGTAGCCGTGCAGGATATGCAGCGGATAGCCGGTGCGGGCCATGTGCAGGCGGGCGATGTTCCGCCAGACGCCGCCGACCGCGTAGAGCGAGCGGCCCTTGAACTTCTCCAGCCCGGCCAGCTCCATCAGGCCGGCGTCGACGATGGCCCGCGCCCGGTCCAGACGGCCGCGCGCCACGTCCATCAGCCGCAGCGGACCGAAGGGCAGCGTCGCCCCCGCCCCCAGCACGCCGTCCTTGAGGCCGGTCAGCTCCAGACTGCCGCCGCCGAGATCGCCGACCAGCCCGTCGGCGTCCGGCAGGCCGCAGACGACGCCGAGCGCCGCCAGTTCGGCCTCCTGCTCGCCGGTCAGCACCTTGATCGGACAGCCGCAGGCCTCCTCCGCCCGGCGGACGAAATCCGGCCCGTTGGCGGCGTCGCGGGCGGCGGCGGTGGCGACCGCATGGACCCGGCGCACCCCCATCGAGGTCGCCACCAGGCGGAAGCGCTTCAGCGCCGCCAGCGCGAGCTTCATGCCCTCGGCGTCCAGCCGCCCGGTCGTCACCATGTTCCGGCCGATCGCGCAGATCGCCTTTTCGTTGAACAGGGTGATGGGATTGCGGTTCGCCGTCTCGAAGACGACGAGGCGCACGGAATTGGAGCCGATGTCGATCACGCCGAACATGGACGACCGGCTAGCACGACTCGCGGTGCGCGCGACACAGGGAACCTCAGCCGATGCGCTTGCGCCCGATCGGCACGGTCGGCGGGGTGCTGAATTTCAGCGACTTGCCCCGGCCCGACAGGCTGGGATTGGTCATGAAATACTGGTGCGCGCTGAAGGCCTCGGGGCTGTCGGCGTTGGGGGCGCGGACATACGAGCCGTCCGCCTTCAGGAACCAGCTCTGCGCCTCGTCCTTCATGTTGGCGACCATGATCTGGTCGAGAATCTGCTGGTGGACGGTCGGGTTCTCGATGGGGGCGAGCGTCTCCACCCGGCGGTCGAGATTGCGCGGCATCCAGTCGGCCGACGAGATGTAGAGCAGCGCCTTGGACGACGGCAGGCCGTGCCCCGCCCCGAAGGCGACGATGCGCCCGTGCTCCAGGAAGCGGCCGACGATCGACTTGACGGTGATGTTCTCCGACAGGCCCGGCACGCCGGGGCGCAGGCAGCAGATGCCGCGCACCACCAGCGTGATGCGCACCCCGGCCTGGCTCGCCCGGTAGAGCGCGTCGATGACCTTGGATTCGACCAGCGAGTTCATCTTCGCCCAGATCGCCGCGGGCCGCCCGGCCTGGGCGTGGGCGATCTCGGCCTCGATGTTCTCCAGCAGGCGGCGCTTGAGGTTGAGCGGCGCGATGGCGAGCTTCTCCAGCGCCGTCGGCTCGGCATAGCCGGTGATGAAGTTGAAGATCTGCCCGGCGTCGCGGCCGAGCGAGGGATCGCAGCTGAAAAGCGAGAGGTCGGTATAGATCTTCGCGGTCTGCGGGTGGTAGTTGCCGGTGCCGATATGGACATAGGTGCGCAGGTGCCCGCCCTCGCGGCGCACCACCAGCGACAGCTTGGCGTGGGTCTTCAGTTCGATGAAGCCGTAGACCACCTGCACGCCGGCGCGTTCCAGATCGCGCGCCCATTTGATGTTGGCGGCCTCGTCGAAGCGGGCTTTCAGCTCGACCACGGCGGTCACCGACTTGCCCGACTCCGCCGCCTCGATCAGCGCCTTGACGATGGGGCTGTCCTGCGAGGTGCGGTAGAGCGTCTGCTTGATCGCCACCACGTCGTGATCGGCCGCCGCCTGGCGCAGGAACTGCACCACCACGTCGAAGCTCTCGAAGGGGTGGTGGACGACGATGTCCTTGGAGCGGATCGCCGCGAAGCAATCGCCGCCCGCGTCGCGGATGCGTTCGGGGAAGCGCGCGTTATAGGGCGGGAATTTGAGGTCCGGGCGCTCGTCGACGATGAGCTGCTTGATGTCCACCAGGCCCACCAGCCCGTCGGAGGCCAGCACCGCGCGCGGATCGACGCCGACCTCGTCGGTGATGAAGGCGCGCAGATCGTCCGGCATGGTGTGCGAGACTTTCAGGCGGATGACGCTGCCCCTGCGGCGGCGCTTCAGCGCGGATTCGAACTGGCGGACCAGGTCCTCCGCCTCTTCCTCGATTTCGATGTCGCTGTCGCGGATGATGCGGAAGGTGCCGCTGCCGGCCACGTCGAAGCCGGGGAACAGCCGCTCGCTGAACAGCAGCGCCGCATCCTCGATGGTGACGAAGCGGATGCGCGGACGGGCGCCGCGCCGGGTCTTCACGTCCGGCAGGCGGATGAAGCGTTCGGCCTGCGGCGGCAGCGGCAGCAGCGCCTTGCGGTGCAGGCCGTCCTTGCGGCGGCGCAGTTGCAGCGCGACGGCGATGCCGAAATTGGGGATGAACGGAAAGGGATGGGCCGGATCGATCGCCAGCGGCGTCAGCACCGGATAGATCGAATCCATGAACTTCCATTCCAGCCACGTCCGGTCGTCGGCGGAGAGGCTGGCGGCGTCGAGCACCTCGATGTCGTTCTCGGCGAGTTCGGCGCGCAGGGACAGCCAGACATGCTGCTGGGCGGCCATCAGCTCGACCGCGTCCTCGTGGATCTCGGCGAGCTGCTGGGCGGGGGTCAGGCCGTCGTCGCTGACCTCGGCGACGTTCTGGGTCACCATCGCGTGCAGCGAGGCGACGCGCACCATGTAGAACTCGTCGAGATTGCCGGCCGAGATCGAAACGAAACGCAGCCGCTCCAGCAGCGGATGGCGGCGGTTCTGGGCCTCGGCCAGAACGCGGGTGTTGAACTGGAGCCAGGACAGTTCGCGGTTGATGAAGCGGGCCGGGCTGTCGGGCGCGATGGCCGCCGGCGCGGGTGCGGCTTCCGTCTTCGCCGCCTTCGACCGTCCCGCCTTGCGCTCGTGCACCGTCTCGTCCGTCACGGAATTATCCTGTCTTTTCAACGCCCCGGCAGAATGCCCTGTCGCCGGTCGCGGCGCCAGCAACCTAGCATGACGCTTCTATGAAGAATGCTAACGCGGCCCGGCCAGCACCTCGGCGGCGAGGCGGGTGTCGAGCCGGCGCTTGGCGGCGAGCGAGGCTTCGTCCAGCGCCGCGACGATGCGCCTCGCCTCGCCGAGCGAGCGATCCATGCGCGGCAGCAGCCAGGCGGCGACCTCGGCGGCCCGCTCCGGGTCGATCTGGCGGTCGGCGAAGAGCTTGAGCAGGACCGCGAACAGCAGCGCATCGTCCGGCGGCGGCAGGGCGGCGGCGACCACGGTGTTCAGGCGGGTGCGCAGATCGGCCAGCCCGACCGGCCAGCCGGCGACCGGCAGGCGGGCCGTGAAGAGGATCGAGCCGCCCTCGGCGGCGGCCCGGTTGAAGGCGTGGAACAGCCCCTCCTCCGCCGCGCGGTCGCCCGCCACCCGGTCGGCGTCCTCGACGATGAGGTGCGGCCCCACGGCCGGCCAGCGCACCGCGCCCGAGCGTCTTGCGTGGAGACCGGCGAGATGGCTCTTGCCCGCCCCGTCCGGCCCGATGACCGCCAGCATCCCCCCGGTCCAGGACGGCCAGGCCTCGACCGCCTCCAGCGCCGGGCGATTGCTGGCCGAGACGAAGTAGTCGTCGCGCTCCAGCGAGACGCGCTCCGGCAAGGGCAGGACGAGCTGGCGCGGCGGCGTCACGGCGCGCCGCCGCCGGGCGGGTGCTGGGCGATGTCCCAGGCGCTGATCGACGCGAACCAGGCGAGGAAATAGGCGAGGCCCGACAGCAGCGTCGTCGCCGCGACGATCCACTGCCCCGGCGCCAGAGCGGGCTTGAGCGCAGGCAGAAAGCCGAGCGCCGCCAGCATCGCCGCGGCCAGCAGGATCTGCGTGAGGGTGTTCAGCTTGCTCAGCATCAGCGGCGCGATCTTTAGCGGATGGCCGACAATATAGGAAAGGATCACCGCGCCGACGATCAGCAGATCGCGCGAGACGACCAGCGTCACCAGAAGCTGCGCCATCTCGCCCTGCACGCCCAGCGTCACATAGACGCCGACCAGCAGCGCCTTGTCGGCGATCGGATCGAGATAGGCCCCCAGGACCGTGCGCATGTCGAACCGCTTGGCGATATAGCCGTCCACGGCGTCCGACACCCCGGCGACCACGAACAGCGCGAAGGCGAGTTCGTAGTCCTTGCCGAGCATCAGCGAGACGATCAGCGGCACCAGCATCAGCCGCACGATCGAGATGAGGTTTGGCAGCGAGAGGGAAAAGGCCGCCATCCCGGTCTTTCCTATTGCGGCCGGATGACCTGCGGCTCCTCGACCGGCGGCTCGACGGGTTCGCCGGGCGCGGGGCTGGGCGACGGGGTGGGTTCGCCCTCGGCCGGCGCGCCGCCGTGGAACGACATCGGCTCGCCCGGACGGTAGCTGTCGAGCACCAGGCCCGACGATCCGGCATAGATGCCGAACCCGGCCTGACGCAGCGCCTGCTCGAACTGGTCGTTGCGGCCGCGATAGCGCAGCCAGATCGACATGCCCGAAATGGTGACGCGCGAGATCTGGAGTTCGAGGATGTTCTGCACCTTGCGCAGGCGCTTCTCGATGTCGTTGCGCTGGGCGAGCGAGGTGTAGGGGGCCCACACCGACAGCGCCGCCGAGATCGAATTGTCGATGGCCGCCTGCGCCTTCCAGGATTCACCCATCGTGGCGGCGAGCTTCCTCACCGCATCGGCCAGGGCCCCGCGCTCGTCCGCGCCCGTCCCGGTCGCCGTGAAGTGCTCGGCCCCGGTCTCGGAGACGAGATCGGCCTCCACATGCACCTCGCCGCTGGCGAAGGTCGCGCGGGCCACCAGCACCGCCTTCACGCCGTATTTGTCGGCGATGGTCTTGTAGCTCAGCCAGTCGGTGCCGAGCGGCGCGCCGGGCGGGATCGCCGCCTTGTCGCCGTCGTCGCCATAGGGGGCGTCGACCGGGATCAGCTCGTTCTCCAGCTTCACCGCCCGGAAGGCGGAGAGCCACAGATTGTCGTCGCCCCACAGCCGCGTGCCCTCCGGCGTCTCGTAGAGCGGGATGGCGAGCGTCGAGGGGCCGCGCCGGTCGGCGTAGGAGATGCCCTTCTCGCGCAGGTATTTCTTCACGAGGTCGCCCTTGAACAGGTACGTCATCGTGGCGATGCACTTGGAGGTCGAGCGCTTCTCGCCCGACACCTCGTAGCCGGAGATGAAGGCGGTCAGTTCCTCTGCGGCCGGCTGCGGCACGCGGCCCCAGTCGGCCTGCGGCACAATGCGCTCGATCAGCTTGGTCCAGGCCCGGTCCTGACCCTGGCCGTAGGCGGCCTCGCAGGCCTTCTGGCCGGATTCCCCGGCCGCCTCGACGTCGACGCCGCGCACGACGAAAATGCTCCCGGCGGCCATGGCCGGCGCGGAAAGGGCGAGCCCCGCGAAAAGGGCCGCCAGAAAAGTCAGGAACCGCAGGCGCATGGCCGAGTGTCATCTCCTCAAGCGAGGTGACGCTTATATCGGCCGCCCATGCGGCGAGAAAGAGGCGGTTCCGGCCTTGATCACCCGGGCGGGTCCAGTCTAACGCAGGGCCGGGGCGGGCCGACCGCCCGGACTTTCCCGGATGCAGCCATGACCGAACGTCGCAACGGCCTGACCTACGCGGATTCCGGCGTCGATATCGACGCGGGCGAGGCGCTGGTGGAGCGCATCAAGCCGCTGGCGAAATCGACCAGCCGGCCGGGCGCGGACGTGGCGCTGGGTGGCTTCGGCGGCCTCTTCGACCTGAAGGCCTGCGGCTTCCGCGACCCCGTGCTGGTCGCCGCCAATGACGGCGTCGGCACCAAGCTGAAGCTCGCCATCGAGACCGGCATCCATTCCGGCGTCGGCGTCGACCTGGTGGCGATGAGCGTCAACGACCTCGTCGTCCAGGGGGCGCAGCCGCTGTTCTTCCTCGACTATTTCGCGACCGGCAAGCTGAACGTGGACGAGGCCGCGACGGTCATCGCCGGGATCGCCGAAGGCTGTCGTCAGGCGGGCTGCGCGCTGATCGGCGGCGAGACGGCCGAGATGCCGGGCATGTATGCGGGCAAGGACTACGACCTCGCGGGCTTCGCGGTCGGCGCGGTGGAGCGCGACGCCATCCTGCCCCGCCTCGCCGCCATCGGCCCCGGCGACGCGGTCATCGGCCTCGCCTCCAGCGGCGTCCATTCCAACGGCTTCTCGCTGGTCCGCCGCATTCTCGCCGACAGCGCCCTCGGCCTCGGCGACGAGCTGCCCTACGCCATCGGCCTCACCATCGGCGCGGCGCTGCTGGAGCCGACCCGCATCTACGTGAAGGCGATCCTCGACGTGCTCGGCAAGCACGCCGTCAAGGGCTTCGCCCACATCACCGGCGGCGGCATCACCGAGAACCTGCCGCGCGTCCTGCCCGAAGGGGTCGATGCCGAAATCGACCTCGCGGCGTGGAAGCTGCCGAAACTCTTCGGCTGGCTGCAATCGCTGGGCGGCATCGCCGGGCACGAGATGCTGCGCACCTTCAATTGCGGCATCGGCATGATCGCCGTGGTCGCGGCGGACGAGGCCGAAGCGGTGGTCAAGGCCTTCGCGGCGGCGGGCGAAACCGCGATCCGCATCGGCACGCTCGTTCCCGGATCGGGCGAGGCGAAAGTCGTCTATCGCAACGCGCTGGAGAGCGCGTGAGCGCCCGCCGTCTGCGCGTCGCGGCGCTGATCTCGGGCCGCGGGTCCAACCTCAAGGCGCTGCTCGACGCGGCGGCGGACCCCGCCTGCCCGTTCCAGATCGTCCACGTCTTCTCCAACCGGCCGGACGCGGGCGGCCTCGCCCATGCGGCGGCGGCCGGCGTGCCCGCGACGGTGATCGATCACAAGCTCTTCGCCTCGCGCGAGGCCTTCGACACCGCGCTGGACGCCGCCCTCGCCGCCGTCGATCCCGATGTCGTCGCCTTCGCCGGCTTCATGCGCATCCTCACCAACGCCTTCGTGGAACGCTGGCGCGGCAAGGCGGTGAACATCCACCCGTCGCTGCTGCCGCTGTTCAAGGGCCTGCACCCGCAGGCCCAGGCGCTCGCGGCCGGCGTCGCGGTCAGCGGCTGCACGGTGCATTGGGTGACGCCGGGCGTCGACGAAGGGCCGGTCATCGCCCAGGCCGAAGTGCCGGTCCTGCCCGGCGACACCGAGGACGCGCTGGCGGCGCGCATCCTCGTCGCGGAGCACAGGCTCTACCCCAGCGCGCTGGCGATGATCGCCGGCGGCGCGGCGAAGTTTCCTGAAGACTGACCGGCGATCAGCCGGCGATTTCAATCGCCGCGAAGAAATAGGCGATCTCGCGGGCGGCGCTGGCGGCGCTGTCCGAACCGTGGACCGTGTTCGCCTCGATCGACTCGGCGAATTCCTTGCGGATCGTGCCGGCGTCGGCGTTGGCCGGGTTAGTCGCGCCCATCACCTTGCGATAGGCGGCGATGGCGTCCTCGCCTTCCAGAACCTGCACGACCACCGGGCCGGAGGTCATGAAGGCGACCAGATCGTTGAAGAAGCCGCGCGCCGCGTGCTCGGCATAGAAGCCCTCGGCCATCGCCTTGGTGAGCTGGATGCGCTTCTGGGCGACGATCTTCAGGCCCGCGCCTTCGATCACGGCGTTGACCTTGCCGGTCAGGTTGCGACGGGTGGCGTCCGGCTTGATGATCGAGAGCGTGCGTTCGGTGGCCATTTTCGGGCGTCCTGTCTGGTCTGTCCTGAGAATTGGCCGGGCTTATAGCGGCGGCCCCCACCGCCCCGCAAGCCACGGCGTTTGCGCCCCGCCGCCGGACCGGCTATCCCCCCGCCCATGCTGACCATCGACGACTTTTCGTGCCGGATCGCCGGGCGCCTCATCATTGACCATGCTTCGGCCTTCATCCCGGCCGGGCACAAGGTCGGGCTGGTCGGCCGCAACGGCTCGGGCAAAACGACGCTGTTCAAGGCGATCCAGGGCCAGCTCGATTCCGAAAGCGGCCGCATCTCGCTGCCCAGGGGCCTCAGGATCGGCGGGGTCGCGCAGGAAGCGCCCGCCAGCTCGACCTCGCTGCTCGACGTGGTGCTCGCCGCCGACACCGAACGCGCCGCCCTTCTCGCCGAGCGCGACACGACGAACGACCCGCACCGGATCGCAGAGATCGAAACGCGGCTCTTCGACATCCAGGCCCAGGCGGCCCCGGCCCGGGCCGCCGCCATCCTCGCCGGCCTCGGCTTCGGGGCGGACGACATCGTGCGCCCCTGCTCGGATTTCTCGGGCGGCTGGCGGATGCGCGTCGCGCTCGCCGCCGTCCTCTTCGCCGAACCCGACCTGCTGCTGCTCGACGAGCCGACCAACTATCTCGACCTCGAAGGCGCGCTGTGGCTTGAGGACTATCTCGCCCGCTACCCGCACACCGTGCTCCTGATCAGCCACGACCGCGATCTCCTCAACCGCGCGGTCGATGCGATCCTCCATCTCGAACACGGCAAGCTGACGCTCTACACCGGCGGCTTCGACCGCTTCCAGCAGCAGCGGGCGATGAAGCTCGACCTGCTCAAGGCCGCCAAGTCCAAGCAGGACGCGCAGGCCAAGCACCTCCAGGCCTTCGTCGACCGCTTCAAGGCCAAGGCCTCCAAGGCCCGTCAGGCGCAGAGCCGCGTCAAGGCGCTGGAGAAGATGCAGGCCATCGTCATCCCGGAATCGGAGCGCGTCGCGCCGATCGTCTTCCCCGAGACCGAGAAGATGTCGCCGCCGGTGCTGGTGTTCGAGAACGTCTCGGCCGGCTACGGCGATCATGTCGTGCTCTCGAAGCTGACGCTGCGCATCGACCCCGACGACCGCATCGCCCTGCTCGGCAAGAACGGCAACGGCAAATCGACCTTCGCCAAGCTGATCTCGCAGCGCCTGAAAGCGATGGGCGGCAGCGTCGTGCGCTCGCCCAAGCTGCGCGTCGGCTATTTCGCCCAGCACCAGGTCGACGAACTCGACATGGACGGCACGCCCTTCAGCCACATGCAGAAGAAGATGCCGGACCAGGTGGAATCCAAGGTCCGCGCCCGCTGCGGCTTCTTCGGCTTCGGCGCCGACAAGGTGATGACCAAGATCGCCAAGCTCTCGGGCGGCGAGAAGGCGCGGCTGCTGCTGGCCCTCGCCGCCTTCGACGCGCCGCACATCATGGTGCTGGACGAGCCGACCAACCATCTCGACATCGAGGCGCGCGCCGCGCTCATCGAGGCGATCGCCTCCTATGACGGCGCGGTCATTCTCGTCAGCCACGACCGCCACCTGATCGAGACCAGCGCCGACCAGCTCTGGCTGGTCTCGGACGGCCGCGTCGCGCCCTTCGAGGGCGACATGGACGACTACGAGGACTATGTGCTCGGCCGCAAGGGCAAGCCCGGTTCGGCGGCGCAGAGCCAGGCGGCGGCCGCGAGCGAGAAGCAGTCGAAGGCCGATCAGCGCAAGGCGAACGCCGGCAAGCGCAGCGAACTCGCGCCGCTGAAGAAGAAGTCGGATGCCGCCGAGAAGGAAGTCGCCCGCCTCGCCGCCGAGATCGCGAAGATCGAAACCGCCCTCGCCGACCCCAAGCTCTACAAGGCCGAGCCCTTCAAGCTGCTCGACGCGACCAAGCAACGGGGCGAACTGAAGAAGAAGCTCGCCGAGGCCGAGACGATCTGGATGGAAGCCCTCGAAACCTACGAGGAAGCCCAGCGCGAGACGGCCTAGGGCGGAGCCGAAAGGCCCAGCCGCTCCGCCACCTCCCGCAGCCGCCGGTCGCGGGTCCACAGCGACGCGCCCGGCGTCAGCCGCACGGCGGCGAGCAGATGAGCATCGACATAGCCGATGCCCGATCCGTGCAGCCGCTGCGCCTCCACGAAGGCGAGGATCTCGCTTTCGCCGGCGACGCGCGCGCGCGGCAGACGGGCAAGCTCGCGCAGGATGGCCGCCCGGTTTCGCAGGGACCCAAGCGCGATCTCGCCGATCACGAAGGGGTGGCAGAGGATCGCCTGACGATTCAGGCGCTCGGCCAGCGCCGCATCGTGCCGCCGGAAATGGTCGATCCAGACCGATGTGTCGGCGAGGATCACGCGGCCTTCGGCCTGCGCCGCGGCGGCGCCTCGGCCTTCGGATCGCTGCCGCCGAGCAGCGCCAGGCGCCGCGCGCTCTCGCGCTCGATCAGCGCCTTGAGCGCCTCGCGGACGATCGCCGTGCGCTCCGTCAGACCGGTATAGGCCTCCGCTTCGGCCAGAAGATCGTCGTCGAGCGCGAGCGTGGTGCGCATGTCGTGTGCCCCTTGTGAGGCACGAATATAGCATCGAACGATGCTTCAATCCATGCCTAGCCCGGCCCCGCGCCCTCCGCCTTGGCGATCTGATACCAGCGTTTGTTCAGCCGGCGCACATGCGGCGGCGAGGTCTCGATGGTCTTGACGATGCGGGCGAACATGGCGCGCGCCTCGTCGGCGCGGCCGCTCGCCTGCAGGAACATCGCATAGCGGCACAGCGCCTCCGGGCCGGGATAGTAGCGCGTCACGGACTCGAACTCGCGCACCGCCTCGACGGTCTTGCGCTGTCCCGCGAGGGCGCGCGCGAACAACAGGTGCCCGTCGGCGTCTGTCGATTTGGGGTGCTCGCGCTGGAAGCGGTCCAGCACCTCCTCGGCCTCGGCGAAGTTCGCCGTCTCGACCAGCGCCCGCGCGAATCCCATCTGCAGGCGCGGGTCGTCGGCATAGGCGGTGGCGGCGAGGTCGCGATAGATCGGCAGCCCCTGCTCCGCCCGGCCGATGCGCAGATATTCGTCGGCGAGCCGCTGGCGGGCATCGACCGAATTGGACAGTTCCGCCTCGTGCTTCAGCTTGCGGACATTGCGTTCCGGGTCGCGCAGATCGAGCGCGGCTTCCTTGATCCGCTGGGCGTCGGGACTGCCCAGAATGTCCGGCGCGATATGCACGACGATATAGGCGATCGACCCGATCAGCGGCAGGAAGACGATGACGTAGATCCACGGCATCAGATTGCCGTTGCGCCCCGCGTGGATCACGCAGGTCAGCATCAGCAACCCGATGCCGATGAAATAGACGTAAGGCATGGCCGCCTCCCCGAGCCCCGCCAGCCTAGGCGGAACGCCTGCCGGACGGAACCACCCACAGGTTTAGGCCTGCTTCTCCCACCGGCCGCTGTCCGACTGCTTCCAGTAGGTGACGCCGAGCCCGGCGGCCCTGGCGTCCTTCCAGTGGCCGCGCGCCTCGGCGAGCGCCGTCTCGTCGCGGCCGTCGAAGATCAGGATCACCCGCTCCAGCGCCGCCATGGCGGCCCAGTCGCCGGGCCGCGCGCCGTCGACCAGGAACAGCGCCTGGGCCGCATTGGGGTTCTCGTCGGCGTCGGTCAGATAGATCGGCTGGCGTTCGGCAAAGCCGTCGGCGCGCCGTCCGTGGGGCAGGAAACTGTCGGCGCGATAGGTCCACAGATGGGCGTCCAGCGCATCGACCCGCTCCGGCCCCCCGGCCCGCACCACCGCCTTCCAGCCGCGCTCCAGCGTCTTCTGGAGCAGCGGCGGCAGCGCCGTCTCCAGCGTCTCGCGCTGGAGGTGGTAGAACCAGACCTCCGTCACGCATAACCCTCCGGCCGCGAGGGATCGTCGGCCGCTTCGGGGGCGAGGAAATTGAAGGGACGGCCGCGCGAATTGGCGCGCCAGCCCGCCTCCATCGCCCCGCGAATGGCCGCCTCCAGCAGGATCTTGAACTCGCGCGGCCGGTCCGGCCAGCTGCGCGGACGGCCGTGCTGGGTCTTGGTGTAGGGAAACTCGACGATCAGCTCGCGGAAATTCTCGGAAGCCCGCACCGAAAGGCGCAGGCCCATATAGCCGTCGGTCGACCATTGCGGCTCGCTCAGCACCGCCCAGACGAGCGTTTCGCCGTCGATGTCGATGGTCTCGGGAACCTTGTTTCCGCGTCCCTTTTTCGCGTTGTACATCGCCGATCCCTTTAGGCGTCCGGCGGGCGCGGCGACAGGTCCGCGCCCGCCCGCAGCCTCAGCCCTCCGCGACGTCCTTCACGAAGCGGTCCAGCAGGCGCACGCCGAAGCCGGTCGCGCCTTCCGGGTGGATGTGGCGCGCCTTGGCGCTCCAGGCGACGCCGGCGATGTCGAGATGCGCCCATTTCGTGCCGTTGACGAAGCGCTGGAGGAACATCGCCCCGACGATCGAGCCGCCGAAGCGGCTGCCGGTGATGTTCTTCATGTCGGCGCAGGCCGAATCGATGGCCCGGTCGAGCGTCTCGACCAGCGGCAGACGCCACACTTCTTCGCCCACCGCCTTGCCGGCCGCCGTCAGCTCGGCCGACAGCGTATCGTCGTTCGAGAACAGGCCCGCATGGTCGAGGCCGAGGGCGATCATGATCGCCCCGGTCAGCGTCGCGAGGTTCACCATGTAGCGCGGCTTGAAGCGGTCCTGCGCGTACCAGAGCGCGTCGGCCAGCACGAGGCGGCCTTCGGCGTCGGTGTTCCAGACCTCGATGGTCTGGCCCGACATCGAGGTCACGATGTCGCCGGGACGCTGCGCGTCGCCGTCCGGCATGTTCTCGACGAGGCCGAGCACGCCGACGACATTGGCCTTCGCCTTGCGCGTCGCCAGCGCCTTCATCGCGCCCGCGACCGCGCCCGCGCCGCCCATGTCCCACTTCATGTCCCACATGCCGTCGCCGGGCTTCAGCGAGATGCCGCCCGTGTCGAAGGTGACGCCCTTGCCGACCAGGGCGATCGGGGCTTCCTTGGCCGCCCCGCCCTTCCACTGCATGACGACCAGCTTGGACTCCTTGGCGCTGCCCTGGCCGACGCCCAGCAGCGCGCCCATGCCCAGCTTCTTCATCTCCTTCTCGCCCAGCACCTCGACGACGACGCCGAGCTTCTTCAGCTCCGCGCAGCGGTCGGCGAAAGTCTGGGGATAGATGACGTTGGCGGGCTCGGTGACGAGGTCGCGGGTGAAGGCGACCCCGGCGATCGCCGCCTCATGGGCCTTCCACTGCTTGCGGGCGGCGGCCGGATCGCCGGTCTGCACCTCGATGGTCTTCACCGAGGGCTTCTGGTCGTCCTTCAGCTTGGTGCGGTACTTGTCGAAGCGATAGCCGCGCAGCACGGCGGCCAGCGCCACATGGCCGGCGATCTCGGCCGGAACGTCCAGCGCGAACACCAGCTTGCTCTCGCCCGAGGTCAGGAAACGGGCGATCACCGCGCCGCCGGCCGCCTCGCCGGCCAGCGCGTCGATCGCTTCGGCCTTGCCGAGCCCGACCAGAACCACCCTGCCCCCGGCCGCCCCGGCGACATCGACGATCTGGCCCTTGGCGCCGGTGAAGCGGTTGCGTTTCGCCGCCGCCGAAATCGCCCCGCCCGCGGCCTTGTCGGCCGCCGCGGCCTGCGCCATCAGCTTGCCGCCTTCGGTCGCGCCGACGACCAGAACACCGTCCTTGACCGGGCCGAAGCCCGAAAAACGCACATCCATCATGAAATCCCTGTCAGGCCCCGGATAGCGCGGCCCGGCCCCCAATCAGGACGATTGCGGCGGGGCGCGCGCATGATTAGATCGGAGCCGGACTCAAACGGGCCTGGCCCCTCCTGGGGCCAGACCTAGAACAAACCGCGTCGGCGCGGAAGCGGCTTGTCGCCGCTCGCGCGCGTGTGATCGCAAGAAGGCGCCTGATGACGCGGCTGGGCCGGTACATTTTCGACGAGGCGTTCCGGCCCTTCGTCTTCTTCATGGCGGCGCTGGCCGCCATCGTCTGGCTCTCGCAGTCGCTGCGCTATGTGAACGTGATCGTCGACCAGGGCCAGTCGGCCTTCATGTTCCTCTATCTGATCGTGCTGATGCTGCCGAGCCTGCTGATCTTCGTGATCCCGGCGGCCCTGCTGTTCGCGACCTTCTATGCCCTCTTCCGCCTTCAGGGCGACAGCGAGCTGGTGGTGCTGGCGGCGGCGGGGCGCTCGCGCCTCTCTGTCGCCTGGCCGCTGGTGGTGCTGGCGGCGGTGGCGGCGGTGTTCCACCTGGCGGTCAATCTCTACCTCATGCCGCTCGGCCAGCGCACGCTGAAGGACCGCATGTACGAGATCCGCGGCGATCTCGTCTCCAACGTGCTGCGCGAGGGCCAGTTCACGACGCCTTCCGACGGCCTCACCGTCTATGTGCGCGAGCGTTCGGGCACCTCCAGCGCGCGCGGCATCCTCGTCCACGACAACCGCGACCCGGCGAAGGCGACCACCTACATGGCCGAGGCCGGCGAGATCGTGCCGAGCGAAGCCGGACCGCGCTTCGTGCTGGTGAACGGCAACGTCCAGCGCATCGAGGCCCCCGGCCGGATCGCGACGCTGCAATTCGACCGCTACGTCATCGACCTCGCGCCCTTCCAGAAGGGCGAGCGCGACGGCGACCGGGGCACGCAGGAACGCTATCTCCCCGAGCTTCTCTCCCCCGCCCCCTCGGTGCCCGCCGACCGGGCGCGCAATTTCTTCGCCGACGCGCATGAGCGGCTCTCCTCGCCGCTCTACAGCTTCGTCTTCGTGCTGATCCCGGCGGCGGCCATTCTGGCGGTCGGCTCGGCCCGCCGCTCGATCGCGCTTAGGATCGGCCTCGCGGCGCTGATCGCGCTGTCGATCCGCATGGCCGGGCTCGGGGTGCGCGGCGCGGTCGGCTCCAACAACGATCTGTGGCCGCTGCTCTACGCCGTGCCGCTGCTCGGCATCGCCGGCGGGCTCGTCTGGCTGTCGGGCTGGACGCCCCGGCGCAGGTCGCTTCCGGCGCCGCCGGACGAGGCGGCCGCATGACGCCCTTCGTCCTCGCCCGCTACCTGACCTGGCGCTTCCTGCTCTCCTGCGGCGCGGTGGCGGCGGCGCTCGCCGCCTTCGTCTTCATCATCAACCTCGCCGAGTTGCTGAACCGCAGCGCCGGCAAGGACGAGATGACCTTCGGCATCGCGCTCGCGATGTCGGTCTTCAAGCTGCCGCTGACCCTCAACAAGCTGCTGCCGTTCATCGTGCTGTTCGGGGCGATCTGGATGTTCGCCCGCCTCGCCCGCTTCCACGAGCTTGAGGCGATCCGCGCCTCGGGCGTTTCGGCCTGGCAGTTCATCGCCCCGCCGGTCGCGGTGGCGATCCTGGCGGGCGTCGCCTCGACGCTGGCGATCAACCCCATCGCCGCCAACGCCGCCAGCCAGTTCGAGCAGCTTGAGGCGCGCTATCTGCGCGGCCGGGTGTCGATCCTCGCCGCCCTGCCGACCGGCGTCTGGCTGCGCCAGGCCGACGAGAGCGGACAGGCGGTGATCCATGCGCTGCGCGTTTCCTCCAGCGACATGCGGCTGGAGGACGTGATCGTCTTCATCTACCAGGGCGCGGACCGCTTCGTGCGCCGCATCGACGCCCGCTCGGCGGTGCTGGAGGAAGGCCGCTGGCGTCTCTCCGAAGCCTACGAATCGCGCCCCGGCGAGCCTTCGGTGCTGCACGAGACCTACGACCTGCCGACCCGCCTCACCGCCGACGAGGTGCGCGACAGCTTCACCTCGCCCGACACGATCGACTTCTGGGATCTGCCGCGCTTCATCGCCACCGCCGAGGACGCGGGCTTCACGGCGGTGCGCCACCGGATGCATTTCTACGCGCTGATCGCGCTGCCGCTGGCGCTGGGGGCGATGGTCGTCATCGCCGCCGCCTTCGCGCTGCGCCCGATGCGCTTCGGCGGCACCGGGCAGTTGCTGGCGGCGGCGGCGGGCGTCGGCTTCGTGTTCTACTTCTTCAGCGACTTCACCGAGGCGCTGGGGCTTTCGGGCCTCGTCTCGCCGATCATCGCGGCGGCCGCGCCGACGCTGACCTGCGCGCTCTGCGGGGTGACGGCGCTCCTCTACCTTGAGGACGGCTAGGATGCGTCTGAAGACCCTGCTCCTCGCCGGCATCTGCGCGCTCGCCGCCGCGCCGCTCAGCGCGCCCGTGTTCGCGGCCGCCGAGCCGCTCGCGCCGGGCAAGGCGGCCAAGCCCGTCCTCTTCCAGGCCGACCGCCTCATCTACGACGCGGACGGCCGCACCGTGCGGCTCGAAGGCCATGTCGAGATCGCCAGCGACGGCCGCCTGCTGACCGCCGACGCGGTCGGCTACGACCAGACCACGGGCCGGGTCACGGCCAGCGGCCATGTCGTCATCCGCGAGGCCGACGGCTCGACGCTGACCGCCGACGAGGTCGAACTGACCGGCGACCTCAAGGAAGGCGTCGTCGAGAACATCGCGGTCTTCCTCGACGAATACGCCCGCCTCGCCGCCGTCCGCGCGACCCGCGAGGGCGGCACGCGCACGACGCTGGAAAGCGCCGTTTTCAGTCCGTGCAGGGTCTGCACCGAAAAGGGCCAGACCGAACCGCTCTGGCAGATCACCGCCGCCCGCGTCGTCTGGGACCAGACGGAGAAGCGCATCTCCTACGAGGACGCCTCGTTCGAGCTGTTCGGCACGCCCATCGTCACGATCCCGACCTTCTCGCACGCCGATTTCTCGGTGAAGAACCAGACCGGCTTCCTCGCCCCGTCGGCGGGCTCGTCGGGCGACCTCGGCTATTTCGTCGAGGTGCCCTTTCACTGGGCGCTCGATCCTTCCTACGACCTCACGATCTCGCCGATGATCGCGACCGAGGCGAACCCGGTGCTCAAGCTCGACTGGCGGCAGGAAACTTCCAGCGGCTCCTATTTCCTGTCCGGCAGCTTCACCTATGACGACGCCTTCGACAGCGACGGCAACCGCACCGGCGAGCAGACCTCCTACAGCCACGTCTTCGGGCGCGGCCGCTTCAAACTCACCGAGAAGATGGGCTGGGGCTTCGACCTCGAACGCACCTCGAACGACACCTACCTGAAGCGCTACGAGATTTCCGACGCCGACCGGCTGACCAGCCGCGCCTATTGGGACTGGCGCAGCGGCCGCTCCTACGCCTCGGTCTCCGCCTATGCCTTCCAGGGCCTCAGGGCGACCGACGACGACCGCCGCACGCCCATCGTGCTGCCCGAGGCGGTGCTGCACTACGTCCTCGACAAGCCGGTCTGGGGCGGCGAGGTGGCGCTCGACGCCAGCCTCCTCGCCCTCTCCCGCTCGCAGGGCCTCGACACCCAGCGCCTCGCCGCCGGAGTCTCGTGGTCGCGGCCCGAGATTCTCGAAGGCGGCCAGGCGATCACCTTCTTCGCCGAGGCGCGGGCCGAGCTTTACCGCATCGGCGAGGCCGACCCGATCCTCACCCCCGGCGCCGAGGACGGCGACATCCTCTCGCGCGCCACGCTCTATGCCGGGATCGACGCGCGCTGGCCCTTCGTGCGCCAGACGGCGGACGGCTACACCCAGATCGTCGAGCCGATCGTCCAGGTCGTCCTCGCCCCCTATGGCGACGGCCCGGACGGCATACCCAACGAGGACAGCCTCAGCCTCGAATTCGACGACACCAATCTCTTCAACCCGGTGAAGTTCACCGGCCTCGACCTGATCGAGAGCGGCCCGCGCGCCAATATCGGCCTGCGCTACGCCGAGTTCTTCCCCGGCGGCGGCTCGCTGGAGGTTCTGGCCGGCTTCCAGGCCCGGCTCGACGACGACCCCGCCTTCGCCAACGCCTCGGGCCTCGGCGAGACCCAGTCCGACTATGTCGGCCGCGTCACCTTCGTGCCCTGGCCGGGCCTGACGATCGTCAACCGCCTGCGCCTCGACAAGGACGACTTCTCCGTCCGCCGCAACGAGATCTACGTCCAGGGCTCCGGCTCCTGGTACGAGGTGGACGCGGGCTATCTGAAGCTGGAGAGCGACCCGGCGCTGACCGGCCTCGGTCCGCGCGAGGAAGTCAGCCTGCGCAGCCGCCTCTATGTGGACGAATACTGGAGCGTCATCGGCGGGGCGCGGCGCGATCTGGAAAGCGACCAGATGATCGAAAGCCGCTTCGGCGTCGCCTACGAGGACGAGTGCTCGTTCGTGGAACTGGGCTTCCGCCGCCGCTTCACCCGCGACCGCGACAGCGAGCCTTCGACCACGGTCATCCTGTCGATCCGGCTGAAGGCGCTGGGCGACGGCGGGACGGCCGCGCCGCTATTCGAGACCGACCCCTATCTGGGCGCGGAAAACCGCGATCCGCAGGGCTTCCATTCGTTCTGAGGAGCGGCCCAGCAGGCCATAATGACGCCCGATTTTCCGGCCATCCCGGCGTTGAACCGTTCCGGGAAGCCTGTATTCTCCGCCCGCGCGGTAGGGGTCGGGCCAAATCGCAACGGGGCGACGCTTTCGGGCGCGCCGTAACACGACGGAATCAGCGTACGGCCATGAAATCAGTCCTGAAGTTCGCCGCCGCCGCCCTCGCCGCGACGCTCGCCTTCTTTGCGCCCCAGGCGGCGGCCGAGAGCATCCAGCGCGCCGCGGCCGTGGTGAACGGGACCGTGATCTCGACCTACGACCTCGACCAGCGCGTCCGGATGATCCTCTCCACCTCGGGCGGCGCGCAGGGCGCGGCGGCGCAGCAGCGCCTGCGCGAACAGGTGCTGCGCACCCTGATCGACGAGATCCTCCAGCTTCTGGAAGCCCAGAAGGCCGAACTGACGGTCACCGAGCAGGAAGTCGACGAAGCCATCGACCGCATCGCCAAGCAGAACAACACCAGCCGCGAGGCCATCGTGAAATCGCTGGCCGCCAACGGCATCGGCGAGGAGACGCTGCGCGTCCAGATCCGCGCCGAGCTGGCCTGGTCGAAGCTGATCGAGGAACGCCTCGCCCCGCGCGTCAACATCTCCGAGGAGGAGATCGACCAGGAGATGCGCCGCATCGAGGCCGGGGCCAGCAAGCCGCAGTTTCTGGTGTCGGAAATCTTCATCGCCATCGACTCGCCCGCCGACGAAGCCCGCGCCCGCCGCAACATCGAGCAGATCCACCAGCAGCTGAACAGCGGCACGCCCTTCACGGCGCTCGCCGAGCAGTTCTCCGAATCGGCCACCGCCTCGCGCGGCGGCGATCTCGGCTGGGTGCAGGACGGCGACGTTCCGGCCGAAGTCTGGGCGGCGCTGCAGGCCATGCGCCCGATGACCATCTCGCAGCCGGTGCGCGCCGCCGGCGGCTATTACATCATCGCCATGCGCGACAAGATGCGCCCCGCCGGCTCCGCCGAGGAAGCCCGCCCCGCCCCGCCCGGCCGCCCGCCCGGCGTCCCGGCCGGTTCGGTCAAGCTGAAGCGCGTCGTCATCGGCCTGCCGCCCAACATGTCGAAGGCCGACGAGCAGCGCGTGCTCCAGGCCGCGGCCGGCCTGCGCGAACAGATCAAGGGCTGCCAGGGCCTCGAACAGTTCGCCGGCCAGCTTCAGGGCGTCGCCGTGGTCGATCTGCCGGTGCTGCCGATGAGCGACCTCGCGCCGGAAGTGCGCCAGGTGATCCAGGGCCTCAACCCG
>JAXMDZ010000006.1:0-115391 GCA_046348585.1 Alphaproteobacteria bacterium
AGGGGCGCGGCCCGTCCTTGCCCTCGACGCTCTCGCGCCCGATCCACCCGGCGATCGTCTCGGCCAGCTTGCCCGCCAGGCGCGCCGCCGGATTGTCGGGCGGCGGCGCGTCGACCGGGCGCGTCCAGGCGTCGTCCGCCTCGCCGCCCTCGGCCTCGGCCAGCGGCCACAGATCGACCGCCCCGGCCGCCGCCGCGCGATGCGCCACATGATCGGCCCAGGCGATTTCCGATACCGCGCGGCGCAGCGCCTCGTCGCCCGCGAACACCGCATCGACCAGCGCCAGCACGGCGGGGGCCGACCGGCGCGAGGTG
The DNA here is from genome assembly GCA_046348585.1 of Alphaproteobacteria bacterium. Lineage (GTDB taxonomy): Bacteria > Pseudomonadota > Alphaproteobacteria > Micropepsales > Micropepsaceae > JADZAI01. The sequence goes on from JAXMDZ010000006.1 coordinate 315, forward strand.
TTGAGCGTCGGCGTCTCGAAGCGTTCCCCGGCCCCCACCGCGCGTTCGGCGAACAGCGCGCGCAGCCGGGCGAACTCGGCCGGGTCCGCGCCCTGGAAGGAATAGATCGACTGCTTCTCGTCGCCCACCGCGAACAGCGTGCGCGGCGGGGCGGCCGGGTCGCGCGCGCCGCCGCCGGAAAAGAACTCGCCGGCCAGCTTCTCCACCACGCGCCATTGCGCGGGGCTGGTGTCCTGCGCCTCGTCGATCAGGATGTGATCGAGCCCGCCGTCCAGCTTGTAGAGCGCCCAGGCCGCCGCCGCGCTGTCGCGCAGCAGATAGAGCGCCGCCTCGATCAGATCGTCGAAATCGAGCTTGCCCTGCGCCCGCTTGGCTTCGGCGTAGATGGCCGCGATGCCGCGTCCCAGCGTCGCCACCGCATGGGCCATCGTCGCCGACTCCGCCGAGGCGCGCCGCCGCACGAGCGCCGCCGCGCGCTCCTTCTCCGCATCGATCAGATCGAAGAGATCGCCATGCGCGGCGCGCAGCGCCTTGACGCCGATCCTGGCGCGCGGCTCGCCCGATTTGGTGTGGAAGGCGCCGGTGAAGGCGGCGAAGCGGCTTTCCTCGTCGGCCGCCGCCACGCCTTCGGCGAGTCCCCTTGCGACCGTCCGGTCGTTCTCGCCGCCGCTCATCAGAACTTCCGACGCGCGGGTGAAGAAGGCGACGACGCCGGGGTCGCCGTAGCCCGCCTCGGCGATCACCTCGCCGGGCGTCAGGCCGCTCGGCAGTCCCGCCGCCGCCCACGGGTCGCCGCCATGGCTGGCGATCAGCGCGGCGCTGCGGCCCTCGAACAACGCCGCGAAGCCCTCGGCGTTGAGCCAGGGGGCGAGCGTTTCCATCAGCGCCCCGGCCCCTTCCGCGCCCAGCCGCTCCAGCGCCTCCATCCGCGCCGCTGCCTTCATCCGCGCCGTCTCGGCCTCGGTCAGCACCGTGAACGGCACGGGCGCGGCGGCCTCGACCGGAAAGCGCGCGACGAGCCGTTCGCAGAAGGCGTGGATGGTCTGGATCTTCAGGCCGCCCGGCGTCTCCAGCGCCGTCGCGAACAGCCGCCGCGCCCGCGCCAGCCGCGCGCGCGGCGGCGTCTCGCCGTCGAGCGCCGCGATTTCGGCGGCCAGCATCGCCTCCTCCATCAGCGCCCAGCGCCCCAGCGTGTCGAACACCCGCGCCCGCATCTCGGCCGCCGCCGCGCGGGTATAGGTCAGGCACAGCAGGCGGCCGGGCTTGGTGCCATCCAGCAGCAGGCGGATCACCCGCGCGGTCAGCACATAGGTCTTGCCCGATCCGGCATTGGCGCTCACCCAGGCCGAGGCGGCGGGATCGGAAGCCAGAAGCGCCGCGTCGCTCATGCGCCGTTCTCCGCCGCTTCGCCCCATTCGTCGAAGCGCGACAGATGGTCGTAATCCCCGGCGTGGCGCATCTTCTCCACCGCGACGCGCGGCGGATAGGGCGTCGCCGGATCGTCGTAGCGCCGCACCCGCTGCTTCAGCCGCGCTTCCAGCGCGTCGGTCAGACCTTCGGGATCGGGCAGGCGCTTGATGTCGCCTTCCTTCTTGCCGCCGCCGATCTGCACATAAAGAAGGTCCGCCGGCTGCGCCGCGACCTCCGGCCCGAACGCCCCGGCCCGCGCCATCGCCGCCAGCAGCGGCAGCTGCGGGGCCATGAAGGTCTCGATCTGACGGGTCGAGGGAACGCCGCCGGTCTTGTAGTCGATCACCCTTATGCCGCCGCTCTTCAGGCGGTCGATGCGGTCGGGCTTGCCGGTCAGCGTGAAGCCGGCATCGGCGAAAAGATGCTCGCGCTTTTCCTCCACCACGCTCGCTGCGCGCTCGGTGCGCCAGACCTCCTCCTGCGCCGCCAGCCAGCGCGCGGCGCGCAGAAAGCGCGGCCACCAGAAGGCGCGCACGTCGGCATCCTCCAGCGCCGTGCCGAACGCCTGCCGCCCGCAGGCGACCAGCGTGTCATAGGCCTCGCCCGGCCACACGCTGCGCACCGCGAACAATTCGATCGCCAGGTGGATCATGTTGCCGCGATCGCGCGCGTCCAGCTTCTGCGCCAGCGCCTCCAGCTTGCGCAGCTTCAGCACGTATTCGGCGTAGATCGCGTAAGGGTCGCGCACCCAGGTCTCGATCCGCGTGACGCTCAACAGGCGCGGCCGCGCGCCGGTCGGCGGCGCGGGGGCCGGACGGCGGGCCGGACGCGGCGCGCCGGTCGCATCCAGCCGCCGCGCCAGCGCCAGCGCCGCGTCTTCCGCGACCCTGCGTCCCGCGCCTTCGGCGAGCGCCGTCAGCCGCAGCAGGAAGCGCGACGGATTGGCGGGCGCGCCGTCCTTGCGCCGGGCGCGGGTCAGCAGCACGCGCGGCTGCGCCGCCAGCGTCGCGAAATCGTGCGCCGCAAGACCGATCTTCAGTTCCGGGGCCGACAGGCCGAGTTCGGCCCGCATCGGACGGCTGAGCCAGGGATCGTCGGCCGCGTTGCCGGGCCAGACGCCTTCGTTGAGCCCGCCGAGGATGGTCAGATCGGCGCTGTGCAGCCGCGCCTCCAGCAGACCCCAGATGGCGACGCGGGCATGGCGCGGGCCTTGCGGACGCACCGCCACGGCGCGCGCCGCCCCGTCCAGCGCCAGCGCGTAATCGCCAAGGCTCAGCGCCACGCCCGCCCCGGCGGCCGCCTCGCCCAGCTCCTGCATCAGTTTGAACGCCGCCTCGCCGTCCGCCCCGCTCCACAGCTGCATGCGCCCGCTCTCGCCGCTGTGGCAGAGCGCCTCCAGCGCCGCGACATGGGCGGCGAGCAGACGGTCCAGCGTATGCGTGCCCGACGCCAGCGCCGTCAGCGGGGCCAGTGCATCCTCGGCCTCGGCCAGCAGCGCCGACAGCGCCGTCCGCTCGGCCGGATCGAGCCTCAGCACCGGCGCGCCCGCGGCGTCGATCTCGCCCATCTTGGCGCGCGCCGCCGCGAAGCCGCCCGCGATCCGCCCCGGCCGCAGCACGCGCCGCTCCAGCCGCCGCGCCTCGGCCAGCACGGCGGCGCGCGAGCGGCCGAGCAGCACGCCCGGATGCTTTAGCAGCGACAGCAGTTCCACCGGCGCGCCGCCGCTCGCCGCCGCCGCCAGCGACAGGCCGAGCAGCGCCCCCGCCGCCGTCTTGGCGAGCGGCAGGCCGGCCGAATCGTCGGCCTCGATATCCCAGCGGCGCAATTCCGCCGCCACCCGCCGCGCCAGCATCCGGTCGGGCGTCACCAGCGCGACGGTCTTGTCCTTGTCTTCCAGCGCGCCGCGAATGGCGAGCGCGACCGCCAGCGCCTCCTCGCGCTCGTTCGCCGCCTCGATCAGCGTCAGCCCGTCGACGCCCGCCGCCAGCGCCGCGATGCTCGTGCGCTCCGACCAGCGGTCGGCGGTCTCCGGCGGGCGCATCGCCTCCGACAGGAAGGCGGCGCGCGGCGCGGGCGTCTCGCTCCCGGTCCACGGGCCAGCCTGGCTGCGGTCCGCGCCCAGCCGGATCAGCAATTGCTTCAGCGCGAATTGCGGATGGCTGGCGGGCAGCGCCTCCCAGCTTGCCGCGTCGAGCCTTGTGTCGAGCCCGTCCAGCACTACCGCCCCGGCGGGCAGTCCGGCGATCACCCGCATCAGATCGCCGCTCGCATTGATGCTGCCCGACGAGCCCGCGACGATGAAGGGCGCGGCGGGCCGCTCGCGCTCCAGCCGCGCGGCATAGGCGCGGATCAGGCGGCTGCGCCGTTCGGCCGGGTCCATGCGGCCGCGTTCGTTCAGGATCTTCGGCCACTCGGCGGTGACGAGGCCTAGAAAGGCGACCGTCTTCTCCCAGTGCTGGGCCAAGTCGCCGGGGGCGAGCTTGCCGATGGCGGAGAGGTCCGCGTCCTCGTTCGCCGCCTCGTCGATCAGCCGCGCCAGCGCCCTTGCCAGAGCCAGCGACACCGCGAAGCCGCCGGCCGATCCCGCATCCTTGCGGAACGCCGCCACCCGCTCGGCGAGGATCAGCTCGCGCTGCAGGCGCGGCGCCTCGGGCGGCAGCGCGCCGAGATCGGCCTCCGGGTCGATCAGTCCCTCGTCCTCGTCCACATCGCCCAGCGTCACGATGCGCGGCAGCACGATGGCGTCGAGCCCGGAAGCCTCGGTCAGTTTTTCGGCCAGCGTGCGCGCGGCGCGGCGGGTCGGCAGGAAGACGGTGACCCCGGCCAGCGCCAGCGGATCGCCCGGCGCGCCGAAACGGCTGACGATGCCCGCCGCCAGATCGCCCAGAAACGCGCGCCCCGGCGCGATGGTGAACAGCCCATGCGGGCCGCCGCTCACCGCGTCCCGCTCCGCTGCCACAGCCCTTCCTGGTCCAGCCAGGTCTCGGCTTCGACGATCGCCTCGGGTGTGTTGATCTCCAGCCAGTCGCCGTCCAGCCGCTGGCCGTAGAGCCGTTCGGCGGCGATCGCCCGGTCCCACACGACATTGGTCGAAAAGGGCGCGGGCGGCGCGTCGGCGAACAGCCGGGGATGGACGATCTGGATCGTCGTCCAGACGAAAGGCGCGACCGTCCCCGCCCGCCGCCGCTTCAGCCGCCCGGCGGCGTCCATCGTGAAATCGCCGCGCCCGTGATAGCCGACCGAGCGCACCGTCAGCGCCAGCAGCATCAGCGCGTCCATGCGCGTCTCGTCCCACGAGCGCGCGAGCCGCGCCAGCGCATCGCCGCGCGCATCGACGAACAGCGCATCGGTGTTGACCGAAAAGAACGGCTCGTCCCTGAAATGGTGCAGCGAGGCGAGCGTGCCGCCGCCGGTATCGAGCAGCTTCGCCGTCTCGTCGGAGATCACGATCTCCATGTCGGTGCGCTTTTTCAGATGCGCGATCACCTTGTCGGCCAGGTGATGCACGTTGACGACCGCGAAGGTGACGCCCGCCGCCGCCAGGCGGTCGAGCATGTGGTCGATCAGCGGCCGCCCGGCGACCTCGATCAGCGGCTTGGGCGTCGCAAGGCTCAGGGGCCGCATCCGCGTGCCGAGCCCGGCGGCGAGCACCATGGCGCGTTTGGGCGCGCTCATCGCCGCGCCTCGGGCGGCACATGGGCCGCGAACCAGGCGTTCAGCTCTCTAAGCGCCGGATCGGCGAGACAGCGCGCGAGATAGGTCCACATGCGGGGCATGAAAGCGGCGTAGCGCGGTTTGCCGTCGCGTGTCACCAGCCGCGCGAAGATGCCGAGGATGCGCACGATGTTGAGCGCCCCCAGCGCGTGGTAGTCGGCCCGCAGCGCCCCGGCGTCGGCCTCCGGCCGTGCGGCGAGATAGCGCTTGAGGCACGCCGCCTCCAGTTCGGGCGAAACCGTCCGCCGCGCATCGTGCAGCAGCATCGAGAGATCCCAGGCCGGATGCGCCCGCACCGCGTCCTGAAAATCGAGCAGCCCGACCCGCGCCGCGCCCTCGCGCTCCGGGAGCCAGATGAGGTTTTCGGCGTGATAGTCGCGGTGGCAGAAGACGCTCGCCTCGCTTTCGCCGCGCGCCCGGATCGGCGCCCACGCCGCCTCCCACGCCGCCAGCGCGTCCTCGCCGAAGACGACGCCCTCGCGGAAGCGCGGCAGCCACTCGACGAAGACGTCATGTCCGGTCTTCAGCGCCAGGTCGTCATAGACGAGCAGCGGCCAGCCGCCGGGCAGCACCTCGGGCGGGCGCGTCTCGTGCAGGCGCAGCAGCGCGTCGATCGCCGCCTCGTAGAGCGGACGCTCGTCCGTGCCCGTCTCGATCAGCCGCGCGAACAGCCCGTCGCCCAGATCCTCGATGACCGCGAAGCCGGCCCTCTGATCGGCGGCCAGAATGGCGGGGGCAGAAAGCCCCAGCGATTTCAGATAGCGCGCCGTGGCGACGAAGGCCTCCACCCGCCCGGCCGCCAGCCGGGCCAGCGCGTTGTAGCCGAGCGCCGCGCGTTCGGCGGGGCTCGCCTCGGGCGGACAGGGCGCGGTCTCGGCGCTCGGCGGCTGGTTCATCAGCATCGCCTTGCGCCCGCCGAGCGCCAGCCGCTCATAGCTGCGCGTCGAGGCGTCGCCGGGCAGGGGGGTGCGCACCGCGCCGCCCCAGCCGCTCGCCGCGAGGAAAGCCTCGATCTCGCCGTCGCGGCTCATCGCGCTGCCTCGGCGGCGATCGCCGCGGCGAGACCTGCGAAGCGTCCGCTGCCGCTCAACGTCGCGGCGCGCGGCTCGGCGGTCAGCGCGATCTCCAGCCGTTCCTCGGGCATGTGTTCTTCCGCCAGTTCGGGCCACTCGACCAGCGCCGCCCCCACGGCGAGCGCATCGTCGAAGCCGAGTTCGCGCAACTCGTCCGGCGATTTGAGGCGGTAGAGATCGAAATGCGCGACCGCAAGGCGCGGCGTCTCGTAGCTCTGCACCAGCGTAAAGGTCGGCGAGGGCACGTCGCCAGAGTGGCCGAGCGCCGCGAGGATCGCCCGCGCCAGCGTCGTCTTGCCGGCCCCCAGGTCGCCGCGCAGCAGCACCGCGTCGCCGGGCTGCAGGCGCGCCGCGACCGCCGCGCCCAGCCGCTCCGCCGCCGCCAGATCGCCGAGCGCGAGGCGGGCGGAACTGTCGTGAATCGCCGTCTGCATGGCCGTCTTCTTGCCCGATGGTCCGCGAGCGGGCAACGCCGCGCGTGCGGGACTTGCGGGGCGGGGCGCTGTCGCTATTTTGACATCGAAGGCCGGCCCCCGGCGGGGGCGGCCTTTCTCTTTTCATGCGGGGGCCCGCGCCTCGCCGGAAGCGGAACCATGGACGCCGTCCAGCTCAGCCCCGACTGCGCCGCCTGCGCCGCGCTCTGCTGCCTGGCGCTCGCCTTCGACCGCTCCGAGCACTTCGCCATCGACAAGGCCTGCGGCGAGGCCTGCCCGAACCTTCGCCCCGGCGGAAGCTGCGGCATCTACGGCGAGCGCGTGGCGCGCGGCTTCTCCGGCTGCGAGGCTTACGACTGCCTGGGCGCGGGCCAGCGCGTGACGGCGGAGCTTTTCGCCGGCCGCTCCTGGCAGGACGACCCGGCGCTCGAAGCGCCGATGATCCGCGCCTTCGAGGCGATGCGCCGCGTCCACGAGGGCCTGCTGCTTCTGCGCGAGGCGGCGAAGCTCGCTCTCTCGCCGGACGACCGCCGCACGCTGGAGGACATTCGCGCCGCCTTGTCGCCCGCCGCCGGCTGGACGGCGATGACGCTCGCCGCCGCGCCGCTGGGTGCGATCCAGGCGCGATTGCGTACATTCCTGACCGGCCTGCGCGGATATCTGCGTTGAGGCGAAAGGCTTTCCACTCCGTCGCCCGCTGCGCCCCCTTCCGGCGTTGATTCCGCGCCGCCGATCCGGCACGGTCGCGCGCTTTTTTGAAGGCGCCGGTCGGGGCGCGAGGGACGGGGACGATGGCGGGAACGGTGGTGATCGGCGCGGGCCAGGCGGCCTCGCAGCTCGTGGCGACCTTGCGGGCCGAGGGCTATGACGCCCCCATCGTGGTGGTCGGCGACGAGCCCTATCCGCCTTACCAGCGCCCGCCGCTGTCGAAGAAGTTCCTGGCGGGCGAGCTGACCGAGGACCGCCTCTACATCAAGCCGCCCGAGTTCTACGACCAGGCCGGCGCGACGCTGAAGCTCGGCGTCAGCGCCGTCGCGGTCGATCGCGCCGCCAAGACGGTGACGCTCTCCGACGGCACGGCGCTTGGCTACGACAGCCTCGTCTTCGCGACTGGCAGCCGGGTGCGCAAGCTGACCGTGCCGGGTTCGGATCTTCCCGCCATCCACTATCTGCGCGGCATCGACGACGTGAAGGCGATCCAGCCGCACTTCCACGCGGGCAAGCGCATGGTGGTCGTCGGCGGCGGCTATATCGGGCTTGAAACCGCGGCGGTCGCGGCCAAGCGCGGCCTCGCCGTCACCGTGGTCGAGGCGATGGAGCGCTGCCTCCAGCGCGTGACCTCGCCGCTGATGTCGGACTTCTTCCAGACGCTGCACCGCGCCGAGGGCGTCGTCATCCAGACCGAAACCGGCGTCACCGGCTTCGAGGCCGCGCCCGGCGGCGGCCTTCTGGTCAAGACGACGAAGGGCGAGATCGCCTGCGATTTCGTGGTCGCCGGCATCGGCATCCTGCCCGGACAGGAGATGGCGGCGGCCTCCGGCATCGTCTGCGACAACGGCATCGTGGTGGACGAATTCGCCCGCACCTCCGACCCCGACGTCTATGCGGCGGGCGACTGCGCCAACCTGCCGAGCAAGCTGATGGGCCGCCGGCTGCGGCTCGAATCGGTGCACAACGCCATCGAGCAGGCCAAGACCGCCGCGCTCTCCATCGCCGGCAAGCCGAAGGCCTATGACGACGTGCCGTGGTTCTGGTCCGACCAGTACGACGTCAAGCTTCAGATCGCCGGCCTCTCGGCCCCGGGCGACAGCGTCGTCGTGCGCGGCGATCCGGCCGCGCGCAAATTCGCCGCCTTCTACCTGCGCGACGGCGTCGTCGCGGCGGTCGATGCGGTCAATGCCGCGCCGGAATACATGATCGGCCGCATGATGATCGCCCAGAAGAAGGCGGTCGATCCGGCCCGCCTGGCCGACCTCGCGACGCCGATGAAGGCGCTGATGGGGTGACGTAACGGTAGCGCGCCCCGACTGACATAGCGCAACGACGCGCGCGCCTGATCGCATCAGCTTGAGGCCCGCGCGGCCTTGCCAAAAGCTGGGGCGGCATGATTTCTAGGCCGCCAGCCACCGACAATTCCGGCAAGACCAGAACAGACGATTTTCAAGGGAACAGGAAGACGATGCCGAAGGTCACTTTCATCGAAAAATCCGGCAAGGAGCATGTCGTCGACGCCCCGGCGGGCCTGACGGTCATGGAAGCGGCCGTGAAGAACCTGGTGCCTGGCATCGACGCCGATTGCGGCGGCGCCTGCGCCTGCGCGACCTGCCATGTCTATGTCGATCCGGCCTTCGGCGCGAAGATCCCGGAGAAGTCGGACATGGAGCAGACCATGCTCGACTTCGCCAACGAGGTGACGGCGGACTCGCGGCTCTCCTGCCAGATCAAGATCACGCCGGAACTCGACGGCCTCGTCGTCCGCCTCCCGGCCAGCCAGCACTGAACCTCAGCCTGCCTGAAGTCGGCGCGCTGCGAGCGCGCCCGGCTTTCATCACAAGGTCGCCGGTACATATGCGCCTCGCCGCTGCTCTTTGTCTCGCCACCGCCCTCGCCCCGGCCGCTCTTGCCGAGGGCCGCGACTGGACCGGCTTCTACGCCGGGGCGCATTCCGGCTATGGCTGGGGCCAGAACCGCCTCGCCGACGACAATCCCGCCTATTTCTACGAGATCGAGCCGGGCGGCGTGATCGGCGGCGGCCAGCTGGGCTACAATTTTCAGTTCGGCGCCTTCGTTATCGGCCTTGAGGGCGATGCGACGGTCGGCGCGTTCGACAAGCGCATCGACCCGGCCGATGCGGGCGGCGCTTTCGACGAGGTCAGCATCGAGGTCGATTATCTCGCCTCGATCCGCCTGCGCGCCGGCGTGGTCGTCGATGACACGCTGATCTATGCGACCGGCGGCGTCGGCTTCGCGGCCTGGACGGACCGCAATTTCATCGGCGGCTCGGAATTCGGCGACGGCGCCGATCACGACCGTACCGGCTGGACCGCCGGCCTCGGCGTCGAGCATGGCGTCGCCGAGCGGTGGACGGCGAAGGTGGAATATCTCCACTACGGCTTCGACGACGAAGTCCAGCCCGCGGCCATGTTCTGGTATATCGGCGCGGACCATTTCGAGACCTCGTTCGACACCGTGAAGGTCGGCCTCAACTACCACTTCTGACGGCCCGCCCGCGCAAGGCTGCGTCCCGATCGCCCGCGCCGGTTCTCCGGCGCGGGTTTTTCGTGATCGGGCGCGGCCGTCAGGCCTGCGCGTCGATCGCCTCGAAGCCCGGCAGCGCGGGCGACTCGCCCGAACGCGGCAGATGGCAGGTCACTTCCGTGCCCTCGCCCTTCTTCGAGCGCAGCGAAACCCAGCCGCCATGCAGCTGGACGATGGACCGCACCAGCGCCAGGCCGAGGCCGGGGCCGCGCGGCGCTTCGCCCACCCGGCTGCTCTCGAAGCGTTCGAAGGCGCGCGCCTGCTGCTCCGGCTCGAAGCCGGGGCCGGTGTCGCGCACCCAGAAGCGCAGGCCCGCGCCTTCGGCGGCCGCGCCGAACTCGATCTTCTCGCCCGACGGCGTGTAGGTGATCGCGTTGGTCAGCAGGTTGAACATCACCTGCTTCAGCCGCGCCGGATCGCCGGTCAGCGTGCCCAGGTCGTCCGGCGCGACCATCACCAGCTCCAGCCCCGCCTTGTTGCAGCGTTCCTGCACCATGGATCTGAGATTCGCCAGGAACTCCGCCGGCTCGATCGGCTTGAGGTCGAGCTTCAACTCGCCCGCGTCGATGGCGGCCAGATCGACCATGTTGTCGATCTGCGTCTTCAGTTCGGCCGAAGCCGCCAGCACGTTGCCGAGATAGTAGTCCTGCTTGGCGTTCAGCGCCCCCGCGATCCCGGCTTTCAGCGCCTCGGCGAAGCCGATGATCGAGGTCAGCGGCACGATCAGCTGATACGAGACATGGCCGATGAAATCGGTCTTCAGCCGCGCCGCGGTCATCAGCGCCTCGTTCTTCTCCAGAAGGCTCTGCTCGGCGCGCACCGCATCGGTCATGTCGACGAAGCTCATCAGCGTCGCGCCGTCCGGCATCGGCACGGCGGCGTAGCGCAGCGTGACGTCGTCGCTGCGCTCCATGTCGCCGCTGATCTCGGTGCGTTCGGCAGCGCCCGTCACCTGGCCGCGCACCTTGTCCCAGTCCGAACCGTCGCCGCCCAGCGCCGCGCAGAGCAGCGCCACCTTCTCGAAATGCGGCTCGCCCTCCAATTGCTGCGGTTCGAGGCCCCACAGATCGGCGAAGGCGACGTTCCACAGCTTCAGCCGCCCGTCGGTGCCGAAGAAGGCGACGCCCTCGTGCAGATGGTCGAGCGTCGAGCGCTGTACGTTGAAGAGGTCGTTGTAACGCCGCTCCAGACTCAGCTGCTCGGTCATGTCCTCATAGAGATAGAGCAGCCCGCCGAACGGATGGGGCTGTCCGGCGATGCGCAGCGCCGTGCCGTCGGGCAGGTGCCAGACCTCCTCCTGCGGCTCGGTCATCGAGCCGTAGAGTTCGGCCCGCGCCCGCTTGAAGGCGGCGAAGCTCTTTTCCTCCGGCACCCGGCGCGCCTCGCGCAGCCGCTCCAGGATCTCGCCCTCGGAAGGCTTCTGCGCCAGCCAGGCGGGATCGAGCCGCCACAGATCGACATAGGCCTTGTTGAAGAAGGTCAGCTTCTGGTCCGGCCCGAACACCGCGACGGCGGTCTTCAGCCGGTTCAGCGTCTCGTCATAGGCCCCGATATGGCGTTGCAGCCGGTCGCGCGCCTCGGCCGCGCCGCTCTCGTCGGCGACCGCGATGGCGACGATGTCGCCGGACGGCGCGGCGGTCACTTCCAGCGCCCGGCGCTGGCCGTCGATCACCGCGAAGCGCCGCTCGGTGACCGGCCCGCCGGCCGACATCGCCGATTCGGCGAGCGCCGGCTCGTCGGAAAAGAGCTTGGCCTGCGCCGCGACGGCGGCCGCCGGGCTCGCCGCGCCCGCCGCCTCGGCATAGGCCGGATTGGCGTAGACCAGCCTGCCGTCGCGCCCGCGCGCCGCGAAGGGTAGGGGCATGGCGTCGAGCAGCGCGTGCATCTGCCCGTCGGCGGCGCTGGATTCGGGCGGCGGCGGCTGGATCAGCGGATCGCCCTCGTAGCTGCCTTCCAGGAAGACGGCGGTCTCGCGCCCGGCCGCCCGGCCGCGGGCCTGCAACGGCCCGTGCTGGGGATCGCGGGCCGAAAGCGTGAAGGGCTCGCCGCTCGCCCTCAGCTTCTTGATCGCCTCGGCGAGCGCCAGGCCGTCCGGCCCCCGCAGCACGCGCTCCAGCCGGCCCTGATCGGGGCCGTAGATGCGCGGCCGCGCCGCCCCCGGCGGATAGAGATAGAGCGGCGTGTCGGTCGCCAGCAGCAGCGCGGTGCGTTCGGCGGCGGCGCGCCGCGCGGCGGCGAGTTCGGCGGAAAGCTGCGCCTCGCGGGTTTTCGCCCGCTGGATCGCGCCGATCGCGAAGAGGACACCGGCCCCGGCCAGCGCCACCAGCCCGACCGCCGCGAACGCGCCGACCACGTTCCCCGGCGCGAGCAGCGAGGGGTCCGCCGCCCGGGCGAGGCCGCCGAGCGCACTCGACGCGGCGAGCGCAGCGGCGAGGGGAATCCCCCTCGTTCGCCGCTTCTGGCGCGTCGGTCCGGTCATGTCGCTGCGTTACCCCTTGGCGATCCGCGTCGTTAAGGCCCGCGCGAATCGTCCCCCGCTCAAGGTAAACGCGCAAGACTCGCCGCGAAAGAGTCCCCAGCTCATTGGTTAACGAAAGAGCGCGGAAAAAACGAAAACGCCGGCCCTTTCGGACCGGCGTTCGCGGCGAGGCGCGGCTCGGCGGCTCAGTAGCGGTAGTGGTCGGCCTTGAACGGGCCTTCGACCTTCACGCCGATATAGTCGGCCTGCTCGGTGCTCAGCTTGGTCAGCTTCACGCCGATCTTTTCGAGGTGCAGGCGCGCGACCTTCTCGTCGAGATGCTTGGGCAGCGTATAGACCTGCTTGGCGTACTTCTCGGGGTTGGTCCACAGTTCGATCTGGGCGATCGTCTGGTTGGTGAACGAGGCCGACATGACGAAGCTCGGGTGGCCCATCGCGTTGCCGAGGTTCACCAGACGGCCTTCCGACAGCAGGATGATGCGCTTGCCGGACGCCAGCTCGATCTCGTCGACCTGCGGCTTGATGTTCGTCCACTTGAAGTTCTTCAGGCCCGCGACGTCGATCTCGTTGTCGAAGTGCCCGATATTGCAGACGATGGCCCGGTCCTTCATCGCCCGCATATGATCGACGGTGATGATGTTCTTGTTGCCGGTGGCGGTGACGAAGATGTCGGCGCGCGGGGCGGCGTCCTCCAGCGTGACGACCTCATAGCCTTCCATCGCCGCCTGCAGGGCGCAGATCGGATCGACCTCCGAAACCATGACGCGGCAGCCGGCCTGGCGCAGCGAGGCGGCCGAGCCCTTGCCGACGTCGCCGAAGCCCGCGACGAAAGCCGTCTTGCCCGACATCATCACGTCGGTGCCGCGGCGGATGGCGTCCACCAGGCTCTCGCGGCAGCCATAGAGATTGTCGAACTTCGACTTGGTGACGCTGTCGTTGACGTTGATCGCCGGGAACAGCAGCTTGTTGTGGGCGGCGAGCTGATAGAGCCGGTTGACGCCGGTCGTCGTCTCTTCCGAAACGCCGCGGATCGAGGTCGCGAGCTGGGCGAACCAGCCCTTGGGCTTCTTGGCGAGCGTCTTCTTCAGCAGCGCGAAGAAGATTTCCTCTTCCTCCGAATGCGGCGTGTCGAGGAAGGCGGTGTCGCCCTGCTCGGCGCGCAGGCCCAGATGTACGAACATCGTCGCGTCGCCGCCGTCGTCGAGGATCATGTTGGGCATGCCGCCGCCGTGCCAGTCGAACAGCTTGGCGGTGAAGTCCCAGTATTCCTGCAGCGTCTCGCCCTTATAGGCATAGACCGGCGTGCCGCCCGCGGCGATCGCGGCGGCGGCGTGGTCCTGGGTCGAGTAGATGTTGCACGACACCCAGCGCACGTCGGCGCCCAGATGCTTCAACGTCTCGATCAGCACCGCGGTCTGGATCGTCATGTGCAGCGAGCCGGCGATGCGCGCGCCCTTCAGCGGCTGCTTGGGGCCGAACTCCTCGCGCGTCGCCATCAGGCCCGGCATTTCCGTTTCGGCGAGGTCGATTTCCTTGCGGCCGAAGGCGGCCAGCTTGATATCGGCGACGTGATAGTCGTGGGCGGACATGAAGCCTCGAATGAAAAAGAGGGCGGCTAGGGGACGCGGCCCCGCCGCAATGGAGGCCCCTCTAGCAGCCCGGCCGGCGGCCCGCAAGTCATATATAAGGACTTCTTTATATCTTATTGACGACAGCTACGGGGCAGCGAGCCGCCCCCGCCACAGCGCCCGCGACGCCGCATCCAGCGGCAATGCGTCGATCCAGCCGTCCAGCGTCTCCGGCACGGCCCGCAGGCCCGGCCTGACGCACCAGTCGAGGATCGCCTCGAACAGCGCCGCCGCCTCGATCGCCGGCCGCGCCTCCAGATAGACCGGCAGGATGCGCACCTCGAAGGTGTGCTTGGTCCGGTGGGCGCTGGCGATGTTCAGCAGGTTGAAGTCGCAGTATTTCTTCAGCCCCGCGCCGGCGAGCCGGGCGCGCGCCTCCTCCCAGGCGAGCCCCGCGAAATCCGCGCCGTTGACCAGCGCGCCCAGCCCCTCGGGCCAATGGCCGAGCCGCGTGCAGCGCGGATTGGTCCCCACCAGCTTTTTCAGCGCCGCCCCGTGGAGGGTCAGCGCGTTCACCAGATTGGCGATCGCCGCCGCCGAGGTCAGCCTGCCCGCATCGAAATGGAGATGCGTCGCGCCCTCCGCCGGGGCCGCGAAGCCGAGCCCCCGCGCCGCCGCCAGCAGGTTCTCCAGCGCCGCCTCGTGATCGCGCTCCAGCGGCGGCGTGACGATCTCGCAGGGCCGCTCGCGCTCGCCGGGCAGCGGCGCGCCGATGGCGACCGAGACGCCGCGATCGTCGCTCACCCGCACCATGCCGGAGGTGTGCGGCTCGGCCTCAGTCCCGAACAGCGCCGCCAGCGCCGCCATCGCCTCGGCCAGCGTCGCCTCGGGATCGCAGTTCTGGATCAGCAGTCGCAGCAGCCGCGAATCGTCGGCGACCACCCGGTACCAGCCGGGCCGGGGCGCGGCCGTCTTGATCAGCCCCTCCTGCAAGGTCACGTCGTCGACGAACCGCCCGAGCGGGCGCCCCTCGCCGTCCAGCGCCTCGAAGCCGGGGGTCAGGTTCTCGAAGGTCGCCAGCCCCTTCACCGCGCTCGGCTCGGACTGCGGATGGAAGAAGCGCCGCACCGTGCCGCCGGCCTGCCGCGCCACGCGCTCGGCCAGCTCCAGCCGCGAGCCGCCGGGCGGGGCCATCAGCTCGATCTCGAAACCGATCTTCCAGCTTGGCTTCATCGCGCGGCCGGACGGGTCAGGGGCCTTCGACCTCGATCCCGGCGTCGCGCAGCAGCGCCGGCACGCTCGTCTCGCCCGCCAGATGTCCCGCCCCCACCACGATCAGGTAGGAGTTGCGGTCCTTCATGTAGAAATCCTCGATCTTCTGCGCCCAGCGCGCATTGCGGTCGGCGAGCAGCGCCTTCGCCACTTCCGGCGACTCGGCGAGGCCGCGATTCATCAATTCGTCGATCGCCTCGACGTCGCCGGTCTGCCAGGCCTCGACCAGCTTCTTCATCTCGTCGGGGCGCTCGATCATTTCCTCGGCGCCCTGCACCAGGAAGTCGATCTGCTGCTCGTCCTCCAGATCGATGAAGAGATCGAGCTGCTCGCGCGGCTTCTCGAAATAGTCGAACGCCTTGCCGTCCGCCTTGCCCTCGGCCTCGATCAGCTTGTCGACGCCGCGATCGGGCGAATAGCCCTGGGCGAGCGCATAGGCGACCGACATCTGCAGCGCCGCGAACCAGGGGCGGAAGCCCTCCATCGCGGACAGGCTGAGGCCCGCCAGCGCCGCGCCCTTCGAAACCGTCTCTTCCTGCTCCTCGGTCAGCAGCGACGACAGCGTGACGCCGGGCGGGTTCAGCGCCTTCTTCGCCAGATAGGCCTGCATCGGCGCGTCCTGCATCGCCTCCAGATCGGTCTCCAGCACGATCACGTCGGCCTTGTCGTAGGCGCGGGCCAGCGCCTTGGTGCGCCAGCTCTCGCCGTCGGGCAGCAGATGGACCGAGCCGAACAGCGTCACGGTCGCCCCGTTCGGCTTCTCGATGGTCCAGATCGCCGGTTCCGCCCTGGCGGCCAGCGCCGCCAGCGCGGCGGACACGGGATCGGCCAGCGCCGGCTTCGCGGTCAGCGCCAGCGCGGCGGCCAGCGCCAGCCCGGCGCGCACGACGCCCCTCATCGCGGCGCTCCCTATTCCCATCTGAGGTGACGCACCGAGCGTCCGTCGTTCTGGATTTCCTTCAGCGCCTCGATGCCGATGCGGATATGCGGCTCGACATACTGGCCCGAAACCTTGCGGTCGCTCTCGCTGGTCTTCACGCCCTGCGGGATCATCGGTTGGTCGCTGACCAGCAGCAGCGCCCCGGTCGGAATGCGGTTGGCGAAGCCGACGCTGAACAGCGTCGCGGTCTCCATGTCGATCGCCATGGCGCGGATGCGGCGCAGATAGTCCTTGAAGGCCTGGTCGTGCTCCCAGACGCGGCGGTTGGTCGTATAGACCGTGCCGGTCCAGTAGTCGTGCCCGAGGTCGCGGATGGTGGACGAGATCGCGCGCTGCAGCGTGAAGGCGGGCAGCGCCGGCACTTCGGGCGGGAAATAGTCGTTCGAGGTGCCCTCGCCGCGGATGGCGGCGATCGGCAGCACGAAATCGCCCAGCTGGTTCTTCTTCTTCAGCCCGCCGCATTTGCCCAGGAACAGCACCGCCTTTGGCATGATCGCGGTCAGAAGGTCCATGACCGTCGCGGCCATCGGACTGCCCATCGAGAAATTGATGATGGTGATGCCGTCGGCGCTCGCCGAATGCATCGCGCGGTCGAGGCCCTTGACCTCGACGCCGTGCCAGTCGGCGAATTTCTGGACGTAATTGTCGAAATTGGTGAGCAGGATGTACTGCCCGAACTCGCCGAGCTCCAGCCCCGTGTAGCGCGGCAGCCAGTTGCGGACGATATCGTCTTTGTTCTCCATGCGCGCGAAGGATAAAGCCTCGCCGCAGGCCTGTCAGCCCTGGCCGCCGTCACAAACGCGAAGGCCCGGCTGCGCCGAAGCCCGCATTGTGCTAGAAACCGTTCATGTCCGCGTCCGCGCTGCTCGACCGCATCACCTTCGATCCCGCCCAGTGCGGCGGCAAGCCGTGCATCCGCGGCATGCGCATCCGCGTCAGCGACGTGCTGGGGATGCTGGCCGAGGGCGTGTCCGAAGAACGGATCTTGGAAGATTTCCCGTATCTGGAGCTGGCGGACATCCGCCGCGCTCGCCTACGCCTGCAGGCGTCCGACCACCTGGTTCTGCCCGTCCGGGCGGCTGAGTGAGATTCGTCGTCGATGTCTACCTCGCCGCCGGCTCTGGCGGCCTGGATACGCCGGCGCGGCCATGACGCCGATCATGTCTTCGACCTCGGCATGGAAGGGCTACGACGCGGCGATCGAAAGCGTGGGCGGTGGACGCGCAGGCGGTCGTCGTCACCAAGGACGACGATTTCGCCGGCTCGGCAGGGCAGCTGGATCGTCTGGATCTGCCTCGTCGAACGCCGGGCTGATCGCCGCCGTCGCGCCGCTCTGGGACGAAATCTGCGCGCAACTGGCGGGCGGCGCGCGAATCGCGAAATCCGCTAGCGCGGCTTGCGAACGACCGATCGCAACGATCCCGTCCTCCTGGCCGGGCCTGACCTGGCCATCCAGCGCCACAGCGGACGCGAACCGGCCGCGCCTATTCCTCGTCGAACTTGGCGCAGATCATCTTGCCGATCGCCTCCAGCGCCTCGCGCGCGTCGGGGCCTTCGGCTTCCACCAGAATGGTCGATCCCGGTGCGCCGCGCCCAGCGTCAGCAGGCTCATGATCGAGGTGCCGTTCACGGTGTCGTCGCCGCGCGTCACGCGGATCGCGCTCGAACGAGGAGGCGAGCTTGGACGAACTTGGCCGAGGCGCGGGCGTGCAGGCCGCGCTGATTGACGACCAGCATCTCCTGCGCCAGCTTGGTCATCGGCTCAGGACTGCCCGCGAGCTCTTGGCTCGCCACGATGATGTATTTGCGGCTCGCTTCCTGCGCCTTGGCCGCGACCTCGGCGAGCTTTCCCGTCACCCGGCAGCTCGCCAGCTTGATCAGCATGGGCAGGTTCACGCCGGCGATCACCTCGCCCTTCGCCTTGTCCATGACCGAGATGGCGAGGTTGAGGGCGTGCCGCCGAACATGTCGGTCAGCAGAATCACGCCGTCGCCCAGATTGACCGCCTTGGCGGCCTCCAGGACTCCCCAGGCGCGCGTCCATGTCGTCGTCGGGCCGATGCAGATGCCCTTCACATGGGTCTGCGGACCCACGACATGCTCCATGGCGGCGATGAGTTCGGCGGCGAGGCCGCCATGGGTAACGAGAACGAGACCGATCATCTCAAGACTGGGTTGCGCGGGCCCAAGGCCCTGCCGAAGGCGGGCCTTCTGGTGAACCGGGGCCGCCCCCAAGCCTTCTTCGCGCCATCCATCCGGCGCGGCCGGCCGGCCGATGGCGCGGCGGCGCTCACGTCTCGACCCGGCCGAAGGCGGCGGCGGCGATCTTGGCGGGCGTGCCGGCCTCGCGCGGGTCCAGCGTATAGGCCGGAATGCGCAGCGCCGCGCCCTGCGCCTCGGAAAGCGGGCGGTGGCTGGAACCACATGCGCGGCGGCATCCGCTCCACCGCCCCGCCGGGGATCAGCCGGATGGCGAGGGCGATACGGACGCGCTCCAGATAGGGCAGGCGGACAAGGCCGATGCCGCGCGCCTCGATCAGCCCGGCGATGCGCGCCGGAGCCGACCCCCACAGCGCGCCGTCGGCGAGCGCCAGCTCCACCTGGTCGTCGGCGACCAGCATCCTGTCATTGTCGATGAGGCGGAGCGCAATGTCCGACTTGCCGGCTCCCGGCTCGCCGAGCAGCGCGACGCCGGCCTCGCTGCCGTCCTCGCGCGGCAGGGCGACCAGCGTCGCGTGGATGCGGGCATGGGGATCGGCCGGGTTCATGCGCCCTCCTCAGGCGAGCGGCAGGCGCACGGTGAAGACCGCGCCGCCATGGCCGCCGGGCGTCGGGCCGGGCGCGTTGGCGGCCTGGACGTGCCCCGGTGGATATGGACGATCTGCTGCGAAATCGAAAAGGCCGAGGCCCGAGTTCTGACCGAAATGCTCCTCGGGCCGCGAGGTGTAGAAACGCCGGAAGACGTCCTCCAGATGCTCGGGCGGAATGCCCGGCCCGCTGTCGGCGACGGTCAGCACGGCGGTGTTGCCCTCGCGGGCGAGCGTCACCCGCACCGTGCCGTCCGGCAGCGCGAGAAGGAGAGCGCGCGGTCGGTCGACGAGCATCGGCGCAGCACCTGGCCGAGCGGCCCGGCGAGGCCGGTGACGACGAGGTCGCTGCGCTCGGCCCCAGACGGCGCGCTCACCGCGATGCGCGGCCCCGTCTCCTTCTGACAGATCGCCGCCACGTCGCGGGCGACGCACGAGGTCCACCGGCTCGGCCTTCTCGCGCGCCAGTTCGGCGTCGAGCCGCGAAGCGTCCGAGATGTCGCTGACCAGGCGGTTGACCGCGCCATGTCGTCCTCGATCACCGCCATCAGCCTCTTCGCTGCTCGGCGTCGCGCGGCGCATGGTCTCGACCGCGCTCTTCAGGCTGGTCAGCGGGTTCTTGATCTCGTGCGCCACGTCGGCGGCGAACTGCTCGATCGCGTCGATCCGGTCGTAGAGCGCCTCGGTCATCTCCTGCAGCGAGCCCGACAGATCGCCGATCTCGTCGCCGCGATGGCTGAAATCGTAACGAGGCCCGGCTCACCCGCTGGCGGGCCTCGTCGGCGTGCGCGTCGGCCAGCGCTCGATCGGCCGCGCGATATTGCGCGCCATCAGGATCGGCGGTGGCGAACATCACGGCGATGGCGATCAGCGACAATTGCAGGATGGCGAGCCGCTCCTGCCCGAGGATCGCGCCGATGTCGCCGCCCTCGCTGGTGAGGTGCAGCACGCCCAGCACCAGCTGATAGCGCTGCACCGGCACCGCGACCGAAAGGATGAGATCGCCGGTCGAATTGACCCTGACCGCGCTCGACGCCTTCGCCTGCAAGGCTTCGGCGATCTCGCCGTAGAAGGTGCCGTCGGCCCCTGCAATTCCTGATAGGCGGATAATCCTGCCCCGGCGCCCAGCGCCAGCCACTCGTAGACGCCGTTCATCCATTCGAGGCGAAGAAGGAATGGGCGGCGGCAGGCGATTGGTCACCACCTCGTTGGAAGGCACGATGATGCGGCTGCACGAGCTGAGCAGGCCCTTGCGGTCGAACAGGCGCACCCGCGCGTCGGTCTGGGCGACGAGCCGGCGCAGCAGCGGCACCGCCAGCGCATCGTCGACGCCCATCGCCTCCGGGCCGGTGGTGGCGCTTTCGGCGAGCGCCGCGGCGATGATCGCGCCCTGCGTCTTCAGCGACAGGATGCGCTCGTCGATCATGCCGACGCGCAGGTTCAGCCAGAACGTGCCCGAGATCAGCACCAGCAGCGCGATGAGGTTCAGCGCGATGATCAGGCGCGTGAGGCCGCGCCGCCGCCGCCGTGGCGCGCCCGCGATCCGTGTCTGGCTGTTCCCGGCGCCCAACGGCCCGTCCCGTTCCGGCGCCTCCGCGCCGTCAGGCTTCCTTGAAGCGGTAGCCGACGCCGTAGAGCGTCTCGATCGAATCGAACTCGTCGTCGACCGCCTTGAACTTCTGCGCAGCCGCTTGATGTGGCTGTCGATGGTGCGGTCGTCGACATAGACCTGGTCGTCATAGGCGGCGTCCATCAGATGGTCGCGGCTCTTGACGAAGCCGGGCCGCTGGGCGAGCGCCTGGAGGATCAGGAATTCGGCATTGTCAGCGTGACCGACTTTTCCGGCCCAGCTGGTGGCGTGGCGCTGCGGGTCCATCGACAGCTTGCCGCGGCGCCGAAGGCGGCCTGCGCCGGATCGCCGGCCGCCGCCCCGTTCGCGCCGCCCGCCCGCGCCTCGGCGCGGCGCAGCACGGCGCGCACGCGCTCCAGCAGCAGCAGGCGCTGCGAGAACGGTTTCTTGATGTAGTCGTCGGCCCCGGCGTTCAGCGCCATCAGCTCGTCGATCTCCTCGTCCTTCGAGGTCAGGAAGATCACCGGCAATTCGCTCTTCTGGCGCAACCGGCGCAGCACTTCCATGCCGTCCATGCGCGGCATCTTGATGTCGAGGACGGCGAGATCGGGCGGGGTGGACGAGAACGCTGCCAGCGCCGCCGCCCCGTCGGTATAGGTGCGCACGTGATAGCCTCCTGCTCCAGCGCCATGGAGACCGAGGTCAGATGTTCTTGTCGTCGTCGACGAGGGCGATCGTGGGCATGGGCGCTTAAGGGCTCTCGGCTTGAATCGGGCTAGAGTGATCGACGCCGCCGTGCGGCGCAACCTGTCGGAACGTCTCATAGCCGCCGCACCTCGCGCCGGGCAATGACCCGGAAGCGCGCGACCAGCACGATCAGCGCCGCCCCGACCCCGGTCATCAGCCCGAAGATCAGCCCCGCCGCGCCGTGGCCGAGCGGGAAGGCGAAGGCCCAGGCGGCGGGCACGCCGACGATCAGGAAGCCGAGGGCGTAGGCGGCCATCGCGGTGCTCATGTCGCCCGCCCCGCGCAGCGCCCCCATGGCGACCGACATCGCGCCGGCGACCGGCATGAAGATACCCGCCGCGACGATGGTCCCCGCCGCGATGGCGAGCGAAGCCGCGTCGGTGTGCAGGAAGATGTCGCCGATCGCCGCCGGGAAGGCGACGAAGACCGCGGCGATCGCGGTCATCAGCAAGGTGCCGAGCGCGATCCCGGTCCAGCCGCGAGACCTTCATCCCCGCCCGGTCGCGCCGCCTGACCGCGAAGCCGACCCGCATCGCTGGTCGCCGCCGCCATGCCGTTGGCGGCCATATAGGCGAGGGTGAGGAGATTGATCGTCACCTGGATGGGCGGCGAGCGAGGCCGCGCCCAAGAGCCCCGCCATCTGGGCGAGCGTCGCATAGGCGCCGTTCTCGATGCCGCCGGTCGCCGCCACCGGCAGGCCGATCCGCCAGATCCCCTTGACGATCCCCGTCTCGCGCGGCGCGCCCCGGCCGATGCCGTATTTGGCGCGGTCGCTCTGGCTCAGCACGACGGCCAGCATGGCGGCGAAGATGCCCCAGCGTATGGCGCTGGTGGTCATCATCGCGCCCGCCGCGCCCATCGGCTCGACGAGGCCCCGGTCGCCCAGCACGACGATCCCGTCGGCGAGGAGGTTCAGCACATTGGCGGCCAGCATGATCGCCATCCCGGCGCGCGGACGGCCGATCCCTTCCATGAAATAGCCGCAGGCGATGTAGAGCAGCAGGCCCGGCATCCCCCAGGCGAACTGGAACGTCACCCCGGCCGCCCCGCGCGCCAGATCGGGACTGTGGCCGATCGCCAGGAACAGCGCCCGGCCGCGAACGGGATCGCCATGAAGACCGCGCCCAGCACGGCGGCATGGATCAGCGCCACCCGGCCAGATCGCGCCGCAGCGGGCATAGTCGCGTCTCGTTGGCCTGGGCGACCAGCACCATCGCGCCCTGGAGCAGGCCGACCGAGGCCAGCATGAAGGCCATCAGCGGCGACAGGCCGAGGCCGAGATAGGCGACCTCGCGCCCTGCCGCCCGGCCGGTCATCAGCGTATCGACGGCCAGCATGACGACGAGACCGGCCTCGGCGCCGCCATCACCGGCCCGGCCGCAGCATCCGCCCGGCCTCGGCCAGCGCGGCGGCGCGCCCCGGCGGGGCGGGCGGGTCGGCGGGCCGCTCATGCGGGCGGCCGGGCCGGGACGGCGATGCGGATCGGGACGGCGAGGGCGTTCACGCGGCCTCCCTAGCACCGGCCGCCCGGCTTGGCGAAGGCCCGTTTTCCGCGCCAGAACTGCGCTGCGTCAGGCGGCGGCCTCACCGCCCGGCAGGCCGCCCCTGCGACATGATTGCATCCGCCGGGTCCGATCGCGTAAATTGGGGCCGCCTTCTGGGGGAGCAGGAGGCGGCAGTCGCGTATAAGGGATCGCAATCGAGAGACCCGCAGGGACGGGCGATCGGACGACGGACAACGACCGCCCGAACCGCAAAGACAGTCCGCTGCGCGCAAGGCGCGTCGGCACAGGCGTGCGCCAGGAGACCAGACGTGAAGCAGACCGGCCCGAAGATCTCGCCGTCGGCCTTCGGCCCAGGGCTTCCGCAACCTTCGCGGCGGCGCATTGAACTGGGGTCCGGCGGCGCTGATCGAAACCGCGGTGGCGCGCGGCGAGGGCCAGCTGTCGAAGGACGGTTTCGTGGTCAAGACCGCGAACACACCGGCCGCTCGGCGGGCGACAAGTTCACGGTCCGCGACGAGCTGACCGAGAAGCAGATCTGGTGGGACAACAACAAGGCGATGGCCCCGGCGCAGTTCGACGCGCTTGAGGAAGCCTTCCTCGCCTACGCCCAGAACAAGGAGCTGTTCGTTCAGGACTCTTCGGCGGCGCCGATCTGCGCCACCGCGTGAAGGTCCGCGTGGTCACCGAGTTCGCCTGGCACCTGCTCTTCATCCGCCATCTGCTGATCCGCCCCGAACTCGCCGAGCCTTCGCCGATTTCGCGCCGGAGTTCACCATCGTCGACTTCCCGGCTTCCGCGCCGATCCGGCCCGCCACGGCACCGCCGGCGGCACGGTCATCGGCGTCACTCTCTCCAAGAAGCTGATCCTCATCGGCGGCACCTCCTATGCCGGCGAGATGAAGAAGTCGGTCTTCACGATCCTCAACTTCCTGCTGCCGCAGAAGCGCGTGATGCCGATGCACTGCTCGGCCAATGTCGGGACCGACGGCGCAGCGGCGATCTTCTTCGGCCTCTCGGGCACCGGCAAGACGACGCTCTCGGCCGACGCCTCGCGCACGCTGATCGGCGACGACGAGCACGGCTGGTCCGAGACGGGCGTCTTCACCTCGAAGGCGGCTGCTACGCCAAGATGATCCGCCTCAGCCCCGAGGCCGAGCCCGAGATCTACGCCACCACCAGGCGGTCTGGCACGGTGCTGGAGAACGTCGTGATGGACGAGGCGACGCGCGAGCTCGACCTCGACGACGCCTCGCTCGCCGAGAACGGCATGGCGCCTATCCCATCGACTTCATCCCGAACGCGCTGGGCGACCGGCCGCGCCGGCCACCCGAAGAACGTCATCATGCTGACCGCCGACCCTTCGGCGTGCTGCCGCCGATCGCCAGGCTGACGCCCGATCAGGCGATGTATCACTTCCTGTCGGGCTTCACGGCCAAGGTCGCGGGCAACCGAAAAGGGCCTCGGCAAGGAGCCGCAGCCGACCCTTCTCGACCTGCTCGGCATGCCTCTTCATGCCGCGCCACCCGTCCGAATACGGCAATCTGCTCAAAGACCTCATCGCCGAGCACAAGACCGATTGCTGGCTGGAACAACACCGGCTGGACCGGCGGGGCCTTCGGGCGGGCAGCCGCATGCCGATCAAGGCGACCCGGGCACTGCTCAACGCGGCGCTCGACGGCTCGCTGGCCAAGGCCGAGTTCCGCACCGATCCCAATTTCGGCTTTGAGGTGCCGGTGGCGGTCACCGGCGTCGATCCGAAGATCCTGAACCCGCGCGAGACCTGGGCCGACACCGCCGCCTACGACGCGCAGGCCGCCCGCCTCGTCTCGATGTTCCGCGAGAACTTCAAGAAGTTCGAAAGCCACGTCACCGACGAAGTCCGCGCCGCCGCCCCCGGCCTCAAGCTCGCCGCCGAATAGGCCGCCATCGGCTTGCCTTCCCCCATTGGGGGAAGGTGCCCGAAGGGCGGAAAGGGGCCTTGGCCGTGAAACGCCGGGCCGCACGCGGACACGCGCCGTCTCGGGCCTCAAGCTCGTCGCCGAGCAGGCCGCCATCGCTTTGCCTTCCCCCATTGGGGGAAGGTGCCCGAAGGGCGGAAGGGGGCCTTGGGCGTGAAGCGCCGAGCCGCACGCGCGCCGCTTGCCTTGACAAACGTACAAGTAATTTGTACGCTTTGAACGGTCGGAAGCGTTGGCGACGTGATCAAGAGCTTCAAGGACAAGCGCACCGCCGATCTGGCGCGCGGCGTCATCCCCAGGCGGCTTGCGGAGGACGTGGCGGCGCGGGCGGTGGTCAAGCTCTTCCAGCTCGATACCGTCACGCGCGTCGAGGATTTGCGCGTTCCGCCGGGCAACGAACTGGAACGTCTGAAGGGCGACCGGGCCGGGCAGTATTCGATCCGCGTCAACCGGCAATGGCGCATCTGCTTCCGCTGGCGCGACGGTCACGCCTATGACGCCGAATTCGTCGACTATCATTGAGAAGAAGGCCATGTCCCGCACCATTCCCCTCCCGCACCCGGGAACCGTCCTGAAGGACGAGTTTCTCGATCCCATGGGGGTCTCGGTCTATGCGCTGGCGAAGGCGATCGGCGTGCCGCGCAGCCGGATCAACGAAATCTGCCATGGCCGCCAGGGCATCACCGCGCGCATCGCGCTGCGGCTCGGCCGCTTCTTCGGCGTCGATCCGCAATGGTTCATGAACATGCAATCGAAATACGACCTCGACCGCTCGGCGCGCGAACTCGGCCCCGCCCTCGAAGGCATCGAGCCCTATCGCCGCGCCGCCTAGCGCCGCGCCCCCTGCGCGCCCACCGTCCTTGAATATAGTCCTAATTGCTGCTAGTCATCCGGACCGGAGGATGAGGTCATGGGTTCGGGTCTGGACGCTGGGATGACGGGCGGGGCGGTCGCCATCCGCGCCTTGCCGTCTCGCGCGCACCCCCTCCCCCCCCCCGCCCCCCGGGTGCGGAACGAAGATGCTTTGTGTCGCGGCCGCGACATATCGTGTCGCACGATGAGCGCGCCGTGACCCTCGCCCCCGCTCTCGCCGCCCGTTTCGCCGCTCTTGTCGGCCCCGGCCAGGCCCTCACGGCCGAGGCCGATGTCGCGCCCTATGTCGCCGAATGGCGCGATCGCTGGACCGGCCGCGCCGCGCTGGTGCTGCGCCCGGCGGATACGGGCGAGGTCGCCGCCATCGTCCGCCTCGCCGCCGAAACCCGCACCGCGCTCGTGCCCCAGGGCGGCAATACCGGCCTCGTCGGCGGCCAGATCCCCGACATGAGCGGCGAGCAGATCGTCGTCTCGCTCGCCCGGATGAACCGCATCCGCGCCCTCGACGCCCCCGGCTTCTCGATGATCGCCGAGGCCGGCGTCACCCTCGCCGCCGTGCAGCAGGCGGCGGACGAGGCGGGCCTTCTCTTCCCGCTGTCGCTGGCCGCCGAAGGCACGGCGACCATCGGCGGCAATCTTGCGACCAATGCGGGCGGCACTGCCGTCCTCGCCTACGGCACGGCCCGCGACCTGGTGCTGGGCCTCGAAGTCGTGCTCGCCGACGGCACGGTCTGGAACGGCCTGAGGACCCTGCGCAAGGACAATACCGGCTACGACTTGCGGCACCTCTTCATGGGCTCCGAAGGCACGCTCGGCATCGTCACCGCGGCGGCGCTGAAGCTCTTTCCCCGCCCGCGCGCCCGCGCCACGGTCTTCGCCGCCACGCCCTCGCCCGAGGCCGCGCTCAAGGCCCTCGCGCTGCTGCGCGGCGCCGCGCCGGGAACCGTCACCTCGTTCGAGCTGATGCCGCGCATCGGCCTCGATTTCGTCCTCGCCCATGTGCCGGGCGCGCGCGATCCGCTGGCCGCGCCCTCGCCCTGGTACCTGCTCATCGAAATCGCCGCCCAGGCCGAAGCGGGCTTCGCCGCCGGGGTCGAAGCGGCGCTCGCCGCGGCGCTCGATAGCGGCGCGCTCGCCGACGCCGCGCTCGCCGCCTCGCAGGCCCAGGCCCGCGCCTTCTGGCATCTGCGCGACTCGATGTCGGGGGCGCAGAAGGGCGAGGGCGGCTCGATCAAGCACGACGTCGCCGTCCCCGTCGCCGCCGTGCCCGACTTCATCGAAGCCGCCAGCGCCGCCGCGACCGCGCTCGTGCCGGGCTGCCGCCCGGTGCCGTTCGGCCATCTCGGCGACGGCAACATCCATTTCAACATCACCCAGCCCAGGGGGGCCGACACCGCCCGCTTCCTCGACGGCTGGGCGGCGATGAACGAGGCGGTCCATGCCGTCGTCGCCCGCTTCGGCGGCTCGATCTCGGCCGAACACGGCATCGGCGTCGCCAAGGCGGGGCTGCTGGCGGGCGTCAAATCGCCGGTCGAGATGGACCTGATGCGGCGGCTGAAGGCGATGCTCGATCCGCACGGCATCCTCAATCCCGGCAAGGTGATCGCAGGCATCGCGCGCCCTGACGCAACCTCCGGTTAACCTCGCCCGGCGCATCGTGTGCCGATTGTCCGTGGGGGACGCCGGCGGCCTGGGCATGTCGAAGCAGATTCATTTCGAAATCTTCGTGCGCCGCGGCGCGTCGCCGGGCTGGAGCCTGATCGACGCGCAGGAAAACCGCGACGGCGCCATCGAAACCGCCAAGGCCGAACTGGCGTCCGGCCGCGTCACCGGCGTCAAGGTCGTCAAGGAAACCTATGACGACGCGACCGGCGACTTCGCCGGCGTCACCATCTTCGAGGACGGCACCGTCAAGGCCAAGGCCGCCAAGCCCGTCAAGGAAGGCCCGCCAACGCTGCCCTGCCTGACGCCCGACGATCTCTATTCGGCGCACGCCCGCCATTCGCTCGCCCGGCTCTTCGGCGACACGCTCGCCCGCTGGAAGATGACGCCGACCGAGCTGATCCACAGCGCCGCCGCTGGAGAAGCTGAAGCGACCGGCACGCTCTTCCAGCACGCGGTCCAGAGGTCGCGCTCGCCCAGGCGGGCGACACCGGCGACGGCGTCGTGCCGCTGATCCGCGCCATCAACGACCTCGCCGACCGCGCCATCCAGCGCGTCTACCGCGAGAACGCACCGGCCGCATTCCCGCGCCGCGACCGCCGCCGAACTCGTCGCCTACGCCGTCGCACGCGCCGAAGCCCGATGGCGCGCTCCCGGTCGGCATGGCCTTCGCCGGGCCTATCGGAGCCGCCACGGCTGGGACGACAAGCTCGACCGCACGCTCGCCATCCTCGCCAGAGCTGCCCGCCAGGCCGGCCCACACCATGCTCGGCCGCCTCGCCGACGCCACCGTGGGAAATTCTCGGCGGCGCGGCGGCGCTGCGCAGCTTCTGGGCCAGGCCGCCGATCTCGGCAGCGCCCTCATCGCCATGAAGGCGACCTCTACCTCCGCCCGCGTCCCCCGCCGGGGCGGCCGAGAACAGCCTCTCCCGCCTCGCCGTCATGTTCGGCGCCGACCGCCCTCCTCGACGCCCGCACCGCGATCGGCCGCCAGGTGGTGAGCGAGCTGAAGACCCTGACTCGGCGCGACCGTCGACGTCGAGATGCTGCATCTGCGCGCCGCCATCACCTCGCGCCTCGTCATGGGGCCGCCCCGCCTCGTGCCGCACGACGACATCGTCGCCGCCGTCACGCTGCGCTCGCGCCACCTCGTCCAGACGAGCGCCATCGAAGGGAATATCTGAAGCCCGCGCTCACCCCCGGCCGAGCAGGCCCAGCGCCTGCTGGCGCTGGAGGAAACATCATCGGGGCCGAGGAACAAGCGGCGCATCTGGGACTTCCTGAAGCCCATCCTCACCTCGGCCGCCTTCGAGACGACGCTCTCCGACCCCACCCGCCCCGCCGCTCGCCCGCCTCGCCGCGCCGCCGACCTGCAGAAGCGTTTGCTGAAGGCGGGTCTGCCGAAGCCTGCCGCCGGGGGCGCGACGGCGGTCGGTACGATAGCCCGCCGCACGCTCGACGCGCCGCGCCTCACCGCCATGCTGCGCGATCCGTCCCGCGGCGCGGCGGCCGCCCAGGCGCTCAAGACGGCGATCAGCTCGGGCGGCGTGCCTGCCGGCGCGCACGCAGTTCATCGGCGAGTCAGAAACAGGCCCGCGCCGCCAAGGCTCAGTGCGCCTCGTCCCAGTTGCGCCCGGCCTTCGCCTCGACGGTCAGCGGCACGCTCATCTGGATCGCCGGCAGCGCCGCTTCCTCCATGATCCGCCCGGCGAGGTGCGCGCGGTCGCCTCGCCTCCGCCTCCGGGGCCTCGAACACCAGCTCGTCGTGCACCTGCAGCAGCATCCGCGCCGACAGCCCTGCCTCCGCCAGCGCGCCCGGCAGCCGGATCATCGCCCGCCGGATGATGTCGGCGGCAGAGCCTTGAAGCGGCGCGCTGATCGCCGCGCTCGTTGAAGCCGCGCTGCGCCGGATTGGTCGACTTGATATTGGGGAAATGCGCCTTGCGTCCGAAGATCGTGGTGACGTAGCCCGTCTCGCGCGCCTCGGCCTTGGTGCGCTCCATATAGGCGCGGATGCCGGGGAAGCGCTCGAAATAGTCTTGATGTAGGCGTTCCGCCTCGCCGCGCTCGATGCCCAGCTGGTTGGCGAGCCTGAAGGCCGAGGATGCCGTAGATGATGCCGAAATTGATCGCCTTGGCGCGCCGCCGCACTTCGCCCGGCATGCTCGACCGGCACGCCGAACATCTCCGAAGCGGTCATCGCGCGGATGTCCAGCCCGTCGCGGAACGCCTTCTTCAGCGGCGCGATGCTCGGCGACATGGGCGAGCAGGCGCAGTTCGATCTGGCTGTAGTCGGCGCTGATCAGCACAGCCCGGCGGCGCGACGAAGGCGGTGCGGATCGAGCGGCCTTCCTCGGTGCGGATCGGGATGTTCTGCAGATTGCCCGCTCGACGACAGCCGGCCGGTCGAGGTCGAGGCCAGCGCGAAGCTGGCATGTACGCGGCCGGTGCGGGCGTTGATGTAGCCGGGCAGGGCGTCGGTATAGGTGCCGCGCAGCTTCTGCAGCTGCCGCCAGTCGAGCAGGCGGCGGGGAAGGTCGTGACCCTGCGCCGCCAGCTCCTCCAGCACGTCGGCGTCGGTCGACCACGCGCCGGTCGCCGTCTTGCGTCCGCCCGGCAGGCCCATCCGCCCGAACAGGATGTCGCCCAGCTGCTTGGGGACTGCCGAGGCTGAAGCGCCCCCGGCGAGGCCATGGATCTCCTCCTCCAGCGCCCCCATTTTCTGCGCGAACCGCCCCGACAGACGCGACAGCGTCTCGCGGTCGACCAGGATCCCGGCCCGCTCCATGCCGGCCAGCACGCTGATCAGCGGCCGCTCCAGCGTCTCGTAGACGCTCGTCATCCCCTCGGCGGCGAGGCGCGGCTTCAGCAGGCCGTGAAGGCGCAGCGTCACGTCGGCGTCCTCGGCGGCGTACTGCGTCGCGCGGCCGATCCGGATGCGGTCGAAGGTCAGCATGTTCTTGCTGGACCCCGCGATCTCCTTGAACGAGATCGGCTCGTGACCGATGTGACGGCTTGAGAGTTCGTCCATGCCGTGCCCGTGCAGCCCGGCATCAAGCGCGTAGGACATCAGCATCGTGTCGTCGACCGGCGCGACCGCGACGCCGGCTTCCGCCATCACGGAGATGTCGAACTTGCCGTTCTGCACGATCTTCAGGACGCCCGGGTCCTCCAGCAGCGGCTTGAGGATCGCGAGGCGCCGCCGCGGGCTCGATCTGCGCCGCTTCGCCCGACGACATCAGATCGCGCGATCCGCCCGTGGCGCAGCGGCACATAGACCGCATCGCCCGGCGCCAGCGCCAGCGACACGCCCACCAGCTCGTCGCGCATCGGATCGAGACCGGTCGTCCTCGGTGTCGAAGGCGACGGTCCCGGCCTCGGAAAGCGCGCGCCACATAGGCTTCCAGCGACGCCACATCGGTCAGTGCGCGATAGGCGGTGCGGTCGATCGGCGTCTTCAGGCGCGCTTCGGCTTCGGCGCGTCCGGCCGGCGCGGCGGGCGTCCAGGCCTCGATCCCGTTGGCCGCCGCCGGCGCTGCTGCCGCGGCGTCTCCGCCTTCGGCCGGGGCAGACGCCGGAACGGCGATCGCAGCCGCCTCGATCGAACCGGTGTCGGTGATCTCGAACTCCAGCCGCGACGCGGCGCGTCAGGCTGTTGAATTCCATGCCCTTGAGGAATCCGATCAGCTTGGCCGCGTCGATCGCCTCGACCCTCAGATCGTCCAGCGTCGTCGGCACGGGCGCGGCGCGATCGAGCGTCACCAGCCGCTTCGAGATGCGCGCCTTCTCGGCGTTGGCGATCAGGTTCTCGCGCCGCTTGGGCTGCTTGATCTCGGCGGCCCGCGCCAGCAGCGTTTCGGAGATCGCCGAACGCGGTGATCAAGCTCCGCCGCCGTCTTCACGCCGATACCGGGAACGCTCTGCACGTTGTCGACCGAATCGCCCGCCAGCGCCTGCACATCGACCACCTTGTCCGGCGTGACGCCGAACTTCTCCATCACCGGCGGGGCCGATGCGCTCGACTTCATGGCGTCGTAGAGTTCGATCACCTGATCGTCGACGAGCTGCATCAGGTCCTTGTCGGACGAGACGATGGTGACGCGCCCGCCCATTTCGCGCGCCCGGCAGGGTATAGGCGGCGATCAGGTCGTCGGCCCGTAGCCCGCCAGCTCCACCACATCGACGTTGGCCCGCGTCGCGTCGCGGATCAGCGCGAATTGGGGCACCAGATCCTCCGGCGGCGGCGGGCGGTGGGCCTTGTATTCGGGGTAGATTTCGTTGCGGAACGTCACCTCGGCCATGTCGAAGATCGCCGCAAGGTGGCCGGCTGGTCGCCGCCGCGCAATTCGCGCAGCAGTTTGTGCAGCATGTTGCAGTAGCCCGCGACTGCGCCCACCGGCAGTCCGTCGGAGGCGCGCGTCAGCGGCGGCAGGGCGATAGGCGCGGAAGATGTAGCCGGATGCGTCGACGAGATAGAGGTGATCGCCCTTGCCGAAGGGCGCGCCGGCCTTGGACGGGCGCCGCTCATCGCGCCGTCCCGCTCAATGGCGCTCGCTGTCCAGAACGAACAGCCGGTCGCAGCAGGGGCACGTCGCCTGGCCGGCTTCGCCTAGCCCAGGAATACGCGCGGATGGCCCAGCGTGCCGCCGCCGCCGTCGCAGGCTACACGGTGATCGGCGACGTGGATGCCCCGGCGGGGGGAAGGCGGTCGGGGAGGGCGTGGGGGGCGGTCTGTGTCATGGCGGCCTGCTCGTCTCGGCCGGACCATGCGTCGCGCCGCGTTTGATCGCAAGCCTGTTTCGTCTATGGCTTGCCGCGCAAGGCACCCGTAGCTCAGCTGGATAGAGCGCTGCCCTCCGAAGGCAGAGGCTCACAGGTTCGAACTCTGTCGGTGCGCCAGTCCGCCATGACACCGCCCCTCCGGCCGGTCGCTTGTCCGGCTGCCGGGCGCGATTTGTGATCAATGTGCGTGTCCCCGGTTGGAAACCGCCTCCCCGCGATGCCATGTGGGACGTTGCGCCATTTCGATCTGTGTTGTCTCCCCATGTCTCCGCCGCCAGATGACCCTCCCCCACAGGGGCATGGGGTTTCGCGAGTTCGTCGCCCTGATCGCCCTGTTGATGGCGGTAAATGCGCTCTCGATCGACGCGATGCTGCCCGCGCTGCCGGCGATCGGTCATGCGCTGGGCGTTGCGACCGACAACGAGCGGCAATGGGTGGCAGCCTATCTGCTCGGCTTCGGCGTCTCGCAGCTCGCCTATGGCCCCTTGTCGGACCGCTACGGCCGCAAGCCCGTGCTGCTCGCCGGACTCGGCCTCTTCGTCGTCTTCAGCATCGCCGCCGCCTTCGCCTCCAGCTTCGCGATGCTGCTCACCGCGCGGGCGATGCAGGGCGTCGGCTCCGCGGCGACCCGCGTGCTCGGTCTCGATCGTGCGCGACTGCTATGCCGGCCGGCGCGCATGGCGCGGGTGATGTCGCTGACCTTCATCGTCTTTCTCACCGTTCCCATCCTCGCGCCCTCGATCGGCCAGGCGATTCTGCCTTCGTGCTGCCATGGCCGTGGATCTTTGGCGTCTTCGCCATTTTCGGCGGCTCGGTCGCGCTGCGGGCGGCGCTGCGGCTGCCCGAGACGCTGCATCCGGAAGACCGCCGCCCGGTTTCGGTCGCGAGCATCCTGGCCGCCATCCGCATCACGCTGACCCGGCGCATCGCGGTCGGCTACATGCTGGCGCAGGCGGTGGCGATCGGCGGGCTCTTCGGCTTCATCACCTCGGCCCAGCAGGTCTTCGTCGACGTCTTCGACGAGGAAGCGCTGTTTCCGGCGCTGTTCGCGCTGATCGCGGTCTTCATGGGGCTGTCGAGCCATTCAACTCGCGCATCGTCGAACGGCTCGGCACGCGGCTCGTCTCGCACAGCGCGCTCATCGGCTACATCGCCTTCGCCTCGCTGCATGCCCTCATCGCCTGGACCGGGCATGAGACGATCGTCAGCTTCATCGCCCTGCAGTCCTGCATGATGTTCTGCTTTCCGGTCTCGTCGGCTCCAATTTCGGCGCGATGGCGATGGAGCCGCTCGGCCATGTGGCGGGCACGGCCGTCGGTGCAGGGGTTCGTCACGACCCGGGCGCGCTGATCGGCTTCGCGCGGATCAAGCGAACTTCGACGGCTCGGTCGTGCCGCTGACCCTGGGCTTCGCGTTTGCAGGACGGCCGGTCTGGCGATCGTCCTGGTGACGGAGCGCGGCCGGCTGTTCCGCCCGGCATTGGTCAGATGAGGCCGGCCGCCTGCAACATCCGGCAGGCGTCCTCATGCTGCGGCGCAATGACGCCCCTGGGCCGCAAGGTCCCGCGGCGTTGCCCTCGTCCGCCGCCTGTGGGGGCGCCAAGAGTCGAGGCAATTCAATCACTTCCTCCGGGTCGCGCCCGCCGAGCCCATCTGCCGTGTCTATCCGGCAACAGGTCGCCAACCGGGCTCTCGGCCGCCCGCCGGTCGATGGTCAGGGCGGGACGCGCGTGATACCCGCCCTTGCTGACGATAACGGCCGGCTACAAGCTCGACAACGGCCTGAAGTTCGAGTTCAGTCGCCTATCGCAGCAACGATTTCGACCTGTTCGGCCGCGGCACCGGCACGGCCACGTCGTTCTCGCTCATGGGCAACATGCTCTATGACATCGACCTCGGGCCCGGCTACTCGCTGTCGCTCGGCGGCGGCGTCGGCACCGCCCGCATCGGCTTCGACGCCGCGCCGTTCCTGGATGATCGCGATTGGGTGTTCGCGTTCCAGG
This sequence comes from Alphaproteobacteria bacterium, assembly GCA_046348585.1. Classification (GTDB taxonomy): domain Bacteria; phylum Pseudomonadota; class Alphaproteobacteria; order Micropepsales; family Micropepsaceae; genus JADZAI01. The sequence continues at coordinate 34,368 of JAXMDZ010000006.1, forward strand.
GCCTGGCCGAGCTGGAAGCGCGATGGTGAGCGACGACGTCGGCATCTTCGCCGGCTACAACTACTTCGAAGCGAACAACGCCTTCGAAGGCACGTTCTACGTCGACGCGGCCGACACGCCCGCCGGCTTCTATCTCGACCTCGGCGCCGGCGGTAACTGGCTGAAGGGCGTCGACACCGAAGTGAGGGACCTCGACTTCGACACCGGCTACTATGCGGGCGGCACGGCCGGCTACAAGCTCGACAACGGCCTGAAGTTCGAGTTCGAAGCGTGCCGGGCGACGTGATCTCGACCTCGGGCAAGGGCTTCAGCGAGCCGCTGGTTCCGACCGGCCCCGGCGTGAAGGAGCCTCAGAACCGCCGCGCCACGATCGACCTGACCGGCTCGGCGATGTAATCAGCCTCCCTCCCGGAGGATGCGCAGAAGGGCGGCCCCACGGGCCGCCCTTTTCGTTTTGTTCGCCAGGTGCGGCATTCAGACCATAGCGCACGCAAGGCCGACCATGTAGCAACGCGGCCACTTTTTGGGGAACCCTATGCTCAGATCTTCGCTTTTCGGCGCCGTCGCCGTTGTCGCTCTTGCCGCCTCCGCCTCCGCCTCCGCCGACACGCCGGACGGCACTTATATCGGCCTCGCCGCCGGTGCGAACTGGCTGGAGGACTACGATTCGTGGGGCAGGTTCGAGCAGTCGGTCGGCTACTATGTCGGCGGCGTCGTCGGCTACAAGTTCGAGTCCGGGATCCGCGGCGAGTTCGAGGTGTCGCTCCGCAACAACGGCTTCGACTTCGTCGGGACGGGATCGGACGACAGCGACAATCGCGCGTTTTCCGGCATGTTCAATGCCCTCTACGACTTCGACGTGGGCGAAGGCATGGCGCTGTCGCTCGGCGGCGGCATCGGCTTTTCGCGCATTTCCTTTGAGATGCCCGGGTTCTCCGATCGCGACTGGGTGCTCGCCTATCAGGGCATCGCCGAGTTCGAAGTCATGATCGACGACGATGTCAGCCTGTTCGCCGGCTACAACTACTTCGTCGCCAATAATTGGGATGTGTTTTACCTGCGCTCGGACGACTATGTCGCCCACACGGCCAAGCTTGGCGTGAAGTATCACTTCATCGAAGCGGAAGCTCCGCCGCCGCCCCCGCCGCCGCCGCCGCCGGTCGCCGCCAAGACGTTCATCGTCTTCTTCAACTTCGACAAGTCGGACCTGACGCCGGAAGCCCAGGCCGTGGTGGCGGAAGCCGCTGCGGCGTTCAAGTCGACCGGTTCGGTGTCGATCGCCGTGGTCGGCCACACCGACACGGTCGGCTCGGCGGCCTACAACCTGCCGCTGTCTGAGCGCCGCGCGGCGAGCGTGAAGGCGGGCCTCGTCGCCAACGGCGTGCCGGGCGACGTGATCTCGACCTCGGGCAAGGGCTTCAGCGAGCCGCTGGTTCCGACCGGTCCCGGCGTGAAGGAGCCCCAGAACCGCCGCGCCACGATCGACCTGACCGGCTCGGCGATGTAACCAGCCTCCATCCGGAGGATGCGCAGAAGGGCGGCCCCATGGGCCGCCCTTTTCGTTGGATTTTGGGGCGGACAGGCATCGTTGCAATCATGCAACAGCCGGTCGGCAGTGCACGCTTCTGTGAGCCCCCCTCATGGCCCGGTGCGTAGCGTCATGCTAGCTCTCTGCCCAAGGCTATGGGGCATTTCACCATTGGCTTGGGATGGGGCCCGCACGGCACATCCGCTCGGCTGTTACAGGAGAGCTTCAAATGACGCTCAAGAATATCATGCTGGCCGGCGCCGCTGCGCTCGCGCTGACCGGCGCTGCCGCGGCCGACACGCCCGCCGGCTTCTATCTCGACCTCGGCGCCGGCGGTAACTGGCTCCAGGACTTCGAGAGCCAGGACTTCGACACCGGCTACTATGTGGGCGGCACGGCCGGCTACAAGCTCGACAACGGCCTGAAGTTCGAGTTCGAAGTCGCCTATCGCAGCAACGATTTCGATTTCGTCTTCGGCCAGACGGCGCTCTTCCGCGGCACGGGCACGGTCACCTCGTTCTCGCTCATGGGCAACATGCTCTATGACATCGACCTCGGGCCCGGCTACTCGCTGTCGCTCGGCGGCGGCGTCGGCACCGCCCGCATCGGCTTCGACGCCGCGCCGTTCCTGGACGATCGCGACTGGGTGTTCGCGTTCCAGGGCCTGGCCGAGCTGGAAGCGATGGTGAGCGACGATGTCGGCATCTTCGCCGGCTACAACTACTTCGAAGCGAACAACGCCTTCGACGACAGCGACGGCTTCGACTACAAGGCGCACACCGCGCTGGTCGGCGTCCGCTTCCACTTCATCGAAGCGGAAGCTCCTCCGCCGCCCCCGCCGCCCCCGCCGCCGGTCGCCGCCAAGACGTTCATCGTCTTCTTCAACTTCGACAAGTCGGACCTGACGCCGGAAGCCCAGGCTGTGGTGGCGGAAGCCGCTGCGGCGTTCAAGTCGACCGGTTCGGTGTCGATCGCCGTGGTCGGCCACACCGACACGGTCGGCTCGGCGGCCTACAACCTGCCGCTGTCTGAGCGCCGCGCGGCCAGCGTGAAGGCGGGCCTCGTCGCCAACGGCGTGCCCGGCGACGTGATCTCGACCTCGGGCAAGGGCTTCAGCGAGCCGCTGGTTCCGACCGGTCCCGGCGTGAAGGAGCCCCAGAACCGCCGCGCCACGATCGACCTGACCGGCTCGGCGATGTAACCAGCCTCCATCCGGAGGATGCGCAGAGGGGCGGCCCCATGGGCCGCCCTTTTCGTTTGGGAAGAGACGCGCGAGCCGCCGCTGGTTGCGGACGGCGGCGGAACGCCTAGCGCGATGCGATGGTGGCCGGTTTGGGGCGCGGCGTCGGCACGCCGGGCGCGGCCGCAGGAGCGGCGGCCGGCGCAGCGGCGGGAGCCGCCGCGGGAGCAGCAGCCGGTGCGGCAGCGGGCGGCGAGGGTGTTGCGGCGGCGACTTCGGTCGGACCGGTCGGCCCCAGCACCACATAGGACGGGCGCGGCTCGCAGGACTGGAAGCCGTGGCGCTGGGCGACCAGCAACGGGCTGATAAAAGTCACGAGATCGCCCCGCGCCGGGCTGAGGATCGCGTCATAGAGCCAGCCGGTTTCCTGGCAGAAACGCGCGATGTCGGCGACGCTGCGCTTTGAGGAATCGTTCGCCAGCTTGGTGATGAAGGCGTTCAACGCCTTCTGGCCGCCGCGCTTCTTGTCGAAGAACTTGCCGAGCTGGCCGTGCGCGGCCATCAGGGCCGGCTGGTTGGCCTTGACGAATTCGTTGTAGCGGGCAGAGGCGCTGCACGAGAGCGCCGCCACCATGAGATCGGTCTGAACGGTCCGCAGCTGGAGCGCGACTTCATCGGCGCCCTTCACGCAGGCCGGCTCGCCCTTCGCGGCCGCGGCGGCAGAGACGCTCAGGCAGGCCGCCGCGACGGCGGCCAAGGCGCGGGTTTTGAGAGCCATGGTTCCTCGCGGACACGCCCGGTCCAGGCCGGTGCATAGCAGGTTCGGCCCGCCGGGGCGAGCCGTCCTCAGCGCGTGTGTGCGGCGCAGCGTGTTAAGGTCCCGTAAACCGAGACTTTTCCTGGCGTTCTGCTTCTCGCGCCGGCCCTAGTAGACCCGCGTGACCGTGAGGCTGCGGCGCGGCCGCAGATAGAACTGGTCGCGGATCGTGATGCCGTCCGTCAGGAAGCGCCCGAAGGTCGAACGATAGTCGAACTCGATTTCGGAGAAGATGACGCTGGTGCCGGCCGACACCATGCCGGCCGGAACCGTGATGGAGGCGCCGACCGAGCGCGCCGGCATGTTCCGCCCGTCGCTCCAGGCGACGCGCGTCACGCCGTTGAGGTCCGCCTGGATACAGGTGATGCGCATGCGCATGCCCTGGGCATCGATCGGCTCCATCACGGCGATCCCGGCGGCGAAGACGTCGTTGATGTCGTTCGTCGTCACGGCGGTGGCCTGTGACACCAGGTCGGCGAGCGTCGACGTGGTCTGGGTGACCTTTCGGCTGGCCAGCATGCCGTTCGAAACCTCCACCGAGCCGACGAGGCAGGTCAGCATCAGAGGGGCGATGAGCGCGAACTCGATGGCCGACAGCCCGGACCGGTCGCGGCCCAAACGGCTCACCATGGCGCCGATCCGGCTCATGACGGTCCGGGCAGCCGAGTGAAGGCAAGTCATCGTTGGCGTTCTCCCGCGCGCGCTCATGGTCATCCGAGGCTCGCGCAGCCGGACTGACCGTTGTTGAACGGCTCGTTGCGAATGGCGGTCGTCACTTGGATCACCCGGTCGCCATCGGCCATGTTGGCGAGGAAGCTGCCAAGCGTCGGCGTCATGGGGCTCCAGGCGTAAAAGCCGCGAACCAGAACGACCGAGCAGGCCGATCCCGGTTCATAGCGGAAGTCGTCGCGGAAATGGCCGTTGGCGTCGAGCGGATCCTCGAACGACGCATCGGCGAACCGATTGAATTCGCGGACGTCGATCTCAAGCCGCTCATCGCAGCTGAGCAGGACGTTGATGCGCTCGCACACCTCGTCGCGGAACTGCTGGCGGGTCATGCCGGCGCCTTGGGCCTGACCGGTCCGGATCAGGCGCGCGGTCTCGTTGATGGCGTTCTGCAACAGCGCGTCGGCGGCATAGGTGATGCCGATCTCGAACATCGAGAAGAGGAGGGCAAAGAACGCGGGCGCGAGCATCGCGAACTCGAGCGCGGCAGAGCCGCGCGTATTCCGCAGAAAACCGTCCCTCGGTCGCATCCGGTTGGTGATCCGCCAAGCCATGGAAGTCGAAATCCCCCAATGAAGGCTCGTTTATTACAATATAGCCGCGAGAATGTCTTTGATTTATTTCCATTAACTCTAACTCGTGGTGACCATTACCAAATAGAATGCGCCGCAAACTTGTCTTAAATTCGATCTATATAGATTTGCATCAAATTTTATCTTTTACTTTTGATTCACCGCAGAGGAGTAGGGAGAAAAGTCGGCGCGACCCAGGGTCCGACCCGCGCCGCATTCGGGGAGCCGATCCGATGAGCCACCTGTTCCGTCGCCGTGCTGCCGCACGTCCGTCTTTCCTCGGCCGGTTCCGCAGCAATCGCGCGGGCAATATCGCCATGATGTTCGGTCTGGCGGCGATCCCCTTCTTTGCCTTCGGCGGCATGGCGGTGGACTTCAGCCGTGCGTTGATGGTCAAGAACCGGCTGGAATCGGCGCTCGACGCCACTGCGCTCGCGCTGGGCGGCCAGCTCGGCCTGACCGACGCCCAGGTCCAGGCGGCAGCGGACTCCTACTTCCGGGCAAACTACCCCGAAACGGAAATCGGGCACGTGGGCGCGCTTCGCATCGCCTATTTGCAGGACAGTGTCAGCGTGGCGGCCGATGCGACTGTCGATACGCTGATCATGGGCATTATCGGCTTCGACGAACTGACCGTATCGGCGGACGTCGAAGTGCAGCGTACGCGGCGCGGCCTTGAAGTAGCGCTCGTGCTCGACACGACCGGCTCGATGTCCGAGGGCACGAAGATGCCTTCTCTGAAGGCGGCGGCGAACGACCTCATCAACATTCTCTTCGGCGATCAACAGACCCCGGAGCTGCTGCGCATCGGCGTCGTTCCCTTCGCCGCGGCCGTTCGTCTTGATCCGGCGACGGCGATCGCCGGCGGCTGGATCGACACGACCGGCACGTCCTCGATCGCTCAGGACTACTATGACAGCGGCCGCTTCGCCTATCAGCTCTATGCGCCGCTCAGCGGTACGCGCCAGTCCTATCAGATGGCATCCGGCGTGAAGTGGCGCGGCTGCGTCGAAGCTCGTCCCAACGGGCTTGAGGCGACGGATACCGCGCCGAGCGCCGGATCTCCCGATACGCGCTGGGTCGCCTACATGCAGCCGGACGAGCCGAGCCTGAGCGGCTACAACACCAGCTATATCTCGAACGACGGTTCGACCGGCACCTGGGACCAGAGGCTCCGCAAATCGTCGAAATACGCGAACGTCAACAGCTCGACGCCTCACTCCGGCTGCGGCATGGAACCTGTTCTTGCGCTCACCAACAACCGGTCGGCGATCGTCGCGAAGATCAATGCGCTCCAGCCGAGCGGCAACACCCACATCCCTCTGGGACTTGCCTGGGGCTGGCGCGTCCTGTCGCCGACCGCGCCGTTCACGGAAGGCTCGGCCTACAATGACGAGATGACCAATAAGGCGCTCGTTCTGATGACGGACGGCGTCAACACCGTCTCATCGTATCAGAGCTCGACGCTGAAATCGACGTACTCGGCCTACGGCTACGCCTACAAGGCGCGTCTCGGCACGACCAACCCGACGACGATCGTCAGCCGGATGAACGACCAGGTGGCGGCGCTCTGCACCGCCATGAAAGCGCCTGACGTCAATATCCGCATCTATACGATCCTGCTGGAAGAAAACGACACGACGGTCCGCAATCTGCTGCGCGACTGCGCGACGACTCCTTCGCTCTTCTTCGACAACGTGAGCGCGGCCCAGCTGCAGACCGTGTTCCGCGTGATCGCAGCCGACCTCTCGAACCTGCGCGTCTCGCAATAGAGCCGGGCGCAAGGCATCGGATTGCGATGAGGCAAACGGGGCCGGGCGCAAACCCGGCCCCATCGTTCATTGCCAAGCCGAAGCAGCTAGTTCAGCCGCAGTTCGACAGACCAGAGCGGCCTTGATGGGATGAGCGGCTCGACGCCGTCCGAATCTCAGCCTCAACCCAAAAAACGACCGGGGGAAAGCCCCCCGGCCGATCCGGCAAATCCTCTAGAGGCGCTTCAGGGCGTCGCGGCGGGGGCGGGAGCCGACTGTCCGCTGGAGGCCACGGCCTCGCAACGAGGCGCACACGAAAGGGTCGTCTGCTGGCCGCCGCGGAACAGCGTCACCGAGCGGTCCGAATTCGCCGTCACCACGATGCGGAAGCTGGCGATCTGACGACCGTCGCCATCCATGGCGATGACGTTGGTCGTGCCGTAGCCCTTGCCGGTGACGAAGGCGGTATTGGCGTCCTGCATCGTGACATCGGCGATCGCCGGATTGCCGACCACGACCGTGGAGGCGGCGCCGGTCAGCTTGACGACCTTGGACTGATCCTTGGCGACCGATAGATCCTCGGCGGCTGCAGTGCCGGCGGCGAAGCCGGCGAGGACGGCGCAAAGGGCAAGACGTTTCATCGGCGAACTCCGAAAGGCGGCCGCGCCGGAGGGCGCGTCGTTCCTGGTCAGTTTGCCGCTGAGGTTTGAATGAAGTCTGAACGTCGCCCGGCGTCTCTTAACGGCCGGCCGGAATGATCCGCATGCGGAGCGCTTGCAAGCCCATCCGGAAGATCTGCGTGCTTTCGTTCGATTTTCGGGGGCGATCAGAAAATTCGCGGTAAATGCGCCGTTTACCGCGTCTTTTAAGCTGGCAGAAAGGCATCGGGCGTAGGGTTGCGATGTTCACGGCGATGAGCAAACCAAACCCGCCGCTTGAACTGGTGCAGTGGTGTCATTCAACGGAGGGCTCAACATGAGCAAGTTTGTCTCGCGCTTTTTCAAGGACGAATCGGGTGCGACCGCCATCGAGTATGGCCTGATCGCGACCTTCATCGCCGTCGCCATTATCGTCGCGGTGCAGCAGCTGGGTCTCGACCTGGCGGGCGTGTTCGCCAGCATCTCGGCCGCGATCTAATCGCAGCTCGGCTTCGGCCGAATGAAGGGCCGCGGGGCATGCCCCCGCGGCCCTTTCGCTTGTCTTGGCGCGTGCCTGAATGGGTCATGCCGGCCCACAGGTAAACGTCCGTTAACCGCCCAAAGCCTTGATCGTTCGACATTCGATGATCGCGTAAAGGATTGGGAAGGGTTTGTTTAAGCCTCGCTTAAGAGGCCGCCCTGTAATCTTTGCGGAAGGCCCGCGTCTCGCGCGGCACGAACGCATCTTTCGGGGCGACTATGTTTCTCGACGCAGTGGTCTTTGTCGTCTGCCCGGCGCTGTTTGTCGCCGGGGCGGTGACGGACCTGCTCAGCTTCAAGATCCCGAACTGGATTCCGGCGGCCTTGGCCGCGAGCTTCGCGCTGGCCGCCGCCCTGGCGGCGATGCCCCTCGGCGATATCGGCTGGCATGCGCTTGTCTTCGCCGTGACCCTTCTCGCCGGTATGGCGATGTTCGCCGGCAATCTCATCGGCGGCGGCGACGCGAAGCTCCTGGCCGCGGCGGCGCTTTGGATGGGGCCGCATCTCATTCTCCTCTACTGCATGGTGTTCGCGTTGATCGGCGGCGCCTTCGCCGTCGCTCTGCTGGCGCTCCGCCGCGTCCCGATGCCTGCGATGACCGCGCGCCTGCCGTTCCTGGGCGAGCTGCTGCGGCCCAAGGCCGGTCTGCCCTATGGGGTCGCGCTCGGAATCGGCGCCCTGATCGTTCTGCCCAAGACGTCGCTCTTCGCGGCGGCCCTCTCGTCATGATCCGCCTTCGCCCGGGAGACCTTTCCAAATGAGCCCGCTCCGGATCCTCGTCCTCATCGTAGCCCTGGGAGCTGCCGGCATGGCTGCGCTTCTTCTCGGCGGCTTCTTCGGCGGCAAGAGCAAGGCCGTCGCGGCGGCCGGACCCACTATCGAGATGACCGAGGTCCTCGTCGCTGCCCGCGACATCGATGTCGGCCACACCATCGCGGCCGAGGACCTGAAGTGGCAGAAATGGCCGAAGGAGGCCCTCTCGCCGGCCTTCATCACGCGCGACGCCAACCCCGCGGGCATGGAATCCATGGTCGGCGCGGTCGCGCGCACCGTTCTCTTCGCGGGTGAGCCCGCGACGTCCACCAAGCTGGTGCGCGCCGAAAGCTCGAACTTCATGGCCGCCGCCCTCGCGCCTGGCATGCGAGCGGTGTCCGTCGAAATCCGCGAGGAAACGGGCGCCGGCGGCTTCATCATGCCGAACGACCGCGTCGATGTCGTCGTGACGGTGAGCATCGACGGAGCCGAAGAAGGCGGCGGGAAGCGCGTCATTTCGCGCACCTTGCTTCAGAATGTGCGCGTTCTCGCCGTCGGCCAGACATTCCGCGAGTCGAGCGGCCAGGCGGAGACCGCCGAAGGTGGCGAGACCGCGACGCCGACCGCCAAGACGGCGACGCTCGAAGTCAGCCCGGCCGAAGTCGAACTCCTCCAGCAGGGCGCCCAGGCCGGCACGTTGTCGCTCGCGCTTCGGGGCCTGACCGGTTCCGACACTCCCATCCTCGCCGTTCGCGTGCCCGCCGGACAGGGCGACGCGAGGAGGGCGCGGAGCACGATCACGATCATCCGCTATGGCGAAGTCTCCCAAGTCCAGGCGGCCGGAAACCAGTGAGGCGCTTCATGCGTGGCATAACGAACCTCATCCTCTGCGCGACTGTCGCCATGCTGGCGGGCGCCGCGCCGGCCTTTGCCGGCGATGACGGCGGCCCCGTGTCGAAGACCGTCGCGGTGCGCGACGGCGGCGACCGGCCGGCGAGCGAGCGCATCGTCCTTGGCCTCAACAAGGCCGCGATCATCGAGCTTCCCGCCGACGCGGCCGACGTTCTGGTCTCCAATCCCGCCATCGTCGATGCCATCGTCCGGACCCCGCGCCGCATCTACATCCTCGGCCTTACCGTCGGCCAGACGAACGCCTTCTTCTTCTCCGACTCGGGCAAGCAGCTGCTGAATCTCGAGATCCGGGTGGAGCGCGACATCGGTTCGCTCGGCGACATTCTCGCCAAGCACTTCCCGAATGCCTCGATCAAGGCGGAGAGCATCAACGACAACATCGTTCTGACCGGCATCGCGCCCTCGGCCTCGGTCGCCGAACAGGCGCGCGAGCTCGCCGCCCGCTATGTGGGCGCGCCGGAAAAAGTCCTCAACATGATCTCGATCTCCGGCCGCGAACAGGTGATGATCCGCGTCCGCGTCGCCGAGATGCAGCGTCTCGTCTCCAAACAGCTGGGCATCGACCTCAAGGCGATGGCTCTGGCCGGCGGCGTTCCGATCAATCTGTCGTCGAGCAACGAATTCAGCCTGCTCGGCCGCGCGCTCGGTACGGGTTCGGGTACGGCAGGTCTTGTGCCGCCCGTTCCCTACGATCCCACAGGCGGCTCGGACCTCCGCACGGACGGCTATAACAACGTGGAAGGCACGATCCGCGCCATGGAGCGCGCCGGAATTCTGCGTCTTCTGTCGGAACCCAATCTGACGGCGATCTCCGGCGAGACGGCCAATTTCATGGCCGGCGGCGAGTTCCCCGTGCCGACCGGAATCGACGACAGCGGCAACGTGCGCATCGAGTTCAAGCCGTTCGGCGTCGGCCTTGCCTTCACGCCCGTCGTGCTGAGCGAGGGCCGCATCAGCCTCAAGGTCTCCTCCGAGGTCAGCGAGCTGACCGCCGAAGGCCAGCTCAACGTGCCCGGCTCCGTCTACCGTGCCGACAACGGCACGACGGTGACGACGCCCGGCATGACCATCCCCGGCATCCGCGTGCGCCGCGCCGAGACGACGCTCGAAATGCCCAGCGGCGGCGCGATGATGATGGCCGGTCTGCTGCGCGACGACTACAAGCAGGCAATCGACGGCTACCCGGGCCTCAAGGAGCTCCCGGTGCTGGGTGCGCTGTTCCGCAGCCGCGATTTCCAGATGAACCAGACCGAACTGGTCATCATCGTCTCCGCAATCCTGGTCGATCCGGTCTCCGGCAAGGAACTTTCCATGCCGACAACCGGCTTCGTGCCGGCGACGGATGCGCAGACCTATCTGAACGGTCAGGCGAACTCGACCTACACGACCAAGACCGTACCCGCGCCTGCCGGAGACAAGCCGGCCGGCGGCGGATACATCATCGAATAGCGAGGCACAGCCATGACGCGTCTCTCCTCATCGATTCTGGCCCTGCCGCTGCTCGCCGCTCTCGGGGCATGCTCGTCCTCCTTCGAGGACCGCTATCAGGCGGCGTTGCCGGTGGAGCAGCGCCTTCCCTTCGAGATTTCGTCCCAGGTTACGGCCGTGAGTGTCGCAACTGACTCGCGTGGCCGGCTGACGCCGCAGGCGCAATCGGAGGTCGCGGGCCTTCTCCAGGCCTACAAGTCCGATGGCTCGGGCGTCATCCAGATCCAGCTCGCCAGCGGCGGCCGGAGTGCGGCCCAAGCCGAGGGCGAGATCCGCGATCTCGCCGCGATATACGGCATTCCGCGCAGCAACATCAGCGTCACCGGTATGCCCGCCGACGCCGGCGGCGCGACGGTGCGCGTCGCCTATGCGCGCTATGTCGCTTCGGTGCCGGGATGCGAGAATCCGGACTGGAGCGAGAACCTGGCGATGACCTGGGACAACTCGACCTACCCGAATTTCGGCTGCTCGATGCAGAAGAACATGGCCGCGATGGCCGCCGATCCCCGCGATCTGCTACGGGCGCGCCCGATGGACACGGCTTCGGCCGAACGCCGTGACACGCGCGTCGGCAAGTACGAGAAGGGCGAGTCGCCTTCGGCGGCGCGTACGCCTGGCGACAGCGGAAAGGTCGCCGATACCAAGAGCGGTACCGAGAAGCAGTGACGGGCGGCATAGCCTGAGGACAACGACATGAGCACAGCCCAGCGCCCCTTTACCGCTCGAGACGGCGACGAATTCGGCGTCGACCTCAAGGATCGTCCGGTCCCCAGGATCACGATCGCCGCCTTCTGCGAGTCGCCCGAAAACGGCGCGGTCATCCAGCGCGCCGCGCAGGACCGCCGCCTGGTCAAGACTCATGTTGCGGTCCATATGGGCGGCGTCGACACGGCGACCGAGCTCTATTCGGAATCGCCCACGCCGAACCTGCTGATCGTGGAGTCCCGCGAAACCGAGGCCGGGCCGCTGATGGCGCAGCTGGAGCGGTTGGCAGGCGTCTGCGATCCGGCGACCAAGGTCATTGTGGTCGGCGGCTCCAACGACATCACGCTCTATCGCGAACTGATCCGCCAGGGCATCAGCGAGTACCTGATGACCCCGCTTCACCCGATGCAGGTGATCGAGGCGATCGCCAATCTCTACTCTGCGCCGGAATCCGAGCCGATCGGCAAGGTGTTCGCCTTCGCCGGCGCCAAGGGCGGCAGCGGTTCGTCCACGATCGCGCACAATTTCGCCTGGGCGCTGTCCACCCAGGTCGGCATCGCCGCCACGCTGGTCGATCTCGATCTCCCCTTCGGCACCGCCGGCCTCGATTTCAACCAGGATCCGGTCAAGGGCGTCGCCGATGCGCTGCTCGCCCCGGAACGCCTCGACGATCTGCTGCTTGAGCGGCTTCTGGTGCGGGCAGGCGAGAAGCTGCACCTATTCGCCGCGCCGGCCGTTCTCGATCGCGACTACGACATCGATCCGCAGTCGTTCGACACGGTCATGGATATCGTCCGCGCCTCTTCGCCGGCCGTCGTGGTCGACGTGCCCCACGGCTGGAACGCCTGGACGCGCCAGACGCTGATGGGCGCCGACGAGATCATCGTCACCGCGACCCCGGACCTCGCCTCGCTGCGCAACGCCAAGAACATCTTCGATGTCTTCACGTCGGCGCGCCCCAACGACGCCAAGCCGCGCCTGATCCTCAATCAGGTCGGCGTGGTGAAGCGCCCTGAGATTCCGGTCAAGGATTTCGGCGAGGCCCTCGGCGTCGAGCCGATCCTCGTGCTGCCGTTCGATCCGCAGCTCTTCGGCACCGCCGCGAACAACGGCCAGATGCTGGCGCAGCTCAATGCGCAGTCGCGCGCCGCCCAGGGCTTCCTGCATGTCGCCCGGCTGCTGACGGGGCGCGAAAGCGCGCCCGAATCCAAGGGCAAGCGCGACTCCATCTTCAAGTTCCTGGGCGCCCTCAACAAGAAGCCCATGAAGAAGGCGGGGTAAGAGATGTTCGGCAAGCGCTCAGGGGGAGATGCGCTCAGCCCGCGCTCGCCGGTCGCCAGACCGGCTGCGCCGCCGCCCCCGCCTGCCGCCGATCGCCCCGCGCAGCCCGCGGCCGCCGCTCCGCCCAAGCCCACGGCCCCCCGGCCTTCCGCGCCCAAGCCGCCCCCCAAGGCGCCGACCCCCGTGGCGGTCGAGTCGCGTTCGGAGGGCTACTATCAGATCAAGACGACGATCTTCAACGCGCTGATCGACACGATCGACCTCGCCCAGCTGGCGCAGCTGGACGCGGAATCGGCGCGTGAAGAAATCCGCGACATCGTCAACGAGATCATCTCGATCAAGAACGTCGTGATGTCCATCGCCGAGCAGGAAACACTGCTCCAGGACATCTGCAACGACGTGCTCGGCTATGGCCCGCTGGAGCCGTTGCTGGCGCGCGACGACATCGCCGACATCATGGTCAACGGCGCCGAACGGGTGTTCATCGAAGTCGGCGGCAAGGTCCAGCTGACCAATATCCGCTTCCGCGACAACGGGCAGCTGATGAACATTTGTCAGCGCATCGTCAGCCAGGTCGGCCGGCGCGTCGACGAAAGCTCGCCGATCTGCGACGCGCGCCTCCTCGACGGCAGCCGCGTCAACGTGATCTCGCCGCCGCTCGCCATCGACGGCCCGACGCTCACCATTCGTAAGTTCAAGAAGGACAAGCTGAAGCTTCCCGATCTGGTGAAGTTCGGCTCGATCTCCGAGCCCGGCGCCAAGGTGCTGGAGATCATCGGCGCCAGCCGCTGCAACACCATCATTTCGGGCGGCACGGGCTCCGGCAAGACCACGCTGCTCAACTGTCTGACCGCCTATATCGAGCAGGACGAGCGCGTCATCACCTGCGAGGACGCGGCCGAACTCCAGCTGCAGCAGCCGCACGTGGTGCGCCTCGAAACGCGTCCGCCGAACCTGGAAGGGACCGGCGAAATCACCATGCGCGATCTGGTGAAGAACTGCCTTCGTATGCGCCCCGAACGCATCATCGTCGGCGAGGTCCGCGGACCCGAGGCGTTCGACCTCCTGCAGGCCATGAACACGGGCCATGACGGCTCGATGGGAACGCTTCACGCCAACAGCCCGCGCGAAGCCCTCAGCCGTATGGAGTCCATGATCACCATGGGCGGATATGCGCTGCCGTCCAAGACAATCCGCGAGATGATCGTCGCCGCCGTCGACGTCATCGTTCAGGCGGCGCGTCTGCGCGACGGTTCGCGCCGCATCACCCACATCACCGAAGTACTGGGGATGGAAGGCGATGTCATCGTGACGCAGGATCTCTTCGTCTACGAGATCACCGGCGAAGACGAGCAGGGCCGCGTCATCGGCACGCACCGTTCCACGGGCATCTCGCGCCCGGCCTTCTGGGACCGCGCCCGCTATTTCAATCTTGAACGCGACCTAGCGATGGCGCTCGACGCCGCCCACGGCCACGGCAGCTAGACGGGGAAGGCGACATGGACACGACCACCATCGCCGTCATCGGGCTGGGAGCGCTGGCCCTGGTCGCGGGCGGCTTCGCGCTCGCCGGCGGCAGCGGCGACAACGCTTCCAAACGCATCGCGGCTGCGACGGCGCGTTCGCCGGCGCTTAAGGGCCGCGGCGGCGGAGCCAGCGCCGCCGATCCCGCCGATCGCCGCCGCAAGCAGGTCGCCGAAACGCTGAAGGAGCTCGAGCGCAAGGCGGCGCAGCAGAAGGCGCGGCTCACCGTCAAGCAGATGATCGAGCAGGCCGGGCTATCCATGCCGGTCTCACGCTTCTGGATCATCTCTGCCCTCGTCGGTGCCCTCTTCGCCTTTTTCGCCTATGTGAAGACAGGGTCGCCCTTCATCGGGGCCGGCGCCGGGTTCGCCGCCGCCTTCGGTCTTCCGCGCTGGGTGGTCCTGTTCCTGCGAAGCCGCCGCCAGAAGTTCTTCCTCGTCGAGTTTGCCAACGCGATCGACATCATCGTGCGCGGCATCAAGTCGGGTCTTCCGCTCAATGACTGTCTGCGCGTCATCGGCCAGGAATCGCCCGATCCGGTCGGCAGCGAATTCCGGCTGCTGCTCGAAAATCTGCGCGTCGGCATCACGCTGGAGGACGCGCTCAAGCGCTTCTACGACCGGATGCCGGTCGCCGAGGTCAATTTCTTCCAGATCGTGCTCGCCATCCAGCAGAAGGCGGGCGGCAACCTCTCTGAAGCGCTTGGCAATCTCTCGGGCGTGTTGCGCGACCGCAAGCGGCTTCAGGGCAAGATCAAGGCGCTGTCGTCGGAAGCAAAGTCGTCGGCCGCGATCATCGGTTCGCTGCCTGTGGTCATGCTCGGTCTCGTTTATTCGACGTCGCCCGACTACATCATGCCGCTCTTCACCGAGCGTTCCGGCAACATGATCCTGTTCGGCTGTGTGGGCTGGATGGGTCTTGGCGTGCTGGTGATGAAAAAGATGATCGCGTTCAAGGTCTAGGAGAACGCCGTGAGTATCGTCGACCGCTTCTTCGATCCCCAGTTTCTCGGCGCGCTGTTGGCGGGGCTGGCGGTGTTCGCGACCGTCCTCACGCTCGCCGCGCCGCTTCTGAAGGGGGATCGTCTCGCTGGCCGGTTGAAGGCGGTTTCGGAGCATCGCGATGCGCTCCGCCGCCGCCAGATGGAAGAACTCAACAAGAAGGCGAATATCCGCGGCCAGCAGGTCGACTTCATGAAGCGGGCGGTCGACCAGCTCAAGCTCCAGAACCTGCTCGAAACGCCTGGCATCCGAGAGAAGCTCTCTGCGGCCGGCTACCGCGGCCAGGGCCCGGTCTATGCCTTCCTGTTCTTCCGGTTCGCCATGCCGCTGCTGCTGATGGCGGGCGCGGCAGTCTATTTCTTCGTGCTCGCCAAGGGCGAAATGCCGATGCTGAACAAGATCGTGTTCACGCTCGGGGCCGGCGCGGCGGGCTTCTATGTGCCCGATCTCTATCTAAAGAACGTCACGGCGAAGCGCCAGGAATCGATCATGCGGGCCTTCCCGGACGCGCTCGATCTTCTGCTGATCTGCGTCGAGTCCGGCATGTCGATCGAGGCGGCGTTCAACCGGGTCGCCGGCGAGGTCGGCTCGCAGTCGGTCGAACTCGCCGAGGAGTTCTCGCTGCTGACGGCCGAACTGTCCTATCTGCCGGATCGCCGGCAGGCCTACGACAATCTCGCCAAGCGCTGCGCCCATCCCGGCGTCAAGGCGGTCTGTACCGCGCTCAATCAGGCCGAAAAATACGGTACGCCGCTCGCTTCGGCGCTGCGCGTGATGGCGCTGGAAAACCGGGAGCTGCGCATGCAGGCGGCCGAGGAAAAGGCGGCGTCGCTGCCTGCGAAGCTCACCGTGCCGATGATCCTGTTCTTCCTGCCGCCCCTCTTTGTGGTCATCCTCGGGCCGGCGGTGATGAAGGTCTCTGCGATGTAGCTCGCCTGCGCGGCGTCAGTTCGACCCGCGCAGGTCGGACGCGCCCGCACCCGTCGCCATCGAACGCGGCTCGCCGGTCGCCGGCGGCGTCTCGGGCTCCGCCTTCGCCGGCGCATCGGCCGATGGCTTCAGGGCAGGCACTTCCTCTGCGGCCGCGACCGGCTTGGGCGCGGTCTCGGGCTTCGGCGCCGCCTCGGCTTCGGCGGCCCCACCCGGAACGTCCGACACAAGCGCCAGATTGGCCTGCACGCGCGGATCGGCCCCAGGCGCCGCGGCCGCCATGCGCAGATATTTCGCGGCGTTGGGTTTGTCGCCGGCCATCAGGTAGCTGAGGCCCATATTGTTGAGGATGGCCGGGTTGTTAGGGGAAATTTCCAGCGCCATCTCATAGCTTTTCAGCGCATTGGCGTAGTCGCCCAGCTGATCGTACGCGACGCCCTGGGCGACCAGGATCGACCAGTCGTCGGGCTTCATCTGGCGGGCCTGGGCGAGCACCGGCAGCGCGTCGCGCGGCCGCCCGGCCGCCACCAGCGATTTGCCGTATTCGCCGACGAGGTCGGGCTGGCCCGGCTGGCGGGCGAGGCATTCTTCCAGATATTCGACCGCGCGCTCGTTCGAGCCGATGCCGCGCAGGGCCTTGGCGAACTGGACCGAAACCGAAACGTCGTCCGGCTCCAGCTCGGTGCGCTGCGCCCAATAGGCGGCCCGGCCGATCGGATCCTCAGGGACCGGGCGCGCCTTCAGTTCGGCCAGCGCCTGTTCGCGCGAGGGTCCGGCATCGGTCGCGGCGGCGCTGGGGGCGGCCGGCCCGTCGGCGGCGCAGGCGGTGAGCGCGCTGGCGGCGAGCAGGATGGCGGCGAGGCGAAGCGGCCGGCGCGACGGCGCGTGCGCAACGGACATGGGGCGTGACTCCGGACGGTGCGAATTGCCGGGTCAGTTTCGTTAACGCGCGTCAAGAAAGTCTTAAATTTTCGGCTCCGGCGGCGTCCTGACGCGGCCAATGACTTTTTGCCGCCGCGATTGCGGGTCTATAGTGGACGCGAACCCGGATTTTCCCGCGATGCGCCGTCTCCGCTCCCTTGCGATCCTCGCCACCGCCGCCGTCGCGGCGATGGCGGTCGCGCTGGGCATGACGACGCCGCCCGGCGAGGCGCCCGAGCGCGTCGCCTTCCAGATCGCCACGGGCTCCAGCTCGGGCACCTATTACCCGATCGGCCAGATGCTGGCCTCGCTGATCAGCCATCCGCCCGGCGTCGCCCGCTGCGAGTCGGAGGGGCGCTGCGGCCCGATCGGCCTCATCGCCGCCGCCCGCGCCTCGGAAGGCTCGATCGCCAATGTCCGCGCCGTCAACGAAGGCCGCGTCACCTCCGGCCTCGCCCAGGCCGACATCGCCGCCGACGCCTTCGCCGGAACCGGGGTCTTCAAGGCCGACGGCAAGGCCGCCAATCTGCGGGCGATCGCCGCGCTGTTTCCGGAGACCGTCCACATCGTCGTGATGGCCGACTCCAAGATCGAGGCGGTGAAGGACCTCAAGGGCAAGCGCGTCTCGATCGACGCGGCGGGCTCGGGCACCAACGCCATGGCCCGCGCCGTGCTGGGCGCCTACAAGCTGACCGAGAAGCGGGTGAAGTTCGCCTTCGAGAACGCCGACCGCTCGCTGGAGATGCTCCAGTCGGGCGAGCTCGACGCCTTCTTCTTCGTGGGCGGCGCGCCGCTCGGCGTCGTCGAGGAACTGGCCGCCGCCGGCAAGATCCGGCTGATCCCGCTGGAGGGCAAGGAGATCGACGCGCTGGTCGCCAAGGCCCCCTACATGACCAAGGCCGAAATCCCGGCCGGCACTTATCGCAACATGCCCGCCGTGCCCTCGATCGAGGTGCGGGCGATCTGGCTGGTCAATGCCGACGTGCCCAACGATCTGGTCTTCGCCATCGTCCGGGCGCTGTTCCACCCCGACAATCGGGGCCTTCTGGATTCGGGCCACCCCAAGGGCAAGCTGATCCGCCTGGAAACGGCGCGCGACGGCCTGCCAGTGCCGCTGCACCCCGGCGCCGAGGCCTATTACGCCTCGCTCGACAAGCCGAACTGAGAGAGGCCGCGAGGCCCCTCAGACGAGGCCGTCCGCCACTTCCTGCGCCGCGCCCTTCAGCCATTCGCGCATGAAGGGGTGGTGCCAGACCCGGTCGGCATAGGCCTTGGCCGCGCCGCTCAGCGCCACGTCGTAGCTGTGGAAGCGCGAGACGACCGGGGCATAGAAGAAATCGGCGTTGCCGAAGGTCTCGCCGAAGAGATAAGGCCCGCCGCTCGCCGCCAGACATTCCTCCCACACCGCGACGATGCGCCCGATCGCCTTGGCGGTGCCTTCGCTCGGCGTCCGGCCGGGCATGTGGCGGGCGAACTCCATGGAGAATTGCTGGCGCAGCGGCGCGAAGCCCGAATGCATCTCGGCCGCCACCGCCCGGGCTTTCGCCCGCGCCATGCGCCCTTCCGGCCACAGCCCGGCGGCGGGGGCGATCTCGGCCATGAACTCGGCGATCGCCAGGCTGTCCCAGATCTGGTGACGCCGCCCGCCTTCCTCGACGGTCAGCATCGGCACCAGGCCGGAGGGCGAAACCTTCTTCACCTCTTCCTCGGTGTCGTCGTGGCGCAGCCGCACATACTGCTCCTCGAAGGGCAGGCCCGAGGCCCTGACCGGCAGCCAGCCGCGCAGCGACCAGGACGACCAGTTCCTGGTTCCGACGGCGAGGGTGAGCTTCATGGGGGCCTCCGTTTGATTCGGGATGCGCCGAGACCCTATTCTCGCGCCCCCGGCGCCGCCACCGCCTTCCGCCGCCAGACCGCCTCACAAAACCGCCAGTCCAAGAGCCCCATGTCCCTTCCCGATATCGACGTTCTCGCCGCCGACGATGCCCGTCCCGCCGTGCCGCTCCATGCGGTGCCGGCTGCCGCCTTCGAGGCCTTCGCCGCCGCGCAAGGGCAACGCTTCGCCGCCTGGGCGAAGGCGCAGGACTTCTCCGGCCAGTCCGGCCGGCTGCTGCTCGTTCCCGACGAGGCGGGGGCGCTCGGCCTCGCCGTGCTGGGCGCCGGCAAGGGCGACGACAAGCTGATCTTCGGCGCGGCCGCCGCGCTGCCCGCCGGCGATTACCGCATCGCCGGCGATGGCGGGACGGGCGGGCATTTCGCGGCGCTCGGCTTCGCGCTCGGGGCCTATGCCTACACCGCCTTCAAGCCCTCCAAGGCCAAAGCCGCCAAGGCCCGCCTGCTCGTCGATCCGGCGGTCCTGCCCGGCGCGGTGCGGCAGGCGCGGGCGATCTGGTTCGCCCGCGATCTCGTCAACGCCCCCGCCAATGCGATGGGCCCGGCCGATCTGGAGCGCGCCGCCCGCATCGTCGCGGCGGCCGGCGGCGCGGCCGTGCGGGTCGTCGAGGGCGACGACCTCCTCGCCCGCAACTACCCGATGATCCATGCGGTCGGCCGCGCCTCGGCGCGCGCGCCGAGGCTCATCGACATGACCTGGGGCGACGAGGCGGCCCCCAAAGTGACGCTGGTCGGCAAGGGCGTCTGCTTCGATTCCGGCGGCCTCGACCTCAAGACCGCGTCCGGCATGGCGCTGATGAAAAAGGACATGGGCGGCGCCGCCGCCATGCTGGGCCTTGCTCACATGGTGATGGACGCGGGCCTCAACGTGCGCCTGAGGGTGCTGATCCCGGCGGTCGAGAACGCGGTCTCGGGCGATGCCTACCGGCCGGGCGACGTGCTCGCCAGCCGCAAGGGTCTGACGGTCGAGATCGGCAACACCGACGCCGAAGGCCGTCTCGTCCTCGCCGACGCGCTGGCCGAGGCCGACGACGAAACGCCCGCGCTGCTGATCTGCATGGCGACGCTGACCGGCGCGGCGCGGGTCGCCACCGGCTTCGAGCTGCCGCCGCTCTTCACCCATGACGAGACGCTCGCCGCCGATCTCGCGGTCCGGGCGATCGCCGAACAGGACCCGATGTGGCGGCTGCCGCTCTGGAAGAACTATGACGGCTGGATCGACGGCAAGGTCGCCGACATCACCAACTCGGCCGACTCCTCCTATGCCGGGGCGATCACCGCCGCGCTGTTCCTCAACCGCTTCGTCACCCGAACGCCGAGCTTCGTGCATTTCGACGTCGCCGCCTGGACCGACAAGCCGCGTCCCGGCCACCCGGCCGGGGCCGAGGCGCAGGCCATCCGCGCGCTGTTCGCGCTGCTCGGCGACCGTTTCGGATCGAAAACGTCTTGATCGCGGCGGGCGAAATCCGCACAGTCGGATCGAGCCGCGACGGAACCGCCCATGCCGCTTGAGATCAAGCCGATGACCGCGCTGGCGCTGTGGCGCGAGGTGACGCTGGAAGGGGTGCGCTCCGACGCGCCCGACCTCACCCAGCGCCAGCTCGCCATCCTGCTGCACGTCTATCTGGTGCCGCCGCCGCACACCGTGCGCGGCCTCGCCCAGACGCTGAAGGTGACCAAGCCCGCGATCACCCGGGCGCTCGACACGCTCGGGCGTCTGGGCTTGCTGAAGCGCCGTCGCGACGAGGACGACCGCCGCAACGTGCTGGTGCAGCGCACGGTGAAGGGCTCGGTCTTCCTCAGCGATTTCGGCGACCGCGTCGCGGCGACGGCCGGGCGCTTCGACACGGTATGAGCCTCGACCGCCGCCTGACCCCGATGCGGCCCGATCTCGCCGCCCGCCATCTCAAGGGCCGGGTCGAGGCGGCCGCGTTCGCCGACGGCGTGCCGCTGGCCGGGCGGGTGGCGCGCAGCTGGATCCGCCGCCGCCCCGAGGCCGCTGCGCCGGTCGAAACCGAACTTCTCTTCGGCGAGACCTTCACGGTCTACGAGACGAAGGACGGCTGGTGCTGGGGCCAGGCGCGGCTCGATTCCTATGTCGGCTATGTCGCCGCCGCCGATCTCGGCCCGGCCGCGATCGCGCCGACCCACCGGGTGAGCGCCGCCTCGACCTTCGTCTATGCCGCCGCCGATCTCAAAGCGCCGGTGCTGACGGCGCTGCCGATGAACGCCGCCGTCGCGCCGGGGGCGGGCGATTATGCGCCGCTGGCGACCGGCGGCTTCGTCTATGCCCGCCACCTCGCGCCGCTCGCCGCGACGGCGGACGATTTCGTCGCGGTCGCCGAGCGCTTTGTCGGCGTGCCCTATCTCTGGGGTGGGCGCACGCCGTTCGGCTTCGACTGCTCGGGCCTCGTGCAGGCGGCGCTCCAGCTCTGCGGCGTCGCCGCGCCGCGCGACACCGACATGCAGGAGGCGGGGCTGGGCGCGCCGGTCGCGCCGGGGCCGGACCTGCAACGCCTCAGGCGCGGCGATCTGATCTTCTGGAAGGGCCATGTCGGCATCATGCGCGACGCGGTGCGCCTGCTGCACGCCAACGCCCATCACATGCAGGTGGCGAGCGAGCCGCTCGCCGCGGCGGTCGCGCGCATCGCCCCCAAGGGCGGCCCGATCACGGCGGTGCGGCGGCTTTAGCGCGGACCGGGAGGCGGTGGAGCCGGCTGAGGCCGCCCTCATGGCCGGGCCTGACCCGGCCATCCAGACGAGCGGTCAGCCGCCGCACTGGATGGCCGCCTCAAGGGCGGCCATGAGGGGGAAGGACACCTCGGGCTGGGTGGGAGCCGAGGGTTGCCTAGCCGATCCCGAACAGGCCGAGATGGGTCGTCATCTCTTCCGGCCCCAGCGGGAAGTCGGTGCCGCCGCGCGCCAGCAGCCGCTCGCGGCCGGGCAGCTTCAGCACGAAGGACTGGATTTCGGTCGAGATACGCATCGGAAGGCCGGCCTTCCAGACCAGCGCCGTCACCGCGCGGGCGCTGCGTGAATCGAGAATGCGCGCCGCCTGCGCCGATTGCACCTTCGCCAGCGCCGCCAGCGCCAGGCCGACCGTTTCGCGCTCGCCCGCCTCGGCCGCCGCGCCGACGAAAGCCTCGTCGAGCCGCCCGGCCTTCAGCGCCGCCTGAACGCGGCGCTCCGCCTCGCTGGCCGCGTCCGCCGTCTCGATCCGCCGCCGCGCCGCCGCTTTCAGCGCCGCCGCCGCCGCATCGTCGAGGCCGGGCCGCGCCGCCATGCGCTCGATCAGCGCCGACGACACGAAGCCGGCGATGCGCCGCAGCACGCGCTCCGACAGATTGGGCCGCATCGCCAGCGGCGTGTGCCAGGCCTCGATCTCGGCCGCCTTGGCGAGGATGGTCTCCAGCGCCCGGTCGCCGATCTCGGCCGTCTCGTTGGCGATGAGGGCGGCGACCGCGCCGATGTCGGCGCGCGCGATGACCGCCTCGCACACCGCCGCCGACAGACCGCGCCGCCGGGCGACGGCGGCGAGGCGTTCCGAGACGCGGGCGAGATCGACGATCTCCTTCAGGTCGGCGTCGTTGAGCAGCGGCGAATACTCGACCACCGCGCAGGCGATCCGGTCGTCCTCGTCCAGCGCCAGCCGGCGCACCAGATCGCGCGGCACGTTGGCGGCCGACTTCACCGCCTCGGCGACGATCGCCCGCACGCGCGGCAGCTGGTCGCGGGCGAGCCGCTGGAGCGTCTCGATGGCGAGGTCGCGGATGCGGGCATGGGCGGCGGCGTCGAGATCGGGCACCAGGCGGGCGATCTTGCGCGCCAGCTCCTCGCGCACGCCGTCGTCGGGGTCGTCGGCCAGGCGCCGGTCGGCCTTGGCCGGGGTCGAGGGATTGGCGGCGACGCGGCGGCGGATTTCGGGGTCGCGGTCGCCGGCCAGGAAATAGAGGATCTCCGGCTCCACGCCCTCGCGCGCCGCCAGGTCGCGGTGCAGCCGCGCGGAATGGCGCTCCAGCGCCTCGCGGGCCGCTTCGTAGCTCAGCCGGTCCGGCAGGGCCGGGCGGCCGAGCAGCCGTCCGATCAGGGCCTTGAGCATGGGACTCCTCGCCTCGGGGCGGGGAGCCTAGCGGCACGCTGTTAAAGCCGATTTAAGTCTGCTACCCCCCTCGCCCTGATGACCCGACCCGATTTCCGCCCCGATTTCCGCCACGTCGACGTCTGGCTGTTCGACCTCGACAACACGCTCTACGACGCCAATTGCGGCGTCTTCCCCCAGATCGACCGCAACATGAAGCGGTTCCTGATGGCCGAGTTCGGGCTCGACGAGGCGCGGGCGCACGCCTACCAGAAGGAACTCTACCGCGACTACGGCACCACGCTCAGCGGGCTGATGAACCGCCACAACATGGACCCGGCCCGCTTCCTGGAGCATGTCCACGACATCGACCTCGCCGAGCTCGCGCATGACGCGCATCTGGCCGAGGCGCTCGCCCGCCTGCCGGGGCGCAAGGCGATCTTCACCAACGGCAGCCGCCGTCACGCCGAGAACATCGCCGCGAAGCTGGGCGTGCTGGACGAGTTCGACGCGATCTTCGACATCGTCTCGGCCGGCTATCGTCCCAAGCCCGATCCGCTCGCCTACGAGGCGGTGCTCGGCCATTACGGCGCGAAGGGCGAGCGCGCCGCGATGTTCGAGGACCTCAAGCGCAATCTGGTGCCGGCCGCCGCGCTCGACATGACGACGGTGTGGATCGCCAACGACGCGCCGTGGGCCCATGGCGGCCCGCCCATGCCGGACGACGGCGAGGATCATATCCATCACGTCGCCGAGGCGGTCGCCGCCTTCCTGCATTCGATCGAAATCGGAGATCACGCATGACCGACAGCCTGAAGAGCGCCATCGAGGCCGCCTGGGACGAGCGCGAGGCGCTCTCGCCGGCCACCAAGGGCGCGGCCCGCGAGGCGGTCGAGGCGGCGCTGACGCTGCTCGATACGGGCGAGGCGCGGGTCGCCGAGAAGCACGGCGGCGAATGGCTCGTCCATCAATGGCTGAAGAAGGCGGTGCTGCTGTCGTTCCGGCTGAACGACATGGGCCTCATCGCCGGCGCGCCGGGCGAGAACGCGAACTGGTGGGACAAGGTGCCCTCGAAGTTCGAGGGCTGGACGGCGGAGCATTTCCGCGCCGCCGGTTTCCGCGCCGTGCCGGGGGCCATCGTCCGCCGCTCGGCCTTTATCGGCAAGGGCGCGGTGCTGATGCCGAGCTTCGTCAATGTCGGGGCGCGGGTCGGCGAGGCGACGATGGTCGACACATGGGCGACGGTCGGCTCGTGTGCGCAGATCGGCGCGCGGGTGCATATCTCGGGCGGGGCGGGAATCGGCGGCGTGCTGGAGCCGCTCCAGGCCAATCCGGTGGTGATCGAGGACGATTGCTTCATCGGCGCGCGCTCGGAAGTCGCCGAGGGCGTCATCGTCGGCGAGGGCTCCGTGCTGTCGATGGGGGTGTTCCTCGGCCAGTCGACCAAGATCGTCGACCGCGCGACCGGCGAAATCCATTACGGCCGCGTGCCGCCCTTTTCGGTCGTCGTGCCGGGGACGATCGGCGGCGGCGGCGGACCGGCGCTCGCCTGCGCCGTCATCGTCAAGACGGTCGACGCCCGCACCCGCTCCAAGACCTCGATCAACGAGCTGCTGCGCGACTAGGGCGTCTCGGTCACCGAGGCGATCTCGTAGATTTTGAGCTGGCGGTCGTGCATGCCGATCTTCGGCTGCGCGGCGCGCCAGGCGGCGAGATGGGGCGTCGCGCGATGGAAGTCGAGCGCCGCCCGGTCGCGCCACACCTCGAAGACCCGCACCAGCGTCGGGTCCATCACGTCCTGCGCGAACGAGAAGGTGATGCAGCCCTCCTCGGCCCGCGAGGCGGCGATGATCGCCGCGACCGCGGGCCGGGCGATCTCCATCGTCGCCGGATCGAAGCGGAAGGTGCCCGCGAGGACCAGCATCACGCCTTGCCCGGCTGCAGCGCCGCCAGCGCGGCGGCGTCGATGCCCATCGCCTGCAGGATCGGCGCGAAGGCCTCGCCGCCGGTCGGCCCGACCGTGATGCCGCCATCGACCACCAGCGCGTGGCCGGTGACGAAGCCCGAACCGTCGCTGGCGAGATAGAGCGCGGCTTCCGCGATGTCGGCGGGCAGGCCGCCGCGCGGGATCGGCTGCGCCGACCCGGACGACTTGGCGATCGCATCGACCATCGTGTCGGCGGCCTGGCGGCCCAGGCCCATCGAGGCGCCGAAGATCGACGTGGCGATGAGGCCGGGGCAGATCGCGTTGACGCGGATATTGTGCGGGCCGAGCTGCGCCGCCGCGACCTTGGTCATGTGCACGATGCCGGCCTTGGCGATCGAATAGAGGATCGGGCCGAAGCCGTTCTGCAGGCCGGCGACCGAGGCGGTCGAGATGATCGAGCCGCCGCCCGCCGCCTTCATGTGCGGCACGGCGTATTTCATGCCGAACAGCGCGGCGCGGATATGCAGATGCATCACGCTGTCGAAGCCTTCGGCGGTCACGTCCTCGGCCGTCTCCATCGCCCCGCCGGTGCCGGCGTTGTTGTAGAGCGCGTCGATCTTGCCCCAGGTCGAAACCGCGAGGTCGATCGCCGCCTTGATGTCGGCCTCGCTCGTCACGTCGCAGCGGACATAGCGGAAGGCGTCGCCCAGCTCCTCGGCCATGCGCGCGCCCTTGTCGTCCTGAAGGTCCGCGCCGACGACCTTCGCGCCCTCGCGCACGAAGAGATCGACCGTTCCGCGCCCGATCCCCGACGCCGCGCCGGTGATCACCGCAACCTTGCCTGCCAGACGCCCCGCCATGTCGCACTCCCTCAGGTTTTTTGGACGGCGCACCATCCTCGCCTGGAGCCGTCCGGGCAAGCCCGGTTTCGCCGATTTGACCGGGACCGGCGGCCTCTCTACACCGCCGCCATGAACGCATTCCTCGACGCCCTGACGCTGGCGCAGGATCTGATCCGCTGCCCCAGCGTAACCCCGGCCGACGCCGGCGCGCTCGGCGTGCTGGCCGCGGCGCTTGAGCCGTTCGGCTTCCGCTGCGAGATCATGCGCTTCGAGGACGAAGGCACGCCGCCGGTCGACAATCTCTATGCGCGGCTCGGCACGGCGGCCCCGGTCCTCTGCTTCGCCGGCCATACCGACGTCGTGCCACCGGGCGATCCCGCCGCCTGGAGCGCCGATCCCTTCGCCGGGCGCATCGAGGACGGCGTGCTGATCGGGCGCGGCGCCAACGACATGAAGAGCGCCATCGCCGCCTTCGCCGCCGCCGCCGCCGCCTTCTCGCCGCGCCTCGGCGAGCGCGGCTCGATCGCCTTCCTGATCACCGGCGACGAGGAAGGCCCGGCGATCAACGGCACGGTGAAGATGCTGGAGGCGCTGGCGGCGCGCGGCGAGCGGATCGACCATTGCGTCGTCGGCGAGCCGACCAGCCAGCGCCGGGTCGGCGACACGCTGAAGATCGGCCGCCGCGGCTCGTGCACCGGACGGCTGCGCGTGCTCGGCGCGCAGGGCCACGTCGCCTATCCGCACAAGGCCGACAACCCGATCCCCAGGCTCGTCGCCATCCTCGCCGCGCTCACCGCGCGCCGCCTCGATTCCGGCACGCCCTATTTCGAGCCGTCCAATCTGGAAGTGACGACCGTCGATGTCGGCAATCCGGCGACCAACGTGATCCCCGCCGAAGCGCGCGCCGTCTTCAACATCCGCCACAACGATCTCCAGACCGCCGAAGGGCTGGAGGCCTGGGTGCACGATGTCTGCCGCGCGGCGATCGCCGCCGGGGGCGGGGCCTACGAACTCGACTGGAGCGTCGGCGGCGACGTCTTCCTGACCGGCCCCGGCCCGTTCGTCGAACTGCTCGCCGATTCGGTCCGCGATGTGACCGGCCATGTGCCGGAACTTTCCACCGGCGGCGGCACTTCGGACGCGCGCTTCATCAAGAACTATTGCCCGGTGGCCGAACTCGGCCTCGTCGGAGAGACCATGCACAAGGTCGACGAACAGGTGCCCGTCGCCGACATCGCGGCGCTTGAGGCGATCTACGCCGCCGTGCTGACCCGCTATTTCGGGGCCTGAGCGCATGTCCATCGGCGTCTTCGATTCCGGGGTCGGCGGCCTCTCCGTCCATCACATGCTGGTCGACCGCCTGCCGCGGGCCGACTTCATCTATCTCGCCGATCAGGCACACACGCCCTATGGCGGGCGGCCGGGGCCGGAGATCGTCGAGCTGACGCGGGCCGGCTGCGAGCGGTTGTTCGGCAAGGGAGCGAGCCTCGTCATCCTCGCCTGCAACACCGCCTCGGCGATCGCGCTGCGCCAGCTCCAGCACGACTGGCTGCCCGGCTACCGAAAGGCGCTGGGGCGGCCGGTCAACGTGCTCGGCATCATCGTGCCGACCATCGAGGCGGCGACCGGCCTGCCCTGGCAGCACGAGGCCGAACGGCGCGGCGAGGCGATCGAAAAGCTCGACCTGCTCGGCATCTTCTGCACCCCGGCGACGGCGGCGAGCCGGGTTTACGAGATCGAGATCGACAAGCGGCGCGAGGACGTGGCGGTGTTCTGCGAGCCCTGTCCCGAACTTGCCGGGCTGATCGAAAAGGGCGCGGGCGCGGTGGAGCTGGCGATCGTGGTGGAGCGCCATGTCGAGGCGCTGCGCGCCCGGCTCGGCCGTCATCCCGACCGCGCCATTCTGGGCTGCACCCATTACGAGATCGTCGCCGACATGTTCCGCGCCGCTCTGCCGCCGGGCACGCCGCTGATCCACCAGCCCAAGGCGACCGCCGACGCCATCGAGGCCTATCTCGCCCGCCACCCCGAATACGATCCGGGGACGGGCGGCACGCGCCGCTTCCTGACCACCGGCACGCCCGGCCAGCAGAGCGGCCTGGTCGAGAGCTTCTGGGGCGCGCCGCTCGTCTTCGACGCCGCCTGACCCTGCCCACCCCCGCCGATCTGGCCTGTCGGCCGCCCATTTGGTGCGGTGCAGCAAAATTCTTGCGCCCGGCGCGCAATTCCGATTAGGTATCAGGAATTGCTTAAGACTTATCGCGCTACTGAGCACATAGGCGGGGCGGCCGGGGCATAAATCCCGGGTTTCTGGGAAAATCCGAATGCTTGGCGAGGCAGGCGCGGCGATCCTTTCGGGATGGGACGCGCAGGACGAGGTGCCGTTCGGGGTCGAGGAGCTGTTCTTCTCGCGCACCGACAAGGCCGGCATCATCGAATGCGGCAATGCCGTCTTCCAGCGCATCAGCCAGTATTCCTGGGACGAGCTGATCGGCAAACCGCACAAGATCGTCCGCCACCCCGACATGCCCCGCTCCGCCTTCTGGCTGCTGTGGGAGATGCTGAAATCGGGCCGGCCGGTCGGCGCCTATGTGAAGAACCGGGCCCGCGACGGCCGGCCCTATTGGGTCTTCGCCGTCGCCCTGCCGGTGCCGGGCGGCTATCTGTCGGTGCGCCTGAAGCCGACGAGCGACCTCTTCCGTGCGGTCCAGGGCGAATACGCCGCGCTCAGCCGCCGCGAGGCCGCCGAGCGGCTGACGCCGGAGGCGAGCGCCGCGGCGCTGCTGGCGCGGCTCGCCGAACTCGGCTTTCCCGACTACGCCGACTTCATGGCGAAGGCGCTGGCGACCGAGCTGGAGGCGCGCGCCGCGCAGCTGGGCCGCTCGGCGGATGCGCGTCAGGCCGTCTTCCGCGAGCTTGTTGGTCCGGCCGCCGGCGTGCTGGAGCGTTCGCAGGCGATCGCCCGGCTCTATCGCCGCAACCAGCATGTCTCGATGAATTTCCGCGTTCTGGCCGCCCAGGCCGGACGCGAGGGCGCGGCGCTCAGCGTCGTCTCCAGCAATTACAGCCAGATCCTCGACGAGGCGCAGCAGAACGTCGAAGCCTTCCTGGCGGCGGCGGAGCGGATGCGCGCCGCCGTCACGCAGGGCCTCTTCCTCGCTTCCGCCGCCTCTCTGCTGAACGAGACCGCGGCGATCTTCCGCAGCGAAGCCGGCGCGGCGGCGGGCGGCCATGATTTTCTCGCCGAGTCGCGGGCGGCCGAGGCGGCGTTTTCCCAAGGCGCGGCCCAGGGCCTGTCGGAACTGATCGCCAGCGCCCGTATCTTCCAGCAGCGTTGCGCCGAGATGAACCGCCTGACTGCGGCGCTGGAAGTGACGCGCATCATGGGCAAGGTGGAATGCGCCCATCACGCCGCCTTCCGCGACGGGCCGCTCGCCCAGCTGCTCGACGATCTCGACAAGTTCCAGCAGGACATCGGCACGGGGCTGCGGACGATCGATCACGCAACCGCCGGCATCGCCTCCTCGGCGCAGCGCCTGATCGCCCGCGCCTGACGCCGCGCGCGCCTCAGTAATCGACCTGCATGAGATAGAGCCCGTCGGGTGGCGCGACCGGGCCGCAGCGGGCGCGGTCGGCGGCCGCCAGCGCCGCGCGCATCTCCTCCGGCGGCCAGCGGCCCTCGCCGACGAGCTTCAGCGATCCGGCGAAGGCGCGCACCTGGCTGTGCAGGAACGAACGCGCGGCGACGTCCATGACGATGCGCTCGCCGTCGCGCGTGACGGCGATCTCGTCGAGCGTGCGGACCGGCGATTTCGCCTGGCACTGCGCGGCGCGGAAGGTCGTGAAATCGTGCCGTCCCAGAAGGAACTGCGCGCCCAGGTGCATCGCCGCCGCGTCGAGATCGATCGCCACCTGCCAGGCGAGGCCCGCCTCGAAGGTCAGCGGCGCGCGGCGATTGACGAAGACATAGCGATAGGCGCGGCGGACCGCGTGGAAGCGCGCCTCGAAATCGTCCGCCGCTTCCTCCGCCTTCAGCACCGCGACAGGGTGCGGGCGCAAATGGGCGTTGATCGCGTCGCGCACCGTCTTGGCGCTCCAGTCCTTCGCCAGATCGATATGGGCGACCTGGCCGCGCGCATGGACGCCCGCATCGGTGCGGCCCGCGCCGTGCACCGTCACGCGCTCGCCGCAGAAGCCGTGAATGGCGTCCTCCAGCGCGCCCTGCACCGAAGGTCCGTTCGCCTGACGCTGCCAGCCGACGAAGGGCCGGCCGTCATATTCCAGCGTGAGCTTCCAGCGTGTCACGGCAGCCGCGCGCCGGCGGGAACGGGAAAGCCGCGCAGCAGTTCGTCCGCCGCCATCGGGCCGCGCCCCGGCCGCTGCAGGATGTCGAGCCGCAGCGCCCCTGTGCCGCAAGCGATCGTCAGGCGGTCGTCGAGCACGGTTCCGGGCGCGCCCGCGCCCTCGGCGAGCGCGGCCTTGAGCACCTTCACCCGCTCGCCATTGATCTCGGTCCACGCCCCCGGCGCGGGGCTGAGGCCGCGCACCTGGTTGCGCAGCGTCGCGGCATCGCGGGTCCAGTCGAGGCGGGTTTCTTCCTTCGAGATCTTGGCGGCGTAGGTCGCGCCGGTCTCGGGCTGGGGCTGCGCGGCGATCGCCCCGCGCTCCAGCGCCGCCATCGTGCGCACGATGAGGTCGGCCCCGAGCGGCGAGAGCGCGTCGTGCAGTTCGCCCGCATTCATGTCGGGTCCGATGGCGAGGCGCTCGGCCATCAGCACCGGGCCGGTGTCGAGGCCGGCGTCCATCTGCATGGTCATGACGCCGGTTTCGGTGTCGCCCGCCATGATCGCCCGCTGGATCGGCGCCGCGCCGCGCCAGCGCGGCAGCAGCGAGGCGTGGATGTTGACGCAGCCGAGCCGCGGCGCATCGAGGATCGGCTGCGGCAGGATGAGGCCGTAGGCGACGACCACCGCCGCATCGAGGCCGAGCGCCGCGAATTCGGCCTGCGCCTCCGCGCTCTTCAGCGATTTCGGCGTCATCACCGGGATGGCGTTCGCCTCGGCGAAGGCATGGACCGGCGATTTCTGAAGCGCGTGGCCGCGTCCGGCGGGGCGGGGCGGCTGGCTGTAGACGGCGGCGATCTCGTGCCCGGCCGAGATCAGCGCGGCGAGCGGGGCGATCGAGAACGCCGGCGTCCCCATGAAGGCGAGCCGCAGAGCCATGGCGTCAGCCCGCCGCGGCGCGCTTCTTCGCCTTGGTCATCTTCCTCAGGATGATGTCGCGCTTAAGCTTGGAGAGATGGTCGATGAAGAGCACGCCCTCCAGGTGATCCATCTCGTGCTGGAGGCAGGTCGCCAGCATGCCGTCGGCCTCCATCTCGACCTCCTGACCGTGATAGTCGAGCCAGCGGGCGCGGATGCGGGCCGGGCGCTGCACGTCCTCGTACATTTCGGGCACCGACAGGCAGCCCTCCTCGTAGAAGGACAATTCCTCGGAGCGCCACAGGATCTCGGGATTGACGAAGAAGCGCGGCTGCTTTTCCTCGTCCTTGCCGGCGAGGTCCATCACGATGACCCGCTGCGGCACGCCGATCTGGATGGCGGCGAGGCCGATGCCGGGCGCGTCGTACATCGTGTCCAGCATGTCGTCCATCAGCGCGCGCAGGGCGTCGTCGACGCGCTCGACGGGTTTCGAGATCGTCTTGAGGCGCGGATCGGGCGCGGTCAGGATGGGGCGGATGGCCATGGGGCCTCAGGTAAGAAACGCGCCGCACGGCGTCAAGCGCGAGGAACGATGGCCGCCCCCGAACGTCTGGTGTTCATTTCGCCCTCCGACCCGCCGGGCGACTGGGAGAGGGCCTTCCGCGCCGCCGCGCCCGAAATCGAGTTCGTCGTCTCGCGGGGCGAGGTGGAGGCTCCCGAAACGATCGACTGGGCGGTGGTCTGGAAGCCGCCGCCGGGGGCGCTCGCCCGCCTGCCGAACCTCAAATGCGTGCTCTCGCTGGGGGCCGGGGTCGATCACATTCTCGGCGATCCGTCCTATCCCAAGGGCGTGCCGCTCTCGCGCGTGGTCGATCCCTATCTGACGGCGGGGATGAGCGAATATGTCGCCCTCCACGTCCTCGTCCATCACCGCGACCTGCCGCGCAGTTTCGCCCATCAGGCGGCCGGGCGCTGGGCGCCCTTCGCCGCGCCGCGCGCCGACGAGACGCGGGTCGGCCTGATGGGCCTCGGGGAGCTGGGGCTGGACGCGGCGCGCAAGCTGAAGCCCTTCGGCTACCGCCTCGCGGGCTGGAGCCTCGGCCGCAAGGCCGAGCCGGGGGTCGAAAGCTTCGCCGGCCCGGACGAACTCGGCGCGTTCCTGGCGCGCACCGACATTCTGGTCTGCCTGCTGCCGCTGACCGCGGCGACGCGCGGCATCCTCAATGCGAGGGCGTTCGCGCAGCTGCCGCGGGGCGCGCGGATCGTCAACGCGGCGCGCGGCGGGCATCTGGTCGAAGCCGATCTTCTCGCCGCGCTGGACGAGGGCCGGATCGGCGGCGCGACGCTGGACGTCTTCGAGCGCGAGCCGCTGCCCGCGATGAGCCCGCTCTGGTCGCATCCCAAGGTGATCGTGACGCCGCACATCGCGGCGCTCACCGACGCGCGCTCCACCGCCGGACAGATGGCCGAGAGCATGGCGCGCGTCCGCGCCGGAGGACGGCCGCTCTACGAGGTCGATCTCCGGCGCGGCTACTGAACGCTTCTAGAAGCGCTCGCCGACCATCTCTTCGCTCTTGGCCCAGAGCGCCCTGGCGCGCTCCGGGTCGATCGCGTAGCGGCGCACGCCGCCGCGCGACATCACCTCCGGCCCGCCCTCGACGATCTCGGCGACGTGGCAATCCTCGCAATAGCGTCCGCCGACATCCTCGGCCTTCGCCACGATACCGGCCCAGACGGACGTCGCCGCGCCCTGCGGGATCGTTTTCCATTCGAAGGCGGGGGCGCCACCTGCGGCCTGCGCCTTGGCGATATTGTCGAGCATGCCCTGGATCGTCTCGGGCGTCATGTGGCGGCCGAGTTCGGTCATGATGCCGCCGGGATGGACGGCCGCGGCGCGCACGCCGCGATCCTTGTGGCGGCGGTCGAATTCCACCGCGAAGAGCGCGTTGGCGGTCTTCGCGCGGCCATAGGCGACGAACTCTTCATAGGGCGTCGTCTCGAAATTGGGGTCCTCAAGATCGACATCGGCGAAGCGGTGCCCGGCGGACGAGAGGCTGACGAGCCGGCCGCCCGGCCTGATGAGATGGCCGATCCGGTTGGCGAAGACGAAATGGCCGAGATGATTGGTGCCGAACTGGGTTTCGAATCCGTCCGCGGTCGCGCCCTTGGGGCAGGCCATGACGCCGGCATTGTTGACGACGAGATCGAAGGTCTCGCCTTTGGCGTTCAGCGCGTCCGTCGCCTTGCGCACCGAGGCGAGCGAGGCGAGGTCCATCTCCACCAGTTCGATGCCGGGGATGCCCTCGGTCGCCTTGCGCGCCTTGGCGAGATCGCGGGCGAGGCCGACGACGGCGGCGCCGTGCGCCGCGAGGGCGCGGGAGGTCTCGACGCCGAGGCCGGCCGAAACGCCGGTCACGACGACGCGCTTGCCCGTCAGATCGATGCCGTCGAGCACCTCGTCCGTGGTCGATGACGCGCCGAATGTCTTGGTCATTGCTGAGTCTCCCGTCGCAGCAGGCTGGATTTCCGACACCGCTTTGGTAAAAACGGAGGATGGCTCCAATTATATATGGAGGGCCCCTCCGTTTATCAAGGGGCCGCAGACATGGCCTCGCCTAGGCCGGCGCGCCGCCCGCGCGCCGACGCCGTGCGAAATCGCGAGGCCTTGATCGACGCCGCCAAGGCGGCCTTCACCGAGGCGGGCCCCGACGTCAGTCTGGAGGAGATCGCGCGCCGCGCCGGGGTCGGCATCGGCACGCTCTATCGCCATTTCCCGACCCGCGATGCGGTCATCGAGGCCGTCTATCGGCGCGATGTCGATCAGCTTGCCGACGCGGCGGCCGGACTGCTCGCGCGCCATGCGCCGCTCGAGGCGATGCGGCTCTGGCTGGAGCTTTCGATCGACTATCTCAACACCAAGAAGCTTATCGCCCCCGCGCTCGGAACGTTCCGCGGCGACAGCGCGGCGCTGATGGCGCATTCCGGTTCGCGTCTGGTGGAGACGATCGCCCGGCTGCTCGAAGCGGCGCAGGCCTCGGGCGACGTTCGGGCCGACATCCGTCCGGGCGATCTGGTGCAGGCGCTCGCCGGCATCGCCTACAACACGTCTGCGCCGGGCTGGTGCGAGAGCGCGCGGCGCCTCATCGGCATCATCATCGCGGGGATCAAGTCGCCCGCCGCATGATGGGCGGCCTTCAGGCCGACGCCGGATAGAGCTGGGCGAAGCGGTCCCACAGCGCCTGGCGGTCGGCGGGCGAGCCTTCGATGACCAGCGCGTCGGCGGCCGGCGGCATGGAGCCGTTGCCGCGCTCCGCCCAGATATGCGAGGTCGGGATCGCCCAGGCCGCATCGTCCAGCGTTCCGGCGGCGACGAAGGAGAGCGTCGCAACGCTCAGCGGCTCGTGCCACAGCCGCGTGCCGCAGGCCGCGCAGCGCACGATGTCGATCTCGCGGCCGCTGTCGGCGGTCTTGCGGAAACGCGCCGTCGCGCCCTCGTCCAGCACCACCGCCTCGCGCGGCATGTGCAGCAGGACCGCCGCATCGACGCCGCTGAGGCGCTTGCAGTCGGTGCAGTGGCAGGCGTTGATCGCCAGCGGCCGCACCGTGAGGCGATAGCGCGCCGCCCCGCACAGGCAGCCGCCTTTCAGCGGCGGCGCGGGGATCGGCGGCCGCGCCGTCATCTCAGTCGTGCCTCAGCAGCGTGCCGGCGCCGTGCTCGGTGAACAGCTCGACCAGCAGGACATGCGGGATGCGCCCGTCGAGGATGACGACCGCCTCGACGCCCGAGTTCAGCGCGTCGATGCAGGTCTGCACCTTGGGGATCATGCCGCCCGAGATCGTGCCGTCCTTGATGAGCGCCTGCGCCTCCGAGACGGTCAGCGAGGGCATGATGTTGCCCTGGCGGTCCATCACGCCCGGCACGTCGGTGAGGAACAGCAGGCGGTCGGCGTTGAGCGCCCCGGCGATCGCTCCGGCGACGGTGTCGGCGTTGATGTTGTAGGTCTCGCCGTGCTTGCCCACCCCGATGGGCGCGACGACGGGGATGAGGTCGGAGTTCATGATCGTCTCCAGCACCTCGGCGTTGATCTGGTCGGGCTCGCCCACGAAGCCCAGATCGATGATCCGCTCGACATTGCCGGTCGCGTCGCGCTTCACGCGCTGAAGCTTCTTGGCGACGATCATGTTGCCGTCTTTGCCGGACAGGCCCACCGCCCGTCCGCCGGCCGAATTGATCGCCGAGACGAGCGCCTTGTTGATCGAGCCGGTCAGGACCATCTCGACTACGTCGATGGCGTTGCGGTCGGTGACGCGCAGGCCGTCGATGAACTCGCTCTTGATGTTGAGCCGCTCCAGCATCGCGCCGATCTGCGGCCCGCCGCCATGGACGACGACCGGGTCGATGCCGGTCTGCTTCATCAGCACCAGGCTCTGCGCGAAATGCTCCGAGACGCCTTCCTCGCCCATGGCGTGGCCGCCGTATTTCACGACGATCGTCTTGCCGTCATAGCGCAGGATATAGGGCAGCGCCTCGACCAGGGTGCGGGCCGTGCGCCGCCAATTGGCCAGCTGCCGACGCTCGAAGGGCAGGTCGTCGCGCGGCTGATCGTCGTTGGACATGGGGCGCTGGCTCGATCCGGGATTCAGGTCGCGGGCTTATAGCCCGGCAGGCTGGCCGCGTCCAAGCCGGTCGCGGCGGCGATGAGGCCGCGCAATTGCGCGATTCCGCAGCCCGTTTCGCTGGAGGTCGGCACGATCACCGGGTGGGCGGCGGGGTGCTTTTCGGCCCTGGCGGCGGTCGCCTTGATCACCGCGGCGAGTTCGGCGGCCTTCAGCTTGTCGATCTTGGTCAGGACGATCTGGTAGCTGACGGCCGCCTCGTCCATCGCCTTCATCGCCTCCTCGTCGGAGGGCTTGAGGCCGTGGCGGCTGTCGACCAGCAGCATGACCCGCTTCAGCGAGGCGCGGCCGCGCAGATACTGGAAGATCAGCTTGGTCCACTGCTCGGACAGTTTGCGCTCGATGCGGGCATAGCCGTAGCCGGGCAGGTCGGCGAGGCTGACCGCGCCGGCGAGCGCGAAGAAATTGAGCTCGCGCGTGCGGCCCGGCGTGTTCGACACGCGGGCCAGCGTCTTGCGCCGGGTCAGCGCGTTGACGAGGCTCGACTTGCCGACATTGGAGCGCCCGGCGAAGGCGATCTCGGGTTTGTCGCCGGGCGGCAGCCCGTCCATCTTCACCACGCCGCGCAGGAACGTGCATTCCTGCTCGAACAGCCAGCGCCCGAAGGCGAGGTCTTCGGCCGCCACCTCGGGCAGGAAATCCTCGTAGGAGTCGCCGCCCGCCATTACGCCCCGGGCCGGCCGAAGAAGAGCCGGAACGGCCAGCTCGCCTTCAGATTGTCGAACAGGTGAATCTCGGCCTTCATGCGGCGCATGATCGTGTATTGCTGGGCCAGCGACAGGAAGCCGTTCCAGGCCCAGTAGATGACGAGGCCCGCCGGGAACGAGGCCAGCATGAACATGAAGATGAACGGCATCAGGCCGAACATGCGCTGCTGGATCGGATCGGGGGCGGGCGGGTTCATCTTCATCTGCACCCACATCACCATGCCGTTGATCAGCGGCCAGGCGCCCAGCATCAGATAGGCCGGCACGGCATAGGGCAGCAGCCCGAACAGGTTGAAGACCGAGGTCGGATCGTGCGCCGACAGATCCTGGATCCAGCCGAAGAACGGCGCGTGCCGCATCTCGATGGTGACGTAGAGCACCTTGTAGAGCGAGAAGAAGACCGGGATCTGGAGCAGCAGCGGCAGGCAGCCCGACACCGGGTTCACCTTCTCGCGGCGATAGAGCGCCATCATCTCCTGCTGCAGCTTGGGCGCATCGTCCTTCCAGCGTTCGCGCAAGGCCAGCATCTCGGGCTGGATCTTCTTCATCTTCGCCATCGACTCGTAGGACTTGTTGGCGAGCGGGAAGAACAGCGCCTTCAGCATCACCGTCAGCAGCAGGATGGCGACGCCGAAATTGCCGACCAGGCCATAGAGCCAGTCCATCACCAGGAAGATCGGCTTGGTCAGGAAGAAGAACCAGCCCCAGTCGACCGCCATGTCGAAGCGCTGGATGCCGGCCTCGGCATAGCGGTCGACGAGCGAGACGACCTTGGCCCCGGCGAAGAAGTTGTGGGTGACGCCGGCGCTGGCGCCGGGCGCGATCTCGCGCGCGGTCTTGTAGACGAAATCGGCCTGGAAGCGTTCCCAGCCGCCCTGGTTCGCCGCCCGGAAGGTCGCGGTCACCGGCTCGTTCTGGGCCGGGGCGAGGGCGGTCAGCCAGTAATGGTCGGTGAAGCCGAGCCAGCCGCCGGTCGTCTCCTGGCTGTCGATGCGCGCGCCTTCCTCGACGATCTCGGTGTAGTCCTTCTCGTGCAGCGTGCCGTTCATCACGCCGACCATGCCCTGATGGACCACCCAGATCGGACGGAAGAAGGGCACGCCGCCGCGCACGATCGCGCCATAGGGGAACAGCTTCACCGGCTGGCCGCTTCGGTTCTCGACGCTGTCGTCGATCGTCAGCATGTAGTCGGCGTCGATATTGATCGTGCGCCGGAAGATCAGGCCCTGGCCGTTGTCCCACTCCAGCACCACCGGCTTGCCGGGGCTCAGCGTGTCGCCGCTCGCCAGACGCCATTCGGTGTCGGCGCCCGGCAGCGCGACGTTCGCGCCCGGTTCGGCCGTCCAGCCGAACTCGGCGTAATAGGGGTTCACCACCCCGACCGGCTCCAGCAGCGTGATCTCCGGCGCATCCTTCTCGATCGCCGTGCGGTAGCGCTTGAGCTTCAGATCGTCGAAGCGCGCGCCCTTGAGCCGGATCGAGCCGTCGACGGCCGGCGTGTCGATGACGACGCGCGGCCCCTCGGCGGCGAGAGCCGCCTCGCGCGGCACATGCTGGAAGGCGGGCGCGGCCGTCGCCCCCGGCGCGCCGGGCACGGTCGCTTCCTGGGTCTGCGGCGCGGCGGCGTCGGTCTTCGGCTTGTCGGTCGGCGGGAACAGCCAGAACCAGACGACGAACACCGCCATCGACAGGACGACGGTGACGATCAGGTTGCGGGTATCGCCGCCTTGGGGCTGCTGGCTCATGGGGGACCGTTCAATGATGGCCGGCGCAGTCGTGCGCGGCGTGTCGATGGCCTTTGGCGGGGGGAACCGGGTCGTAGCCCGAGCCGCCGCCCAGCCAGGCGATGGGGTGGCATCTGAGGATGCGCCGGAAACCGAACCACAGGCCCTTGAGCGCGCCGTGGGTCTCGATCGCCTCCAGCGCATAGCGCGAACAGGTCGGCTCGAAGCGGCAGGCCTGGGGCAGCATCGGCGAGATCAGGTATTTGTAGGCGCGGATCGGGGCCGCCGCGATGCGGCGCGGCCAGCTGCGCGTCGGCGTCTGGGCGGGATGGTCAGGCATGCTCGGGGCCGTGGGGTTCCGCTGATCCTGGCGCTGCCGGGCCGGGCAAGGAAGGGTTGGGGTCGCGCGGCGCGGCTCTCGCGCCCTTGGCCGCGCGCCGCGCCGCTTCGGCCAGCGCTTCTTTAAGGTCCGCCAGCAGCGAAGGAAAGGGGGCCTCGGCCGCCGCCTGCCGCCCGATGATCACATAGTCGGCTCCGGCCGCGCCGCAGTCGGGCAGGATTTCGCGCGCCGCCGCCCGGAAGCGGCGCTTGATGCGGTTGCGCACCGCCGCGTTGCCTTCCTTCTTGGTGACCGTGAAGCCGATCCCGATGATCGCGTCGCCGTCGTTCCGGTCGCGCCGCTGGAGGGTCAGCGAGGGCCGGTGGACGCGCACCCCCTTGGCCGCCGCGACGAAGGCCGGCCGGGTCTTCAGGACCCGCAAAACGCCAAAACCGGCCTTGCGGCCGGCTTCGGACAGGTTCTGAATCTCGGTCATGGTGCGGCGGGCGAGGCCCGCCGGCCCCGGCTCAGGCCGACAGGCGCTTGCGGCCGTGGGCGCGACGCTTGGCCAGCACCTTGCGGCCGCCGACGGTGGCGGAGCGGCTGCGGAAGCCGTGGCGGCGCTTGCGCACGATCTTGGAGGGCTGGTAGGTCCGCTTCATCACACTTCTCCTGAGCCGCGCGGTCGCACCGAAGCGCGCCCTTGGCGAGGCTCGTCTGCAAAAGAGGCGCGGAGATACGGGATGCGCCGCCCGGAGTCAACCGCGCCGAGGTTAACATTTGGCCGCAATTGCGGCTTCGACTGACCGCCTGTCCGAGGAGACGCCCATGCTGAAAGCCCTGTTCGCCGCCGCCTTCGCCGCGGTTCTCGCCGCCCCGGCCGCCCGCGCCGACGCCCTGCCGATGCCGCTGGAGCTGAACGAGTTCCAGGCCGAGCTGATCGGCGTGTGGGAGCAGCAGGGCTGGAGCTACCCGCAGGGCCTCGGCCATGCCGGCCAGACCGGGGCCATCGCCTTCGGCAATGACGACATGACGATCCTCACCCTGGTCGGCGTGCCGATGGTCGGGGATCTGGGAACCCGCGCCACCGCCGGCTCGTGGACGGCAAAGCGGCTGGACGAGAAGACCGTCGAGGTGACGCTCGATCAGGGCGGCGGGCGCGGCACGGTGCTGACCCTCACCTTCGACGGGCCGGACGCCTTCACCATGGTCAACGCCGAACAGTCCTACCTCTCGCCGGGCAAGTTCGTGCGGGTCGGCAAGAAAATCGAACCCTACAAGCCCTGAGGCGGCCGGACGGTCTTACGTTCGTCATGGCGGCGTCCTATCAACCCGCCATGACCGACACGACCGCCGCGCCCGCCTTCGAGGGCATCCACAATTTCCGCGACTTCGGCGGCTACAGGACCGCCTGCGGCGGCCGGGTCCGCACCGGGCGGCTCTACCGCTCGGCCCATTACGCGACCGCGACCGATGCCGATCTCGACGCCTTCGCGGCGCTCGGCATGGCGGCGATCGTCGATCTGCGCCGCCCGGCCGAGCGCACCCGCTTCCCGACCCGCCGCGCGCCGGACTGCCGCGCAAGGGTCATCTCCTACGGCCAGCCCTCCGAAGAGGTCGAGCCGCCGCATCTGGGCAGCCTCGCCGAGCCGGGGCTGACCACGCAGACCATCACCGAGCGGATGATCGAGGTCTATCGCGAGCTCGCGCACGAGCCGGGCCATCTTCAGGTCTTCGCCGACGCCTTCGCCGCGCTCGCCGAGGCCGACGGGCCGATCGTCGTCCACTGCCATGCCGGCAAGGACCGCACCGGCCTCATCGTCGCCTTCATCCATCACGCGCTGGGCGTCTCGGAGGCCGACATCTACGCCGACTATCTGCGCACCAACACGGCGAGCCGGATCGAGGAGCGCCTGCCCGAACTCGCCCGCCTCTTCCGCGAACTGAACGGCGCCGACGCGCCGCTCGACCTGCTCGCCCACGTCTATCGGGTGGAGGAGGACTATCTGACGACCGCCTACAAGGCGATCGCCGAGCGCGACGGCTCGCTCGACGCCTATCTGGAGAACCGCCTCGGCGTCACGCCGGCGCTGCGGTCCCACCTCAGGGCGAAGCTGATCGTCTAGCCGGCGCGGCGCGCCGCCAGCGGCAGCATCCGCGCCAGCACGCCGTCGCGCAGCGCCAGATGGTGATAGAGCGCCGCCGCCAGATGCAGCGCCACCAGCGCCAGCAATCCGAAGGCGATCGTCTCGTGAACCTCGATCAGCGTGTCGGCGAGCGTGTCGTCGGCGGCCAGCAGATGCGGCAGGCGGACCGCCCAGAAGAAATTGACCGAGCCGCCCTTGGCGCTGGTGTAGAGCCAGCCGCTGACCGGCAGGGCGATCAGCACCAGATAGAGCGCCGCATGGGCGGCCGTCGCCGAAAGCCGCATCCACGCCGGGCCTTCGCGCTCGGTCTCGCGCCCCGCGCCGCGCCACAGCGCGATCCGCGCCAGCGTCAGCACGACGATCGCCAGACCGACCGATTGATGGGCGGTCATCAGCGCCTTGCGGGTCGCGGCGGCCTCGAAGGAATCGATGCTCCAGCCGATGGCGAACAGCGCCGCCACCAAAAGGGCGGTGCCCCAGTGCAGCAGGCGCAGGGAAGCCGGATAGGGAGCGTTCATCGCCGCGTCTCCAGGAAGGCGATGATGTCCTCCACTTCGGTGGGGTCGCCGACGCCGTCGAACTTCATCTTGGTGCCGGGCATGGCGGCGCGCGGATCGGGCAGATAGGTCCGCAGAATGTCGGCGCTCCACACCCAGCCCGAGGCGAGATTGGCCTCCGAATACTCGAACCCCGGCACGGTCCCGGCCTTGCGGCCGATGATGCCGAAGAGCGACGGCCCTTTGCGGTTCTTCAGATCGTCCGAGGTCGAATGACAGTCCCCGCAATAGGTCGAGAACGCCTCCTGACCGGCCTCCGGATCGCCGGCGGCGGCCTCGGGCGCGGCGGCCATGGCCGCCGCCGCCACGGCGAAGGCGATCAGAGCGCGGTCCACAGGAACGCCAGCACGGAATCGTTGTCGGAAGCGTCGCGGCCGAAACCGTCATAGTTCGAGGACGCGCCGTTGAAGGTGAAGTCGTGCGTCAGCCTGAGGCCGAGCTTCAGATTGGCGTAGGGCGCGCCCCAGTCGCCTTCCTTGCCGAACGGCGTCCAGTCGCCTTCCAGGCTGACGCTGGTCGTGTCCGGACGGCCGGTGCGGCTGCCGCCCACCGGATCGGGCGCGAACAGGAAGGCGTCCGTGCCGCCCCAGGTCGCGTTCAGCCCCAGCGTCGCCTCGTAGGTCTGGTCGTAGACGTAGCTCGCGTCGAGGTGGAAGGACTGCAATTCGTTGCTGGCCCGTTCGGCCGCGCCGATGTCGTAGCTGCCGTGGAGATTGCGCCATTCGTAGATATAGGCGCCCTGCACGTTGACGATGTGCTTGCGGCTGCCGAGCCACTGATAGCCGCCGTCGATGACGAGATCGGTGTAGTCGTCGGCCGGCAGCGACGAGTCGCGCTCCGGGAACAGCGAGGCGGTCAGCAGGGCGAGGCCGCCATGGGCGTTCTGCTTGCCCCAGTCCTTCTGCACGCCGAAGCGGGCGTAGAAGGCCGCGCCGTCCAGCTTGGCCGCCTCGTCGGGCGCGATGCCGGTCGAATCCAGATAGCCGTCCGAGGGCGAGGCGTAGGCTCCGGCCTCCAGATAGAACATGTTGTCGTACATGACGAAGGCGGTCGCGCCGACGACCTGTTCCTCAAGCCCGCCCTCGATCAGCGGCGCGGCCGCCGATTCGATCGCGAACGCCGAATCGTTGAACGGGTAGCGCCATGGCCCGAACGTGTTCCAGGGGTCCTGGACGCCCGGATTGTTGTTCAGGCTGGCCCCGAACACCGCTTCCGCGCCGTCGATCTCGGTGTCGAACGCGACCCGCAGATCGACATTGTCGAGGCCCCAGACATGGCCCGGCCCGTCATAGGTCAGCTGGGCGAAGGCGCCGACCGGACCGGCGAGCTTGCCGGCGAGGAAGATGCCGAGCTCGTCCATCTTGAAGTTGCCGTTCTCGCGGCCGTCCGAGGCCGGATTGTCGGCGCGCGTGCTCAGATACGAAACCACCGCCATCGCCGACACCGGCGGCGTCCAGTCGCCCGTCGACTCGGCATAGGCGTGCAGCTTGAACGCCGTGCCGTGCGGCGTCAGCTGCGGCCCGAAGGCGCTGACATGGCAGGCCGAACAATCGTCGCCGGTCTGGCGCGCATAGCTCGGCAGGGCGAGCGCCTGCGGCGAGAGGAAAAACAGGCAAGCGGCTCCCGTCGCCGGCCAGACGGCCAGCGTGCGCAGACGACGATCCATGGCGAGCGCCTCGTGATGTTCAGACGGGTTGCCGGCGTGCCGCTTCCGCCTCGAAGCGCCGCGTCGCAACGCGCCCAGTAAGCCACGGCGCGGCCATCGGCCTAGTTAAACTTTCGACATGCAGACGCTTCCGCCGCGTCAGCGCGGCGGAAAGGACGTGTACGGACGAAGCCTCAGGCGCGCCCGCCCGTCAGGTAGTCCATCTTGCCGATCTCGACGCCGTTGTGGCGCAGGATGTTGTAGGCGGTGACGAGGTGGAAGAAGGCGTTGGGCAGCGCGAAGCCCTGAAGATAGTCGAGGCCGGTGAAGACGTGTTCGCTCGCGCCGGTCTTCAGTTTCACCTCGCGCTCCGCC
The DNA here is from genome assembly GCA_046348585.1 of Alphaproteobacteria bacterium. Classification (GTDB taxonomy): domain Bacteria; phylum Pseudomonadota; class Alphaproteobacteria; order Micropepsales; family Micropepsaceae; genus JADZAI01. The sequence goes on from JAXMDZ010000006.1 coordinate 77,727, forward strand.
GCGCCGGCGAAGGCCGCCTCGTCGAGGCCCTTGAGAAAATCGATCGTCTTGTCGAGCCGGGCCTGGAGTTCGGCGAAGCTCGTCTCGGTGTCGGGGAACGAGGGCACGGCGACGGCGGCGAGCCGCGCGCCCGCGCCCTTGGCGGAGTCCGAGACCATCTGCACCTGGCGGGTCAGCGGCAGCATGTCGAGCGCCAGCCGCGCGCCCAGCAGCGTCGCCGGATCGACGCCGCGCGCCGTGCAATGGGCCTCGCCCTTGGCGAGCAGGTGCTTGAGCGTGGCGAGCGCGCGCACGAACGGCGGCACGGCGGCCTGATACATCGACAGCGACATGGTGGAGCCTCCCCGGGGATTGTGTGCGTGTGAGGTGGGGTGGCGCGGCGCGCACGCAAGCCCCTGCGGCGGACGATCACATCCCCGCAAGGCGTGACGGCCGCTGCCGGGCGGCCGGATCGGCGGCGGCGCTGTGACCCGGCGCACAGAACGGGCGGCGCGGGGCGCGTATCTCCGCGGCCGCAACACGGAGCCAACGCCATGTTTTCCCGGATCGCCGCCGCCAACGAGCGTTTGCAAGAGAGCTTCGACGGTCTCGCCTATCTGCCGCTCGCCTTCGCGGCGGTGCTCGGCTTCTTCGTGCTCGCCACGGCGCTGCTCGAAGACCCGGCGGGCTCGCTCGCCCTCTCGCACGTCTCGCGCTTTGCCGGCTAAAGCGGCCGCCGCGACTTGAAGGCGGCGGCGAGCGTGCCCTCGTCGAGATAGCCGAGTTCGCCGCCGACCGGCACGCCGTGGCCGAGCCGGGTGACGTGAACCGCGCCGCCCAGCCGCTCGGTCAGATAATGCGCCGTCGCCTGGCCCTCCACGGTCGCCGACAGCGCCAGCACCACCTCGACGCCAGGCCGTTCGCGCACCCGCTCCAGCAGCGTGGCGATGTTGAGCGCATCCGGCCCGCGCCCGTCCAGCGCCGACAGCGTGCCGCCCAGCACGTGATAGCGGCCGCGAAAGACCCCGGCCCGCTCCAGCGCCCAGACGTCGCCGACATCCTCCACGACGCAGAGCAGCGTATCGTCGCGCCTCGGATCGGCGCACAGGCCGCACGGATCGGTCGTGTCGATATGGCCGCACACCGAGCACACCTTGATCGCCGCCGCCGCCTCGCGCAGCGCCGCGCTCAACGGATCGAGCAGCGTCTCGCGTCTCTTGATCAGCGCCAGCGCGGCGCGCCGCGCCGAGCGCGGCCCAAGCCCCGGCAGCTTGCCCAGCGCCTGCACCAGCCGCTCGATCTCGGGGCCCGACAGCGCGGCCTTCATCGCCGGATCAGAACGGCATCTTGAAGCCCGGCGGCAGCGCCAGACCCGCCGTCATCTTCTGCATCTCGGCGCCCATCAGCTGGTCGAGACGCGCCTTGGCGGCGGCGTGGGCGGCCTTGATGAGATCCTCCAGGATCTCGCCCTCGTCCGCTTTCAGCAGCGACTTGTCGATAACCAGCCGCTTCAGCGCCCCCTTGTTGGCGAGCGTGACGACGACGAGCCCGCCGCCGGCGACCCCATCGGCCTCCAGCGATTCCACCCGCGCCTGCGCGTCGGCGAGCTTCTGCTGCATCGCCCCGGCCTGCTTCATCAGTTCATCGAGCTTGCTCATTCCTCGTCCATCGTCTCGGGGTCGGCGGCGTCGGCCGCGCCCAGCGTTTCGGCCTCGATCACGTCGATGATCTTGGCGCCCGGAAAGGCCTCCAGCGCCGCCTTCACCAGCGGGTGCTGCGAGACCGCGTTCATGGTGGCGGCGCGGGCGCTGTCGCGCGCCTCGGCGATCGAGGGCGCGCCGCCGCTCTCGCGCATGTCGATCAGCCAGCTCCGGCCGGTCCAGCCTTTCAGCCGGTCCTGCAGGCCGGAGACGATCTCCTTGGGGTTCGCGCCCGGCGCGAAGGCGATCGCCATGCGGCCGTCGGCGAAGCTGACGAGGCGCACGAATTTCTCGACCTTCGCCTTGAGGATGAGGTCGTCGTCCTCTTCCAGCCGGCGCAGCAGCGCCTCGAAGGTGGGGATGGCGGCGGCGGTCGGCTGTTCCTCCGTCTGGGCGCGGGCCTGGACCGGCGCGCCGCGTCCGTCGGCCGAGGCGCGCGCTCCGCCGCCGCTGGGGGCCGGGCCGCGCGGCGCCGCGCCGGAAGCGGGCGCGCCGCCGCCCTTGGAGGCCTCGGCGATCAGCCGGTCGAGCGGCGGCAGGTCGGCCGCGAAGCAGAGCCGGGCGATCGCCATCTCGGCCGCCTGGATGGCCAGCGGCGCATCGCGCGTTTCGGAGAGCGAACGCAGCAGCAGCGTCCAGGCGCGGGTCAGCGTCTGCATCGACAGCCGCGTCGCCATGGCGAGGCCCTGATCGCGCTCGGCGGGCGAGGCCGCGACGTCCTTCGAGGCTTCCGGCGCGATCTTCAGCCGGGTCAGCCAATGCGTCAGCTCCAGCATGTCCTGGAGCACGGCGATGGGATCGGCCCCGGAATCGTATTGGCTGCGCAGTTCGGCGAGCGCCCCGGCGGCGTCGCCCTTCATGGTCAGGTCGTAGAGGTCGAGCACCCGCGCCCGGTCGGCGAGGCCCAGCATGGCGCGGATCTGGGCGGCGTCCGGCGGCGCGCCGTCCTCGGCGAGGGCGAGCGCCTGATCGAGGATCGAGAGCGCGTCGCGCACCGAGCCTTCGGCGGCCCGCGCGACGATCGCCAGCGCATCGTCCGGCACCGCGAAGCCTTCCTCGGCGGCGATGGCCTTGAGATGCGCCACCAGACCCTCGGCCGGAATGCGGCGCAGGTCGAAACGCTGGCAGCGCGACAGGACCGTCACCGGCACCTTGCGGATCTCGGTGGTGGCGAAGATGAACTTCACATGCGGCGGCGGCTCCTCCAGCGTCTTCAACAGCCCGTTGAAGGCGTTCTTGGAGAGCATGTGCACTTCGTCGATGATGTAGACCTTGTAGCGCGCCTCGGCCGGCAGATAGCGCGTGCCCTCGATGATCTCGCGGATGTCGTCGATGCCGGTGCGGCTGGCGGCGTCCATCTCGAAGACGTCGGGATGGCGCGATTCGGCGATGGCGACGCACGGCCCGCACTGGCCGCAGGGCTGGATCGTCGGTTCGGTGCGCCGGCCGTCCGCGCCGATGCAGTTGAGCGCCCTTGCGACGATGCGGGCGGTCGTCGTCTTGCCGACCCCGCGCACCCCGGTCAGCATGAAGGCGTGGGCGATGCGGCGGCTGGCGAAGGCGTTGCCCAGCGTGCGCACCATCGCGTCCTGACCGATCAGGCTGTCGAAGGTCTGCGGGCGGTATTTGCGGGCGAGGACGCGATAGGCGCCCCGGTCCTGCGTCTGCGGCGGGGCGTCGAGCCCGAGGAGCGACGGTTCGTCCGTCATGCGCCGCGTCGCGCCTCTGTCGCAGGAGGAGATGGAAACGGGTGGGAGGCTGACATCGACCCGAGAAGAACTCGTTACGGCTGCTTCCTTCCGGACCTGACCGGGTTGGCGAGGATCACGTCCGCGCCAACCTCCCGAGCGCAGTATATCAGAAGCGCGGGGGCATTCCGCAAGCCTCGAACGCGCGGCTTGCGCGCCGGGCGCACCTCGTGTGAATCATGCCGCCCATGCCGTTCACCTTCGACAGCCCCAACACTTTCGCCAACAATCCGCTCGACCGCGCCAGCCACAAGCGCGCCGACGCGGGCTGGATCGCGCTGACCTTCAAGGCGCCCTCGACCCTCGTCGTCCCGTTCTGGAAGCTGAGGCCCTTCGCCCTCAGGGGGGCGGACGGGCGGGCCGAGGCGGGTTTCCTGCGCCCCGGCCTCTGCGAGAGCCTGATGGAGCCGGGCGCGCCGCTGATCTTTCTCGGCGAGGACAAGGGTGGGGCCTATTTCGCGGTCGACATCTCGGCCGCCCGCGACCCCGAAAACGAAGGCCCGCTGGCCGGCCTCGGCACGTTTCCCGACCTGCGCGGCCTCGCCATGACGCTGCCCGGCGGCGATGCGGCGATCCTCGCCCAGGCCAAGTCGATGATCGACTGGCACCAGCGCCACCGCTTCTGTGCCGCCTGCGGCGCCCAGACGGCGCTCAGCGAGGGCGGTTACAAGCGCGAATGCGGGGTCTGCAAGGCCGAGCATTTCCCGCGCGTCGATCCGGTGGCGATCATGCTGGCGACCTGGCAGGACAAGTGCCTGCTGGGGCGCGGCCGGGCCTTCCCGAAGGGGATGTTCTCGGCGCTCGCCGGCTTCATCGAGCCGGGCGAGACGATCGAGGAGGCGGTCGCCCGCGAACTGTTCGAGGAGGCGGGGGTGCGCGTCTCCTCGGTGCGCTACCACTCGACCCAGCCCTGGCCGTGGCCCTCGCAGCTGATGATCGGCTGCTTCGCCGAGGCCGAGTCCGACGCCATCACGGTCGACGAGAACGAACTGGCCGAAGCGCGCTGGGTCGACAAGGCGACGGTGCGCGCCGCGCTGGCGGGTCAGGGGCCGGAAGGATTCTGGGTGCCGCCGAAGCTGGCGATCGCCCACCAGCTGATCCGCGCCTGGGCCGCGGACTGAGCCGCGGCCGCTACTTCTTCAGCGAGACGATCAGCGCCACGACATCCGCCTTCTCGTCGTCGAGCAGGCGATAGGTCGACATCGGGAAATGGTCCTGCTCCAGGAAGGAGGCCAGATAGGCCCGGTCGCGTCCCGGCCGCGCCGCGATCTGCTCGTAGGTCGGGGCGCGGTTCTTGTCGGTCTCGACGCCGCGCACGCTGTGGCAGGTCGCGCACCATTCGCCGACCACCGCCTCGCCGCGCGCCGGATCGCCGCCGAACCGGCCGGGCGGCGTCGCGCAGGCCGCGAGGACGGCGAGGCCGAGACCGGCGAGGGCGGCGGCGACGGGACGGATAGGGCTCATGGCGGCGCTCTGCGGCGGGAGGGGCGAATCGGGGCGATCATCGGCCGCCGCGGCCCGCTCCACAACGGCGCGATCCCTCATTCGGCCGCCGCCTGCGCCGCGACGCGCAGCGGATGGCCGGGATAGACGCCCAGCACCTGCACATGACTGGAGAAGAACTGAAGTTCCTCCAGCGCCAGGCGGACATGGCGCTCCTCCGGGTGGCCGTCGATCTCAAGATAGAACTGCGTCGCGGTGAAGGTGCCGCCCAGCTGGTAGCTTTCCAGTTTGGTCATGTTGATGCCGTTGGTGGCGAAGCCGCCGAGCGCCTTGTAGAGCGCCGCCGGCACGTTCCGTACACGGAAGATGAGGCTGGTCACCGTCAGGCCGGACGCGCCCGGCGTCGCCGCCTCGGCCTCGCGCGCCATGATCAGGAAGCGCGTCATGTTGTGGGCCGCGTCCTCGACGTCGGCCTTGAGCACGTCGAGCCCGTAGAGTTCGCCCGCCAGCCGCGAGGCGACGGCGGCGACGCCGGGATCGCCGAGTTCGGCGACATGGCGGGCCGATCCGGCCGTGTCGTGCCATTCCTGCGCGTGCAGCTTCAGATCGCGGATCAGCTTGCGGCACTGGCCGAGCGCCGGTCCCTGGCTGACGATGGTGCGCACGCCGGAAAGCGGCGCGCCCTTCAGCCCCAGCAATTGCAGATTGATGCGCACGAAGTGCTCGCCGACGATGTGCAGGCCGGCCTCGGGCAGCAGATGATGGATGTCGGCGATGCGGCCGTGCAGCGAGTTCTCGATGGGAATGATCGCCAGATCGGTCTCGCCCGAGCGCACCGCATCGACCGCGTCCTCGAAGGTCTCCTTCGGCACCGCCTCGGCGTGGGGCAGCGCCTCGCGCGCCGCCTGGTTGCCGAACGCCCCCGGCTCTCCCTGGAAGGCGACGCGCCGGGCTTTGGCGATAAGGCTGCTCATGATCGTGTCTCCGCGGCGCGGCCATAGGCGGCCCGCGCCTTTTCAAGATCTTCCGGCGTATCGACGCCCAGCGGCACGCCGCCGGCGCGGGCGACCGCGATGCTCATGCCGGCTTCCAGCGCCCGCAATTGTTCCAGCTTCTCGCGCTTCTCCAGCGGCGAGGGGGGCAGGGCGACGAAACGTTCCAGCGCCGCCCGCCGATAGGCGTAGATGCCGATATGGTGCAGCAATTCGCCCTCGCCCCAGGGGGCGCTCGCCCGCGTGAAATAGAGCGCCCGGCCGGTCCGCCCGCCGGCGTTCCAGGCGACCACCGCCTTCACGACGTTCGGGTTGGCGCGGTCCTCGTCGGCGCAGGGCGCGGCCAGCGTCGCGATGTCCGCGCCGCTCGAGTCCAGCGCCGCCGCGACGTCGCGAATCGCCTGCGGCTCCAGCGTCGGCAGATCGCCCTGGAGATTGACCACGGCGTCGAACGCGCCCTCGGGGTCCAGACGGGCGAGCGCCTCGGCGATCCGGTCGGAGCCGGAGGGATGGTCCGGGTCGGTCAGCACCGCCTCGCCGCCCGCCGCCCTCACCGCCGCCGCGATCTCGTCCTCGGCGCAGGCGACCGCGACCCGCCGGAATCCCGCTTCCAGCGCCTTTTCCAGCACCCGCACGATCATCGGCCGCCCGCCGATATCGGCCAGCGGCTTGCCCGGCAGGCGGGTCGAGGCCATGCGGGCCGGGATGAGAACGATCGGACGTAGCGTCAAGGCGCGAATCCCGCTTTAAGTCGATGCGCGGACTTTCAATTCCCGGCCGCTCACAAGGCCTTCCGCCCGCGCGGGCGACGGGTTATAGGATCGCCGCCGCGTCGGGGTCAAAGCGCGCTGGCGTCAGCAGCGTGGCCGCCGTCCACGCAAGGTGCGGAGAGGGGCATGGATTCCTTCGAGTGGAATAAGATTTTCATGGGGCTCGGGTTCTCGGCCCTGGCCGTGCTCGGCATCAACGAGCTGACCAAGTCGCTCTACGCGGCCGAAGTCCCCGCCGAATCCGGTTATGTCGTCGCGGGCGTCGAAGCCGGCGGCGCGACGGAAGCGGGCGGCGGAACGGAAGCCGAAGCGCCCCTGCCCGATTTCGGTACGGTGCTGGCCGCCGCCGATGTCGCGGCCGGCGAGAAGATCGCCTCCAAATGCGCCCAGTGCCACACCTGGACGAAGGGCGGCGAGAACAAGATCGGCCCCAATCTCTACGGCATTCTCGGCTCGAACCACGCCCATCTCGGCGACGGCTTCGCCTATTCCGAAGCGATGAAGGCGAAGTCCGGCGAGGTCTGGGACTACGCTGCGGTCTACAAATTCCTCGAAGCGCCCGGCAAGGCCGTGCCGAAGACCAAGATGGCCTTCGCCGGCCTCAAGAAGTCCGAGGACCGCATCGCCCTGATCGCCTATATGCGCACCTGGGCCGATTCGCCGCTGCCGCTGCCCGCCCCGATGCCGGCGGGCGCCGCGCCGGCCGAAGGCGCGCCCGCCGAAGGGACCGCCCCCGCCGAAGGGACTGCGCCCGCCGAAGGCGCGGCCCCGGCCGAACCGGCTCCGGCCGGCGAGCCCGTCGGCGACAAGTCGGTGCCCGAAACCATGCCGCCGCCGGCGCCGGCCGCCATTCCCGAACCGGTTGAGCGCATCGACGCGAACCCGCCGCCGTCGGGCGAGCCTTCCGCGCCGACCGCCAGCGAACCCGTCGCCGCGCCGACCCCCGGCCACTGACGGATTTCACCAAAACGTGCCTTCGCGCAGGCGGCCTTCGGGCCGCCTGTTTGCGTTGAGGCTCAGCGCGCGCCGTCGAAGAGGCTGAGAAGGCCGCGAAAGGCAGCCAGCGGATCGAGGATCAGCCTCACCGGGATCGCTTCCATCAGGGCGCGGTGCGTTCCCTTGGCGATGAAGCGCGCGCGGAACGCCGCCGCGTCGAACAGCGTCCCCCAGCGCGGCAGGATGCCCCCCGCCAGATAGACCCCGCCCGTCGCCCCGGCGATCAGCGCGACATCGCCCGCGAAACCGCCGAGCCAGCCGGTGAAGAGCGCCACCGCTTCGCACGAGCGCGCGCAGGCGCGGCCCGCCGCCCGCGCCGCGATCTCGGCCGCCGCCGGGGCGTCCGCGTCCGGCGCGCCGTCCAGCGCCGCCAGCGTCCGCCACAGCGTCTCCAGCCCGCCGCCCGACAGCACATGCTCCGCCTTCACATGGCCGAGGCTGGCGACGAGCGCCGCCAGCACCGCCATCTCGCGCGGCGTCACCGGCGACAGTCCGGCATGGCCGCCTTCCCCCGGCAGCACCTGGTAGCGCCCGCCGCCCAGCGGCGCGAGCAGCGCGACCCCAAGCCCGGTGCCCGGACCGATCACCGCGATCGCCCCGTTCGGGTCGGCCTCGCCCGGCGCGATGGGGCCGAGCGCCGCACCGGACAGATGCGGCGCGGCGGCGGCGAGCGCCGCGAAATCGTTGACGACGCGAACCTCGTCCAGCGCCAGCGCCGCTGCGATCTCGTCCGGCGCGATGCGCCAGCCCGGCCCGTTGGTGAGCGTCACCACGCCGTGCACCAGAGGTCCGGCGGCGGCGATCGCCGCCCGCCTCGGCCGTCCGCCCGTCTGAGCCAGATAGCGCCGCGCCGCCTCGGCGAAGCTCGCATGAGCGCCGCTCTCGACGACGCTCTGCGGCCCGATGACGCCATCCTCGGCGAGCGCGAGCCGCGTGAAGGTGCCGCCCGCATCGGCGAGGAGCACGGCCCCGCTCACGGCCCGCGCCCTTTGCGCCCGGGCAGGGTCAGGCGGAACGCGGTGCCGGACGGGCCGGTGCGCAGCAGGGTCAGATCGCCGCCGTGATTGCGCGCCAGCTCGCGCGCGATGGCGAGGCCGAGCCCGGTGCCCGACACCTTGCCCGAGCCGCCGAAGGGCTGGAACAGATGCGGCAGCACGGCGTCGGGAATGCCCGGCCCCTCGTCGGCGATCTCGATGCTTGTGCCTTCCGGCCCGCGTTCCGCCTCGACCGTCAGGCGGCCCGTCTCGCCGCTGTGCTCGATCGCCTCGGCGGCGTTGCGCAGCAGGTTGAGCAGGATGCGGAACAATTGCTCGGGATCGGCCCAGGCGGTCGCGTCCTCGCCGACCGCGTTCTCGAAGCGGATCGCCTGATGGTCGGCGGCCCCGGCGGCGGCGGCCGCGTCCTGCACCAGATCGCGCAGCCGCACCTCCTCGCGCGCCGGCGCCCGCTCGCCCGCCTTGCCGTAGGCGAGCGTATCGGTCGCCAGCGCGATCGCCCGGTCGATCGCCCGCACCAGACGCGGCGCCATGCGGCGGACGTCCTTGTCGCGCGAATCCTCCAGCCGCTCCGAGGCGAGCTGCGCCCCGGCCAGCAGATTGCGCAGATCGTGATTGATCTTGGCGACCGCCGCGCCCATCGCCGCCAGATGGGCGCGCTGGGTCAACGACTGGCGCACCTCGCCCTGAAGGTCGGCGAGCGCCACCTCGGCGTCGCCGATCTCGTCGCGCCGCCCGCTCGGCACCAGCACGCGGTCGCCGCTTTCGGGCTGTTCGCGGAACGCGGTCATCGAGCGGATCAGCCGCCGCATCGGCCCGACCAGCGCCAGGTTGAGTGCGAGGAAGACGAGGCCGCCGGTCGCCATGGCGATGGCGAGGCCGATGAAGAAGGTGCGCCGGGCGAAGGCCGCCAGCGCCTCGCGGATCGGCTTCTCCTCGGCGATCGCCTCGATGAACTGGCCGCCGCCCAGCCGCGGCGTGTCGATGATCCGCAGCACGCGGTCGCCGCTGCCCCACAGCGCCTCGGCCGCGTCGCCGATCGCCGTCAGCCAGCCGTGATGGCGCAGATCGTAAACCTTGGTGACCGGCCCCGGCATGTCGTCGGCGAGGAACAGCAGCCGCGCCTCGTCGCGTTTCAGCGCCACCGCCTTGACGCCGGCATTGGCCAGCAATTCCTCGCGCAGGCGCGGGCTGACCTCGTTGTTCTCGGTCTCCTCCAGCGCCAGCACGGCGGTCTGCGCCGCCGCGATGCGGGCGCTCAGCAATTCCTCGTGCTGCGCGGCGACGATGGGGACATAGGCCGTCACCTGCGCCGCCAGCGCGAAGCCGACGGTCAGCAGCAGCAGCCGCCCCGAAAGCGAGCGGCCGAAGCCGCCGCCGCGCCGCGTCTCGCCCGCGTTCATGGTTCCCTGCGCCTCATGGCGGCGGCGAGGATAGGCAGAAGCGCCGCCAAGGCCAGCCCCGCCAGCAGCGCCGGCATCGGCCATGCCGTCAGCGGATCGCCCGCCGGCGCGCCGCCGGGGGCGAGGAAGGCCCCGGCATGGGCGGTCGCGAAAGCGGCCGGAAGGCTGCCGAGCCCGGTCGCCAGCGCGAAGGGCCGCAGCCTTGCGCCCAGCGCGGCGGCGAGCAGCGTCACCAGGAACGGCGCGAACGGACAGGCGAGGCGCAACGCCAGCAGCCACCAGAGGCCGTTCCGCTGCATCGCCGTCTCGGCCCGGATCAGCCAGCGCGACTCGACCTTGCGCAGGGCGGGCCGCAGCGCCCGGCGGGCGGCCAGCATCAGGGCGCTCGCGCCCAGCGCCGCGCCCAGCGCGGTCAGCAGCGCCCCCAGCGGCGCCCCGAACAGCGCCCCGGCGGCGAACGCCACATGGCCCTCGCCCGGCACGGCGAGCAGCGCGGCGGCGGCCGCCGCGGCGATCGCCGCGAAGGGCGCGAGCGGCGGCCAGGCGGCGGCCCAGTCGGCCAGCGCCACCTGCCGGGCGGCGAGGCCGGGCAGGGTCAGCCAGTGCTCGCCGCCGGCGGCGAGGACCAGCGCCATGCCCAGCAGCAGCGCCGTGCAGGGCCAGACCTCGCGCCAGCGGGCCATGTCGGGATCGTCCATGGGGTTTGCGGTGCGCCCGGCGGCGGGCCGCCGTCAAGCGCCTCAGTCACACCGGGGCGGCCGATTTGCGGGCTTGCCTTTCGCCGCCGCCCGCCTTAAAGGCTGCCCCCTCGCTGGCGGGTCGCCTCACGACCCATCCCGGCCTGCGCGCCCGTAGCTCAGCTGGATAGAGCACCAGACTACGAATCTGGGGGTCAGAGGTTCGAATCCTTTCGGGCGCGCCATTTCCTTCCTCGCCGCCGCCTTTGCGCCCCACCCGGTGCCCCGTCCTTTTCCCCCCGTCTGGACTTCGCGAAGCCTCCTCGCGCATGGTGCGGCCGGGCCGATGCGGCCGCTGGGGCAGGTGATTTGAACCGCAAGATTCTCGTGATGGGCCTGCCGGGCTCGGGCAAGACGACGCTCTGCCGGGTGCTGGCGGCGCGCCTCAACGCGGTGCACTTCAACAACGACGAAGTGCGCGCCAACCTGAACAAGGATCTCGGCTTCAGCGTCGCCGACCGCATCGAGCAGGCGCGGCGCATGGGCTTCCTCTGCGATCTCGTCGTGCGTTCGGGCGGCACGGCGATCGCCGATTTCGTCTGCCCGACCGCCGAAACGCGCGAGGCCTTCGGCGAGGCCTTCATCGTCTGGGTGGACCGCATCGCCGCCGGCCGCTTCGAGGACACCAACCGGCTTTTCGTCGCCCCCGACCGCTACGATTTCCGCGTCGAGGCCGAGGGCGCGCCCGACTACTGGGCGGAGCGCATCGTCCGCCGCCTGCGCCCGGTCTTCGATCCGCGCAAGCCGACCGCGCTCTTCGTCGGCCGCTATCAGCCCTTCCACGACGGCCACCGCGCCCTCATCGAGGAAGGCCTCGCCCGCGCCGGACAGGTCTGCATCGCGGTGCGCGACACCCACGGGATCGACGCCGCCAACCCGCTGTCGTTCGAGGACGTGAAGGCCCGCATCGAAACCGCCCTCGCGGTCCATGCCGGGCGCTTCGTCGTCGTGCCGCTGCCCAATATCAGCCATGTCCTCTACGGCCGCGACGTCGGCTACGCGATCGAGCGCATCGACCTCGACGCGGCGACCCAGGGCATCAGCGCGACCGAGGCGCGCCGCAATGCCGGGCTGGGCGGCGGCGGCGCGGCGCAGTAAGGAGACGGGGCCGGGCCGCGCGCCTTTCGGCCGCCGCCGCCCCGCAGGCAAGGAGAATGCGATGACCACCAACCAGGACCTTCTCGCCCGCCGCCAGGCGGCGGTGCCGCGCGGCGTCTCGACCGCCCATCCGGTGTTCGCGGTGCGCGCCGAGAACGCCGAGATCTGGGACGCGGAAGGCAAGCGCTACATCGATTTCGTCGGCGGCATCGGGGTCCAGAACACCGGCCACCGCCACCCCAAAGTGGTCGCCGCCATCGAGGAGGCGCTGAAGCACTCGATCCACACGGCGTTTCAGGTGACCGCCTATGAAAGCTACATCGCCCTCGCCGAGCAGCTGAACGCCCGCGCCCCCATCGACGGCCCGGCCAAGACGATCTTCTTCTCGACCGGCGCCGAGGCGGTCGAAAACGCCGTCAAGATCGCCCGCGTCGCCACCGGGCGGCCGGGAATCGTCGCCTTCACCGGTGGCTTCCACGGCCGCACCTTCATGGGCATGGCGCTGACCGGCAAGGTCGCGCCCTACAAGATCGGCTTCGGCCCCTTCCCCGGCGAGGTCTATCGCCTGCCGTTCCCGGCCGAGAGTCAGGGCGTGAGCGGGGCGGACGCGCTGGACGCGCTCGACCATCTTTTCAAGTTCGACATCGAGGCGAAGCGCGTCGCGGCGATCATCCTGGAGCCGGTGCAGGGCGAGGGCGGCTTCTACGCCGCGCCGTTCGACTTCCTGCGCGAATTGCGCGCCGTCTGCGACGCGCACGGCATCCTGCTGATCGCCGACGAGATTCAGTCCGGCTTCGCGCGCACCGGCAAGCTCTTCGCCATCGAGCATTCGGGCGTCAAACCCGACCTCATCACCACCGCCAAGTCGCTCGCCGGCGGCATGCCGCTCTCGGCGGTCGTCGGCAAGGCTGCGGTCATGGACGCGGCCGAACCCGGCGGCCTCGGCGGCACCTATGCCGGCAATCCGCTCGCCTGCGCGGCCGGCCTCGCGGTGCTGAAGGTGATCGACGAGGAAGACATCCTCGCCCGCGCCGCCGTGCTCGGCGAGAAGCTGGTCGCGCGGCTGAAGAGCTTTCAGACCAAGAACGACCTGCCGCCGATCGCCGACGTGCGCGGCCTCGGCGCGATGGTCGCCTTCGATCTGGTCAAGGCGGGCGGCGCGCCCGATCCCGACGCCGCCAAGCGGCTGATCGAGGCGGCGCGCGCCAACGGCCTCATCCTGCTCGGCTGCGGCCTCTACGCCAATTCGATCCGCATCCTGGTGCCGCTCACCGTCGGCGACGCGACGCTGGAGGAAGGCCTCGCCGCGCTGGAGAAGAGCCTGCGCGAGGCCGGCGCGCCGTCAGGCGGTTAGCCCGGACGGCGGCCCGGACCTTGGCCTAGCGCGGCGCCATGCGGATGGCGCCGTCCAGGCGCACATGCTCGCCGTTGAAATAGCCGCAGGTGATCATCGTGTGCGCCAGATGGGCGTATTCCTCCGCGTGGCCGAGCCGCTTGGGGAACGGCACCTGGGCGGCGAGGGCGGCCTTCAGCGGCTCCGGCGCGCGCGCCATCATCGGCGTGTCGAAGAGGCCCGGCATGATCGTGTTGACGCGGATGCCCTCGCTCGACAGGTCGCGCGCCGCCACCAGCGTCAGCCCGACCACGCCCGCTTTCGAGGACGTATAGGCCGACTGGCCGATCTGCCCGTCGGTCGCCGCGACCGAGGCGGTGTTGACGATCGCCCCGCGCTCGCCGTCCTCCAGCGGCTCCAGCGTCGCCATCCCGGCCGCCGAGGCGACGATGCAGCGGAACGTGCCGACCAGGTTGAGGTTCACGATGCGCTGGAAGTTCTCCACCGGGTAGGGCTTGATCTCGCCGGTCTGCTTGTCGCGCGAGACGATCTTCACCGAGCCGCCGCCGCCCGCGCAGTTGACGAGGATGCGCTCCTGCCCGTGCGCGGCCCGCGCCTTGGCGAAACCGGCCGCGACCGCCTCGTCCGAGGTCACGTCGACATGGCAGAAAACGCCGCCGATCTCGGCGGCGACGCGGTTGCCGCGTTCCTCGTTGAGATCGAACAGCGCGACCCGCACGCCGTGCGAGGCGAGCATCCGCGCCGTCGCCTCGCCCATGCCGGAGGCCCCGCCGGTGATCACGGCGCTGATCGTCTTGTCGAGCTTCATGGTGTTCTCCCTGGTTTGCAGTCTTCTGTGATGATGACGGAGCGCCGCCGCGTCAGACGAGCATGCGGGCGATGATGTCCTTCTGCACCTCGGTGGTGCCGCCATAGATGGTCTGGGCGCGGGTGAAGAGATAGGCGGCGAGCGCCGGCTGGGCGAAGCGCGCCTCGGGGCGGATGGCGTCCGCCCAGCCGGCGCCCGCGCGGTCGAACACCGGAAGGCCGTCATGGGCGGCCAGATCGACGAACAATTCGGTCAGCTTCTGCGCGCTCTCGGTCGCCTCGATCTTCAGCCGCGAGGTCGCCGCCGCGCCCTCGTCGGCGCCCGCCAGAACCTTCAGCACCGACATCTCCAGATGGTCCAGCTCGATCTCGTAGGCGGCGATCCTCGCGGCGAAGTCGGACGGCAGGGGCGCGTTCGACCCCGGCCCGTTCAGAATGTCGCGCGCCCGGGCTTTGAGGATCTTCAGGTCCTCGCGCTTGCGCGCCACATGGGCATAGGAGAGGCGCTCGTTGCCGAGGATGAACTTGGCGAGGCCCCAGCCCTTGCCCTCCTCGCCGATCAGGTTGCGGGCGGGCACGCGCACCGCGTCGAAGGTGACGCTGTTGAGATAATGCCCGCCGTCGATGCCGACGATCGGCTGCACGCTGACGCCGGGCGCGTCCATCGGCACGCAGATGACCGAGATGCCGTCCTGCTTGCGCGCCCCCTCGCCGGTGCGCACCAGGCAGAAGATCCAGTCGGCCCAATGGGCCTGCGAGGTCCAGGTCTTGCGCCCGGTGATGATGAAGTCGCCGCCGTCGCGCACCCCGCGGGTGCGCAGGCTCGCAAGGTCCGAACCCGCATCCGGCTCCGAATAGCCCTGCGCCCAGAAAATCTCCGAATTCAGTGTCGCGGGCAGCCAGGTCTCCTTCTGCCAGGGCGTGCCGTAGGCGCAGATCAGCGGCCCGATATAGATGACGCCCATCGGGATCACGCCGGGCGCGCCCGCGATCTCCAGCTCCTCGTCGAAGATGTAGCGCTGGCGCGGCGTCCAGCCGGGGCCGCCATGGTCCTTGGGCCAGGTGACCGCGAACCAGCCGCGGCTCTGCAAGGCGATCTGCGAGCGCTTGTGGTCCTCGCGCGTCAGAATCTGCCCGTTTCGGGTCTTTTCCAGAATGTCCTTGGGATAGGCGTCCTGAAAGAAGCGCCGCACCTCGGCGCGAAAGGCGATATCGGCCTCGGTTTCGGCCAGATGCACGGGCGCGCCCTCCCTTGGGGCCGATTGTTATTGCGCCTTTCGTGGGGCACCCCCGGCCCGCCGGTCAAGGGGCCGCCGCCCCCTTGAGTTTCAGGCCATTTGAGATTTGCAATTGTTCAAAATTGCTGCACTACTAGACCGTGTAGGCAACAAATCTCCAAAACTGTTATGTGGATATTGAAGTAGATGCGGTTTCAATCCGAAGTATTCTTGGAATGTCGTCCGTAAAGGGCCGCAACACTGGCAGGACGATCCCGTCCCGCAAAGATCGCGGATCGGCGAGACCGGCCGATCACGCGGGCCTGCTTGGCGAACGCCGCCGCCCCCGCGTCGCGGACCCCAGACGCGACATTCGCCGCCTCTTCGCCGCGATGCGCTCGATCGTGCGGGTGGTGCCCGGCGTGTCGCCGGGCGAGCGCGAGGCCGTCGCCCAGATCGACCGGCGGCTCGGCGTTCTTGCCCGCGCCTGGTCGCTGACCGGGGGCCGGACCGGCGACGGCCGCGACGGGGCGGTCGATCTGGAGTTTCTGGTCGCCGAGGAGATGAGTTCGCACCGGCTGCCCGAAGGCGGCCGGTTCCGCGCCCATGGCGGCCGCGTGCGGCTGCCCTCGCGGCTTGCCTGGGCGGTGGCGATCGCGGTCCACGAACTGGCGATCGACGCCCTCGCCAGCGGCGTTCTGGCGAGCGACGGCGGCTGGATCGACATCGCCTGGCGGCTGACCGACGTGGGCGGCACGCGCCTCCTGCTCAGCTGGTGCGAGCGCGGCCGGTCGAAACCGGCGGGCGCGGCGACCCGCACCGGGCCGGACCTTTCGACGCTGGAACGCCTGACGCTGGGCGACTTGAAAGTCCCCGATGCGTTCGACATCCGGCGCGGGCGTCTGGCCTGCCTTCTCGAAGTGCGCCTCGGCGGCTAAGCCGCGTTCAGCGCCCGCCCGGACGCGGCAGCGGCCTGTCGAGATGGAGATAGGCCGGACTGAACAGCGCCGCCGCCGCCAGCTCGTCGAAATCCGGGATCGTCAGCGTATGGCCGTCGAGCACGATCAGGCTTGCGGCCCGCAATTCCTGCAACGTGCGATTGACGTGCACGGTCGAAAGCCCGGTCGCGTCGGCGAGTTCGGTTTGGGTCAGCGGGAAGGCGCAGCTTCCGGCCTTGATCTGGCCGATCGCCTTCAGCCGGACATGCAGCTCGCAGAGCAGATGGCCGATCCGCTCCAGCGCGCTGCGCTGGCCGAGGCTCAGCACCCATTCGCGCTGGATCGAGGCCTCGACCAGCAGATCGCGGACGAAGGCGCGCACGAGACGGGGCGCGGCGGCGAGCAGGCGCTCGAAACTGTCGCGCCCGATTTCGCAGACCGCCGCCGGCGAGAGACTGGACACCGAATGGTCCATCTCGTTCAGCATGTACATTTGCAGGTCGCAGAAATCGCCGGGCAGCAGGAATCCGGCGATCTGGCGTCTGCCGTCTTCCAGCTGCTTGGTGCGGCAGGCCCAGCCGCTCAAAAGGATCGTGACCGAATCGGTCCGGTCTCCCTCGGCGATGATGTCGCGGCGCGCGGCTATCTGACGCACGCGCCCCTGCATCGCCGCCAGCAGGGCGGCGCGGCTGTCCGAATCGAGGCCGACACAGTGCTCTAGCCTGTGAATCAGCGGGTTGGGCGGCGTCGCCGTCATGGCTTTGAGAAAGTCTGGCGTGTGGGACCCGACCAATAACCTATGTTAATTCCGGCGGCTTTCCGTTGCGGTAGGCTATCTTTATCGAGGGAACGGGCGAGCGGGATACCGCGACAGCCTGTGTGCGATTCGGCCGGGGAGGATGGCCGTCAATTTGAAGGCTTGCCTCATGGTCGGGGTGAGCCATTTTCGTCTTGCCGTAATTGTGCATTGCACGTTAGCCTCTAGAACAAGGCACGACGAAAGCCAAATTGAGTCTATAATTATAGTTTATTGATTGATTTCTTTGGGTTATTGCCCTCCCTCGGAACAAATATAGAATCGCTATTGGTGAAATGAGTATTGAGGATGTCGTAACGTCATCTGCATTATTCCCTAGTTCCATTCAATCCTGAAACGTCTCGTTAACCGAACCCCCCGTATTTCTTCTGAATCATCCGGATTCGGATGGTCAGCCTCGGTGCGTGCCGCGCGTTCGCACTGGGGTCCGTCGTCAGGGGAAACGGGGACGAGCAGCCGCCGGCGCTGCCGCCCAATGCGATTCAGGGGGCATTCCATGCTCGACTCCATCAACGCCCGTCTTTCGATCGGCGTCCGTTTGACGATTATCGCCGCCTGCTTTCTGACGGCCGTCGCCGTGGCGGTGAGTTACGACGGCCTCTGGCAGCGTCTGATGACGCCGCAGGCGGTCCTGCCGCTCTCGGCGATCGGCCTGGCGCTGCTCGCGGGGCTCACGCTCTCCTGGTCGGTGGCGAGCGGCCTCGGCCGGCGCCTCGCCTCCTTCGCCGGCGCCGCCGGCAAGATGGCCTCCGGCGACGCCGCCGCCGAAATCCCCCACCGCGACGACACCAACGAGACCGGCCAGCTCGCCGCCGGCCTCGACGCGCTGCGCGGCGCGGTCGCCGGCAAGACCGGCGCGGCGGACGGCAAGGGCGCCGGCTGGACCGACGCAATCTCGCGCTCACAGGCGGTCATCGAGTTCAAGCCCGACGGCACCATCCTCGACGCCAACGAGAATTTCTGCGCGACGCTCGGCTACAGCCTCGACGAGATCAAGGGCCGCAGCCACAGCCTCTTCGTCACGGACGCCTACCGAGCCTCGTCCGACTATCGCGCCTTCTGGGACAAGCTGAACGCCGGCCAGTTCGTCGCCGACAAGTTCCTGCGCGTCGGCAAGGGCGGCAAGGAAGTCTGGATCCAGGCCTCCTACAACCCGATCATGGGCGCCGACGGCAAGGTCGCCAAGGTCGTCAAGTTCGCCACCGACATCACCGCCCAGGAGCTTCTCGCCCGCGAAGCCGCCTACAAGAGCGCGGCCTTCGCCGGCTCGTCGGTCGCGATGATGATGATCGACCGCGACTTCAAGGTCACCTACGTCAACGAAGCCACGCGCCGCTTGCTGACCGACAATCTCGCGGCCTTCCGCACGCTCTGGCCGAATTTCAGCCCGGAGACGATCGTCGGCACCTGCATCGACACGTTCCACAAGAACCCGGCGCACCAGCGCCAGATGCTGGCCGACACCTCGCGCCTGCCGCACCGCACCGACATCTCGGTCGGCGACCTGAAGTTCGCGCTCAACGTCAGCGCCGTGCTCGACTCCAAGGGCGCCTATGTCGGCAACGTGCTGGAGTGGGACAACGTCACCGCGACCCGCCTCAACGCCGGCATGCTCAAGGCGCTCGACCGCTCGCAGGCGATCATCGAATTCAACCTCGACGGCACGATCGTCAACGCCAACGAGAATTTCTGCGCCACGCTCGGTTATTCGCTGGGCGAGATTCAGGGCAAGCACCACTCGATGTTCGTCGAGCCGGCCTATCGCGCATCGCCCGAATACCGTGCCTTCTGGGAATCGCTGGCCCGTGGCGAGTTCCAGGCCGCCAAGTATCTGCGCATCGGTAAGGGTGGCAAGGAGATCTGGATTCAGGCCTCCTACAACCCGATCATGGACGGCAACGGTAAGCCCTTTAAGATCGTCGAGTTCGCCGCCGACGTCACCGACATCGAGAACGAGCGCAAGGCCGCCGAGCGCGCGGCCGAGCAGGCCGAGGTCGTCGCCTCGCTGGCCTCGGGCCTCAAGGCGCTCTCCGACGGCGACCTGACGCAGCGCATCTCCAAGCCGTTCGTCGGCAACTACGAGCAGCTGCGCATGGACTTCAACGCCGCCATCGACAATCTGCAGGACGCGATGAAGACCATCGCCGTCAACGCCGGCGGCATCCGCTCCGGCGCGGGCGAAGTCAGCCAGGCAGCCGACGACCTGTCGCGCCGCACCGAGCAGCAGGCGGCCAGCCTTGAAGAAACCGCCGCGGCGCTCGACGAGATCACCGCGACGGTCCGCAAGACCGCCGAGGGCGCCAAGCAGGCCAATTCGGTCGCCGTCGCCGCCCGCGGCAGCGCCGAGACGAGCGGCCAGGTCGTCCGCGACACCGTCGCCGCGATGGCCGAGATCGAACGCTCGTCCAAGCAGATCTCGCAGATCATCGGCGTGATCGACGAAATCGCCTTCCAGACCAACCTCCTCGCCCTCAACGCGGGCGTCGAGGCGGCCCGGGCCGGCGAAGCGGGCCGCGGCTTCGCGGTCGTCGCCTCCGAGGTGCGGGCGCTGGCGCAGCGCTCCTCGGAAGCCGCCAAGGAGATCAAGGGCCTCATCTCGGCCTCCTCGCAGCACGTCGAATCGGGCGTGAAGCTGGTCAGCCAGTCGGGCGCGGCGCTTCAGCAGATCGTCGAGCGGGTGGGCGAGGTCAGCGGCCTCGTCTCCGAGATCTCGGCGTCGGCCCAGGAACAGTCGACCGCGCTGACCCAGGTCAACACGGCGATCAACCAGATGGACCAGGTGACGCAGCAGAACGCCGCGATGGTTGAGGAAACCACCGCCGCCAGCCACTCGCTGAACCAGGAAGCCGAGGCGCTGATGGAGCTGCTCGGCCGCTTCAAGTCGGGCGCCGAGGTCGTCGCCCATGCCCCGGCCCCGACCCCGGCGCGCGCCGCCAAGGCCCGCGCCAAGGCCCCCGGTCAGCCGATCGCCGAACAGCGCCGCCGCGTCGCCAGCTTCGCGGCCGGTAACGGCGGTGCGGCGGCGGCCGCCGCCAGCTCCGGCGGCGACGGCGACTGGGCCGAGTTCTGAGCGGCGGCCCGGACATGAAGCTCGCCAAGGTGCTCGACTACGCCGCCGCCGCGCCGCTGAAGGCGGAGCTGGCGGCGGCCCGGGGAACCCCGGTGGCGCTCGACGCCTCCGAGGTCGATCGGATGGGCGCGCTCTGCCTTCAGGTTCTCCTCGCCGCCGGCAAGGCCTGGCGCGAGGACGGGCATGACTTCCAGATCGCCGATCCCTCCCTCCCGTTCCTGGACGCCGTGCGGCTGATGGCGGCCGGCCAACACCTCGCCCCGCAAGGAGACGCGTGATGAGCATGACTGTCCTGACCGTCGACGACTCGCGCATGATGCGAGAGATGCTGGCGATGGTCCTGCGCGAAGCCGGCTTCAACGTGCTTCAGGCCGAGGACGGCCTGGACGGCCTCAAGGTGCTCGAAGAAGCCGAGCCCGACGTCATCATCACCGACATCAACATGCCCAACCTCGACGGCTACGGCTTCATCGAGGGGGTGCGCCGCGACCGCCGCCACCGTTCGCGGCCGATCCTGGTGCTGTCGACCGAAAGCGATCCGGAAAAGAAGGGCCGGGCGCGCGCCGCCGGCGCGACCGGATGGATCGTCAAACCGTTCAAGGCCGAATCCCTGATCGACGCCATCCGCCGCGTCGCCGCCTAGAAGGCCCTCGCCCATGAACCCGATGGACGCCATCAAGCAGACCTACTTCCAGGAGTGCGAAGAGCTCCTGGGCGATCTGGAGCGCGGCCTGCTCAGCCTCCAGGACGGCGACGGCGACAACGAAACCATCAACGCGGTCTTCCGCGCGGTCCATTCGGTGAAGGGCGGCGCGGGCGCGTTCGGCTTCGAGGCGCTGGTCGCCTTCTCGCACGTCTTCGAAACGGCGCTCGACGAGATGCGCTCGGGCCGTCTCGACGCCACGCCCGCCGGCGTCGCCTCGATGCTGCGCGCCGCCGACATCCTCTCCGACCTGGTGCAGGCCGCCAAGGGCGGCACCACCGTGGACGAGGCCCGCGTCGCCGCCAGCTCGGCCGAACTGGAAGCCCTGACCGCAGGCGAATCCGCCGCGCCCGCCGCCGCTTCGGCCGCGCCCGCCGGCGACGAGCCCGCGACCGACGAGTGGGGCTTCGCCCCGCTGAAGATGGAGATCGACGGACCCGGCGGCGGCGACGGCGGCGGCGAATGGCGGCTGGTGCTGAAGCCGTCGACGGCGATGTACGTCAACGGCCACGACGCCGCGATCTTCCTGCGCGAGATCGAACGCCTCGGCGAATGCCGCACCGAACTCGACCTCGCCGCGCTCCCGGCCTTCGAGGCGCTCGACCCGGAAGCCTCCTATCTCGCCTGGACCGTCCACATCGACCCGTCGGTCGAGGAATCGGCGATCCGCGAGATCCTCGATTTCGTCGGCGACGACTGCCCGTTCGAGCTGACCCGCGAAGGCGGGGCCGCCGCCCCCGAGGCCGCCGCGCCCGCGGCCGACGATTTCGACATCTCCTCGCTCCTCGCCTCGATCAAGGACGATCCGGCCCCGGCCGAATCCGCCGCCGCGCCCGTCGCGGCGCCGGCCGCCGCCCGGTCCGAGGCGCCGGCCGCCGACGCCCAGTCCGGTTCGCGTGCCGCCAGCGCCGCGCCCGGCGCGACGATCCGCGTCGATCTGGAACGCGTCGACCGGATGATCGATCTGGTCGGCGAACTCGTCATCAATCAGGCGATGCTCGCCCAGCGCGTCGCCGAAAGCGGCGTCGCCCGCTCCTCGAACATCGCCATGGGCCTCGACGAGCTGGAACATCTCACGCGCGAGATCCAGGACAGCGTCATGGCGATCCGCGCGCAGCCCGTGCGCTCCGTCTTCCAGCGCATGCCGCGTCTGGTGCGCGAAGTGGCGGCGGCGACCGGCAAGCAGGTCCGCCTCGTCACCGAGGGCGAGGGCACCGAGGTCGACAAGACCGTCATCGAGCGCCTGTCCGACCCGATCACCCACATGCTGCGCAACGCGGTCGATCACGGCCTCGAAACGCCGGACGAGCGCATCGCCGCCGGCAAGCCGGCCGAAGGCACGGTCAAGATGACGGCGCTGCACCGCTCGGGCCGCATCGTCATCGAGGTCGCCGACGACGGCAAGGGCATCAACCGCCCGCGCGTGCGCGACATCGCGGTCTCCAAGGGCCTCATCGCCGCCGACGCGACGCTCAGCGACGATGAGATCGACAATCTGATCTTCTTGCCCGGCTTCTCGACCGCCTCCACGGTCTCCAACATCTCCGGCCGCGGCGTCGGCATGGACGTGGTGAAGCGTTCGATCCAGGCGCTCGGCGGGCGCATCTCGATCAGCTCGATCCCCGGCAAGGGCTCGACCTTCTCGATGTCGCTGCCGCTCACCCTCGCGGTGCTCGACGGCATGGTCGTCTCGGTCGGCAATCACACGCTGGTGGTGCCGCTGACCGCCATTATAGAGACCCTGCGACCCAAGCCGTCCGAAATCCGCCGCCTCGGCCCCAAGGGCAGCGTGCTGGTGGTGCGCGGCGCGCATGTGCCGCTGGTCGATATCGGCATGGCGCTCGGCTGGCGCACCGGCCCGATCGACCCGGCCAACGCCGTCACGCTGCTGGTCGAAACCGAAGGCGGCGGCCGCGCCGCGCTCGTCGTCGACGACATCCAGGGCCAGCGCCAGGTGGTGATCAAGAGCCTGGCGGCGAACTACCAGTCGGTCGATGGCGTCGCCGCGGCGACCATCCTCGGCGACGGGCGCGTCGCGCTGATCCTCGACGTCGACACCATCGTGGAACTGCGCACCTCCAACCGGCCGGACTCCAATCTCTTGGCGAAAGCGAGCTGAACCCATGGAAAACGCTGAAGCGCTCAACAAGAACCTCGAGCTCATCTCGTTCCGGATCGGCGAGCAGGAATTCTGCCTCGACATCATGGCGGTGCGCGAAATCCGCGGCGGCGCCGCGACGACGCCGCTGCCGCACTCGCCCGACTTCGTGCTGGGCGTCATCAATCTGCGCGGCGCGGTGCTGCCGATCATCGACCTGAAGGCCCGCCTCGGGCTCGGCAAGGGCGAAACGACCGAGCGCAGCGTCGTCATCGTGGTGCGCATCGGTTCGCGCCTCGTCGGCCTCCTGGTCGATGCGGTCTCCGAAATCCTCGCCGCCGACCCGTCGATGATCCAGCCCACGCCTTCCATCGGCTGCGACACCGTCACCCGCTTCGTGCGCGGCATCCTCACCATGGACGGCCGCATGGTCTCCTGGATCGCGCTGGACGAGATCCTGCCGGTCATTGAGGAAGCGGAGGCCGCATGAGCGCCGCCGCGGCATCCCCGAAAACGCGCTCGGAAGCGCTGGTCGAGGCCGAGTTCGTCCTCTCCCGGCGCAATTTCGAGAACATCGCCGGGCTGCTGCGGACCGAATCGGGCATCCATCTGCCCGAGTCGAAGGCGATGCTCGTCTATTCGCGTCTCGCCAAGCGGCTGCGCCAGACCGGCTGCCCGGACTTCGACGCCTATTGGGAGCTGATCGACTCGCCCGCCGGCGCGCAGGAGCGCCAGGCCATGTTCGCCGCGCTCACCACCAACGTCACCCGCTTCTTCCGCGAGCCGCACCATTTCGACCACCTGAAGAAGACGGTCCTGCCCGAGCTCGTGGCGACCGCAAGGGCGGGCGGGCGCGTGCGGCTGTGGTCGTCGGCCTGCTCGACCGGCGAGGAGCCCTATTCGATCGCCCTCACGGTGCTCGACATGCTGCCCGAGGCCGCGCGGCTCGACGTGAAGATCCTCGCCACCGACATCGACCCGGTGGTCGTCGCCACCGCGCGCGCCGGCATCTACCGCGCCGACGTGCAGTCGGTGGTGCCGCAGCCGCTGCGCGACAAATGGCTGGCGCGCGACCGCGAAAGCGGCGCCTGGCGCGTCAAGGACGAGGTCAAGGCGCTCGTCACCTTCAACCAGCTGAACCTCATCGGCGCCTGGCCGATCAAGGGTCCGTTCGACGTCATTTTCTGCCGCAACGTCGTCATCTATTTCGAGGACGAGACCCAGGCCCATGTCTGGGGCCGCTTCCACAAGATGCTCGCCCCCGAAGGCCGCCTCTATGTCGGCCATTCGGAGCGCGTCGACGTGCCGGGCTATGTCAGCGACGGCCTGACCGTCTATCGCAAGACCGGAGGGCGCGCGTGAAGCCTGTCCGCGTCCTTGTCGTCGACGATTCCGCCACGATGCGGGGCATCATCACGTCGGTGCTCCAGCGCGATCCGGGCGTCGAGGTGGTCGGCTCGGCGGGCGACGCCTTCGACGCGCGCGAGGCGATCAAGCGGCTGAACCCCGACGTGCTGACGCTCGACATCGAGATGCCGGGGATGAACGGCATCGAGTTCCTCGAAAAGATCATGCGCCTCAGGCCCATGCCGGTGATCATGGTCTCGACGCTCACCCAGGCCGGGGCCGCCGTCACGGTCGAGGCGCTCGGCCTCGGGGCGGTCGATTGCGTCGCCAAGCCCGATTTCGACGGCCTCGTCGACAAGGTGAAGTCGGCCGCGACCGCGCGCCTGCGCCCGCTCGGCGAGCGGCTGCGCCCGGCCGCGCCGACCGCCGGCTACCGGGCGGGCAACAAGCTGCTCGCCATCGGCTCATCGACCGGCGGCGTCGAGGCGCTGCTGACCGTCATCTCGTCCTTTCCCGCCACCTGCCCGGCGACCGTCATCACCCAGCACATGCCCGCGACCTTCACCTCCTCGTTCGCCGCGCGCCTCGACAAGATGTGCGCGCCGACCGTGGTGGAGGCGAGCGACGGCGCGCCGATCCTGCCGGGCCACATCTATCTGGCGCCGGGCGGCGTCGCCCATCTTGAGGTTCAGGGCACGACCGCGCTGCGCTGCCGTCTGGTGGAAAGCCCGCTCGTCAACGGCCACCGCCCGTCGGTGGACGTGCTCTTCAATTCCGTCGCCCGCGCCTGCGGCGACCGCTCGGTCGGCGTCATCCTCACCGGCATGGGCCGGGACGGGGCGCGCGGCCTGCTCGCGATGCGCGAGGCGGGCGCCCACACGATCGGCCAGGACGAGGCGACCTGCGTCGTCTACGGCATGCCGAAAGCCGCCTTCGAGCTCGGCGCCGTCGAGCGCCAGAAGCCTCTTTCCAAGATCGCCCACGCCGCGCTCGATCTGTGCGCGGCGCCCCTGAAAGGAGCCGTGTGATGCCGGCAGCTTCCGCCATCAAGGTTCTCGTCGTCGACGATCAGCTGACGATGCGCGCGCTCATACGCGCGACCCTTCAGGAAATCGGCTTCAAGGACATCGAGGACGCCGTCGACGGCGAGGAAGGGTTCCGCACGCTGGTGCAGCGCCCGGCCCATCTCGTCATCTCCGACTTCAACATGCCCAAGCTCGACGGCCTCAGCTTCCTGCGCGCCGTGCGCGCCCACGAGGCGACGCGCAAGACCGCCTTCATCATGCTCACCGGGCGCGCCGACAAGGAACTCGTCCAGCGCGCCATGCAGTTCGGCGTCAACAACTACATCGTCAAACCGTTCTCGCCGACCTCCCTGCGCGCGAAAATAGAAGAAGTCTTCGGGGCTCTTACATGACGGCAGCAACGGCACCATCGTCGCGCGGCGGCCCGGTCGTGGAGCGCACACGGCATGTGGTGCAGGGCGAGTATGCGGTCTCGGGCGAACCCGGCGTCGTGCTGACGACGATTCTCGGCTCGTGCGTCGCCGCCTGCATGCGCGATCCCGTCGCCGGGGTCGGCGGCATGAACCACTTCCTTCTGCCGGGCGATGAAGGCGACTCCCGCGGCGACTCCATGAAGTACGGCGTCAACGCGATGGAGCTTCTGATCAACGCGCTCCTCAAGATGGGCGCGCAGCGCCGCCGCCTGGAAGCCAAGCTCTTCGGCGGCGCCAACGTCGTCCACAATCTTTCCGATGTCGGCAAGAAGAACGCCGCCTTCGCGCTCAAGTTCCTCCAGGCCGAAGGCATCGTCTGCGTCGGCCAGTCGCTCGGCGGCGACCAGGCGCGGCGTCTGCGCTACTGGCCTGAAACGGGCCGCGCGGCGCAGCTTCTCCTCGCCCCGTCGCAGAGCGACATTTTCGCGACCGAACGCAAGCGCGTCTCGATGCCCGCCGCCACGCCGGCGGCGGTGCCGGCCGGCGATCTGGAGCTGTTCTGACATGGCGGCGATCGCAAAGCCGGAAAAGAAAGCCGCCGAGGGCGAACAGCGCTCGCTGTCGCAGATCCTCGCCTCGCTCTCGGACGAGCTGGCGCGCGCGGCCGAGGAAGGCCACGTCGTCGAGGCCGCGTTCTGCGAGGTCGCGGCGCGCGTCGACATGACCGCCGCCGACGTCATGGGCCTTCAGAAGCTCGACGCCGTGCTTCAGCACATCGAGGCGCTGCGCGACTTCACGGCGGCGCTCGCCGCCTCCGCCGACGGCGAAATATCGACCGGCCATGCCTTCGAACGCATCCTCCTCGGGGCGGTGCGCGCGCGGTTGCAGGGCCGAGAACAGACAGAAACGACGGAAACGGACTGGGAGTTCCTCTAGCAAGAGGAGGCACGATGTCGGGGCCAGCGCTCGATCCAAATGCACGAATAAATCTTTCGAAGGCGCGGCTGCTGTTGATCGACGGCAACGAGCACGCGATCGATTTGCTCGGCAAGATGGCCCGCGGTCTCGGGTTCCAGGACGTGACCCGCGCCTTGAACGCGGCCGAAGCCAACGCCGCGCTCAAGCGCGAACAGATCGACCTCATCATCACCGAGGCCCGCATCGGCGAGGACGACGCCTATGGCCTGATCCGCGAGCTGCGCCGCGCCGCCGACAGCGCCAACCGCTATTGCCCGGTCATCGTCACCCAGGGCCATGTGCGGCCCGAGGATGTCGCCAATTCGCGCGACGCCGGGGCCAATTTCGTCCTGCTGAAACCGATCACCCCACAGGTTCTGCTCCAGCGCATCCTCTGGGTGCTGCGCGACAAGCGCAATTTCGTCGAGGCCCCGAACTATGTCGGCCCCGACCGGCGCTTCAAGTTCGAAGGCCCGCCCATCGGTTCGGACGGCCGCCGCAAGGACGACGTCGCGCCCTCGCTCAGCGCCGAGTCCGGCGAGAACATGTCGCAGAGCGAGCTTGCCGAACTGCTCAAGCCCCAGAAGGTTGTCCTGTAATGGTCGTGCGTCTGTTCAAGCCCGAGCTGCGCCTCGCCAAGCTGGTCAACGAACCGGGGGGGCGCACGCTGACCGCGGCCATCGCCGAGGCGGAACGGCGGGTCGAATCGGTCCGCGAGGACGCGACCGCCGAAATCGACACCTCCATCGGCCGCATGGCCGAGGCGCTGCGCAGCGGCGCCTGGCTCGAAAAGGACACGCTCTACCCGCTCGCCGACTGGATCTTCGGCATGGCCGGTACGCTGAAGCTGACCGAGCTCAGCCAGGCCGCCTACAGCCTGTGCGCGCTGCTCTCGCGCCAGGCCCCGCCGCCGACGGCGCGCGAGGTCGAATTGCACGTCTCCACGCTCCGGGCGCTCAGGCGGCCGGAACTGGCGGGCGACGCCGCGGCCCGCAAGAACGTGCTCGCCGGCCTGCGCAAGCTCGCCGCCCCGGAACGCTGAACGCCCGCTCCGCCTCGCCTTGCGTCCGGACGCGGGCTTTGCGAAGACCGTGGCGAGAGGGCGGCCGTGCCAGCGCCGCCCCGGGGGAGAGCGTTCATGGATCCGTTTCGCACCGATCTGCTCGCCGGCAAGACGGCCTTCATCGCCGGCGGCACCAGCGGCATCAATCTGGGCATCGCCAAGCGTTTCGCCGGCCTCGGCGCCAGGGTCGCGGTCGCCGGCCGCAATCCGGAAAAGGCCGAAGGCGCGGCGCGCGAGATCGGCGGCACGGACATCGCGCTCGGCCTCTCCTGCGACGTGCGCATCTATCAGTCGGTCGAGGAGGCGCTACAGAAGGCGGTCGACGCCTTCGGCAAGCTCGACATCGTGATCTCGGGCGCGGCCGGCAATTTCGTCGCCCCGGCGCTCGGCATGTCGGCCAACGGCTTCCGCACCGTCGTCGATATCGACCTCAATGGCACCTTCAACGTCTTCCGCGCCTGCTACCAGCATCTCAACCGGCCGGGCGCCTCGCTGATCGCCATCACCGCCGGCCAGGCGGTCAACGCTTCGATGTTCCAGGCCCATGTCTGCGCCGCCAAGGCCGGCATCAACCATCTCTGCCGCGTGCTGGCGATGGAGTGGGGGCCGGACGGCGTGCGCGTCAACGGCATCTCGCCCGGTCCCATCGCCGACACCGAAGGCATGGCCCGCCTCGCCCCGACGCCGGAGGCCGAACGGGCGATCAAGGCGCGCGTGCCGCTGCGCCGCTACGGCACCAAGGAGGAGATCGGCGACGCCGCCGTGTTCCTGTCGTGCGAAGCGGCCCGCTACGTCACCGGCACGATCCTCGACGTCGACGGCGGCTCGCAGCTCGGCGACGCCCGCTCGCGCGACGGCTCGAACGGCCTCACCTGAAGGAGCGCGCCGCCGCCCGTGGAGCCGCCGCCCGAATCCCAGTCCCCGCCGCCCGACCTCAGCGTCGTGATGCCGGCCTATAACGAGGAAGCCTCGATCGCCGCGGCGATCGACGACGTGCTGCGCCTCGTCGCACCGCATGTCGGCTCCATCGAGATCGTCGTCGCCGACGACGGCTCGCGCGACCGCACCGGCGAAATCCTCGCCGGCCTCGCCGCCCGCGAGCCGCGTCTGAAGGTCGTCGCGCGCCGGAACGGCGGCCACGGCCCGGCGCTGATCTCGGCGCTCGACGCGGCGCGCGGCCGCGCCGTGCTGCTGCTCGACGCCGACCGCGAAATCCTGCTCGACGGCTTCCCCGAACTCTGGGCCGCCTACAAAACCTCGGGCGCGGTCTTCGGCATCCGCTCGGGCCGCCGCGACGGCCGCATGCGCAAGATCATCTCGCGCGGGCTGCGCGCCTTCCTCCGGCTGCTCTTCCGCCGCGTGCCGAAGGACCCGAACGTGCCGCTCAAGATCGTCAGCCGCGAGGCCTGGACCAGGGCGGCGCGGGCCATCGGCCCCGGCAATCCGCTGCCCTCGGTGCTGCTCGCCCTGCATGTCGGCCTCAGCGGCCCGCCCGCCGCCGAAATCCCGGTCGTCTATCGCTCGCGCGAAGGCTCGGCGACCACCTATCGCGGCTGGAAGCTGCTGAAGCTCTGCATGATGGCGGCCCGCACGCTCATCGCCTTCCGCTTCCATCCCGACGTGCGGGCCCTGCGGGCGGAGGGGCGATGATCGACGCGGCGGGCCTTCTCGCCGCGGCCGCGCTCTATGCCGTCCTGCTGGCGCTGGCGCTGGCGGCGCTGCCGGCCGCCGCGCTGGTGCGGCCCGGCCCGGCATCGCAGATCTGGGCGCTCGCCCGCATCGCGGCCCTGCCGCTCGTCACCTGGTTCGCCTGGCTCGCGCATCTCACGGGCATCGCCTGGGGTTGGCCGGCGGCGCTGCCCGCCTTCGCCGCGCTCCTCGCGCTCGCCGGCCTCGCCTGCCGCGCCCGCCGCGTCCGCCGCACGCTGAAGGGCATGGCGCGCCGGCCGGGGCGATGGCTGCGGGCCGAGGCGCTCTTTCTCGGCCTCTTCCTCGCGGTCCTCTGGATCCGCTCCTTCCAGCCCGATCTGCAGACGCTGGAGAAGTTCATGAACCTCGCCTTCGTGAACGCGATCCTCCACACCGAGGCGCTGCCTGCGCCCGATCCGTGGTTCGCGGGCGCGACCATGAACTATTACTTCTTCGGCCATGCCGGGGCGGCGCTGGCGATCCGCTTCGCGGGCCTCGCCGCCGACACCGGCACCAATGTCTATTTCGCCCATGTCTTCGCGGCGGCGGGCCTGGGCGCCGGATCGCTGGTCGCGGGCCTCGTCGCGCGCGCCACCGCCCGCCGCCGCCTCGCGGGCGCGACCGGCGCGGTCGCGGCGGCGACGCTCGTCCTGGGCGGCAATTTCCACGCGGTCATCTACGGCATCCTTCAACCGGCGCTGGCCTTCCTCGGCCTCGGCGAACCGGGCGACTATTTCTACGCCCACTCGACGCGCTTCATCGGCTATCACCCGCCGACCGACGACAAGACGATCACCGAGTTTCCCGGCTACTCGGTCACGGTCGGCGATCTCCACGCCCATGTGATGAACCTGCCGCTGGCGGTCGCGCTCTTGATGCTCGCCGCCGCCATTCCGCTCGGCCGCTTCGCGGGCTGGCGGGCGCTCGCCCGCGCCCGGCCCCGGCCGCGCCGCCTTCAAGGGTTCGCGCACGCCGCCGCGCTGACGCTGCTCTTCGGCTTCTCCGGCATGGCGAACAGCTGGGACGTGCCGATCTACCTGACGGTGACCGGCATGGCGCTCATCGCCGCGGCCCGCGCCGACGGCGACGGCTGGGTGGAAACGCTGCTCGCCGCGGTCAGCGCCTGCCTCGTGCTGCTCGCCCTCTCGCTCTGCGTCAACGCGATGTTCTGGCTCGGCTTCACGCCGTTCACCAAGGGCATCGGCTTCGTGCGCTACGGCAGCCCGCTCTGGCAGCTCGCCGCGCTCTACGCCAACTGGGTGCTGACGGCCGGCGGCGCGGCGCTGCTGCTCGCCGCCCTGCCGCCCGCCGGAGCCGGCCGGCGGCGTGTGCTGCACCTGCTGCTGGCGCTCCTCGCCGCCGCCGCGATCATCCTCGCGGTGCCCGAGACGGTCTTCGTCCGCGACCTCTACGGCGAGACCTTCGCGCGCGCCAACACGATGTTCAAACTCAGCTACCAGCTCTACGTCATCCTCCCCGTCGCCGCCTTCGCGGGCGGAACGATCGCCCTCGTCGCGCTGAAGGGCAGGCCGGGGCGCACCCTGGCGCTCGCCCTCTGGGCGTTTTTCTGCCTCTCGCCGCTCGGCTTCGTGCCGCTCGTCCACGGCAAGGGCTTCCTTGAGGCGCTGGAGAACGGCAGCCACCTCGACGGCCTGCGCTTCCTCAAGCCCGGCGACCGCGCGGCGGTGGATTTCCTCGACGCCCACCGCCCCGCGCCCGGCGAGGCGATGCTGGAGGCGACGGGCGACAGCTACAGCTACGCCGCGCGGCTTTCGGCGGCGACCGGCATCCCGACCGTGCTCGGCTGGTTCGACCACGAATGGCTCTGGCGCAAGGACATCGAGGTCTGGAAGCCGCGCGCCGACGCGATCGAGGCCTTCTACAAGGGCGGCGACGCGGCGGCACGGCGGGCCTTCCTCGCGCAATACCGCATCCGCTACGTCGTCGTCGGCGAGTTCGAGCGCGAGCGCTATCCGGACCTCGACGAGGCCGGCATCAGGGCGCTCGGCACGCTCGTCTTCGAGGCGGACGGCACCGCCATCGTCGAAACGCTGCCCGCCCGCTGACCGAGGGCGCTCAGCCCGCCAGCGGCAGGATCTCCTTGGCGACCAGCGCCATCGCCCGCGCCGCCGCCTGGTCCATGTTGTAGTACTGATAGTCGGCGAGCCGCCCGGCGAACCACACCCGGCCGCTCAGCGCCTCGGCCCGCGCGCGATAGCGCCGCGCCAGCGCCTCGCCCGCATCGCCCGGCACCGGATAGAACGGCTCGTTGACGCCCGGCACATGCGCTTGCGGGTATTCGGTGACGAGCACGCTCATGCCCTGCGCCTCGCCGGTCAGCCAGCCCTGCTCGGTGGTGCGAGTCTGCGGCCGGTCGTCGGGGAAATTGATCGTGCCGCAGGGCTGCACGCCGAAGGCGGGCCGCGTCTCCTCCGCGAAGGCCATCGAGCGATAGGGCAGATGCCCCTCGTCATGCCCGAAATAGGCGTCGAGCGGCCCGGTATAGACCGTGCGCCGCGCCCGCAGCTCCGGCGGCAGGCTCTCCAGCGGCGTCGACAGCGCCACCTCGATGAGCGGATGGTCCAGCATCCGCGCGAACAGCGCGGCATAGCCCTCGGCCGGCATCGCCTGATGGCGGTCGGTGAAATAGCGCTCGTCGCGCGAGACGATCACCGGCACGCGGGCGGTCACCGACGGCGACAGCGCCTCGGCCGGCATCCCCCATTGCTTCAGCGTATAGCCCGCGAACACCTTGTCGTAGATGAAGGCGGCCAGCTCTTTCAGCTCGCCGTCCTCGCTCTGGCGCAGCTTGAGGATCGGCACCCGCGCCTCCGCGCCGTAGCGTTCGGTCAGAAGGGCGATCAGACGCGCCGCCCGCGCCGCCGGGAACAGCGCCTCGATCGCCTGAAAGCCGAAGGGCAGCGGCACAAGCCGCCCGTCGATCTCGGCCTGCACCCGGTGCTCATAGGGCCGCCAGGCGGTGAAGCGCGACAGGAAGGCGAACACCGCATCCGAATTGGTGTGGAAGATGTGCGGGCCATAGCGATGCACGGTGACGCCCTCGGCGTTGCGCG
Source organism: Alphaproteobacteria bacterium (assembly GCA_046348585.1). Classification (GTDB taxonomy): domain Bacteria; phylum Pseudomonadota; class Alphaproteobacteria; order Micropepsales; family Micropepsaceae; genus JADZAI01. The sequence goes on from JAXMDZ010000006.1 coordinate 110,160, forward strand.
CGTCGAAGGCGTTGCCGCCGATGTGATCGCGCCGATCGATCACCAGCACCGGCTCGCCCGTCGCCTCGGCCAGAAGCCGCGCCGCCGTCGCGCCCGTGAACCCGGCCCCGGCGACCAGCCAGCCTTTGCGTGCATGTCCCATGCGGCGATCTACAGCACCCGAAGCCCCGCCGTCACGCCTTGGCCGCGATGAAGCGCAGCCCCGCGTGGCTTTCGCTGATCCGGGCGACCTTGGTGTCTTTCAGCCCGGCGGCGCGGGCCGCATGGATCAGCGCATCGCCGTTGATCGTCCCGCCCTTGCGATAGATCAGCCACGCCGCCGCCCCCGGCTGCAGCGCCTTCGCCAGCCCGTTCAGCTTCTCCGGCGCGATCCCCTCCGGCACCGCCGCGAAGACCAGCCCCGCCCCTTGTGCGGCCGCCGCGCTCGTCAGCGCCCGCGCCTTGCGGCCCTCCAGCGCCGTGCCGATCTCCTCCGGCATCGGCCCCAGCGTCGCCGCCGCGACCTCGGCCTTCAGCCCCAGCTTGTCGGCGAGCGAGGGCGGATTGAGGATCGCCTTCGCCCAGGCCGCCGCCTCCTTCGCGCCCAGCGCCAGCGTCAGCCGCGTCCGTCCGGCGGCCAGCATCAGCCCCTCGTCCCCGGCGGCGCAGGACGTCACCTCGCCGAGCTTCAGCTTCAGCCGGAAGGGCGGCCCGACGCTCAGCATCTGCGAATCGAGATGCACCCGCGCCTCGGCCCGCACGCCGCCGCCGCTCACCGTCAGCTTCGCCTCGCGCCCCATGCCCTACAGCGCCCGGATGATGGTGACGGCGACATAGCCATAGGTGGCGACGATCACCAAGCCCAGCACGCCTAGCACCAGCGAGGTCGGGACCGAGACGCAGCCGAGGACGGTCATGTACTCGCTGCCGCCCTTGCACGACGAGCCGGAGCGCGCGGCGTTGCGGTACATCATGTCGCGCCCGTTGCGCACCTCGCCGACCGTGCGGCCCGCATTGTCGATGATGTAGCGCGGCCCGCCGCCGCTCGAATTCACATACGGCCCGCCGCTGTGATAGGGGCCGCCGCCGGTCAGGCCGCCGAGCGAGGGGTCCAGCACGGCGCGCGTCGCGCCGTCCGGGGCGACCGTCCACCACACGCGGGCCGAGGCCGGATCGCCCGCCAGCACCACCAGCGCGCCGGTCCCCAGCGCCGCCTTCAGCGCGGCGGGGGCCTCGAACAATTGCGTCTCCGGGCCGATCACCGTCGGCGCGCCGCCGCCCAGCGCCAGGCTCGCGCCCGCCGCGCTGCGCCCGGACGGGTCCATCGCCGCGAGCCGCAGCAGGCCGTATTCGGTCTCCAGCGCCGCCTGTTCGACGCCGTACCAGAAGCGTTCCGCCGCGCCGCCCGCGCCGCTCTCGGCGGCGACCGTCACATGGTCGAGCGCGAGGTCCAGCGCGAAGCCCTGCTCGGTTCCGCCCTCGCCGCCCAGCGGCCCGGACGAAACGACGAAGACGCGCGGCCGCCCGACATAGGCGCGCAGGCCCGGCCGGTTCAGCGCCTCGACGAACAGCCGCTCGCTCGCCGTCGTCAGCGCCAGATCGGCGCTGGTCGCGGGCCAGGCGAGCGCCGGCAGCGGCAGGTCGGGCGTCTCTTCGCCGCCGCCGATCTCGCGCACCGCGAAATCCATCGCGGCGGCGCGCACGATGGCGAACTCGCGCGGCGACTGGCCGCCGGTCGAGATCATCACATGGTGCAGCCAGCGCATCGGGATCAGCCCTTCGGCGTCGGCGGGCAGCGTCCCGCCCGGCGGCGCGGCGGCGAGCACGCGCCGCGCGGTCAGCGGCTCAAAGCCCGGCGCTTCGGCGGCGATGTCGAGCGTCAGCTGGGTCAGCGGCGTCTCCTCGCCGCCGCCCTCCAGCATCCCGATCGCCCCGGCGACGCCGCCGCCGCCTTCGGTTCCGGCGATGGGTTCGCCGTCGAAGCGTTCGCCGCCGACCAGCAGCACCGGGCGATAGCCGCCGCCGCCGGCGATCGAGCCGCCCAGCCCGCCTTCGGCCGGCTCGAAATAGAGCAGGATCTGCGCCGCCGCCGCGGCCGCCGCATCCAGCCTCTGGGTCAGCAGAACCTGCTCGGCCCCGCCCACCGTCGCCGAAACGGTCAGCGTGACGGATTGCGCCAGCCCCGCGTCCAGCGTGTCGGCGGTCGCGGCGGCGGGCATGAGCGCCACGCCCGGCGCGGCGTCGGGCAGGGCGGTGTCGAGATCGGTCCAGACGCCGCCGATCTCGGCCTGCACCCAGACATGATCGCCGGTCGCCGCCGGGGGCGCGGACGCCGCCCCCTCCATCGTCGCCACCGTGGAACTGCCGAGCGCGGTCGCCAGGATCGCCGCGTCGCGTCCGGCGCGGGCGCGGATGCGGTCGAGGAAGGCGGGGGCGAAGGCGGCGGCGGCGTCCGGGGCCGGCGCTCCGGCGCGCGGCGCGAACAGCGCCGCCTGCAGGCGCGCGGCGGCGGCCTCGTCCAGCGGCGCGCTGGCGAAGCGGGCGGGCACGCCCATCGCGTCGAGCAGCGCCTTCAGCAGAAGCGCGCGGTCGGCGTCGTTGGCGGCCCCGGCGGCCAGCGCCCCGTCAGCGCCGCGCAGCACGCCGGGATAGAGATCGAGCCGGATGGAATCGCGCACGAAGGCGAAGGCGGCCATCGGGTCGCTCCCCAGGCGCGCGGCCAGCGCCGCGACCTCGAAGCGTTCGGCGGGCAGGGCGTCGGCGCGGGCGAAGGCGGCCTCGATCTCGGCCGAAAGGTCGGTCTCGCCGTCCGGGGGCGCGGCGGGCTCGGCCAGCGGCGCGCCCGCGCCGTCGCGCAGGGCGGGGCCGGAAGGCGGAGCGAAATCGGCGGCGAAACCCTGCGGCGGCAGGGCGATCAGGGCGGCGAGGGCGATGATCGGCAGGCGGCGCAGCGCGGCAAGGGAACGCATGGAACACTCCGGCAGAGGGCCGCAGGGTTGGATGCCTCTTCCCCGTGCGTCAACCGCTCCCGCCGCCGCCGCGACCCGATGGCGCGGGTCCGTCGCGGGGGCCAGCGCCAATCGTGACTCCGCCTTTGGGCGCGGCGGGTCTATGCTGCGCCCGCCGGCGTCCGGCGCCGGCGGGGAGGCGATCATGGCGCGTCTCGGTCTGCGTTTCGGGTTTCATGGCCCGGCCCTTCTCGTGGCGGCGGCGCTCGCGCTCTCTCCGCCTGCCGCCGCCGACCCGGTTTCCGAACCGGGCGCCGATCCCGCAGCGCCCGATCCCAGGGCCATCGGCACGCTCATTCCGGCGACCGACGCCGATCTCGCCGAGGCCGGCCGCGCCGCCGCGCTGCTCGCCCAGGCGAACAGCGCCTGCGAAGAAGGCCACACGCGCGACGCCTGCGTGCTCACCCCCTGCGCGGCGCGGGCCGACGCGGCGCGGCGGCTCGCCGAAACGCTCTCCTTGCTGCGCGGCATGGAGCCGTGGCTCGTCAAGGCGCGCAAGGCGGCGCTGGCGCACTACACCGCGCTGATGCAGGCGACCATCGCCTCGGGCGAGCGTCAGGCCTATCTCGAACGCTGGTATGCCAACGCCAAGTTCCTTCAGGATCTCGGCAAGCTGACGCTGGCGGTCGCCGACCTCGCCAATTTCGCCAAGTCGTTCCGCGCCGACGGGGCCAATCTGAAAGCCCTGCTGGCCGATCCCTCGACCTCGGACTTCGCCCGCACGCTCGCCCGCGCCGACCATATCGACCAGATGATGGGCGCGTTCCAGAACGCCGCCGACGTCGCCAACACGCTGATCGGCAGCTACCGCGAGCGCGGCGAGCCGATCCCCGAATGGCTCGCCAATCTCTCGACGCTGAAACAGGCGGCGAGCGACGTGAAGAACGGGGCGCGCGGTTTCCTCGAAGCGACCAGCCTGCTGCGCGAGGCCGAAATGCTGCGCCGTCACGCGACGACCGTCGCCGATGCGGCCGAAAAGGCGCGTCTGGTGAAGGAAGCGGCCGACAAGGCGGCGCTCGCCCGCACGCAATGGTCGGACATGCGTCAGGCGGTGATGCAGCTCATCGGCAAGGCGCTGGTCGCCTGGTCGGAATCCCAGCTCGCGGACATGCAGGACGAGATCGGCGAACTGCAACGCAACATCGAAGCCGAGGCGATGCCGATTCACGAGGCCTGGCTCGACTGGCAGCGCCTGTCGATGCGCACCGACGCGCTCGTGGAGGCGATCGCCGCGCTGGAAGGCGCGGAGACCGGCATGGGGGCCTGCATGAGCGGCTGCGCCGCCCCGGCCGACGCGCCGCCGCCGCCGCCAGCGCCGCCCTCCTTCGTCGATCCGGACGGAAAGGAACGCTGGGGCGATGCGCTGCGCTGGTATCAGCAGCAATTGGCGCTGGCGACCGCCGCGCTCTCGCAGGGCGTGTGGGCGGGGGAACCCGGCATCTCGCCGTCCTATCCGCCGGTCGTCGGGCCGATCCCGCCGCCGGGCGGGGCCGGGTCGGAGATCGCGGTCGAGGCCGATGTCGATCGCTGCACCGCCGCCGATGGCGACATGATGGTCGGCGACGCGGAGCGTCCGCTGAACGGCGAAACCCATCCGGTTCTGACCTTCCCGGCTCCGGCCGGTCCGGGGCCGGTCCGGGTCGTCATCCGGCGGCCCGGCCGGCCCGACTGGTCGGGGGAGGCGGACTATGTCTCGACCGGCGGCGGGACGCCGGCCGATGAAGACCCGTGCGGGGCGATCGACTGCGACTGCGACAATATCGAGGCGGGCATCCTGACCGGTCCCTATGTGGACGAGTGCAAGGCCTCCGAGGCGGCGCTGAAGGAACGCTGCGCCGCGCAGGGCCACATCGAAGGCGTCTGCCACGAAACCGCCCAGGGCCCGAACGCCTATCCCCGCTAGGCGGGGTCGCGGGCAGGCGCGCGCGCCCGTCCGCGATCAGGGCGGAACGATCGGGAATTTCTGGATCGCCTTCAGAAGTTCGGTCGCGGCGTCGGCCTTCATGTCGAGCAGCGCCTTGCCGCACAGGTCGTCATGATGGCCTTCGTCGATCGAGCCGGGACCGCGCACGATCACCGACCCCGAACTGGTGGTCACACGCTCCAGATTTGTCCATCCGTCGATGCGGCCATGGACCTCGCCGAAGTTCTGGGTCGAGGTCCACCACCAGCTGTCGGCGCCCGCCGGGGACAGCGAGAACAGCCGCACCCGGTTGCCCTGCGCCGTGAAGTGATTGTCGCGGCG
>JAXMDZ010000007.1:0-113563 GCA_046348585.1 Alphaproteobacteria bacterium
CCGGCATCTATCGCGCCGGTTCCGGCCATCCGGGCGGGGCGCTTTCGGCCGCCGACCTGCTCGCCGTCCTCTACGGCGCGGAACTGAACATTCCCGGCGGCACGGCGGACGATCCCGGCCGCGACCGCTTCGTGCTGTCGAAGGGCCACGCCGCGCCCGCGCTCTACGCGGTCTGGGCGGCGATGGGCTATGTCGCCGACGCGGTGCCGCTGGCGCTGCGGCGCATCGGCACGGCCTCGCAGGGCCACCCGCACGTCCTCGATCTTCCGTTGAGCGAGACCAGCACCGGCTCGCTCGGCCAGGGCTTCTCGGTCGCCATCGGCATGGCGCTGGGGCTGCGCCACCAATACGTTCCGGCCCGCGTCTATACGATGCTCGGCGACGGCGAATGCCAGGAAGGCGAGGTCTGGGAAGGCGCGATGTGCGCCGCCCATCACGCCCTCTCCAATCTCTGCGCCGTCGTCGACTACAACAAGCTCCAGTCCGACGACCGCAACGCCAACATCATGGGGCTGGAGCCGTTCGCCGCGAAATGGCGCGCCTTCGGCTGGCACGCCGTCGAGATCGACGGCCACGACCGCGCCGCCATCCTCGCGGCGCTCGCCGAAGCCGCCGCCACGCACGACCGCCCGACCGTCGTCATCGCCCACACGATCAAGGGCAAGGGCGTCTCCTACATGGAGGACAAGCCGCTCTGGCACGGCAGCGTGAAGATGAAGCCCGACGAAACCCGCCAGGCGCTCGCTGAACTCGGCGCGTCCGAAACCGACATCGCGACATGGATGGCCTGACATGAGCGCCCCCGCCCTCATCGCCGCCTCCGGCGACTCGCTGCGCGAAGCCTTCGGCAAGGCGCTCGCCACCCTCGCCGAAACGCGCGAGCGCCTCGTCGCGCTCGACGCCGACATCGCCGGCGGCACGGGCCTGCATCATTTCCGCAAGGCGCATCCCTCGCGCTTCTTCCAGTTCGGCATCGCCGAACAGAACATGATGGCGGTGGCCGGCGGCATGGCGGCGACCGGCCTCGTCCCCGTCGTCACCACCTTCGCGGTCTTCTGCCTGCGCGCGGTGGAGCAGGCGCGCCTCTCCATCGCCTATACGAAGCGCAACGTGAAGATCGTCGCCTCGCATCCCGGCCTCGATGTCGGCCCGGACGGCGGCTCGGCCCAGGCGCTCGAAGACCTCGCCGCCTTCCGCGCCATTCCCGGCATGACCGTCCTCTCGCCCGCCGATCCGCACGAGATGGCGCTGGCGACCGCGGCCGCCGTCGATTTCGACGGCCCCGTCTATATGCGCACCGGCCGCAGCCCGGCGCGCGCCGTCTATGCCGAGGGCCATGTCTTCCGCATCGGCAAGGGCCACATCCTGCGCGACGGCCATGACGTGACGCTCATCGCCTGCGGCGTCGAGGTCGCCCGCGCGCTGGAGGCGGCCTCGCTGCTCGCCGCCGAGAACATCTCGGCCCGCGTCGTCAACATGGCGACCATCAAGCCCATCGACGCCGATCTCGTCGCGCGCTGCGCCGAGGAAACCGGGGCCATCGTCACCGCCGAGGACCACAACGTCATCGGCGGCCTCGGCGGCGCGGTCGCCGAGGCGCTGGTGCGCGCCCGCCCCTGCCCGGTCGAGTTCGTCGGCCTCGAAGACGTCTTCGGCGAATCCGGCGAGCCGGAGGAACTGGCGGAGAAGTACCGCCTCACCGCCCCGCACATCGCCGCCGCCGCGAAGCGCGCGCTGAAGCGCAAGCGCCATGGCTGATCTCGATCTCGCCGGACGCGCCGCCCTCGTCACCGGGGGCGGACGCGGCATCGGCCGCGCCATCGCGCTGCGCCTCGCCGAGGGCGGCGCCGCCGTCGCCGTCGCTTACCGCAGCAACGAAACGGAGGCGAACGAGGTCGTGCGCCTCATCCGCGAACGCGGCGGCCGGGCGCTCGCCGCGCGGATGGAAGTGACCGATCGCGCCGCCATCGCCGCCGCGCTCGACCGCACCGAAAGCGAACTCGGTCCCTTGCGCATCCTCGTCAACAACGCCGGCATCAATATGCCGACAGACTTCGACAAGGTGAGCGACGCCGACTGGGACGAGATCCTTTCCGTCAACCTCAAGGGCCCGTTCGTGTGCAGCCAGCTCGCCCTGCCGCGCCTCGCGGCGGCGGGCGGCGGCTCCATCGTCCATATCGGCTCGGTCAGCGGCCAGTATGGCGGCCCGCGCACCGCGCACTACGCCGCCTCCAAGGCTGGCCTCATCTCGCTCGCCCAGGTGATCGCCCGCTTCGGCGCGGACAAGGGCGTGCGCTCCAACGTCGTCGCCGCCGGGCTCATCGCCTCCGACATGGCCGCCGCCGGCATGGCCGCCGCCAGCGTGCAGCAGGCGGCGCAGAACATCGTCCTGAAGCGTCTCGGCACCACCGCCGAAGTCGCCGACGCGGTCGCCTTCCTCGCCTCCGACGCCTCGTCCTACATCACGGCGCAGACGCTCAACGTGAACGGGGGGCTCTACTTCTGATGCGCAAGGCGATCCTCATCGTCTGCGGCGGCATCGAGGCGACTCACGGCATCGCCCGCGCGCGCGAGCTGGGCTACCACGTCGTCGTCAGCGACGGCGATCCGCACGCGCCGGGTTTCGCGCTCGCCGACGGCCGGCTGGTCGTCTCGACCTATGACGCCGAAGGCTCCGCCGAGGCTGCCGCGCGCTACGCCGCCACGGTCCGCCCCATCGACGGCGTCATCTGCATGGGCGCGGACGTGCCCCACACCGTCGCCGCGATCGCCCGCCGCCTCGGCCTGCGCGGCCTTTCGCCCGAAACCGCCCATCTGGCGATGGACAAGCTCGCCATGAAGGACCGCCTCAAGGCGCATGGCGTGCCGATCCCCTGGTATGCGCCGCTGCGCGACGCCGCCGACCTTCAGCTCGCGCTGCTCGAACGCGGCCGCGATCTGGTGGTGAAGCCGGTCGACAGCCGCGGCGGACGCGGCGTGCAGCGCATGAACGCCGGCCGCGACGCCGAAACCGCCTATGCCGAGGCGAAAGCCCAGTCGCCGACCGGCCGCGTCATGGTCGAGGCCTATCTGCCGGGTCCGCAGATCTCGACCGAGTCGATCCTGCTGGACGGCGTCGGCTACACGCCGGGCTTCAGCGACCGCAATTACGAATTCCTCGACCGCTTCGCCCCGTGGTTCGTCGAGAACGGTGGCGATCTGCCCAGCCATGTCGCGCCCGCGATCCGCGCCGATGTCGAGGCGACGGTCACCGCCGCCGCCCGCGCCCTCGGCATCGCCCGGCACAATTACAAGGGCGACATGGTCGTCCACGCCGGCAAGGCGCATGTCATCGAAATCGCCGCGCGCCTGTCGGGCGGCTATTTCAGCACGCGCGAGATTCCGCTTTCGACCGGCGTCGATTTCGTCGGCGCGGTGATGAAGCTGGCGCTCGGCGAGCCCGTCGCACCCGCCGACCTGACGCCGCGCTTCGAGCGGCCCATCGTGCAGCGTTACGTCTTTCCGCCGGCCGGACGCATCGCCGCCATCCATGGCGCGGACGAGGCGCGCGCCCTGCCCGGCATCCTCGAAGTGACGCTCAGCAAGACGCCCGGCGACGTCATCCCGCCCGCCACCTCCAGCGCCGCGCGCGCCGCGATGGTGCTCGCCACCGGCGCGACGATGGTCGAGGCCCGCGCCAACGCGGCCCGCGCCGTCGCCGCCATCCGCTTCGACTGCCGCGCCGAGGCCGCCGCATGAGCCTCGTCGAACCGCTCTCGCGCCCCGTCCGTCCGCGCCGCACCGCGACGCTCACCGGCTACGCGCTGTTCCATCTCAATTTGATGTTCTCCTCGATCGAGGAATCGCAGCGCCCCGCCGTCATCGCGCGCTGCTATCACCCGCTGCTCGACCTCGCCGAAAGCGGCATCCCGCTCGGCATCGAGGCGACGGGCCTGACGCTCGAAATCGTCGCCGCGCTCGATCCCGCCTGGATCGCCCGGCTCAAAGCCCTCATCGCCGCCGGCCGCGCCGAATTCGTCGGTTCCGGCTATGCCCAGGCGATCGGCCCGCTGATGCCCTGGCAGGCGGTGTTGAAGAACCTGACGCTCGGCCGCGAGGTCTATCGCCGGCTTCTGGACGCCGATCCCGCCCTCGCGCTCGTCAACGAGCAGGCCTGGTCGGGCGGCCTCGTGCCGCTCTACCGCGAGGCCGGCTATCGCGCCCTCGTCATGGACTGGGACGACTGCGCCGCCCATCACCCGGAATGGAACCGCCACTGGCGCTACCATCCCCAGCGCGCGCAGGGCGCGGACGGCAGCCGCATCGACCTCCTGTGGTCCAACACCATCGCCTTCCAGAAGCTCCAGCGCCTCGCCCATGGCGACATCGACCTCGACGCCTATGTCGATTTCGTCGCCGGCCATCGCGGCCCGGTCGACCGCGTGCTGGCGCTCTACACCAACGACGCCGAGTGCTTCGACTTCCGCCCCGGCCGCTTCGCCACCGAGGAGAAGGTGACGATCGGCGAATGGCGTCTGGTCGGCGAGGGGTTGAAGGCGCTCGCCGCGCGCGGCGTCACGCTCGCTTTGCCCGGCGAGGCGCTGAAAGCGGCGCGCGGCGGCAATTCCGGCAACGATCTGGTGCTGGAAGCGCCCTCCAATCCGGTGCCGGTGAAGAAGCAGCCCAAATATAATCTCACCCGCTGGGCCTCGTCCGGCCGCGACGACCTCGCCGTCAACACGCTCTGCCACCGCGCCTTCCGCGCGCTGCCGCCGGACGCCCCGGACGAGGACTGGCGCACGCTCTGCCGCCTGTGGTCGAGCGACTTCCGCACCCACATCACCGAGCGGCGCTGGACCGCCTTCCGCGCCGAGCTGGACGCCTTCCTCGCGCGCCTGCCCTCCCCGCCCGCCGCGCAGACGCCCGGCCCCGTAACCGTCGCGCCCGCCGTCGATGAGGACGCCCGCCACATCCTCATCGAGACGCCGTCGCTCCGCCTCGTGCTCGACAAGCGCCGCGGCCTCGCCATCGCCGCGATGGGCCGCCCGAACGAGCGGCCGCTGATCGGCGGCCTCGCCCATGGCGAGATCGACGACATCGCGCTCTCCGCCGACTGGTACACCGGCAATTGCGTCTTCGAAGGCCCCGGCGAGCCGAAAGTCACCGACCTCGAACGCTGCACGCCCACGCTCGCCGCCGCGCCGGACGGCGGCCTTCTCGTCTCCGCCCGCATCGAGACGCCGCTCGGCCCCATCGACAAGACGCTGCGGATCGCGCCGGACGCCCCGCGGGTCGAGACCGACCTCACCTTCCACTGGCCGCATTGGGGCAAGGGCTCGCTGCGCCTCGCCCATGTGACGCTGAAAAGCGACGCCTTCGACCTGCCGAACCTTTCCTACGCCACCCACAATGGCGGCCGCGACCTCGAACGATTCCCGCTTTGGGGCCACGCCGTCGATCTCGGCGCGGCGGTCTCGTTCCTCATCTCGTGCCGGGCGGGGGTGGGCATGACCGAGGGCCTCCTCGCGCTCGGCGACGGCGTCAACGCCGTGCGCCTGACCGCCGATCTCGCCACCGCCGCCGTCATCGGCCTCGTCGAGCACCGCACGCTGCACGGCCAGACCTTCTGCCGGATGATGCTCTCGGCGCTGGAGATGGACGAGACCCGCCGGCCCGACCTGCCCTCGCCGCCGCGCCGCGTCCGCTACGCCCTGGAGCTGGCCAGCGTAAACGCTTGTTAACGGCCCCGGCCGCACTCTGACGCCCGATTTGCGTCTGACCGCCCGAGGACCATGACCGCTCACCTGAAGACCGCCGCTGCCGCCCCGGCCGCGTCCGGCGTCTCGCCCGCCTATGGCCGGCTGATGTCGTGGATCGCCCGCCGCGACTTCCGCGAGCCCATGATCGACCTCAACGACAAGACCGTGCTTGTCACCGGCGGCACCGGCTCGTTCGGACAGGCCTTCGTGCGTCAGGTCATCGCCGAGTTCAAGCCGCGCCGGCTCATCATCTTCAGCCGCGACGAGCTCAAGCAGTTCGAGATGGCGCAGGTCTTCCCGCAGGAGCGCTATCCCTTCATGCGCTTCTTCATCGGCGACGTGCGCAGCCGCGACCGCCTGGAGATGGCGATGCGCGACGTCGATTACGTCGTCCACGCCGCCGCGATGAAGCAGGTGCCGATCGCCGAGTACAATCCGCTCGAATGCGTCCACACCAACATCCTGGGCGCGGAGAACATCGTCCACGCGGCGCTGTCGCGGGGCGTGAAGAAGGTGCTGGCGCTCTCCACCGACAAGGCCGCCAACCCGGTCAATCTCTACGGCGCGACCAAGCTCGCCTCCGACAAGATCTTCGTCGCCGCCAATCATCTGGCCGGCTCCGACGGCACGCGCTTTTCTGTCGTGCGCTACGGCAACGTCATCGGCTCGCGCGGCTCGGTCGTGCCGATGTTCGAGAAGATGATCGCCGAGGGCGCGGCGGACCTTCCCATCACCGACGACCGCATGACGCGGTTCTGGATCACCCTGCCGCAGGGCGTGAACCTCGTCCTCTCCTCGATGGCGATGATGAAGGGCGGCGAGATCTACGTCCCCAAGATCGCCAGCCTCAAGATGACCGAACTCGCCGCCACCATGGCGCCGGGCCTCGGCCAGCGCATCATCGGCATCCGCCCCGGCGAGAAGCTGCACGAGGTGATGATCCCCGAGGACGTCGCGCGCCAGACGCTCGAACTCGCCGACCGCTACGTGATCCTGCCTTCGTGGGGCACGCTGCGCGACGACTACGCCGCCGCCGGGGCGCGCGAGGTCGCGGACGGCTTCTGCTACGCCAGCGACAAGAACGTCGATGCGCTCGACGCGCGCGGCCTTCAGGCTCTGCTGACGGACGCCTTCCCGTGAAGCCGGCCGGCGACGTGCGGCCCTTCCTGCCTTATGGCCGCCAGGTCATCGAAGACGACGATCTTGAGGCGGTGCGCGAAGCCCTGCTCTCGCCGATGCTCACCACCGGCCCACTGGTCGGGGCCTTCGAGGCGGCGCTGGCCTCCGCGACCGGCGCGCGCGAGGCGGTCGCCTGCGCGAACGGCACGGCGGCGCTGCATCTCGCCGCGCGCGCCATCAAGCTCGACCGCTGCCAGTCGGCGATCGTTCCTTCCGTCACCTTCGTCGCCACCGCCAACGCCGTGCGCTATTGCGACGCCGAGGTGGTGTTCGCCGACGTCGATCCCGAAACCGGGCTGATGACGCCGGAGACGCTGCTGGAGGCGCTGCGCCGCGCCCCGTCCTCGGTCCGCGCCGCCTTTCCGGTCCATCTCAACGGCGCCTCCTGCGACATGGCAGGCATCGCCGGGATCGCCCGCGCCTGGGGCCTCTGGGTGGTGGAAGACGCCTGCCACGCGATCGGCGGCACGCAAGGACCGGCGGCGAGCCCGGTCGGCGCCTGCGCGCACGCCGACCTCGCCTGCTTCAGCTTCCATCCGGTCAAGACCATCGCCATGGGCGAAGGCGGGGCGATCACGACCAACGATGCCGGCCTCGCCGCCGCCATGCGCCGCGACCGTAGCCACGGCCTCACCCGCGAGCCCGGCGATTTCACGCTGGCGGACTCGCACGACGCGGACGGCGCGCCGAGCCCCTGGTTCTACGAACTGCACGCGCCGGGCTTCAATTATCGCGCGCCCGACATTCTGTGCGCTCTCGGCCTGTCGCAGCTGAAGAAGCTTTCCCGCTTCGTCGCCCAACGCCGCCGCCTTATGGCCCTCTACCGCGAGGCGCTGGCCCCGCTCGCTCCCGTCGTCCGCCTGGTCGAGGAGCCGCCGCACGGCGAGACCGCCTGGCATCTCTGCGTCGCGCGGATCGACTTCGCTTCGGCCGGCATCGGCCGCGCCGCGCTGATGCGCCGCCTCGCCGAGGACGGCATCGGCAGCCAGGTCCATTACATCCCGGTCCACCGCCAGCCCTATTACGCCGCGCGCTATCCCGAGCTCGCCCTGCCGGGGGCGGACGCCTATTACGCGCGCTGCCTGTCGCTGCCGCTGTTCGCGGCGATGACCGAAGACGACGTGGCGCGCGTCGCCGCCGCCCTCGCCGCCGCCCTCGCCCGCTGACGCCCGCCGGGCGCAACGCAACGGCGCAAACGCAACGGCCGCCGGGTGGGGCCGGCGGCCGCTGCGCGCGAAAAGCGGCGGAAAGCGCCGCTATCCCTGGAACAGCGAGAGGATGATCTGGGGCGCGGAGTTGGCGATCGAGACCGCCTGCGCGCCCAATTGCTGTTTTATCTGCAAGGCCTGCAACTTGGCGCTTTCGATCGCCATGTCGGCATCGACGAGGTTGCCGACGCCGCCGGTCATCGCGTCGGTGAGTTTGCCGACGAAGACGAGATGGGCGTCGACCTTCTTGCCGACCGAACCGAGCCGGGCGAGCGCGGCGTTGACGTTCTGAAGGCTGGCGTTGACCAGCGACAGCGCGCTCGACGACGAGGCGAGCGACGTCAAGGCGGTGGTCGAGGTCAGCGTCACGATCGAGCCGCTGACCGACATGTTCTCGGGCGTCAGCGTGATGGCGCTGGTGGCGTCGGCGTCGGCCAGCATCTGGATGCCGGTGGCGACCGAGCCGTTGATCAGGTTCGCGCCGTCGAACTTGGCGTTCTGGACGATGGTGGCGATCTGGCTGCGCAGCGAGCGGAAATCCTCGTTCAGCGCGTTGCGGGCCGAGGTGTCGATCGAGGCGTCGTTGGCGGCGATCGCCTTCTCCTTCATCTGCACCAGCAGGTCGGAGATCGATTCGCCCGCCGCGAGGGCGACGTCGGTGATGCTCTTGGCGCGGTTGAGGCTGGCGGTCACCGCGGTCATCGCGCCGATATCGGCCCGCATGCCCTGGGCGATGGCGTAGACGGCGCTGTTGTCCTTGGCCCCGATGACCTTGAGCCCGGTCGAGACCCGGTTCTGCGTCACTTCCAGCTCGCGGGTCGAGCCGTTCAGGTTCTGCAGCGCCACCATGGCGGCGACATTGGTGTTGACCGACAGAGTCATCCGGCTTCTCCACGCTCGACAGGCGCCGCGTTCAGCGGCCAGTGCCGGGAACAGAGCAAGCGTCAGGCCAGCGTGCCAACCGCGGAACCTGTTGATATGGCGGGATAATTTCCAGGCCGATTTCGCGCGGCGGCGTCCGCCCGGCAGAGGCTTCATGCAAGCGGCGTTTTTTGCCGGGCAAAGAACGGGCAAAGAAAGAGGCCCGGGATCGCTCCCGGGCCAGTTCAGCGTGAAACGCTCTTGTCCGTTTCTCAGACCTTGCGATTGACGGCGATGCCCGTCGCTTCGCGGATATAGGCCTTGAACTGCAACATGCTCTCCGCCGGCCATTGGTTGACGACCTCGCCGGTCTGGCGGTCGACGGAGCGATAGATGAACGTTCCGGTCTCCTCGTCGCGCACGATGCTCAGACGTTCGTTCTTCCCCATCAGGGGCGGATCGATCGTCTTGAGCGCCTGTTCGACAGCCTCGAGGGCTCTTTGCGAGACGCCCTCAGAGGTGGCCTGGGATCGGGCAGGCGCAGAAGCGCCGCCATCGGACTTCGTCCGATCGCCGCCGGCTGGCGGCGGCGGGGCAACGCTCTTGATAGCCTCGATCATGCCTGTGCCCTCCGGAAGAGGCCTGGCCATCCGTCAAGCGATGAAGGCGCCGGCGGCCGAACCGCCGGCGCCTGTCGCTTAGCGGAAGAGGCTCAGGACCGTCTGCGGCGCGCCGTTGGCGATCGACAGCGCCTGGAGGCCGAGCTGCTGCTTGACCTGCAGGGACTGCAAACGCGCCGATTCGACCGACAGATCCGCATCGACGAGGTTGCCGATACCGGCCTTCAGCGCATCCGACACCTTGTTGTTGAATTCCATCTGGGTGTCGAGGCGCTTGGAGATCGAGCCGAGGCGGGCCAGCGCGCGGTTCGCGTTGGTCAGCGACGTGTTGACCGTGCCGAGCATCGTCGAGGCGGCCGACTGCGTGTTCACCTGGCCGGTCGCCGCGATCGTGATGATCGAGCCGCCCAGCGACAGGTTTTCGGCGTTGACCGAGATCTTCGACGAACCGTCGGCGCTCGCCAGAGACTGGAAGCCGGTGGCCGTGTTGATCAGGTTGACGCCGTTGAACGCCGCGTTCGAGACGATCGAGGAGATCTGCTTGCGCAGGGCCACGAAGTCTTCGTTCAGCGCCGCGCGGGCCGTCGTGTCGGTGGAGGCGTCGGCGGCCGCAACCGCCTTTTCCTTCATCTGCACGAGCAGGTCCGAGATCGACTCGCCGGCCGCGAGGGCGACGTCGACCACGCTCTTCGCGCGGCCGAGGCTCTGCCCGACGGCGCCCAGCGAGGCCACGTCCGAACGCATCGCCTGGGCGATGGCGTAGATGCCGCCATTGTCCTTGGCGCCGGCCACGGCCAGACCGGTGTTGATCCGGCCCTGCGTGACTTCGAGATCGCGGTTGGTCTTCGAGAGGTTCTGCAGCGCGACCATCGCGCCGACATTGGTGTTAACGCCAAGAGCCATTTTGGCTTCTCCGTTCTGGATATGTGACGAGCGTTCTGCTCGAAGGACATTTTGCCCCCGCGGTCCTGACGCAGGGCGCGTGCCAGACCGGCATTAATTTCCGTTCACCACGCTCAGATTCGGGTTTCGGGCATTTTTTGCAGGCAAGAGGTGCCGGGCGCGGCGGGCGTCGTGGGAATCTTTTTCCCGTGCGGCATTTCCTGCCCGGCAAGTTCTTCCGCGTGCGGACGAAAAGAAAGGGGCGGCCCTGCGGCCGCCCCTCCCTTTGCAGTCGTGTCGTGAACCCGAACTTGCCTACTGGAACAGCGACGTCACGATACGCGGCGAGCTGTTCGCGATCGACAGCGCCTGGATGCCCAGCTGCTGCTTGACCTGCAGCGACTGGAGCTTGGCGCTTTCGACCGCCATGTCGGCGTCGACGAGATTGCCGATGCCGGCTTTCAGACTGTCGGACAGTTTGGAGACGAAGAGCTCCTGAAGTTCCAGGCGTTTCGCCCCGGTGCCCAGCCGCGCCAGGGCGCGGTTGAGGTTGGTCAGCGAGGCGCTCACCGTCGCCGTCATCGTCGACGCCGCGGTCTGGGTGTTGATCTGGCTGGTCGAGGCGATCGTGACGATCGATCCGCCCAGCGACAGGTTCTCGCCCAGAACCGTCAGCAACGACCCCGAGGCCGACGCAAGCGTCTGCAGCCGCGTGGTCGTGTTGTTGATGATGTTGACGTTGTTGAACGAGGCGTTCGTGACGATCGAATCGATCTGCTTGCGCAGCGCCACGAAATCCTCGTTCAGGGCCGTCCGGCTGACCGTGTCCTGCGACAGGTCCGCGGCGGCCACCGCCTTTTCCTTCATCTGCACGATCAGATCCGAGATGGCCTCGCCCGCCGCCAGAGCCACATCCACGATGCTCTTGGCGCGATTGAGACTCTGACCCACGGCGTTCAGGGCGCCGACGTCTCCCCGCATCGCCTGTGCGATGGCGTACATGCCGCCGTTATCCTTGGCGGTCGCCACGGCCAGGCCAGTATTGATGCGGCTCTGGGTCTGCATCATCTCGGTGTTGGTCTTGTTCAGGTTCTGGAGGGCGATCATCGCCCCCACATTGGTGTTCACGCTCAGCATTGTGTCCGTCCGTTCTGGCTGGAGTATCGACGAGCCTTTTGCTCGCAGGCGTACTGCCCGGAGTCGGGGTCGCAACGGACATGCCAGCGCGGTCTGCGCGTAACGTTATGATATGACTGGACAATATTGAGGCCGCCCGGCGCGGCGCGGCAAGAACTGCCGCACGGAGAAGCGGCCCGGCAGAAATGTGCCGGGGGCCGTTCGCGGCGATGGCGGAAGGATCAGGCGGCGGCGGCGCGGGCCGCCAGGCCCTGCATGATGGTGCGGTTGATGTCGATCAGCGGATCGAACGGCATGGCCTGGGCCATGACCTGCGAGGAATAGCGGGCGACGAACATCGAGAGCGAGATGACGCCGGCGCGGATCTGCGGCGGCATGGCGTTCTCGTCGCTGGCGCAATCGACCGCCAGGGCCGACCACATGCGGCGGTTCCAGTCGATCGCGTCGATGACCTTGGGATCGGTGCGCGGCAGCGGCGCGGCGTCGAGCAGCGCCCGGGTCACCTGACCGAACAGGCGATACTCCAGATCGCGCGGATTCTCGGTGGCCTTAAGCGTGTGCTGGTACGCCGTCAGGGACATAATTCAGTCTTTCCTGCTCGTAGTCGAAGAGCCTGCGGCACGTCATCAAGGCGCGGTAGTAGTGTCCGGCCAGCACGTCGCGGCTGATCGCGACGCAAGCGGCCATCACGTCCTGGTTGGCGATGGCGCCCATGAATTCGGCCATGCGCTCGGCGAACGTGTCGTAATAGGTGTCCAGGTTCTCGCCGCCCGACGAGGATTCCAGATACATCATCTGGATCGGGAAATAGACGCGCCGCAGCGGCGTCGAGGCGTCGGCCGGCTGAAGGATGTCCTTCTCGCGCAGGATCGACGCCTTGTTCTGAATCACGACCTCCGCCTTCCGGTCGCCGTTGGTCATCACGGCGCCGTTGACGACGAATTTTTCGTGCGGCTTGAGCGACAGCTTGAGCGGCATGTTTGGTCCCTGCAACTTCGACGATAGAGGCGCGCGGTTAAGGCACCCTCAACGGCTGGCGAACGATTCCTTAAAGGTCGCAGAGCCAGGTTCACAACTCCTTAACCATGGTGAACGACTTATCGGACGGGCCTCAGGACTGGGGCCGCAGGATTGGGATCGATGTCCGGCAAACCAGCCGCCGAAGCCATGGGCGCCGAACGCACGGGCGTCGGGGCCAGATCGGCCTTTCTCGCCCGCGCCGAAAAGACCGCCTCCGCCGGGGCCGCCGAAGCTGCCCGCCGCCTCTGCCACAAGCATCTGCGCAAGGCGATCGCCGCCTTCAAGCGGGCCGACTACGGCAAGGCCGCCACGCTTTCGGTCGATGCGACCGAGGCCGACCCGACCTGCGGGCAGGCCTATCACATGCTGGGTCTCAGCCTCGACAATCTGGGCGACATGTCGCGCGCCATCGCGATGTACGAGCGCGCCTACCAGCTCGACCCCGCCGACACCGACCTCTATCTGAATCTCGGCCTCGCGGCCTGGCGCATGGGCCTCAACCCGGTCGCCGAAAAGCTTTTCCGCCATTACTGCGAGCTGGCGCCCGACCAGCCGATGGGCTGGAACAATCTGGCGGGCGTCCTGCGCGACACCTCGCGCTTCGACGACGCCATCGAGATCTGCCGCGGCGCGATCCTGCGCATGCCGGAACAGCCGCTGCTGTGGAACACGCTCGGCACCATCCTCGTCGAACTCAGCGATTTCGCGCAGGCCGCCGTCTTCTACCGCGAGGCGCTGCGGCTCGATCCCCGCTTCGCGCGCGCCTGGCACAATCTCGGCTACGGCCTCCACCACACCGGCCCGCTGGCCGAGGCGATGGACGCCTACGAGCACGCCCTCGCGCTGCCGCAGGAGCCGCGCGACCGGATCGAGACGCTGCACGCGAAGGCGCTGTGCCTGCTCGCCATGGGCGATCTCAAACAGGGTTTCGCCGCCTACGAGATCCGCCACGACCACCAGCATCGCGGCTCGATGCTCTACGGCGTCGATGCGCCGTTCTGGAAGGGCGAGGACCTCTCCGGCCGCTCGCTTCTGGTCATCGGCGAACAGGGCCTCGGCGACGAGGTGATGTTCGCCAACACGCTCGGCGACCTCCAGAAGGCGGTCGGCATGATGGGCAAGCTGATGGTGGCGGTCGACTCGCGCCTCATCCCGCTCGTCTCGCGTTCGCTGCCCACCGCCCATGTCGGGCCGTATGTCGTCGCCTCGCACAACGCGAAGGATCTGCGGCTCGTGCCGTGGGCGGGCAAGCCGGATTTCGTCCTGCCGCTCGGCAGCGCCCTGCCCCATCTGCGCGACGGGCTGGAGCGTTTCCCCGGCAAGGCGTTCCTGACGCCCGACCCGGCCCGCGTCGCCGCCTGCCGCGCCGAACTCGCGGCCGGCGGCCGCCCGGTCGTCGGCATCTGCTGGCGCTCGATGATGATCAACGCCCAGCGGCAGAAATATTTCAGCGCCATCGACGCCTGGGCGCCGATCCTGAAAACGCCGGGCGTCACCTTCGTGAACCTGCAATATGGCGACGCGGCCGGCGAGATCGAACGCGCCGAAAGCCTGTTCGGCGTGACGATCCGTTCGATCGCCGGCCTCGATCTGAAGAACGACCTCGACGGCGCGGCGGCCCTCTCGGCGGCCTGCGACCTTGCGATCTCCGCGCCCACGGCGGCGGCGGCGCTGGCCGGCGCGGTCGGCACCGAAATCTGGTTCCTCACCGCCGGCCCGGTCTGGCCGCAGCTCGGCACCGACCATTATCCCTGGTATCGGGCCAGCCGCGTCTTCTCGCCCGAACTGTTCGGCGACTGGAGCGAGGTGATCCCGAAAGTCGCGGCGGCGCTCGCCGGACGGGCGCAGGGCTGAGGCCCGTCAGCCCTTCACCAGTTCCTCAAGCCCGTACGAGATATAGGACTCGTACACCGCGAAGTGGATCTGCTCGCACTGCTTGAGCACGCTCGCGAGGAACGGCGCGATGCCGCCCGCCGCCACTTCGTCCATCGAACTGAAATCGACGAAGGCTTTCAGCCGCCCTGCCATGCGCGCGCAGGCGGCGCGGCGGGTCTGCGGCGCGCCGGGGGCGATCTGCTCCAGCGCCGACTGCACCTTGTCGACGGCGAAGCGCACCGAATGGGGAAACTCCGGATCGAAGATCAGGAACTCGGCGATCTTCCGCGGCGCGACCTGCGCCGTATAGACCTTGCAATAGGCTTCGAAGCCCGTGCACTGCTTCAGCAGGTTGATCCAGTCGAAATAGCCGGGCGCGGCGAATTTCGGACCGTCCTCCTGCGGCGGCGACAGATAGACGTCGAGCAGCCGCGCCACCGCCTGCGCGCGCTCGATATAGGTGCCCAGCTCGATGAAATCGAAGCCTTCGCCGTGGCGCATCGTCGAATGGGTGATGCCCTGGAACATCCAGATGCCGTCGCCGATCTCGATGAAGGTCTGCGCCGGACTGCCCGACCACACCGCGTCGAAATCCATCGAGGTCAGCTTCAGATAGTCGCGGTTGATGTGCTCCCACATCTCCGAACTGATCTGCTCGCGCACCTGGCGGGCGTTGTCGCGCGCGGCCATCAGCGAGCGCAGCGTGGACGAGGGATTGGCGCGGTCGAAGGCGACGCGGAAGGTGATGTCGCGCGGATCGGCCGAAGGATCGTCCGCCTGCACGTCGGCGAGGGCGTGCAGCATCCGCCGCCATTCTTCCGAGGATTCCAGATCGCCCTGCTCGACCATCGCCTCCAGCCGCACGCGCAGCAGGCGGGCCGAATGCTCGGCGCGCTCCATCGAGCGGGCCATCCAGTAGAGGCTGTCGGCGACGCGGCTCAGCATGTCATTCGCTCAAGACCCAGGTGTCCTTCGAGCCGCCGCCCTGGCTCGAATTGACGACGAGGCTGCCCCGCCGCAGCGCGACGCGGGTAAGGCCGCCCGGCACCACCACCGTCTCCGCGCCGGTCAGGATGAAGGGACGCAGATCGACATGGCGCGACTCGAACTTGCCGTCGATGAAGCACGGCGCGCGCGACAGCGAGATCGTCGGCTGGGCGATGTAGTTGTCGGGATCGGCCTTCACCTTCTCGCCGAACGCCGCGCGCTCCTCGGCGCTCGCATGCGGGCCGACCAGCATCCCGTAGCCGCCGCTCTCGCCGACCGCCTTGACCACCAGCTTGTCGAGATTGCCGAGCACATGGTCCAGCTGCTTCGGGTCGCGGCACAGATAGGTCTCGACGTTCGGCAGGATCGCCTCCTCGCCGAGGTAATATTCGATCAGCGCCGGCACATAGGCATAGACCGCCTTGTCGTCGGCGACGCCGTTGCCCAGCGCGTTGGCGATCACCACCGTGCCGCGCGCATAGCAGTCGAAGAGTCCGGGCACGCCCAGCACCGAGTCGGGGCGGAAGACCAGCGGATCGATGAAATCGTCGTCGAGGCGGCGATAGATGACGTCCACCTGCTCCAGCCCGCCGGTCGAGCGCATGCAGACCCGCCCGTCGCTGACCACCAGGTCGCGGCCCTCGACCAGCTCGATGCCCATCTGGCGGGCGAGGAAGGTGTGTTCGTAATAGGCCGAGTTGAAGACGCCCGGCGTCAGCAGCACGATGCGCGGGTTCTCGCGCCCCGGCGGCGCTAGCGAGCGCAGCGTGTCGAGCAGCAATTGCGGATAGCGTTCGATCGGCCGCACGCGGCTTTCGCGGAACAGCGCCGGGAAGGCGCGGCGCACCACCTCGCGGTTGGCCAGCATGTAGCTGACGCCGGACGGGACGCGCAGATTGTCCTCCAGCACCACGAACTGCCCGGCCTCGTTGCGGATGAGGTCGGTGCCGCAGACGCTGACATAAGCGCCGCGCGGCACGGCGACGCCCACCATCTCCTTGCGGAAATGCTTGGCGCCGTAAACGAGGTCGGCGGGAATGATTCCGTCCTTCACGACCTTGCCGTCGGCATAGATGTCGGCGAGGAAAAGGTTGAGCGCCGCGATGCGCTGCTTCAGGCCGGCCTCGATGCGGCCCCACTCCGCGCCGGTGATGATGCGCGGCAGCAGGTCGGTCGGGATGATCTTCTCGGTCGAGGAATCCTTGCCATAGACCGTGAAGGTGATGCCCTGGTGCAGAAAGCTCTGCTCGCAGGCGAACTGGCGGCGCTGGACCTCCTCGACCGGCAGCGAGGACAGCAGCTCGTGCAGCCGCGCGTAATGCGGCCGCGACCACAGATTCGGCTGGAAGCACTCGTCATAGGTCTGGTCGATCAGATAGGCGTCGAACGGCTCGTCGAGCCCCGGCCTTGCGAAACGCCCGCCCGCCGCCGCGTCATCCTCGGGCAGCTCCTCGACTTCAGGCGACAGGGCGGTTTTTTCGCTCGACATCTGCCGCCGATGAAAGACGACAAACCCGAACCCTGCAAGCTCTTTGTTGCAGTGCGAAAGAAATCCGCCCTCAGAACTTCGACATCGCCGCCCTGGTCAGCCGGCAGTGCTGCGACTGGGCCAGCACGAACGAGGCGGCGCAGGTTTCCGGCGCGTCGGCGAGGCACGTCTTGCGCGCCGGCTCGCGGCCGAAGGCCGGCAGGTTCATCGCCATCGCCCCGTCCGCGCCGACCGAATAGGTGGCGACGATCAGCTGCTCGCCGATCGTGAACGGCGCATAGAGCACCCCGTCCGAGATCACGGCATCCAGCAGCAGCCCGTTCTTCTCGTCGATGACGTAGTGCCCCTTGGCGGCGTCCACCAGCGTCAGCTCGTAGGCCCGCACGTCGTGCCGCCCGTTGTCGTAGGTCACCCGCCAGCTATACGACCCCGGCGCGGACCCCGGCGCGACGGTCAGCGTCGCCCCGAACGTCTCCAGCCCCTGATAAGGCGGGGCGAGACGGCAGGTGCCGGTCCAGTGGCCGATCCAGTCCTCGGGCGGGGCCGCCCCGGCCGCCCCGGCGAGCGCGCCCGCCAGAACCGCCGCCGCCGCAACGCGCCTCAATAGACGGTCGCCTGCACGATCGCCTTCAGCCGCTCGATGACCGAGAACTTGTCGTCGGTGAAGTCGGAATCGATCCACCACTCCTCGACCTCCTCCAGGATGCGGCCGACCTCCGGCCCGTTCGGCACGCCCGCCGCCAGCACGTCGTCGCCGGTCAGCGGCATCTCGGGCCGCGCCCACGAATCTGCCATCGCCAGCAGCGCCCGCCACTGCGTCGCGTTGTGCGGACGCGGATCGGCCGCCCAGCCCAGCATCGCCCGGTCCTTGAAGACCGGCGGCGTCAGGCGATAGAGCGCGCGCCGCACCTCGCGCACCGACATGTAGGAGACGATCTTGGTCTCCGTGCGGTCGATCGCCGCCAGCCGCGCCGCCTCGGCGTTGGAGAAGCGCAGCCGCCGCACCAGCGCCTGACGGCGCGCCTCCGGCCCTCCGGCGATCAGCGCCGCGAGGCGCAGCAGCGCGTCGCCATCGGCGAAAAGCTGCGTCGTCTCGATCTCGACCAGCCGGGCGAGACGGCCGATCTCCAGCGGCCCCGGCAGGACCTCGCCGATGATCCCGGCCGAGGCCATCTGGCGCAGCGCCGGCACAGGGTCCGGCGCGGCCAGCAGCTTCAGCAGCTCGGCATGGATGCGCTCGCCCGACAGATGCTGGATGCCGTCCCTGGCGGCGGCGCAGGCGGCGAGCCCGGCCCGGTCCATCTCGCCGCGCCCGTACCAGGCATGGAAGCGGAAGAAGCGCAGGATGCGCAGATAGTCCTCGGCGATCCGGTGCGCCGGCTCGCCGATGAAGCGCACCAGCCGCGCCTCCAGGTCGGCGAGCCCGCCGGTCAGATCGATCACCTCGCCCGAAGCGGTCGCATAGAGCGCGTTGAAGGTGAAGTCGCGCCGCGCCGCGTCTTCGCGCCAGTCGGTCGTGAAGGCGACCGTCGCCCGCCGCCCGTCGGTGCTGACGTCGCGCCGCAGCGTGGTGATCTCGAACGGCTTGTGATCGACGATCGCCGTCACCGTGCCGTGCGCGATCCCGGTCGGCACGGCGGCGATCCCGGCCGCCTCCAGCCGCCGCACCACCTCGTCCGGCACGATGTCGGTGGCGATGTCGAGATCGGCGACCGGCGCGCCGATCAGCGCATTGCGCACGCAGCCGCCGACGAAGCGGGCCTCGCCGCCGCCTTGGGTCAGCGCCGCGAACAGGCACCGCGTCGCGGGCGCGTCGAGCCAGGGCTGGGCGGGAAGACGGGTTTCGGTCATGGCGTGGGAACCGGCGTTGGCGTTGGCGTGGGTTCGGGATGATGCGGCGGCTCGATATGCGCCGGACGGTCGTCGTCGCCCTCGTAATGGCCGGGGATCAGATTGCCGTCCGGCCCGACCCGCGCGGGCACATAGGTGCCGGTATGCGCGTCGGTCTCCAGGCGCAGCACGAAGAAGCCGGCGATCGCCAGCGACAGCGCCGCCGCCGCCAGCCAGAACCACGGCGTCTCCAGCGGATCGTGCCCGGCGCTGGCGCGCCGCGCATTGGCGTAGCGCGCATAAAGGAAGAACGCCGCGAACGGCAGCAGGAACAGCGCGATGTTGACGAGGATTCTCATGCCGGCCCAAACAGCCGCTCGCGCAGATTGACGATCATCCCCGCCGTCGCCCCCCAGATGTTATGGCTCTCATAGGGCATCGCGTAATAGTGACGCTCGCGCCCCTGCCACACCGAGGCATGGCGCTGGTGGTTGGCGATGTCCATCAGAAAGGCGAACGGCACTTCGAAGATCTCGTCGACCTCCAGCGGACTGGCGACCGGCGTGCAGCCTTCGCGCAGCACGCCGACCACCGGCACGATGAAGAAGCCGGTGCCGGTCTCGTAAGGATCAAGCAGGCCGACCGGGGTCACGAACTCGCGCGGGATGCCGGTCTCTTCCTCGGTTTCGCGCAGCGCCGCCTCGACCGGCCCGTCGTCTTCCGGGTCGACGCGCCCGCCGGGGAAGGCGACCTGCCCGGCATGGCTGCTCAGATGCGCCGAGCGCCGGGTCAGCAGCACGGTCAGCCCGGCCGCCCGGTCGACGATCGGCACCAGCACGGCGGCGGGACGCAGCAGCGGCGCGGGTCCGTCGCTGCGATATCCGGGATTGAGATCGTGGTCGCCGCGCCTCGGGCCGTTCATCGCGGCGGCGTCGGCGAGCGGGCGCAGCAGCGGCCGCAGCCAGTGGCGCGGATCGCCGTCCGGGATCGACGCGGCGGTCGGCCTGTCCTCGTCGGCGAGGCTCATGCCGCCCGCCCGAGCGCAAAGAAGACGCCGCCGCTGACGACGCCCAGAACGCCGTCGCGCTCCTCGGCCATCTCGGCGAGTTCGTAGAAGACCGGCCGCGACAGACGCGCCTCCAGCCGCCCGCGCACCAGCACATAGGGCGAGGGTTCGCCGGTTTCGGGATTTTCGGCGACCCGGATCGGGTGATCGCCGTCCGCCGTCACGGCGTCCCCGACATTGGTGAGGAAGGTCAGACGCCGGTCCGCGCCCTCGCCCGCCGCCGTCACCGCGACGGCGAGGAACGGCGCGTCCTCGACCTCGATCCCCACCCGCTCGACCGGCGTCACCAGCACATGCGCGCCGTCCGCCTCGCGCCGCAGCACGGTGGAGAACAGCCGCACCATGGCGGGCCGGCCGATGGGCGTGCCCATGTAATGCCAAGTGCCGTCGCGGGCGATCCGCATCGGGATCTCGCCGCAATAGGGCGGATTCCAGCGCTCCACCGGCGGCAGTTTGCGCCCAGCCGCAAATTCGGCCTGCAATTCGGCGAGGCCGCGCAGCATCTGGGGCGGCTGGGACGTCGAGAAATCGAGCGGTTCGGAACCCATGCCCCCAACATAGTGGCTGCGCCCGGCGTTCCAAACGATTCGATGGACGCCGCCTCTCCCGAATGTGACCTGCTTTCGCCTCGAAAATTCCCCTTTTTCCGCCGCAGGGTTCCCATATGGTCGCATTTCGCCGCCGAGCGGCGGCTGGTGAGGATTGGACATGACGCTGGATATGCCGACCGAGGCGCCCGACACCGCTCAGATCGACCGTCTCGTCGCCGATCTCGCGCATGCCAAAGCCGCCGTCGGGCGGCGGATCTTCGGCCAGGACCGGGTGATCGAGCTGGCCCTGACGGCGCTTCTGGCGGGCGGCCACGCGCTGCTGATCGGCGTCCCCGGCGTCGCCAAGACCCGCCTCGTCGGCACCATCGGCGCGGTCCTCGGCCTCGACACCAAGCGCGTCCAGTTCACCCCCGACCTCATGCCCTCCGACATCATCGGGGCCGAGGTGCTGGAGGAAAGCGAGGACGGCAAGCGCGCCTTCCGCTTCATCCGCGGCCCGGTCTTCACCCAGCTTTTGATGGCCGACGAAATCAACCGCGCCTCGCCGCGCACCCAGTCGGCTCTGCTTCAGGCGATGCAGGAGCGCCAGGTGACGGTCGCGGGCACGACCTACGATCTGCCGCGCCCCTTCCAGGTGCTGGCGACGCAGAACCCGATCGAGCAGGAAGGCACCTACCCGCTGCCCGAGGCGCAGCTCGACCGCTTCCTGCTCTCGGTCGATGTCGCCTATCCCGACGCCGCCGCCGAACGCGCCATGCTGATCGCCACCACCGGGGTCAGCGACGCCGGGGCGGAACCCGTCCTCACCCGCGACCGGCTGCTGGAGGCGCAGACCCTCGTGCGCCGTCTCCCCGTCGGCGACGCCATCGTCGATACGATCCTCAAGCTGACGCGCGGCGCGCGGCCCGAAACCCCGGCCTCGGACTCGATCCGCGCCCATGTCGCCTGGGGCCCCGGCCCCCGCGCCGGCCAGGCCTTCATGCTCGCCGCCCGCGCCCGCGCCCTCATCGACGGCCGCCTCGCGCCCTCGCCCGCCGACCTCGCGGCGCTCGCCCAGCCCATTCTCGGCCACCGCATGGCGCTCACCTTCGCCGCCCGCGCCGAGGGCGTGACCATCGCCGACGTGATCGACGGGCTGGTGAAGGAGATCGTGTGACGGCCGCAGCGCCTCACGACCGGGACTCCGCGCGCCGCTGGACCGCCCTGCGCGAGCAGGGCGAGCGGGCCGCCGCAAGCCTGCCGCCCCTGCTGGTGCAGGCCGAACGGATCGCCCAGACCGTCGCCTTCGGCGTCCACGGACGGCGCGTCACCGGCCCCGGCGACAGCTTCTGGCAGTTCCGCCGCTACGAACCGGAAGACCCGGCGAGCGCCATCGACTGGCGTCAGTCGGCCCGCTCGCAGCACGTCTTCGTGCGCGAGCGCGAATGGGAGGCGGCGCAGAGCGTCTGGCTGTGGCGCGACGGCTCGCCCTCGATGGGCTACCGCTCCGGCGCGGGCCTGCCCGAGAAGGCCGAGCGCGCCTCGGTGCTGCTGCTCGCCCTCGCCGCGCTGCTGACGCGCGGCGGCGAACGGGTCGGCGCGCTCGGTCCCGGCGGCGAGACCGGCATCGGCCGCGCCGCCGTGCGCCGCCTCGCCGCGCGCCTCGCCGATCCCGCCTTCCAGGCGGTCGATACGCCGCCCGCCCTGCCGCTGCCGCGTCACACGACGCTCATTCTCGCCGGCGACTTCTTCACCGGCCTCGACCGCTTCGAGGCGATGGTCGCGCAATACGCCGCGACCGGGGCCAAGGGCCATGTGCTCCAGGTGGTCGATCCGGCCGAGGAGGAGTTCCCGTTCGAGGGCCGCGTCCGCTTCGACCGCGCCGACGGCATCGACGGCGCGCTGATCGGCCGCGCCGAGGCGCTGCGCGAAATCTACCGCGACCGCTTCGAGGCGCACCGCGACGCCTTGCGCGCCGCCGCGCGCCGCTATGGCTGGAGCTTCCAGTGGCACCGCACCGACCACCGTCCCGAAACGGCGGTGCTGGCGCTCTATCGCCGCCTCTCCGACGATCATCGCCGCGGCGCCGGCCGGATGAGGGGCTGAGGCGATGTCGTGGCTCGGCTCCCTCTCGTTCGGCGCGCCGCTGGTCCTCGCCGGCCTTCTCGCGCTCCCCGTCATCTGGTGGCTGCTGCGGGTGACGCCGCCCGCGCCCAGGCGCGTGCGCTTCTACGGCCTGCGCTTCCTGCTCGGCCTCCGGACCGAGGAAGAGACTCCCGACAAGACGCCGCTCTGGCTGCTGATCCTGCGCCTCGCCGCCGCCGCGCTCATCGTCGCGGCGCTCGCCGAGCCCGTCGTCGGCACCGGCCGCTCGATCGTCTCGGGCGGCGGCGTGCTGGTGGTCGTGGTCGATGACGGCTGGGCGGCGGCCCATCGCTGGGAGGACCGCCGCGACGCGCTGCGCCAGACCATCGGCGAGGCCCAGCGCGCCGACATGCCGGTGGTGCTGGCGACCACCGCCTCGGCCGATTTCGACGTGAAGATCGAAGACCCGGCCGACGCGCTGGCGCGGGCGATGGCGCTGGAGCCGCAGCCCTTGCCAGCCGACCGCCCGGCGATGCTCGCCCGGCTTCAGGCGGCGATGGGCGAGCGCACCGGCCCGGTCGTCTGGCTCGCCGACGGCGTCGGCGGCCCCGGCACGGCCGAAACGCTCGCCGCGCTCGCCCGCTACGGCGAGGTCGACGTCTATCAGAACGACGGCGCCGCCCCGGCCCTCGGCCTCACCCCGCCCGCCCACGACGCTACCGGCCTCAGCGCCCGCGTGCTGCGCGCCGCCCCCGGCCCGGCGCTCGGCGGCGAACTCCATCTCTTCGGCGAGGGCGGACGCTTCATCGCCGCCGCGCCCTTCGCGCTCGCCGCCGGCGAGACCGCCGCGGCCGTGCGCATCGAACTGCCCTCGGCCCTGCGCAACGACATCGAGCGCATCGCCATCGAAGGCCGCCCCAGCGCCGGAGCCGTCGCGCTGCTCGACGAAAGCGCCCGCCGCCGTCCGGTCGGCATCGTCTCGGGCGACGAGACGCGCGACGGCCAGCCGCTGCTCTCGGCGACCTATTATCTGGAGCGTGCGCTCGAAAACGCCGCCGAGGCGCGGCGCGGTTCGATCGGCGAACATCTCCAGCGCGGCGTCTCGCTGCTGATCCTCGCCGATGTCGGCCAGATCGTCGGGGCCGAACACGACGCGGTCGCCGCCTGGGTCGAAAAGGGCGGCATCCTGGTGCGCTTCGCCGGACCGCGCCTCGCCGCCGGAGCCGACGACCTGCTCCCCGTCGGCCTCCGCCAGAACGGCGCGCGCGACATGGGCGGCACGCTCTCCTGGGAGAAGCCGCAGGGCCTCGGCGCGTTCCCGGCAGGCAGCCCCTTCGCCGGCCTCGCCGCCACCGAGGACATCGTCGTGCGCCGCCAGGTGCTCGCCGAACCCTCGCTCGAACTCGAAGCCCACACCTGGGCGACGCTCGCCGACGGCACCCCGCTCGTCACCGCCACCAAGCGCGGCGAAGGCTGGATCGTCCTCTTCCACGTCACCGCCAACGCCGACTGGTCCTCGCTGCCCTTGAGCGGCCTCTTCGTCGACATGCTGAAGCGCGTCATCGCGCTCGGACGCGGCATCGCCGGCGGGGCCGAGACCGCCGCCGCGACCGAAGGCACGCTCAGCCCCCGCCTCGTGCTCGACGGCTTCGGCCGCCTCGTGAAGCCGGGGGCGGGCGTCGGCCCGATCCCGCGCAGCGGCGCGGCCCCCAGCCTCGACCATCCGCCCGGCCTCTACGGCGAAGGCCCCAGCACCCTCGCCGTCAACCTCCTCGCCCCCGACGCGGCGCTTCAGCCCTTCCCGGATCTTCCCGGCGGCGTCGCCGAACGCCCCTACGGCGCGGAGAGCCGCTTCGACCTCAAGCCGTGGCTGCTCGGCCTCGCGCTGCTCATGCTCTTCGCCGACGCCGTCGCCTCGCTGCTCTTGCGCGGCTACCGCTTCGGCCTGCGCCGTCCCGCCGCCGCGACCGCCGCGATACTGCTGGCCGCCACCATCGCCGCCGCGCCGCCGCCCGCTCGCGCCGAGCAGAGCGCCGACGCCGACGCCTTCGCGCTCGAAGCCTCGCTCCAGACCCGCCTCGCCTATGTGACCACCGGCGACGCCGAGATCGACCGCATGAGCCGCGAGGGCCTCGAAGGCCTCACCCGCATCCTCAACGACCGCACCGCCGTCGCCGCGGGCGAGCCGATGGCGGTCGATGTCGAGCGCGACGAGCTCGCCTTCTTCCCGCTGCTCTACTGGGCGATCCCCGACGGCGGCCAGGCCCCCAGCGCCGCCGCCATCGAGCGCATCGACGCCTATATGAAGAACGGCGGCACCATCCTCTTCGACACCCGCGAGGGCGCCGACGACGGCCCCGCCTCGCTCGCCTTGCAGACCCTGCTCAAACGCCTCGACCTGCCGCCGCTCCAGCGCGTGCCACGCGAGCATGTGCTGACCAAGTCGTTCTACCTGCTGCGCGACTTCCCCGGCCGCAACGCCGACGGCGAGGTCTGGGTCGAGGCCCCGCGCGAGGACGGCGGCGAGGCGACGTCCGAGGCGCTGGGCGACGGCGTCTCCAGCGTCGTCATCGGCGGCGGCGACTGGGCGGCGGCCTGGGCGACCGACGAATACGGCCGCCCGCTCTACGCGATGGCCGGCGGCGGCGAGCGCCAGCGCGAATACGCCTTCCGCTTCGGCGTCAATCTCGTGATGTATGCGCTGACCGGCAACTACAAGGCCGACCAGGTGCACATCCCGGCCCTGCTGGAGCGCATGGGCCAATGAGCTACGCCCTCGCCTTCGAGCCGCTGGCCCCGTGGTGGGCGATCGCGCTGGCCCTCGGCCTGGCGCTGGCGCTGATGCTGCTCGGCGCGGTGCAGCGGGCGCGCGGCGTCTGGGCGCGCGCCGCGGCGACCGCGATGCTGCTGGCGGCGCTGGTCAACCCGGTCGCCGTGGAGACCGAACGCGAGCGCATCAAGGACGTCGCCGTCATCGTCGCCGACACCTCCGAAAGCCAGTCGATCGGCGAGCGCCGCGCCCAGACCGACGCCGCGATCGCCCGCCTCAAGGAACAGCTCCAGGGCGACGCGACGCTCGACCTGCGCGTCGTCGACAGCGGCAAGGCGACCGCCGACGGCACCGCGCTGATCGACGCGGCGCGCCGCGCCCTCGCCGACACCCCGCCCGACCGCGTCGCCGGCATCGTCTTCGTCACCGACGGCGAGGTCCATGACGCCGGCGCGGCCGGACAATTGCCGCCCGCCCCGGTCCACACGCTGCTCACCGGCAAGCCGGGCGAGAAGGACCGGCGTCTGGTGCTGCTCGAAGGCCCGCGCTTCGCCCTCATCGACCAGCCGATGGAGCTGGCGATCCGCGTCGAGGATCAGGGCGCGGGCGAAGCGGCGGCGGGACGGCGCGCCCATGTCACGGTGCGCATCGACGGCGCGCCGGCCGCCGGGATCGAGGCGCGGGTCGGCGAGGTCGAGCGCATTCCCGTGACCCTCCCCCACGCCGGCGAGAACGTCATCGAGATCGAGGCGGCGGCGGGACCGGACGAGCTGACGCTGCTCAACAACCGCGCCGTCGTCGTCACCAACGGCGTGCGCGACCGGCTGCGCGTGCTGCTGGTGTCGGGCGAACCGCACGCGGGCGAGCGCACCTGGCGCAATCTGCTCAAAGCCGACCCGTCCGTCGATCTCGTCCACTTCACCATTCTGCGCCCGCCCGAAAAGCAGGACGGCACGCCCATCGAGGAACTCTCGCTCATCGCCTTCCCGACGCGCGAATTGTTTGAGGAGAAGATCGGCCAGTTCGATCTCATCGTCTTCGACCGCTATCAGCGCATGGGCGTGCTGCCGCCCGAGTATTACGAGAACATCGCGCGCTATGTGGAGGAAGGCGGCGCGCTGCTCGTCGCCTCGGGGCCGGACTACGCCTCGCCCTTCACGATCTACGACAGCGCGCTCGGCGACATCATGCCCGCCGCCCCGACCGGCCTCGTCACCGAACGGGCGTTCCGCCCGCATGTGACGGCGGCCGGCGAACGCCATCCGGTGACGGCGGGCCTGCCCGGCGCGAACGCGGGCGACGAGGACGCCAAATGGGGCCGCTGGATGCGCGTCGCCGACGCCTATCCGATCAAGGGCGAGATCGTCATGGAGGGGCCGGAGAAAAAGCCGCTCCTCATGCTCAACCGCGTCGGCAAGGGCCGCGTCGCGCTGCTGCTCTCCGATCACGCCTGGCTCTGGGCGCGCGGCTATGACGGCGGCGGCCCGCAGGCCGAATTGCTGCGCCGCCTCGCCCACTGGCTGATGAAGGAACCCGATCTTGAAGAAGAACGCCTGACTGCCGAGATCGCCGGCGGAAGGCTCAAGATCGTCCGCCACACGATGGGCGAAAGTGCCGGCCCGGTCACCGTGACGCGCCCCGATGGCGCAACCCAATCCGTGCCGCTCGCCGAGGCCGCGCCCGGCCGCTTCGAGGCGAGCCTCGAAGCCTCGGACATCGGCCTCTACCGCGTCACCGACGGCGACCTCACGGCGATCGCCGCCGCCGGCGCGCTCAACCCGCGCGAGTTCCAGGACGTGCGCGCGACGCCGGACCTGATGGCCCCCGCCGCCGAGGCGAGCGGCGGCGCGGTCGCCTGGCTCGACGACGGCGTGCCGGGCGTGCGCCGGGTGCGCGAGGGCCGCTCGGCCGGCGGCTCCGGCTGGATCGGCCTGGTGGATCGCCAGAACTACGCGACGCTCTCGGTCAGCCGCACGCAGCTGCTCGATCCGCTGATCGCCGTCGTCCTGGCGCTCGGCCTCTGGATGCTCGCCTGGCGGCGCGAGGGGCGTTAGGCCGATCCATCTTCCCCGTTCTACGGGGATGGGGCGCGTTCGCCGCAGGCGAGCGGCGCAGCCCGACCTCGCCCGCCCTGCCTGCCGTCATTCGCGCCGCCAAGGTTTGGTGATATGATCCCCCCGTCATGCCGTCCGACCTAGCGACGTTCTGGAACTACCTCGACAGCGGGTTCGACTGGTCTGGCGAACCTTTTCTGGACGAGCTTCGGCACGCCGACACCCTGCTCGAGACCGACCCCGAAGCCGCTCTGGCCGAGTACCGCGCGCTTGCGGACAAGGGATCGGCCGCCGCCATGATGGCGCTCGGCAACGCCTACGCCAGCGGCAGCCATGTTGCGCGCGACGAAGGCGAAGCCGAGCATTGGTATCGCCGCGCCGCCGAGACCGGATCGCCGCAATTCAGCTACGTGCTGGGTCGCTTCTACGCATCGCGCGAACGCTACATCGACGCCGTTCCCGCCTACGCGGCCGCCGCCGATCGGGGCGTCGTCATCGCAAAAATTGCGCTGGCG
Organism: Alphaproteobacteria bacterium; assembly: GCA_046348585.1. Classification (GTDB taxonomy): domain Bacteria; phylum Pseudomonadota; class Alphaproteobacteria; order Micropepsales; family Micropepsaceae; genus JADZAI01. Next base: position 27,847 of record JAXMDZ010000007.1, read on the forward strand.
CTGCAATACGCCTGGGGCCGCGGCGTCGAGCGCGATCGCAAAACAGCCCGGCGGTTGCTGGAAGAAGCCCGTAAGGCCGGCAGCCTCTCCGCCAGAACGTTGCTCGGCGCGAGCCTGATCCGTACCTGGTATCATCCGGTCCGGCTGGTTCGTGGCCTTTGGCTTCTTTCCACGTCGGCCCCGTATCTGATGGCGATCCTCGATGCCGGCGGCGTCGTGAACGCCGCGACCCGGGCCCGCTTGCGTCGCGAGATGATCTGGGACTCGTCATTGGGGTTCTTCAGCGCCGCATTCCTGCTGTTCGTCATCGTCGGTGGCGGCGGGGCGTCGTTGGGCAGGGCGTTGGATGTGCCCACATGGGCCGGGGCCTTGGGTGTCTCCGCCCTGTGCGCAGCGGCGATAGGCGCCGCCGTCATGGTTCGCTGGATCGCCAAACCCAATGCGGCCCGAAAGGCCCCCGCGGCGCTCTCCGGCGGGTGAAGGCCGTGCCGCGCCCTACGCCGCCCGCGTGATCGCGCCCTTGATCTCATCCAGCCCGCCGGGGCCGAGTTCGCGCCACAGCAGGCGGCGATAATCGACTGGCCCCGGCATGGTCATCCGCCCCATGGGCACGCGGGAAAAGCCGACCCGCGCGTAATACGGCTCGTCGCCGACCAGCACGACGGCGCGGTGCCCGGCCTTCGCCGCCGCCTCCAGCGTCGTCTGCATCAGCCCGACCGCGATGCCGCGCCCGCGCTGCGACGACAGCACCGCGATCGGCCCCAGCATCAGCGCCGGGCGGCCGCCGATGGAAACCGGCCAGTAGCGGATCGAGCCGATCAGCGCGCCGTCTTCCTCGGCGACGAAGGAAAGCCCGTCCACCGGCGCGACGCCCTCGCGCAGCCGATAGGCCGTCTTGGCGAAACGGCCGGGGCCGAAGGCGGTGTCGAGCAGGGCTTCGATGGCAGGCCCGTCGTCGGGCCGTTCGGGGCGGAGGTTGAACATGGGGTCGGGTCTCGCGGACGATGAGGCAATGACGAAGGTCGCGCGGCGCGTGTCTGCGCCGCCGGTCAGCCTCGTCGCGATGTCCGGACCCTGATCATGGCCCGCGCCAATACAGGAACGCCCCGCCCCCGCCAAGCGCCGTTTTTGGAGCGACCGCCCCCACCCATCCCTACCCCTCCTCATCCTGAGGAGGCCGCAAAGCGGCCGTCTCGAAGGACGCATTGCGCTTAACCCCGAACCGGGGTGAACATCGGCGGCGGCGCGCCAAGACGCCGGGCCATCGGAGGACCGCATTCATGAGCTATGCCGGCGAGCGTCTGATCCATGACGCCGACTCCCACCTGATGGAGCTGGACGACTGTCTCGATCCCTATTTCGAGGCCCGCCTGCTGCGCCGTTACCGCGACCTGCCCTATCTGCACCGCAAGAACGGGGATTTCGTCTGGGCGACGACGGCCCGCGCCCGGCAATCGGACGATCGCTTCCGGGCCGGCGGCGACGCCAACATCCTCTTGCGCAAGAATTACGAGGCGATGGGCTCGTTCCTCCCCGCCGACCGGCCGCGCGCCCTCGACCTGCTCGGCTTCGCCAGCCAGCTCGTCTTCACGACCTACTGCCTCGGCAATTTCGGCCTCGACCAGTCGGACGACATGGAGCTGTGCTACGCCGCCGCCTCGGCCCATAACCGCATGATGACCGATTTCTGCGCGGTCGATCGCCGGCTGCTGCCGACCGGCTATGTGCCGCTGGAGGATTTCGAGCGGGCGAAGGCCTCGGCCGCCGAGGCGATCGCGCTCGGCTGCAAGGGCCTGATGGTCCCCAGCCGCGTGCCGCAGAAGCACAGCCCCAGCCATGTCGGCCTCGATCCGGTCTGGGCGATGGCCGAGGAGGCGGGCATCCCGATCCTCTTCCATGTCGGCGGCGAGACCAAGATCGAGCCGGCCTATTTCGAAAACGGCCTGCCCAGGGTGAAGGACTTCCACGGCGGCGAGGAGAATTTCACCTCGCTCAGCTACATGGCGATTCCGCACGCGGTGATGCTCTCGCTCGCCGCGCTCGTCATCGACGGCGTGCTCGACCGCTTCCCGCGCCTCAAGGTCGGCGTGATCGAACTGGGGGCCTCGTGGCTGCCCGGCTGGATGCGCTATCTCGACGCCGGCGCGGTCGCCTTCGCGAAGAACGAGGACCGGCTGAAGCGCCTCAGCGCGAAGCCGTCCGAGATCGTCCGCCGCCAGGTCCGCGTCACGCCCTACCCGCACGAGGATGTGGGCTGGATCGTCGCCAATACGGGGCCGGAAGTGTGCCTCTTCTCGTCCGACTACCCCCATGTCGAAGGCGGCCGCCATCCGCTCAAGCGCTTCGATGAATCGCTGGCGGGAACGCCGGAGGCGGCGCGGCAGGCCTTCTATGCGGACAATTTCATCGACCTGATGGGCGCGGGCCTCGCCGAAGACCTCCGCCGCCCTGCCCACCTCCGCGCCGCCTGAGACGGTCCCGGCCGGCCGGAGCACGCTCGCGGTCTTTCTTCCCCCGCCTTCGCGGGGGAAGTCCCCCGCGCAGCGGGGGGAAGGGGGCCAACCGCCAGCCCCGCCGCGCTTGTTTGCTGTGATAATGTTCCTATATCGTTTCGGCGCGCCACATTGCCATTGGAAAGGAAGGATTCTGCGGCGGCACGGATTGCATCCCCTCCCCCCCTCGGGGGCGATGAGGAACGAAGATGCTTCGTTTCGTCACCCCGCAACATTCTTTCGCCGGACGGCGCTGACGCGGCGGCACACTTGACGCGGGGGGCGCGGCGCTCCCAAACCCTTTCCCGCAAGATCTCTAGGAGGAGACATCCATGGGCGTTCTCGACGGCAAAGTCGTCCTGGTCACGGGCGGCGCGAACGGCATCGGCAAGGAGTGCGCGCTGCTCGCGGCGCGCGAAGGCGCGAAGGTTCTGGTCAACGATCTGGGCGGCAGCGCGGCGGGCGGCGACGAAGGCTCGGCCGGCCCCGCCCAGCTTGTCGCCGACGAGATCAAGGCGGCCGGCGGCGTCGCCGTCGCCAATTCCGACAGCGTGACCAACCGCGCCGCGGTCAAGCGCCTCATCGAGCAGGCGAAGGACGAACTCGGCGGCCTGCACGCCGTCATCAATCCCGCCGGCATCCTGCGCGACAAGATGTTCCACAAGATGACCGACGAGGAATGGGATCTCGTCATCGACGTGCATCTGAACGGCGCCTACAACGTCACGCGCTATTCGGTCGAGCATTTCCGCGAACAGGGCGAAGGTTCCTACGTCCTCTTCACCTCGACCTCGGGCATCATCGGCAATATCGGCCAGGCGAACTACGCCGCCGCCAAGATGGGCGTCGCCGGCCTCAGCCGCATCATCGCCATGGAAGGGGCCGCCAAGGGGGTGCGCTCCAACATCATCGCGCCCTTCGCCTGGAGCCGCATGATCGCCACCATCCCGATCAAGGACGAGGCCTCGGCCAAGCGCGTCCAGCGCATGAAGGACCATATGCGCGCCGACCAGGTGGCCCAGCTCGCCGTCGCCCTCGCAGCGCCGCCGAAGAAGGACGCGAACGGCGCCGTCGCCGACGCCAGCGGCCAGGTCTTCGTCGCCCGCGGCAACGAGATCTTCCTGATGTCGCAGTCGCGCCCGATCCGCGGCATGGCGAAGCTCGAAGGCTGGACGCCGGAGACCATCGGCGATCACTGCTTCGCCGCCCTGAAGCCGAACTTCTACGACCTCGGGGCCACCACCTCGGTGTTCGGCTGGGACCCGGTCTGATCCCGGCCGGGCGCTACCAGGTCCCGTCCGGCGCGCGCGTGCCGTTCATCTCGGCCGCGCGGTTGGACGGGCCCCGGCCCGCGCCGTCAGGCAGCGCGTCCGGCGCGAAGAAGCGCCACTCGGCGATCTCGATATTGCTCTTGAAGTTCATCGTGTAGGCGTCGATCCGGTAGAGCGCCACATGGCTCGCGCGCGGATCGGCCGGATTGGTATAGACGCCGACCAGCGAGGGCGGCGCGGTCGGCACCACCCCGACCTCCTCGCCCAGCTCCCGGTGCAAGGCCGCCAGAACCGTCTCGTTCTTCTTCACCCCGCCGCCCGGAAAGTGCCAGCCGCGAATATAGGTATGGCGCACCAGCAGCCACTCGCCCCGGTCGTTGACGACCAGCGCGCTCGCCCCCATCACCGTCGGCCGCCGCATCCGCCACCAGGCGTTCTGCACGGGCCGCAGCGCGCGGGCGGCCCTGATGGCCAGGCGATGATGGAGGGGGCGTCTCATTTCGGCACTCGGTTGCATTTGATGCAATTTCCGGACGCACCCGAAAAGGCGTTCTAACGTCTCACCCGTCATGGTGAGTCTTCTCCAGGATTGAGGCGCCATCATGCTCACCTTCGCCCGCCGTAAGCCCGAACTCGTGCCGGCCGCCGCCGCGCCGCCCGAGCCGGAGCTGGTGATCGACGTCGCCCGCGCCCGCCTGGCCCTCGCCCGCCGCGGCCGCGCCGCCGGCCCGGCCGCCGCCGGCATCCGCCTCGCCCTGCGCGCCATCGAGGACGCCCTCATCGCCATCGACGCGATCCGCGCCGCGCTGGAGGAAGCCGCCGAACTGACCGCCGACGCCCGCGCCTCGGCCGACCCCGGCCGCCGCGCCCTGCTCGCCGAGCGCTTCGAGGATCTGCGCCAGGCGATCAACGAGTCCTGCGGCGTCACCACCAAGGAGGAAGGCTGCCTCACCGCCCACGCCAAGGCGCGGCTGGAGGTGACGCTCGACCCCAAGGGCCGCTCGCGCCATGTGGTGCGCGGCTGCGACCTCTCGACCGGCGAGCAGGGCCTCGACCTGCCGCCCGCGCTCGAAGCCTTCGCCACGGACGAGGAGATCGCCAGCGCCGAGGCGGCGATCGCCGGGGCCTTCGCCCGCCTCGACCGCGCCGCCCAGATCTTCCTCGACGACGCCGGCGCCCTCACCGCTCTCGCCGCCGCCTGACGACGGCGGTTAACGCCCGTTAACCGCAGCGCCCCGCCCGGCGCGCGCGGTTTAATCATCGTTAAAGCCTCGTTCGCCATAGTCGCCCCCGAAGCGGCGCGTCCGGCGCCGCTGCGCGTTCGCGCCGGGGGTTGTCAGACGTGCTTCAGATTGCCGGCATCGCCTGCGTCTTCATCATGGTGTTCGGCGGCTACCTGATTCACGGCGGCTCGCTCGAACCCATCATTCACGCCGCGCCCTTCGAGCTGATCATGATCCTCGGCGCCGGCGTCGGCGCCTTCCTGCTCGGCTCCAGCGGCGCGCAGGCCAAGGCCGCGCTCGGCTCGTTCGGCAAGGTCTTCGGCGGGCCGAAGTGGAAGAAGCAGGACTACCGCGACCTTCTCTCGCTGCTCTTCACGGTCACCAAGACGATGAAGTCGAAGGGCATGATCGCCCTCGAACCGCACATCGAAAACCCCAACGAGTCGGCGATCTTCAAGCGCTACCCGAAAATCCTGCACGACCATTTCGCGCTCGACTTCATCTGCGACACGCTGCGCATGATGACCATGAGCCTGGAAGACCCGCACCAGGTCGAGACCGCGATGGAGAAGCAGCTCGAGAAGCACCACCACGAATCCTCCTCGCCCGCCGAGGCGATGCAGTCCCTCGCCGACGGCCTGCCGGCCCTCGGCATCGTCGCCGCGGTGCTCGGCATCGTGAAGACCATGGGCGCGATCACCGAGCCGCCCGCCGTGCTCGGCGCGATGATCGGCGGCGCGCTCGTCGGCACCTTCCTCGGCGTGTTCCTCGCCTACGGCTTCATCGGTCCGATGGCCTCGCGACTGAAGTTTTGCTACGACCAGGAAGCGTTGTTCTACCACGTCATCCGCGACGTCCTCGTCGCGCATCTGCACGGCAACTCGGCGCAGGTTTCGGTCGAAATCGGACGCGGCAGCGTGCCCACGGTCTTCCAGCCGAGCTTCATGGAGCTGGAAGAGGCGCTGAAGACCGTCCCGAACGAGAGCTAGAGGCTCAGCGGTCGCGGGCCGCCGCCAGCGCCGTGAAATAGTGCGCGAACGCGCCCATCACCACGCCGAAAAACGTCGCCATCGCGGGCGGCGCGTCCATGCCCAGCACGACGATCGCGCAGACGGCGATACCGCACATTTGAGGCAGACGGTCGCTGGACATGTCTCACTCCGGGACAATTCGCCCCGTCCCGTGCCAGAACCGTGCCCGCCGCCTATTGGTAGCGCAGCGCTTCGATCGGCTTCAGCCGCGCCGCCTTGCGCGCCGGATAGAACCCGAAGAACACCCCGACCGCCGCCGCCACCGCGAACGACAGCACCACCGACTGCGTCGTCACCACGGTTTGCACCCCGGCCGCCAGCGTCACCACCCAGGCCCCCGCCACCCCCGCCGCCACCCCGATCAGACAGCCGACCAGCGACAGCATCAGCGCCTCCAGCAGGAACTGCAGCAGCACGTCGCGCTTGCGCGCCCCGATCGCCATGCGGATGCCGATCTCGCGCGTCCGCTCGGTGACGCTGACCAGCATGATGTTCATGATGCCGATGCCGCCCACCACCAGCGAGATGGAGGCGATCGCCGCCAGCATCAGCGTCATCACCTGCGCCGTCTCGGCGGCGGTGTCGGCCATCGCGGCGAGGTTGCGGATCTGGAAATCGTCCTCCTGGTCGAGCGACAGGCGATGGCGGTCGCGCAGCAGAGCCGTCATCTCGGTCTGCAAACCGGTCATCGCGTCGGCGGAGGCCGCCTGCACCATGATGAAGCGCACCGTGTCGCCGAACCGTCCGGCGAACAGCTGGCGCTGGGCGGTGGTGACGGGCACCAGGATCGTGTCGTCCTGATCGCGCCCGTCGAGGCTCTGGCCCTTGGCCGCCAGCACGCCGATCACCGTGAACGACATGTTCTTGATGCGGATCGTCTGCCCGACCGGGTCGTCGTCGCCGAAGAGATTGGCTTTGACCGTCTGCCCGATCAGCGCGACCCGCAAGGCGCTGCGCACGTCCGACTCGCCGAACGGCGTGCCGCTCGCCAGCGTCCAGTTGCGCACCGTCAGCATGTCCTCGGTGGTGCCCATCACCTGGGTCTGCCAGTTGCCGTAGGGCGTGACGACCTGCGCGCCGCCCGGCGCCACCGGCGCCGCCGCAACGACGCCGGAAAGGTCCTTGATCGCCTCGGCGTCGGCGGCGGTCAGGGTCTGCTGCCCGCCCGCGCCGGTGCGCACCGCGCCGCTCTGGGCGCTGCCCGCCTGGACGATGAAGAGGTTCGACCCCATCGAGGCGATCGTCGTCTGGATGCGCGCCTTGGTGCCTTCGCCGACCGAGAGCATCGTGATGACCGCCCCGACGCCAATCACCATCCCGAGCATGGTCAGCAGCGAGCGCAGCCGATTGGCTCCGATGGCGCTCCAGGCCTCTTCGAGCATCTGGCCGATCATGCCGCCTGACCCCTGAAGAAGTCGCGGGTCGGGCCGTCATAGTCCACCTTGCCGTCCACCAGACGGATCAGCCGGTCGGCGAACTGCGCGATGTCGGCCTCGTGCGTCACCACCATCAGCGTCAATCCCTCCTTGCGGCAGAGATCGGTGAACAGCCCCATCACTTCGTGGCTGGTCTTGCTGTCGAGATTGCCGGTCGGCTCGTCGGCGAAGACGATCTTCGGCCCGCACACCAGGGCGCGCGCGATGGCGACGCGCTGCTGCTGGCCGCCGGAGATCTGGTTGGGCAGCGACCTGGCGTGGCCGGCCAGCCCGACCTTGGCGAGGATGGCGTTCGCCGTCGCGCGCCGCCGGGCGCGCGGCTCCCGGCGATAGACCAGCGGCAGCGCCACATTGTCCTCGATGGACGTGCGCGCCAGCAGGTTGAAGCCCTGAAAGACGAAACCGATCATCCGGTTGCGCAGATCGGCCAGCGCATCGTCGCTCATATGGGCCACGTCCTCGCCCGCCAGATGGAACGATCCGGCGCTCTGCGTGTCGAGACAGCCCAGAATGTTCATCATCGTCGACTTGCCCGAACCCGACGGCCCCATCACGGCGACGAACTCGCCGGGCATGATGTCGAAGTCGAGCCCGTGCAGGACTTCCGTCGTTCCGGCCGGCGAGTCGTAGCTCTTGCGCAGGCCGCGCACGGAGATGAGCGGCGGACCGGCCATCAGAACATCCCCGGCGGACCCATCCGCGTCGTCTGCGTGGTGCTTTTCGCCGCCGTGGAGGACGATCCCGTGATGACGGCGTCGCCTTCCTTCAGAGCCTCGCCGGTGACCTCGGTCACCCGCCCGTCGGTAATGCCGGTCGTCACCTGCACCGGCCTCGGTTCGCCGTTCTCCAGCACATAGATGGTGCGGGTGCCGTCGCCACCGTTCCGTCCGCCGCCGCGCGATCCCGCCGCCGCGTCGGCCGGCTTGAAGCGCAGCGCGCCGTTGGGGATCAGCAACACGGCCTTCGCCTCCGCCACCTCGATCTGCACATAGGCGGTCATGCCGGGCAGCAGCGTCAGATCGTCGTTCTTCACGTCGAGCACGACATTGTAGGAGACGACGTTGGACTCCGTCTTCGGGTTGAGGCGGATCTGCCGCACGGTGCCGTGGAAGATGCGCCCCGAAAAGGCGTCGACGCGGAACACCGCCGCCATCCCGGCCCGGATCGCCCCGACATCGGCCTCCGCGACGGTGGTGTCGATCTGCATCTGCGCGAGGTTCTGGGCGATGGAGAAGATCTGCGGCGCCGACAGGCTCGCCGCCACCGTCTGCCCGACATCGACGTCGCGCGACATGACGACGCCCGCGACCGGCGAGCGGATGACCGCATAGCCGAGATTGACCCGGTCGATCGCCACCTTCGCCTCGGCCGAGCCGACCGCCGCTTCGGCGATGGCGAGACTGGCCGCCGCTTCGTCCAGCGCCGCGCGCGCCCCGGCGCCTTTCGCCGCCAGATCCTTGGCGCGGGCATAGTTCACCTGCGCCAGCCCGAGCTGGGCCTTGGCGCTTTCGAGCTGCGCGACGCTCTGGTCGAGTTGCGCCTTCAGCAGCGCGTCGTCCAGTTCGGCGAGCACCTGACCCTCGCTCACCTGGTCGTTGAAGTCGGCATGGAGCGCGCTGATCCGGCCCGAGATCTGCGCTCCGACATTGACGACCTTGACGGGCTTCAGCGTGCCGTTTGCGGAAACGGTCTGGGTGATGTCGCCACGCGCCACCGCTTCGGTGCGATAGGACGGCGCGGAGGAGGAGCCGAGATTGACCCAAAGGAAATAAGCGCCGGCCGCGACGGCGGCGGCGGCGATCGCATACGCAAGAAGGCGGGACATGACGGCTCCGGCGCGCGGCAGGCCGTCCCCATGACGAGCGGCCGCGCGTAACGATCCAACGCGAGAGGAACCTCGAATCCGTCGCCCGGCAAGAGCGAAACGCCGCTCAATCGGCGTCGAAGCGGATGCCTTGCGCCAGCGGCAGCGCGTTGGAGTAGTTCACCGTCGCGGTCTGCCGCCGCATATAGGCCTTCCAGCTGTCGGAACCGGATTCGCGCCCGCCGCCCGTCTCCTTCTCGCCGCCGAACGCGCCGCCGATCTCGGCGCCCGAAGGACCGATATTGACGTTGGCGATGCCGCAATCGCTGCCCGAGGCCGCGACGAAGCGCTCCGCCTCCTGCATGTCGCGGGTGAAGATGCAGGACGAAAGGCCCTGCGGCACGCCGTTCTGCAGCGACAGCCCGTCCTCGAACGAGCCGATCTTCACCACATAGAGGATGGGCGCGAAGGTTTCGTGCAGCATGACGCCCCGCTGCGCCGGCATCTCGACCAGCGCCGGGCGGACATAGAACGCGCCAGGATGGAGATCGGCGAGCGTCCGCCCGCCGCCGGTCACGACGCCGCCGTCGGCCGCCGCGGCGGCCAGCGCCGCCTCCATCGCCTTGAACGCGCCTTCATCGATCAGCGGCCCGGCCAGCGTCCCCGCCTCCAGCGGATGGCCGACCGTGACGCGGGCATAGGCCGCCTTCAGGCGCGGGATCAGCGCGTCATAGACGTCCTTGTGCACCAGCAGACGGCGCAACGTCGTGCAGCGCTGCCCGGCCGTGCCGACGGCGGCGAAGAGGATCGCCCGGACCGCCAGCTCCAGATCGGCGCTCGGCATCACCATCATCGCGTTGTTGCCGCCGAGTTCCAGCAGGGCGCGGCCGAACCGTTCGGCGACGACCGGACCGACCGCGCGGCCCATCCGGGTCGAGCCGGTGGCGCTGACCAGAGGAATGCGCCGGTCGGCGGCGAGCGCATGGCCGGCGTCGGCCCGCCCCAGAACGACCGAGGAAAGACCCTCCGGCGCCTCGCCGAAGCGCGCGAGGGCCGCCTGGAACAGCGCCTGCGTCGCCAGCGCGGTCAGCGGCGTCTTCTCCGACGGCTTCCAGATCGTCGGATCGCCGCAGACGAGGGCGAGCGCCGCGTTCCAGGCCCAGACCGCCACGGGGAAGTTGAAGGCCGAGATGATCGCCACCGGCCCCAGCGGATGCCAGGTTTCCATCATCCGGTGGCCGGGCCGCTCCGAGGCGATGGTCAGGCCATAGAGCTGACGCGACAGGCCGACCGCGAAGTCGCAGATGTCGATCATCTCCTGCACCTCGCCGAGGCCTTCCTGCAGGATCTTGCCCGACTCCAGGCTCACCAGACGGCCGAGCGCCGCCTTGTGGGCGCGCAGTTCCTCGCCGAACAGGCGCACCAGCTCGCCCCGGCGCGGCGCGGGCACGTCGCGCCAGATCCGGAACGCCGCCTCGGCCGCGACGATCTTGGCCTCGATCGCCGCCGGGGTGTCGTAGGCGACGCGCCCGAGCGGCAGCCCGTCGGCGGGCGAGGCGACCGCCACATCCCCGGAAGCGGGGATACCGAAGGGGCTAAGGATGTCCGAATGTCGGGTCATTGGGGTTCGTCCTTTCACGTCACGCCGCTGCGGGCGCGCGGCGAAAAATCGCAAGCGCGCCGGACACCGGCTCGTTAGAGTGCCGCAACTCTGATTTGCAGCCGCTTGAGGGGGAGCTTCTGCCGTGAGCGATCCGTACACCGTCACGACCAACAAGTCGTATTTCCAGCGCCTCGGCGATTCCTTCGGCGGCATCGTCGGCGGCTTCGTGCTGATCGTCGTGTGCTGCGGCCTCCTGTGGTGGAACGAGGGCCGCGCCGTCACCGCCGAAAAGGGCCTCAGCGCCGCGACCGACGCGGCGATCTCGCTCACCGCCACCACGCCCGACGCCGCCAATGACGGCAAGCTCGTGCACATGACCGGCGAGGCCAAGGCGACCGCGCCGATTTCCGACGCCGATCTCGGCATCGCCTTCGCGGACGCTCTGGTCGTCAGCCGCAAGGCCGAGATGTATCAGTGGAAGGAAGAGACCTCGACCAAGACCGAGGAGAAGCTCGGCGGCGGCGAGACGACGACCACGACCTATTCCTACAAGCGCGAATGGTCGACGTCCGAGATCGACTCCTCCAAGTTCAATGCCGCCGCCAGCGCCGCCGAAGGCCGCAAGGTCGGCGCGCCGCTGGTCAATCCGCCGATGACGCTGAAATCGGCCGACTTCGCCGCCTCCGACGCGACGCTCGGCGGCTACAAGCTGAAACCCGCGCTGCTCGGCCAGCTTTCGGGCGACGCGACGCCGAAGCCCGTTTCCGAACCCGCGGGCTGGACGCCGACGGCGCAGGGCTACTACGCCGGCGACGGCATGCCGGAAGAGCCCAAGGTCGGCGACATGCGCGTCACCTACACCTATCTCGCTTCGCCGCAGACCGTCTCGGTCCTCGCCCGCCAGCAGGGTCCGGGGCTGGAGCCCTGGCGTGCGCCGAACGGCTACGAGGTCTATCGCCTGTCGCTCGGCGACAAGACGGCGGCGATGATGATCGAGGATCAGCAATCGGCCGAGAACATGATGACCTGGATCCTGCGCGGGGCGGGCATCATCGGCATCTGCATGGGCTTCGGCCTCATCCTCGCGCCGCTGCGCGCCATCGCGAATGTCGTGCCGTTCATCGCCCGCATCGTCGGCGGCGGTATTTCGGTGATCGCCTTCGCGCTCGGCGTGCCGCTCGGCCTGATCGTGATCGCGCTCGCCTGGCTGGTCTATCGCCCGCTCATCGGCGTCGCCCTGCTCGTCGTGGCGGGCGGCATCATCTACTGGTTCGGCTGGGGCCGTAAGCGCGCCGCACCGGCCGCCGAGCCCGCCGCCTGACGGGGCGGCGCTCATCGCGCCGCCGCCCGAAGCGCGCTGATCGTCGTCGCCGGGGTGATCGCCTCGACGTCAGTCACGATGTGGATCAGCGCCGGCCCGCCCGCAGCGAGCGCCGCCTCGAAGGCCGGCGCGAAGGCCGCCGTCTCCGTTACGGTGAACCCCGCCGCGCCATAGCTGCGGGCCAGCGCCGCGAAATCCGGATTTCTGAGATCGGTGCCCGAGACGCGGCCGGGATAGTGCCGCTCCTGATGCATCCGGATCGTCCCGTAGGAACCGTTGTCCCACACCAGCACGACGACCGCCGCGCCGTATTGCACGGCCGTCGCCATCTCCTGGCCGTTCATCAGGAAGCAGCCGTCGCCCGCATTGGCGATGACGATCCGCCCGGCGCGTTCAGCTTCGCGGCGATCGCCGCCGGAAAGCCGTAGCCCATCGCGCCCGATTGCGGCGCGAGCTGCGTGCCCAGCCGCCGGTGCAGATGGAAGCGGTGCAGCCATCCGGCATAGTTCCCGGCCCCGTTGGTGAGGATCGCGTCTGGCGGCAGCCGCTCGCGCAGCCAGGCGAAGATCGCCGAAGGATTGACCGCGCCCGGCGGCGCGACCGGCCGCACGAACGCCTCATAGGCGGCGCGCGCCGCTTGCGCCTCGCCCGTCCAGACCGGCGGCGCGTCCGGCGAAAGCTCCGCCAGCGCCGCTGCGAAGGCGGCGACATCCGAACACAGCGCGAGGTCGGCCCGCGTCACGCGGTTGAGTTCGTCCGGGTCCGGATAGACATGCACCAGACCCTGCGCCGCCAGCGGCACGGCGATGCGCTCGTAGCCGCCGGTCGTCATCTCGTCGAGCCGCGCCCCGACGACCAGCAGCAGGTCGCTTTCCGCGACGCGGGCAACCAGCTTCGGATCGGCCCCGATGCCGAGATCGCCGGCATAGAGCGGATGCGCATTGTCGAGCCGGTCCTTCGCCCGGAACGAGGTCGCCGCCGGCAGCGACCAGCGTTCCAGAAAGGCGCGCACGCCGTCCGCCGCGCTCTGCGTCCAGCCCGGCCCGCCGAGGATCGCGAGCGGCCGCCGCGCCGCCGCCAGCATCGCCTTCAGCCGCGCCATGTCGGCGGGACGCGGCCCCGCGCCCGCCGGTTCGATCCGCCTGCCGTCCGCGACATCGGCCTCTGCGGTCAGCATGTCCTCCGGCAGCGCCAGCACGACCGGCCCCGGCCGCCCCGCCATCGCCACCGCATAGGCGCGCTGCACGAATTCCGGCACCCGGTCGGCGCGGTCGATCTGCGCCGCCCATTTGGCGACCGGCGAGAAGAAGCGGCGATAGTCGATCTCCTGGAACGCCTCGCGGTCGCTGTCGCCCGATCCGACCTGCCCGATGAAAAGGATCATCGGCGTCGAATCCTGCATCGCCGTGTGGACGCCGATCGCCGCGTTGGTGGCGCCCGGACCGCGCGTCGCGAAGGCGATGCCGGGCCGCCCGGTCAGCTTGCCCCACGCCTCCGCCATGAACGCCGCCCCGCCCTCCTGGCGGCAGGCGACGAAGCGGAAGCGTTCGCGGCGTCCGTGGATCGCGTCCAGAACGGCGAGATAGGATTCGCCCGGCACCCCGAACGCCGTGTCCGCGCCGTTCAGGATCAGCTGGTCGATCAGGATCTCCGCGCCGGTGCGCATGGCTTACTGGCCTTGCGCGTAGTAGCGGCCGAAGCGGTTGGCGTGGAAATCGGCGAGCCGCGTCTCCTCCTGCCGCACGAAGCCCTTCTGCGGCAGGCGGCCCTCGGCCATCAGATCGACCATCGCGCAGATGCCCGCCGCCGTCGTGATCTGGATCGCGCTCATCAGCTTGCCCTCCACCGTCTGGGCATAGACCTTCCGGGCGTAGCTTTCCTGGGTCAACCGCCCGTCGCGCTCGCCCGAGACGGTCACGAACACCAGCACCACGTCCTGGAAGGTGATCGGGATCGAGGCTTCCAGCACGTCCTTCAGGAGGTCGCGGCGATAGGCGAGACGCAGATCGCGCACCAGCATCTTCACGATGTCGCGGTGGCCGGGATAGCGCACGGTCTTGTAGTTGAGGTTCTCCACCTTGCCCTTCAGCGTCTCGCACAGCGTGCCGAGACCGCCGGAGGTGTTGAACGCCTCGTATTCCACGCCGTCCAGCGAGAACGCTTCGAGTTCCTCCAGCGCCGGCACCTCGATCAGTTCGCCGTCGCGGATGGATTCGCAAGGGTTGCAGTATTCGTTGATGAGGCCGTCGGTCGACCAGGTGAGATTGTATTTCAGCGCATTGGTCGGAAAGACCGGCAGCGCCCCGACCCGCATCTGCACCTCGCGCAGCGTGTCGAAGCGGCGCGCGATGTCGGCGGCGCAGATCGAGATATAGCCGGGCGCGAGACCGCATTGCGGCACGAAGGCCGACGCTGCGCCCTCGGCGAGCTGTTTGACGACGCGGGTCGATTCCACGTCCTCGGTCAGGTCGAAATAATGCGCGCCCGCCTCCTTGGCCGCCGCCGCGATGACCGGGGTCAGCGTGTAGGGCGCGGCGCTCAGCACCATGTCGTGGCCCTTGGCGGCGGCGGCGAGCGCGGCGGCGTGGGCGATGTCCATGCGCAGCGGCGTCACGTTCGGCGCGCCGAGGCGGGCGAGGCTCGCCGCGTCGCGGTCGGCGACGGTCAGCGCATAGTCGCCGGTCGGACCGAGCAGGTCGGCGATCGCCGAGCCGATCTTGCCGCCGCCGACGAGCAGAATCTTCTTCATGGAACGGGCTCCTTGATGGTGCGCCCATCCTCATAGGCCCCGCCGCCGGTTTGCAGCGTCAAAACCGTCGAAATGCGGCGAATGATCCGGTATGATGACGGATATCCGGCGAAATGACGGAGCCGCCATGGACGCCACCGACCACCGCCTGCTCGACCTCCTCGAGGCCGACGCCCGCACCAGCGTCACCGCGCTCGCCGCGCGGCTGAAGCTCGCCCGCTCCACGGTGCAGGACCGCATCGCCCGGCTGGAGCGGAGCGGCGAGATTCGCGGCTACACGATCCGGCGCGGCGGCGCGGCCGGGCGGCGGCTGATCCGCGCCCATGTCATGCTCAGCGTCGATCCCAAGGCGGCCGAGCGCGTCGTCGCCGACCTCAGGGCCCTGCCGGAGCTGAAGCGCCTCGTCACCATCTCCGGCGAGTTCGACCTGATCGCCGAAATCGCCGCCGACACGACCGAGCGCCTCGATACGCTGCTCGACCATATCGGCCGGCTGAAGGGCATCCAGCGCACGATGTCGTCCATCGTGCTCAGCATGAAGGCCGAACGCTGAGCGCCTGAGGCGAACGGGCGCAGCGCCCGCCATGGACTTTGCGGCCGCCGCGCAACACAGTCGCGCCACGCGGCCGGTGCCGTTCGATGGAGACGATGATGAAAGTGCTGACTGCCGCCGCCGCCGCCTTCGTTCTGGCCGGCGCCGCCTCCGCCGCCGACCCTTGCGCCCAGACGCGCAGCGCCAATGTGACCCTGCCGGACGAGCGCACGCTGATCGTCACTGCGACCGCCATCCCCGGCCCGGTCGCGCCGGAAGGCGGCGGCGACAATTGCCGGCTGGCAACCGCCGTCCTGACGATCCATACGTCGGAGGGCATCTCGGTCTCGACCTATGCCGCGCCCGTCATCGCCGCCAGCTACGACCTCGGCCACACAGAAGCGGAGGTCACGGCGGCTCAGCTCGGCGCGTTCCTCGACGAATGGATCAAGGTCGACATCGCCTCCAGCGACACCGCGCCGGCGATGGACGCCGAGGGCGTGACGACGACCCTGTCGAAAGAAGACTTCGAGGCGATCAAGGCGTCGAAGGCGCCGATGGTCTGCTTCAAGGAAAGCGCCTTCGTCACGTCCTGCCTCGCGCCGGACAGCATCGGCTTCATCATCCCCTTCTTCGAACGCGAAGAGGCCTAGGCGCGCGCCATGGACGTGAAAGACAGCAACGGCAACGTCCTCAAGGACGGCGACAGCGTCATGGTCGTCAAGGACCTGAAGGTGAAGGGTACCTCGGTGACGCTGAAGCGCGGCACTGTGGCCAAGAATATCCGCCTCACCGACGATCCCGGCCAGATCGAGTGCAACGTCGAAAACGTGAAGGGCCTCGTCCTCAAGACCGAGTTCCTGAAGAAGGTCTAGGGCAAGGGCCGGGGGGCCCTCAGCGCCCCTCGGCCGCGATCTCGTCCAGCCGGGCGCGCACCATGCGGCGCACCAGCTCGTCGGGCAGCGGATTTTCGGGCGTGAACTGCACCGCTCCGGCGCTCCATTGGCGCCCTTTCAAATCGGCCTCGAACCGCTTCAGCACCGCGCCCGAATGCGGGTAGTAGCCGCAATTCTTGCGCGCCGCATAGCCGGCGAAGACCTTCGATCCCGGCATGCGGAAGCCCGGCATGGCGTAGGAGATGACCTCCTCCGCGCCCGGCGCCTCGGCGCGGATCACCTGGCGCAGATGTTCAAGACAGGCGCGCTGCGCCGGCGTCACCGTGGCGAGATAGGCGTCATGCGTTTCGGGTTTCGTCATCGCCCGGTCCCGTGTCCTGCTCCCGGCCCTAGTCCTCGACCGTCCAGAGCGCGCTCTGCCATCCCGCCGCGACCCGCGTGCAGGCGACCGGCCCGCGCTCGATGTTGAGGTAGCAGTTCTTCCAGCGATTGCGCAGGCGGAAGGACTTGCCCGAAGCCGCCTCGCCGCTCCACTGCGCACTGTGCCAGCCGCGCTGCACGTCGGTCGAGCACTCCACCTTGCCGCGCTCGATATGCAGATAGCACCCGGTCCAGCGGTTCTGGATCCAGGCATAGCCGTTCGGCGCGTCGATGAAGATCCATTGGGCGCTCTGCCACCCGTCCATGACGTCGGTGGCCGTCACATAGCCCGGCTCGATGTTGAGAAAGGCGTCCTGCCGCCAGACATTGCGGATCCACAGGAACTGGGCGGCCGCCGCGCACGATGCGCCGGCCCAGGCGGCGGCGAGAAGGGCCGCCAGCGCGAGGCGCGCCACGCCGCGCCCGCTCACTTGCCGCGCGCCCAGATCTTGTCGCCGTTCAGCAGATTGCCGTCCGCCAGCACCTTCATCGTCCATTCGGGGGCGGTGTCGTCCTTGTTGCGGCCGAGCGCGATCTCGATCGCGCCGTCGGCGGCGATCCGGGCGAACCACACACCGCCGCCATAGGCCGAGATCGGCGGCACGCCGCCGGCTTCGGCGTTGATGAAGTTCTCGAAGGTGAGGTCGGGCTTGAGGATGACGCTCTGGGTCGTCTTGCGCCCGTTCTCGCCGGTCTCGACGATGAGATATCCGCCCGCCAGCGACTTCGCCGCCATCTCGCTCAATGTCATGAGCGGCGGCGTCTCCCTGGGCATCTCCGCCGCCATGGCCGGCGGCGCAGACAGGAGGACGCAGAGCGCCGCCAACCGGATGATCTTCATCGCTCTTCCCCTTCGCTAGCGCGTCGCGCGCCGTCCGATGACCGATACGCTGTCGTCCGCCGCCAGCACCAGACAGGTATCGAATCCGGGGGCGTCGGCATAGCAGAAGAGCGGCCGGGCCGAGGCGCGCAGCGCCTCATAGGCGGCGCGGCCGGTTTCCGGCATCGGCTCGAAGCCCTCCGGCCCCGCCGCGCCCTCCGCCCAGACCGGCAGGTCCGATGCGGTGGACGGCTTGGTTCCGCCCTGCGCGATCCAGGCCTGAAGCTCGGTCTCCATTTCGCGCCCGCCCGGCACGCCATAGAGCACGCGGATCGCGGCGGCGGCGCTCGGCGGACGCTCCCACAGCGCCCGCCCGGTCGGCGCGACCAGGGCCAGCGTCAGCGCCGCCTCGGCGCAGGCCTCGCCCTCGGTCGCGGCCTGCGCGCGATAGCCCTCGCCCGCCGCCGGCCAGGGCGCGACCGCCTCGGCGTTGCAGCCGTCGGGCAGCGGATAGCCGGGCGGCGGACCCTCGGGCGCGGCGTCGGCCCGCGCGCCTGGCGCGAACGCCAGGCCGAGCGCGGCCGCCATGATCAGTCTCGTCGGACGCATCGTTCAGCTCCCGGATGATCGGCTGGGCCCATGCCCGCACTCGCCCGAGGATCATGCCGGCGGCAATGCGGCATATTTGCGTGCGCCGCCGGGGGGCCGGCCGTCAGACGCCGCCGGCCCCGATCTCGCGCACCTTGAAACCCGCGCCCCGGACATGGGCGATGACGTCGCGGGCGTGGTCGGGATCGCGCGCCTCGGCCGAAATGCGCAGCTCGGCGACCTTGGCCGGCATGTGGGTCAGCATCCGGTTGTGGAAGACCTCCAGGATATTGCCGCCGCCCTCGCCGACCAGCGTCGCGATCCGCGCCAGCACGCCCGGCCGGTCCTCGATCTCCACCGCGAAATGCAGGATGCGGCCCTCGCGCGACAACTCGCGCAGGATCACGTTCGACAGCAGCCGCGGATCGATATTGCCGCCGCACAGCACCAGCCCGACCTTCTTGCCCTTGAAGAGTTCGGGCCGGGTCAGCAGCGCCGCGAGGCCCGCCGCGCCCGCCCCCTCGACCACCGTCTTCTCGATGTTGAGCAGCAGCGCGATCGAGCGTTCGATCATCTCCTCCTCGACAAGCACGATGTCGTCCACCAGCGCCTTGACGATGGGCAGGCAGCGTTCGCCCATCACCCGCACCGCGATGCCCTCGGCGATGGTCTGCCCGCCCGCCGGCTCCTCCTCGTCCTTGAAGGCATTGTACATGCCCGGATAGAGCTCGGTCTCGACGCCGTAGATCTTGATCGAGGGCTTCACGCCCTTCGCCGCCGTGGCGATCCCGGCGATCAGCCCGCCGCCGCCGATGGGCACGATCAGCGCATCGAGATCGGGCCGGTCCTCCAGCATCTCCAGGCCGATCGTCCCCTGCCCGGCGATGATCTTGTCGTCGTCGTAGGGGTGGACGAAGACGAGGTTCTCCTTCTCGGCGAGCGCATGGGCGAGCGCGCTCGCCCCGCTCAGGCCCTCGCCGTCCACGATCACCCGCGCGCCGTGCTCCTTGGTCTGGTTGATCTTCACGAACGGCGTGCCGATGGGCATGACGATGGTCGCCGGAATGCCCAGCTTCGCCGCGTGATAGGCGACGCCCTGCGCGTGATTGCCGGCGCTCATCGCGATGACGCCGCGCTTGCGCTCCTCTTCGGTGAGGCTGGAGAGCTTGTTCAGCGCCCCGCGCTCCTTGAACGAGGCGGTGAACTGGAGGTTCTCGAACTTCAGGAACACTTCCGCGCCGGTGATGTCGGACAGCGTGCGCGCGCGGTTGAACGGCGTGCGCGAGACGCGGCCTTCGATCAGGCGCTGGGCCGCGCGGATATCCTCAAGCGTGACGGTCATGGACGGGCACCCGGCGCCGGACAGCGGCGCATTGACCCTGCGGTATCGCCCCCGCGCCCGGCGATCAAGGGCGGCGGGGCGGGACGTTTGACAGGCGGGCGAAACCGCCCTACCCGGCCCGGCTCTGGCGGGCGAAGGCGCCGCGCCGTTCCCCTCCCGGCCTGGAGTGCGACCCCTTGGAAGCGATCTGGATTTCGACCGGCCTCGTCGCCCTCGCGGAGATCGGCGACAAGACCCAGCTTCTCGCCATCGTGCTGGCGGCGCGCTTCCGCAAGCCGGTGCCGATCGTCCTCGGCATCCTCGCCGCGACCCTCGCCAACCACGCGCTCGCCGCCGGCTTCGGCTATCTCATCGCGCAATGGCTGACCGGCCAGGCCTTTCAGATCGGCGTCGCCGTCGCCTTCATCGCCATGGCCGCCTGGACGCTGGTCCCCGACAAGGCCGATGACGAGGCCGCCGAGCGGGGCGCGGGCGGCGTTTTCCTCACCACTCTCGTCGCCTTCTTCATCGTCGAGATCGGCGACAAGACCCAGATCGCGACCTCGCTGCTGGCGGCGCGCTTCAACGAGGTGCTGCTGGTCACCATCGGCACGACGCTCGGCATGATGCTCGCCAACGTGCCCGCGGTGCTGTTCGGCGAGGCGATCACGAGGGCGGTGCCGCTCCATGTCGTCCGCCTGATCGCCGCCCTGATCTTCCTCGGCCTCGGCCTCTGGATCCTGATCGCCGCCCTCTGACCGCCGCCGCCGGTGCCAAATGATGTCTAGTACATCACCAATAATGTTCTGGACCTTATATTAGCCGTCTGATATATGGATTTCCGACGATGATGACCGCCGCCCAGATGCGCGCCGCGCGCGCCCTGCTCGGGATCGACCAGCGTCAGCTGGCCGAGCTTGCCGGCGTTTCGCTGCCCACCATCCAGCGGATGGAGGCGAGCGAGGGCAATGTGCGCGGCGTGGTCGACACGCTCACCCGGGTGATCGAGGCCTTCGAGCGCGCCGGGGTCGAACTGATCGGGGAGAACGCCGTCAGCCGCGAAGGCGGCCGCGGCGTCCGTCTGAAGGCCCCCGGGCCGGGCGGTCCGCCGAGGGAGTGAGGTCCTCGCCGCGGACGCCGGAGTACGCCAAGCGATGGTTGCCAGAGCCGCACGACCGAGCTTCGCCGAGCTGTTCACGCCCAAGCTCGTCACCACCCTGCGCGAGGGCTACGCCGCCGCCGATCTCAAGGCCGACGCGATCGCCGGCCTCACCGTCGCCATCGTCGCCCTGCCGCTCTCGATGGCGATCGCCATCGCCTCGGGCGTTCCGCCGGAACGGGGCCTCTACGCCGCCATCGTCGGCGGCTTCCTGGTCTCCGCGCTCGGCGGCAGCCGCTTCCAGATCGGCGGACCGGCGGGCGCCTTCATCGTGCTCGTCGCCGCGACCGTCCATCAGTTCGGCATCGACGGCCTGATCCTCGCGACCTTCATGTCGGGGATCATTCTTCTCGCCATCGGCCTGATGCGGCTCGGGGCCTTCATCAAATACATCCCCTATCCGGTGACCGTCGGCTTCACGGCCGGCATCGCCGTCATCATCTTCGCCAGCCAGCTGCGCGACCTTCTGGGCCTGACGCTCGCCGGGCCGGAGCCGGGGCCGATCCTGCCCAAGCTCCAGGCCCTCGCGGCGGCGCTGCCGACCCTCAACCCGGCCGCCGCCGGGGTGGCGCTCGCGACGATCGCGATCATCGTGGGGCTGCGCCGCTATCGTCCGAAATGGCCGGTCTTCCTCATCGCGATCGCCGCCGTCACCGCCGTGTCGGCGCTGGCCGGCCTGCCGGTCGAGACCATCGGCTCGCGCTTCGGCGGCATTCCGCACACCTTGCCCCTGCCCGGCCTTCCGGAGATCACGCTGGAACGGCTCGCCGCGCTGCTGCCGAGCGCCGTCTCCTTCGCGCTGCTGGGCGGCATCGAGAGCCTTCTTTCGGCCGTCGTCGCCGATTCCATGAGCGGCCGGCGGCACCGCTCCAACGCCGAGCTGGTGGCGCAGGGCATCGCCAATATGGGCTCGGCCCTGTTCGGCGGCTTCTGCGTCACCGGCACCATCGCCCGCACCGCCGCCAATGTGCGGGCCGGCGCGCGCGGACCCGTCTCGGGGATGCTGCACGCGCTCTTTCTGCTCGCCTTCATGGCGGTCGCCGCGCCGCTCGCCGCCTATATCCCGCTCGCCGCGCTCGCCGGCCTGCTGGCGACGGTCGCCTGGAACATGGCCGAGAAGCACGAATTCGCCACCCTGCTGCGCGCCTCGCGCGGCGACGCGGTGGTGCTGCTGGCGACCTTCCTGCTGGTCGTCTTCCGCGACCTCACCGAAGGCATCCTCGTCGGCTTCGGCCTCGGCGCGCTGCTCTTCCTGCACCGCATGGCCGAGGCCGTCGAGGTGGACCGGCCGGGACCGCAGGACATGGAAGATATCGCCGACACGGCCGAGGGCCGCGAGCGCACGCCCTACGACGCGGCGCTCGCCTCCGACCCGGACATCGTCGTCTATCGCATCTCGGGCGCCTTCTTCTTCGGCGCGGCCGGGGCCGTCGCCGCCGCGCTCGACCGGATCGGCGCGCATCCCAAGGCGTATGTGATCGACTTCTCGGCGGTGCCGATCATCGACTCGACCGCCGCCGCCACCATGGAAGGTTTCGCCCGCAAGGCGGCGCGCCAGCCGGCGGCCGTGGTGATCGCCGGGGCGCGCCCGGCCGTCCGCCGCGCCCTGCTGCTGCACGGCGTCCGCCCGCCGCAGGTGCGCTTCCGGGCGAACGTCGCCGACGCGATGGCCGCCCTGCGCGGCGAGGACGCCGCCGCCGGGAAGGGCGACGCGCCGCAGGCGCCGGGTCGGTAGGGAGAAGTGGTAGCAGCGGACGGATTTGAACCGCCGACCAAGGGATTATGATTCCCCTGCTCTACCGCTGAGCTACGCTGCCACGCGGGTCGCGGCTCATAAATCCACCGAGCCTCCATTGTCAAGCAATGACGCGCGGTTATGGCCGTCCGCAAAGAAAGAACCGGCCGCCTTTCGGCGGCCGGTCCCCATCCGCAACGCTTCGCCTCAGAACGAGGCCGAAACCCGCATATAGACGCGGCGGCCGAGGAAGTCGTAGCCGACGCCCCGCAGCGCGCCCGTGTTGTCGGTGGTGGCGACGGCGCCCGACACGTCCGGGTCCAGGAACTCGGGGTCCTGGTCGAAGATGTTGTCGACGCCCAGCGTCACCGACCAGTCCTCGCCCGGCGCATAGGTGACCGCCATCGAGTGCAGCCACTGCGACTCGGCGAAGGTCTTCTCCAGACGGTTTGCGCCCGAGGTGCAGGCCGGGTCGCGCGCCGTGCTGGGCGGCGGGTTGATCAGCGGACAGGTGTCGAACGCCGGATTGGCGTTCGCCAGGTCGGCCATGTGGCCGATGTAGCGGGCGCGCCACAGGACGCTCCACTCGCCCATCTCCGCGCCCATGTCGATCGTGCCCCGCCACTCCGGCGTACCGAAGCCGCCCTTGGCTTCCTCAAGCACGCCGAACGTCGTGACGTTGTTCTCCAGCGTCTGCGACAGCGACACGTCGAGCGTCAGCCCCAGCGTCTGGCCGAAGACGGTGACGTCCTGGCCGTAGAAGAGGTTGTAGTCGATGCCCTTGGTCGAGATCAGGCCGACATTGATGAAGCTGTTGTCGACCGTCTCGATCTGGCCGACATGCGAGCCGGAGGTGAAGCGCGTGATGCGGGCGCAATAGGGCGATCCCGGCGCCTTCTCGTAGCACTCGTCCAGGATATTGGCGACGCCGGGGCGTTCGATCGAGTTGGTGATCTCGATGCCGTAATAGGTGAGCCCGAACTTCAGGTTCACGTCGTCCCAGAACGGCTGATCGAGCACGAAACCCAGCGAGAACGCCTTGGAGGTTTCGTCCTCAAGCTCCCTCGAACCGCCCGTGACGCTCTCGATGCTCTCCGTGCCGCCGAGGCCCAGCGTGAAGGGATCGAGGCCCTCCGCCTGGCAATTGGCGATCGCCTGCGCGCTGCGGCGGTCGTTGTCGGGATTGTAGACCGGACCGGGGTCGATCGCCGCCGCCGGCACGATGCAGGGATCGATCGAGGACGAGATGAAGCCCGTCTGGCGGCCGAGGAAGAATTCCCTGAGGTTCGGCGCGCGATAGGACGTGCCGTAGGTGCCGCGCAGCGTCAGCCACTCGGTCGGCGACCACAGCGCCTTCGCGCCATAGGTCCAGGCCTGGCCGTAATACTGGTGGTCGGTGAAGCGCCCCGAGAGGTTCACCACCAGATCCTTCGCCCATGGCGCATCCTTCAGGAAGGGCAGCTGGACTTCCGCGAAGCCTTCCGTGATGCGGGCCGAACCGGTCGCGCCGGCGTCGCTGAACGTGTTCTGAATCAGGCCGAAGCGCGCATTGTCGTCCGGAATCGAATCCAGCGTGTCCTTGCGATACTCGACGCCGATCAGCGCCTCGGCCATGCCACCCTGCAATTCGAACAGATCGCCCGCCGCATAGGCGTTGAACAGGATCTGCTTGGTCGTGGTGTTGAACTCGCGCTTGTCATAGAGGAACGCCTCCTCCGCCGCCGACAGGCGGCCGAGCCGCAGCGCCGAGTCCGAGAACAAATTGACGGGAACGCAGGCCGGCAGCGACGGATCGACGTCGGCGCCGCACTTGAAGACGCCGGGCGACGTCTCCTGCGTCGTGGTCAAAGACAGCTCCAGCAGGTCGGCGCGATAGCCGTGGCGGATCGATTGGCCTTCGGACTTCGTATAGACGAGCGTCGCCTCGTAGTGCCAGCTCGACCCTTCGAAGAAATCGCCGCGCACGCCGCCGACGAAGCGGGCCTGCCACACGCGCACATGGTTGCGGTTGCGGTCGTTGTAGAGCATCAGCACCGGCCTTGCGTCGAGGCCGAAGGTCGCGTCGCCGAACGGATTGAACGGATTGGACGACGGCACGTCGAGGAAGAGCTGCGGCGTGGTCGTCGCGAAATGCTGCGTGCGGCGGTTATAGCCGAGCTCGAAGAAGAGCTGCGTCTGCGTCGCCTCGTCGAGCGTCGTGTCGCCGCGCGCGAACAGGCTGAAGGTCTCGCCGCCGGGCACCAGGTCGGAGTCGCGAACCCAGTCGAGCCGCGAATATTGCTCGTCGAGCAGATTGACCGCCTCGTCGCCCGGATTGGGCCCGATGCGCCGCGTGCGCGAGAAGCCGGGTAGCGCGAACACCGGATCGTTGGTGACGCCCGGCGTATAGAATCGCGACAGGCCGGCGACCGAGACATAGCCGCCCAGCGCCCCGAAGGCGTAGCAGTCCGAGCCCCAGCGCGGATCGAAGGTGTGTTCCTCGCCGGTGTTGATATCGACTTCGCGGTTATAGCCGTTCGGGCACTTGTCGGAGAAATCGCGCTCGCCATAGCTCAGCCGCTCGACATTGCGATACTCGGCCGCGACCAGGACGTTGCTGTTCTCGCCGGTATAGCCGTAGAGCCCGGCGATGTTCTGCGAGCGTCCGCCGCCGCCGGCGGTCGTGGGATAGTCCACCGTGCTCGACACCTTGAAGCCGTCGAACTTCTTGATCAGCTTCACGTTGACGACGCCCGCCACCGCGTCCGAGCCATAGACCGACGACGCGCCGTCCAGCAGCACCTCGATACGGTCGATCAGCGACGATGGGATCAGGCCGACATCGGGCGACACCGGCGCGCCTTCGACGCCCGCCGGCGCCATACGGCGATCGTCGATCAGCACCAGCGTGCGCGACGGATCGAGATTGCGCAGATCGATCGACGAGACGCCGGGACCGCCCACCGCGACGAACGAGCTCGACACCGAAGTGTCGATCTGCACGCCGTTCGCGGCGCTCACCGATTGCAGGATCTTCGAGGTGTCGATGAAGCCGAGTTCGCGCGCTTTCGCGCCGTCGATCACCTGCAAGGGCGAGGCGCTGTTGAAGGTCGTCTTGCGCAGGCGCGAGCCCGTGACGACGACCGTTTCCGCGCCTTCCGCTTCGGGCTGGGCGGCTTCGGCGGCGTCGGCCGCTTCGGCGTCCGCTCCGCCCGCGGCGGGCGTCGGCTGGGCGGCGGGCGGCGTGGCGGTGACGGGCGTTGCGGGCTGCGGATCGGCGGCCTCAGCGGCCGTCAGAAGCGCCAACCCCGAAGCCCCGGCGAAAAGAAATGCGAAAAGGCGCGCGCTGGCGCGCGGCGAATAGGCATAGGACAAAGCGTGTTCCCCCGAACAGGAAAAGAGTG
Organism: Alphaproteobacteria bacterium; assembly: GCA_046348585.1. Classification (GTDB taxonomy): domain Bacteria; phylum Pseudomonadota; class Alphaproteobacteria; order Micropepsales; family Micropepsaceae; genus JADZAI01. Next base: position 53,631 of record JAXMDZ010000007.1, read on the forward strand.
ACATCTCTTGCTGTTGTGAACACGCTTTCGGATGAGCCCCCTCATCCGGCAACGCACTCCGCGAGCTTCGCCCCTGCCGAGTCTTCTAACGGAGGCGCGGCGGCGTCAGCAATGCGCTCTCAAGTAACTGTGATCGAAACGTCGCATGGCGTCCGGCCTGTGTCTTCGCGGGCACAGCAACGCGCGACAAATGCGCGGCGCGCGGATCAGGCGGCCTCGGGACGCGCGATCCAGCCGCCGCCCAGCACGCGGCCGCCGCCGTCCGGCGCATAGAAGACACAGGCCTGGCCGGGCGCGATCCCGGCCTCGCCGCCGTGGATCGTGACCCGCGCGCCGCCCGCGCCGTCGGCCACGACCGCCGCTTCCACCGGCGGCCGCGTCGAGCGCACGCGGGCCAGCACCGTCATCGCTTCGCCCGGCGGCGGCGCGTTGCACAGCCAGTTGATCCGCCGCACCGCGAACATGCGCTGCGTCAGCGCCTCGCGCGGCCCCACGACGACGCGCCGGGTCCCCGGCTCCAGCCGCACCACATAGAGCGCCTGTCCGGCGGTCTTTAGGTCGAGCCCGCGCCGCTGGCCGATCGTGTAGTTGACGATGCCCTCGTGGCGGCCGAGCGCGCGGCCCTCCAGATCGACGATCTCGCCGGGCGCGGCGGCGTCGGCGCGCAGGCGGCGCACGATGTCGCCATAGCGCCCGTCCGGCACGAAGCAGATGTCCTGGCTGTCCGGCTTGTCCGCGACCCCAAGGCCGAAGCGCGCCGCCAGCTCGCGGGTTTCGCTCTTCGGCTTGTCGCCCAGCGGAAAGCGCACGAAATCGAGCTGCGCCTTGGTCATCGAGAACAGGAAATAGCTCTGGTCGCGGCTGGCGTCGGCGGCGCGGTGAAGTTCCGGCCCGTCCGGCCCTTCGACGCGCTTCACGTAGTGCCCGGTCGCCATCGCGTCCGCGCCCAGATCGCGGGCGACGGCGATGAGGTCGGTGAACTTCACCGTCTCGTTGCAGGTGACGCAGGGCACCGGCGTCTCGCCGTTCACATAGGCGTCGGCGAACGAGGCCATCACCGCGTCGCGGAAGCGCGCCTCGAAATCAAGGACATAATGGGGAATGCCGATCGCCGCCGCCGCCGTGCGGGCGTCGCGGATATCGGCTCCGGCGCAGCACGCCCCGCGCCGCTGCACCGCCGCCCCGTGGTCGTAGAGCTGGAGCGTCACGCCGACCGTGTCGTAACCGGCCTCCTTCAACAGCGCAGCCGTCACCGACGAGTCGACGCCGCCCGACATGGCGACGACGACACGGGTCTCCGCGCGGGGCTTGGCGAGGCCGAGATCGATCATCGGCGGCACATATAGGGCGTGCCGCCGGGCGGCGCTACGTCGGCAGATAGTCGAGCAGCGTGAGGTTCTGGACCGTGGCGAAGGTCTTGGCCGAGGCCTGCAGCGCCGTCTGGGCGTTGTTCAGCTTGGTGATCGCCTCGGCCATATCGACATCCTCGATGTCGGAGATCAGCCCGGCGAGCGTGGCGCGGGTGTCGGCGTGCTGGTTCACGGCGTCGTCGGCCGCCCGGTAGGCGACGCCGTTGCGGGCCAGCGCCTCGTTGGCGTCCTGATAGGCCTGGGTGAGGCCGGGCAGCATCGTGGTCAGGAAGTCCGACTGCACCGTCGTCAGCTTATCGGCGATCGGACCGTTGACCCCGGCGTCGAACGCCCCGAGCTGGCGGATGATGTCGAACAGCGGCTGGCCGAGCGCGCTCGCCAGCTGGCCGAACTCGATGGTCTGGGCGTTGTCGATCTTGGCCGACTGGGCGACCGCGTTGTTCTGGAAGGCGTCGGCGGTCGCGGGCAGGGCGAGCAGGTCGGTCAGCGACTGCACCGTCACCGGCGGCACATCCTGGCGGGTGCCGCCATAGATGTATTTGCCGTCGACCTGGGTGTTGAGGATCGAGACCATCCGCTTCACCGCGCCGTCCATCTCGGACTTCAGCGCCAGCCCGCCATTGTTGGCGATGGCGTCGAGCACGGTCTGCTTCAGATCGCCGACCACGTCCGCCAGCTCCTCCATATGGGTGTTCTGGAGGTCGAGCCGCTGGCGCACCGACTTGGCCCCGGCGGCGAAGTCGGCGGCGCGCGAGTCGGCGGCCCGCGCCGCCAGCAGCGCGCCCAGATCGGACGGGGCGTCGGAGAATTCGTTGATGCGCTTGCCGGTCGCCACTTCGCGCTGGGCGTCGAACAGGTTGCGCTGCGAGCGCGTCAGCTCGCTCAGCATGGCCTGGCTCTGCATCATCGTGGCGACGCGTTCCATGACGGTCCGTTCCCTTCTCAGCGCACCATGTTGAGCAGCTCGTCGTAGAGCTGCTGGGCGATCGAGATCAGCCGCGCGCCGGCGTTGTAGCCGCGCTGGAAGATCATCATGTTGGCGAGTTCCTCGTCCAGGTTGACGCCCTCCTTCGACGAGGCGCGCTCCTGCACCTCCGCCTTTAGCGACTTGGCGTCGAGCGCGGCGTCGGAAGCGGCGGCGGCGCGCTGGCCGATCGCCGCGACCAGCGCGGAGGCGTAGCCCGAAAGCGAATTGGTCTGGGCCGGCGCGAAACCGGCGGCGGCGAAGGAGAGGTTTCCGCCCGCCGCCTGCAAGGCCAGCGCGCCCTTGTTGTCGGCCGAAGCAAGAACCACGTCGCCGATCGCCGTCGTCGGTCCAAGGTCGAGCTGCGCCAGCGGCATCAGCGAAGGCCGCGCCGCCAGCGACGGCTTCACGGTCAGCCCGGTGGCCTGCGCCATCTGGAAGCGCTGGCCGATGCCGAACATCTCGGTCAGCGAGAGGCTGGTGGAGCCGCGCACCGTGCCGTCGCCGAGGATCTCCAGCCGCTGCGTCGAACCGCCCGCCGGCGTGAACCCGATGGACCCGTCGGCATTGAGTGCGAAGCTGCCGGCCGACCCGGCAGCGGCGTTGAGGCCGGTCACCACGTCGGCGACCGTCGCGCCCGCAACCGTATAGGTGAAGCTCTGCGAAACGACGCCCTTGGCGTCGCGCAGCCCGAACTCGACCTGCTGCCCGGCGGTGAAGCCGTGCGCGTCCGCACCCGTAAGGCCGGTGGCGAAGCTCGTCGGCACGCTCGACTGCAGAATGTCGTTCAGCCCGAACGTGTGGGCGAAGCCGCGCCCGGCGCGGCTCGACGGGGCCGTCGCGTCCTGCGAGATGGCGACGCCGTTGCCGCCGCTCGCGGTCATCGAGAGCACGCCGTTGGCGAAGGTCGCCGTGCCGACGCCGGTCAGCGCGGTATTGAGCGCCGTGACGAACGAGCCGACCGTCGTGCCGGTCGCCGGTCCCGGCACGCCATCGACGGTCATCGTGCCGGCGGTGAAATCGACGTCGATCCGGCGCACCAGCTTGCCCTGCGGATCGACGACCGCGACCGAGGTCTTGCCGGAGAAATTGAGCGCATCGCCGGCCAGCAATCCGGTGTCGCGCCCGGTCAGCGCGCCGGGCGCGGGCCACGACGACGAAGCGTTCGAGGCCGCATTCATCGCCTCGGCCGCACCGGCGGCGAGCGCGCCGATCTGCTGGCCGATATTGGGCAGCGTCACGTCGCGCAGATCGAGCAGCGCCCGCAGCGCCCCGCCGGTGACATGGCGCTCCAGCGGTTCGGCCGGACCGATCTGGTCGCCGGTCGAGCTGTTGCGCCGGATCGTGGTGATCTCCGCGAACACGGTTTCGGCCGAGACGCGGTCGATGTCGTTGTGGGTGGCGACGGCGGCGCTGTCGCTGACCAACGTGTAGCCGGTCGGCGTCGTCACGCTCACCCGGCCGGAAGCGTCCTCGTCGACCCGCACCTCGATCAGCCCGGCGAGTTCGCGCAAGGCGGCGTCGCGCTCGTCGCGCAGCACGGACGAGCTGTTGCCGCCCAGCGTCGCATGCTGGATCGGCACGTTGAGTTCGGCGATCCGCGCCGTCAGCGTGTTGACGCGGGCGATGGTGGTGCCGATCTCGCCGTCGGCCTGGGCGCGCAATTCCTGCACGCGGTTGCCGAGATCGGCGACGCCCTGCGCGAAGCTTTTCAGCTTCTGCACGAAGTCGGCCTGCATCGCGGCCGAGGCCGGATCGGTGGCGAGCTGGGCGAGCCCTTCGGTGACGGCGGCGAGCCGCGAGGCCGGATCGCGGCCTTCCGCGACGCCGCCCATCGCCTTCTGCAACTGGTCGAGGAAGCGGTCGGCGGCGTCGCTCTCGCCCGCGCCGGACGAGGCGTTGAGCCGCTCGGCGTTGAGGAACAGATCGACCGCGCGCGTCACCGCGCCCAGATCGACACCGCCCAGGACGCCGCCGGGGGCCTGCGTCTTGAAGCCGACGACGCGGCGCACATAGTCCGGGGTGTTGACGTTCGAGATGTTCGAGGCAGTCGTCCGCAGCGCCGCCTGATTGGCGAGCAGCGCCGAAAGGCCGGTGCCGAGCAGCGCGTTTATCGACATGACGGCTCTCCTCCGCGCGGGGCGCGCGCGGAATCTTTTTCCGGCGTGCGGCAGATTCTGCCGCGCCGCGCGATACGGCTAACGTCCGCCAACCACCGTGTGGGGCGGAATTGCGCATCGGGCCTTCGAGGCCGATCGGGTCCTCTCGAATCCATGCCCTTTCTTTTGCAATGGCCGCGCCACGCTTTCGGGCGCAAACCCGCCCCGGCAGAATCGGCCAAGGCTGCATTTCCTGCCCCGCTCTTGCACCGCCCGCATCGTGAAGCGGCCGGGGATTTCGGCGGATTTCCGCGCGGGCCTCGATGGCCCCGCACTTGCTTGTGGCCCCAGGCCTATCGCCTTGACGGACCCCAGCGATGAAAACCGGCGCCGCCGCGCTGACCCTGCCGACGCCTGCCAACCCCGCCGCGAAAACCGGCGGCGGCAAGGGCACGGGCGCGGCCGGTTTCCTCGCGGCGCTGCTGCAGCAGCCCGCCAGCAAGGACGCCGCCGCTCCGCCGAAGGCCGCCGCCGCGACAGCCGACGCCGCACCGGCGGCGCGCACCGCGCATCGCCCGTCCATCGACACGGCGAAAGCGGACGGTGCAGCCGTCGACGCCGGTGACGGTGACGGCGACGCCGACGAAACGCTCGCCGCTCTCACCGTCCACGCGCCGGCGCACGAAACGGCCAAGACCGCCGCCGCGCCCCTCGCGCCCGACGCCCTCGTGCCCCGCGTCGCCGTGGGCGGGAACCCGCTCGCACCCTTGGTCAGCGAACCCTCGTCCGGCGAGACCGCCTCCGCCGAGCCTCCGGCCGCCACGCTCGCCCTCAGGGACCGGCCGCGCACCCACGAGACGCACGCCATCGCTCGCAACACCCGTCCGGACGCCGCGCCCGCGACCGCGCCGGCCTCTCCCGCGCTGGAGACTGCCACCGCCATCGCCGAGAAAGTCGTGGATGCGAAGAGCGCCGAGATCGCCGCCGAACCGGCGCGCGCCGGCGAAGGGCCGGTCGTGGCGGCCGCGACGCCCAAACCCGCGACGCCAGACGCGCCCGCCCGGCCTGCGCCGCCGGGCCTCACCGCTTCCGCCGCCGCGCCCGAAGCCGCCGCCGCTCCGACGCCGCCCCGCGCCGCCCGCGCGGAAAGAACGACACCGGCCACCAGGATCGCGGACGAAGCCGCGGCGACGCCCGCCCCGCTTCCCGCCGCGCGCGCGCCATCGTCCGGCGCGCCGGAGCCCGCCCCCGGCGACGCCCGGCCTGCCGCCGAAGAGCGGACGCCCGCCGCCCCGCTTCACAGAGCGCGGCCGGAACCCGTCGCCGTGGCCGCCGTGACGGCCGAACCCGCCGCGTCCGAAACCGCCGCGCCGGCGGCCCCCGCCGCCGCCCCGCCGAAACCTCTCGCCGGCGCGCCCGCCCCGGCCGCGCCCGCGGCGGAGCACGCCGCCAAGACGGTCGCCGCCGAGCGCCCCGCGCCCGAACGCCCCGCCCGCGAGACCGCGCGCCCCGCGCCGCGCAACGCCGACGCCGCGCCGGACTCCAAGCCGGCCGCCGCGCCCCCCGCGCCGGAGACCAAGACCGCCATCCTGCGCGACACCCGCGCCGAGCCTGGACCGGCGGCCGCCGCCGTCGCCGGTCTGACTAGGGCCGAGGCAGCCCCCGCCGCTCCGGCCGCGACTCCGGCGGCCCGCGAGACCGCTCTGTCGAACGCCCTCACCGCCGCCCTCGCCGCCGGGGCGGCGCTGGCGGCCGCCGAGCGCCCGTCCGCGCCCGCGACCGAAGCCGCCGCCGCATCCGCCGAGGCGTCGCCCGCGATCGCCCCCGACGACAAGCCGGTCCGCAACGCCCATGGCCGCGCCACGGCGCTCGCCGCCCGCCGCGAAGCCGGCGACGGTGCGTCGAAAGCCGACGCCGCCGATGGCGGCAGCGCCGCCGCACGCCCCACCGTCTCGCCCGCCGCGGCCGATGCGGCGGCGGCGCGCGCCGCACCCGCCGCCGCCAACGCCGGGCGCGGGCCGGACGCCACCCCGGCTCTCGCCGCCGCGTCCGTCTCGCCGGCCGACCCGTCGCCGATGGGCGCCGCGGGAACCGCGACGGGCAGCGACGGGCGGACCGTCGAAATCCGCATGCCGCTCGCCCACGCCGCCGCGCCGGCCGCCGGGGCCGCCGCGATGCTCGGCATGCGCATCCACACCAAGGACGGCGCGACGCGGGCGATCGAGATCCGCCTCGACCCGGCCGAACTCGGCGAAGTCAATGTCCGCCTCGAAACCGGCCGTGACGGCAAGCTGAAAGCCGTCCTCTCGGCCGACAACGCCGACTCCTTCGAACTGCTCAAGCGCGAAGGCGGCGCGCTCGAAACGGCGCTGCGCGAAGCGGGCGTCGATCTCGGCGAGGACGCGATCACCTTCACGCTGACCGAGCGTGGCCCCGATCAGGGCCACGCCGACCGGCGCGAGCTTGCCTACAGCGACGGCGCGGCGCGGCGCGAAGCCGCCGCCGCCGAAGACATCGTCGCCGCGACGCCCGTCAGGTGGCGCAGCGGCCTTCTCGACATTTCGGCTTGAACTGAGGAACGGCGGACATGGATGTCAGCGGCGTCTCCAACACCACCAGCCAGGCGGGCAGCGCGGCCAAGGCGCTCTCGGGCAATTTCGACACGTTCCTCAAGCTGCTGACCGCGCAGCTCCAGAACCAGGACCCGCTGGAGCCGATGGACACCAGCGAGTTCACCCGCCAGCTCGTCCAGTATTCCTCGGTCGAGCAGGGCATCTACACCAACAAGAACCTCGAAACGCTGATCGGCCTGCAGAAGACCGGCGGCCTCGGCTCGGCGGTATCCTATCTCGGCCGCACCGTGACGGCCGAGGACGATCAGGCGGCGCTGGCGAACGGCGAGGCGGCCTGGACCTACACGCTGCCGCGCGCGGCCGAGAACGTGACGCTCACCGTCAAGAACGCCGACGGCAAGACGATCTACACCGGCACCGGCCCCAAGACGGCGGGCGCCAACACCGTCGTCTGGGACGGCCGCACCAACGCGGGCGGCACCGCGCCGGACGGCACCTACACGCTCGAAGTCGCGGCCACCGACTCGGCGGGCGCCGAACTCACCGCGCCGATCACCCTCAGCGGCCGCGTCACCGGGGCCGAAACGCTGGACGGCGACGTCGTGCTCACCGTGAACGGCGTCAGGATCAAGCTCGCCGACGTCTCCTCGGTCAAAGAGACGCCGGCGGAAGAAGCCACGACAAGCTGACGAAGCCTGGACTGCGCCGGCCAAAAGGGCCGCGCCAATCATCATCGCAACGCCCGGCCGCAGCGAAGCGCGGCAGGGTGCGAACGGGGAAGTACCAACCATGAGTCTCTACGGCGCACTCTTCACGGGCGTGTCCAGCCTTGCGGCGAACAGCCGGGCGCTCGGCATCTCGTCCAACAACATCGCGAACGTGAACACGGTCGGCTACAAGGCCTCCGTGGCGCAGTTCGAAACGCTTCTGGCGCGCGACACGCCGGCCGGCGAGTTCGCGACCGGCGGCGTCAGGACCACGACGCAGCAGCGCGTCACCACCCAGGGCCTGACCCAGAACACCGACTCCAGCACCGACCTCGCCATCAGCGGCCAGGGCTTCTTCGTGGTGAGCAAGGTTCCCGTCGCCAGCACCGGCAATGGCGGCCTGCTCTACACCCGCGCGGGCTCCTTCACGCCCGACGAGGACGGCAATCTGCGCAACGTGCAGGGCTTCTACCTGATGGCCTGGCGTCTCGACGCCGCCGGCAACATCCCGGTCAACACCTCCTCGCTCTCGCCCATCAGCCTCGGCCAGCTGACCGGCACCGCCGAGGCGACCTCGCGCGTCTCGATCCAGGCCAACCTCCAGGCCAGCAGCGCCGTCGTCGCCGGCTACACCCCCGGCGACATCGCCTCGGGCGCCGCGACCGCGACGTTCCAGCGGACGATCGAGATCTACGACAGCCAGGGCGGCGTGCAGCCCATCCGCCTCGCCTTCGCCAAGACCGGCCCCAACTCGTGGAGCTACGAAGCGATCTATGACGGCCCCGTCGCCAATATCGGCGGCGCCGCCAACAACCCGATCGCCACCGGCACGATGACCTTCGACACCAACGGCACGCTGCTGACCCCGGCCGCGCCGGTCGCCATCACCGTGCCCTGGGCCGCGGTTTCGGGCCTCGCGCCGCAGAACTTCGACCTGAACTTCGGCACCCCCGGCCAGACCGGCGGCGTGACGCAGTTCGAAACGCCCTCCAGCGTCGGCTCGCCCAGCGTCGACGGCGCGGTCTTCGGCCGCCTCGCCGGCGTGACGATCGACAAGGAAGGCTATGTGACGGCGGTGTTCGACAACGGCATCCAGCGTCAGGTCTACAAGGTGCCGCTGGCGACCTTCACCAACCCGGACGGGCTGACGGCGCTCAACTCGAACGTCTACCGGGTTTCCGAGGAGTCCGGCCCCGTGACGCTCAGCGAGCCGAGCATCGGCGGCGCCGGCCAGATCTCGGCCAACACGCTCGAAGCCTCGACCGTCGACCTCGCCAAGGAGTTCACGGACATGATCACCACCCAGCGCGCCTACTCCGCCGCGACCCGCATCATCTCCACGGCGGACGCGATGCTCCAGGAAATGCTGAGCATTAAGAGATAGGCCCGCATTATTAAGGTCTGGGGGCGCGCCGTTTCATTTCGAAACGGCGCGCCTCGTTTTTTGCCTCGTAAACGCTTGAAATTGGTCGCGTTTTTACCCTCGGCCTTAAACCCAACTTAAATCGCGCGGGGCTATGGTCTCCCCACAACAGCGCGATTTAGGGCGCGGATGGGGTAGCGATGAGCGATGCACGCATCACCTATGTGATCGGACCGGACGGAGCGCCGCTGACGGTGGCCGATCTGCCGGCCCCCGACACCAAGCGTTGGGTCATCCGCCGCAAGGCGGAAGTGGTGGCGGCCGTCCGCGGCGGCCTGCTCAGTCTCGACGAGGCCTGCAACCGCTACACCCTGACGGTCGAGGAGTTCCTGGCCTGGCAGAAGGCGATCGATCGCCATGGCCTCGCCGGCCTGCGGACCACCCGGATCCAGCAATACCGCGCCTGACGCGGGCCGGATTTCGTCTTCGGCGCCGGGCCTCGTGCCCGGCGTTTGCATTTCCGGCCCCCTGAACGCCGAATTCTTAACAAAGACCCGGATTTCGCCCCGGCGTTAAGTCGCCGTTTACGACCCCCGGCAAATCTTGCCTAGCGACGGGGCGGCAGGGGATCGAGGCCGCCCGCGCGATTGCGGGGACAGCACGGCGTGCCGGAAATCGTAAGATCATTGATGGGCTGGCGTCTGGCGGCGATCGCCGGCGTGACGCTGGCGGCGGCCGGCCTGCTGTTCTGGCTGGCCACCCAGGCGACCAAGACGCCGATGGGCCTCCTTTTCACCGACCTCGACGCGCGCGACAGCGCGGCCGTCGTGGAGCGGCTGGAGGCGGCCAACATCCCCTACGAGCTCAAGGGCGACGGCTCCACCATCCTGGTGCCGCAGGATCAGGCCCTCAAGCTGCGCATGACCCTCGCCGGCGACGGCCTGCCGGCGGGCGGCGGGGTCGGCTACGAGATCTTCGACAACCAGGACGCGCTCGGCGTCACCTCGTTCCAGCAGAACGTCAACAAGATGCGGGCGCTCGAAGGCGAACTCGCCCGCACCATCCGCTCGATAGACCGCATCGAGCAGGCCCGCGTCCATCTGGTGATCCCCGAGCGCCAGCTCTTCACCGAGGGCGCGGCGACGCCGTCCGCCTCGATCGTCATCCGCACGCGCGGTGGCCGCCTCGCGCCCGAGCAGGTTCAGGCGATCCAGAACCTCGTCGCCAGCGCCGTCGAGGGCCTGACGCCGCAGCACGTGACCGTCGTCGACGAGAAGGGCGAGATGCTCGCCGGGGGCCAGAGCGACAATTCCACCGCCGCCGCCCAGTCGGCGCTCGACGCCCGCAAGGCCGCCTATGAGGAGCGCATCCGCCGCCAGGTGGAGAGCATCGTCGCCGCCACCGTGGGGGCCGGCCGCGCCCGGGTCGAGGTGTCCGCCGATCTCGACTTCAACCGCCGCATCCGCGAGACCACGACCTACGACCCCGACGGCCAGGTCGTGCGCTCCACCCAGACCCGCACCTCCAACGCCGACGCCACCAACACGCAAGGCGCCGACGCCGTCTCCGTCGGCGGCAACCTGCCCATCGAGGCCGGGACCAGCAGCGCCAGCGGCGGCGGCTCCGACGCCTCGCGCGAAACCAACACCCAGACCGACGAAACGACGAATTACGAGATCGGCACCACCAAGGAGACCGAGACCCAGGAAGGCGGCGCGGTGAAGCGCCTCTCGGTCGCGGTCGCCGTCGACGGCGTCTGGACGACGACGCCGGAAGGCGCGCGCACCTACCAGCCGCGCTCCGACGAGGACATGAAAAAGATCGAGGCGCTGGTCCGCACCGCGGTCGGCTTCGACGAGAAGCGCGGCGACACGCTCCAGGTCTCCAACGTCCAGTTCGCCCAGGAGGAGCCGGAGACGCTGACCCCGGAGGAGGAACCTTTCCTGGGGCTCGGCAAGGCCGACATCATGAAGCTGATCGAGCTCGGCGTCATGGCGCTGATCGCCCTGCTCGCGATCTTCCTCGTCTTCCGGCCGCTGATGACCCGCCTGCTTGCGCCCATCTCGATCGCCGGCGGCATGCCGCAGCTCGCCGGACCCGATGGCGTCGCGATGGCCGCCGGCCCGGACGGCGCGCCGGTTCCGGCCCTTACCGGCCCCGGCGGCGGCTCGATGCCCGCCCTCGCCGGCCCGCGCGGCAACGACATCGAAAAGATGATCGACATCGCCCAGGTCGACGGCCAGGTCAGCGCCTCCTCGGTGAAGAAGGTCGGCGAGATCGTCCAGCGCCACCCGGAAGAGGCGGTCTCGATCATGCGCCAGTGGCTCCACGAGTCGGCCTGAGGAACCCATGGCCAAAGCCGCCAGAGAAGATGTCCGGAGCCTGACGGGGCCTGAAAAGGCCGCGATCATCCTTCTGTCGCTCGGCGAGGAACACGGCCAGGGCGTCTGGCGGATGTTCGACGACGAGGAGGTGAAGGAGGTGTCGCAGATCATGGCGAACCTCGGCACCATTTCCGCCAGCGTCGTGGAGAAGCTGCTCGTCGAGTTCGTCTCGCAGATGTCGACCACCGGCACGCTGCTCGGCACGTTCGAGTCGACCGAACGCCTGCTCAACCGCTTCCTGCCGGGCGACCGCGTCAACTCCGTGATGGAGGAAATCCGCGGTCCCGCCGGCCGCACGATGTGGGACAAGCTCGGCAACGTGAACGAGTCCGTTCTCGCCAACTACCTGAAGAACGAATACCCGCAGACCGTCGCCGTCGTGCTCTCGCGCATCAAGTCCGAACACGCCGCCCGCGTGCTGGGCGCGCTGCCGGAGGATTTCGCGCTCGAAGTCGTCCAGCGCATGCTGCGCATGGAATCGGTGCAGAAGGACATTCTGGAGAAGGTTGAGCAGACGCTGCGCACCGAGTTCATGTCGAACCTCGCGCGCACGCAGAAGCGCGACAGCCACGAAATGATGGCCGAGATCTTCAACAATTTCGACCGCCAGACCGAAAGCCGCTTCATCACCGCGCTGGAAGAACGCAGCCGCGACAGCGCCGAGCGGATCAAGGCGCTGATGTTCACCTTCGAGGATCTGGGCAAGCTCGACCCCGGTTCGATCCAGACGCTGCTGCGCGCCATCGAGAAGGACAAGCTGGGCCTCGCGCTCAAAGGCTCGTCCGACGCCGTGCGCGACGTCTTCTTCTCCAACATGTCGGAACGCGCCGGCAAGATTCTGAAGGAAGACATGGAAGGCATGGGGCCGGTGCGCCTGCGCGACGTCGACGAGGCCCAGATGGCGATGGTCAACGTCGCCAAGGATCTGGCCGCGCGCGGCGAGATCATGCTGGCCGGCAACAAGGGCGAAGACGAGCTGGTCTATTGACATGAAGCCCGACGCCCAGCCCCGCAAGTTCACCTTCGACCAGCATTTCGACGATGCGCCGGCGGCGGCGCGCGCCCACACGGCCGCGCCCAAGACCAAGAAGTTCTATACGCCCGAAGAGGTCGAGGCGGTGCGGACCGAGGCCTACGAGCGCGGCCGCGGCTCGCTCGAAGCGATCGCCGCCCAGGCGCAGAGCCTCGCCCTCGGCCAGATCGCCGAAGGCGCGATGACGGCGCTCGGGGCGCTCGACGCGATGGCCGCCGAGGCGCGCGCCATGGCGCTGCGCACCGCGCTCGCCGCCGCGCGCCGCATCGCCGGCGTCGCCCTCGACCGCTTTCCGCTCGACGTCGTCGAGGAAACCGTCGCCCACTGCCTCGCCCAGGCGGCGCAGGAGCCGCGCATCGTGGTGCGCGTCGCCGAACGCCTCGCCGAACCGCTGAAGGCGCGGCTGACCGCGCTCGCCGACGAGGCCGGATTCGCCGGCCGCGTCGTCGTCGCCGCCGAACCGCGCCTCGCCGCCGCCGACTGCCGGCTCGAATGGAGCGACGGCGGCGTCGAGCGCGATAGCGCCGTTCTCGCCGACCACATCGAGGGCGCGCTGCAACGCTACATCGACGCCGACCTGCGGCGCGCCAATGAGACTACGGGAGCCTGAGCATCATGGCCGGATCGGACGACGTCGAACTCACCGACCTCACCGCCACCGCGGAGCTGCCCGAACCCGACGGCGGCGACGGCCAGGTGCGCACCGCCACCGACCTGGAGGCCGTCTTCGACGTGCCGGTCAGCGTCTCGGCGGTGCTGGGCAAAACCGCGATGGAAGTGAGCCAGCTTCTCAAGCTCGGCCGCGGCGCGGTCGTCGAGCTCGACCGCAAGGTCGGCGAAGCCATCGACATCTACGTGAACGACCGCCTGGTCGCGCGCGGCGAGGTGGTGCTGGTCGAAGACCGGCTGGGCATCACCATGACTGAAATCGTGAAAGGCGGGCAGGCGTGAGAGCGCCGGCGCGTGAAGGAGTGAAGCCATGCGGCTGATGATCGTTGGAAGCCTGAACGGACAGCTCGGCGCCGCCACGAAGATCGCGCTCGACCGCGGCGCGAAGGTGGTGAACGCGCCCGGCATCCATCAGGCGATGGCCGAACTGCGCGCCGGACGCGGGGCCGACCTGCTGATGGTCGAGGTGACGCAGCCGATCGCCGAGCTGGTGCAGATGCTGAACGCGGAACGCATCCACGTTCCCATCGTCGCCTGCGGCATCGGCACCGACGCCCGCGCGGCGGTCGATGCGATCCGCGCCGGCGCCAAGGAATACGTGCCCCTGCCTCCGGACGCGGCGCTCATCGCCGCCGTCCTCGAAGCGGTCGCCGACGAGAGCCACCAGCTCATCTTCGAGGACCGCTCGATGGAGACGGTCATCGCGCTCGCCGAACAGGTCGCGCCCAGCGACGCCTCGATCCTGATCACCGGCGAATCCGGCACCGGCAAGGAAGTGCTGGCCCGCTTCGTCCACCGCAAATCGGCCCGCGCCGACAAGCCGTTCATCTCGGTCAACTGCGCGGCGATCCCGGAAAACCTGCTGGAATCGGAACTCTTCGGCCACGAGAAGGGCTCGTTCACCGGCGCCGTCGCGCGCCGCGTCGGCAAGTTCGAGGAAGCGGACGGCGGCACGCTGCTGCTCGACGAAATCAGCGAGATGGACGTGCGGCTCCAGGCCAAGCTGCTGCGCGCCCTTCAGGAACGCGAGATCGACCGGGTCGGCGGCGGCAAGCCGGTCAAGGTCAACATCCGCGTCATCGCCACCTCCAACCGCGACCTCGGCGCGGCGGTGAAGGCGGGCACGTTCCGCGAAGACCTTCTCTACCGCCTCAATGTCGTCAATCTGCGCCTGCCGGCGCTGCGCGAGCGCAAGGCCGACATCGTCGCCCTCGCCCGCCACTTCTCCAAGAAGTACAGCGCCGCGAACGGCGTGCCGGACCGCCCGTTCGACGCGACGGCGCGCGCCGCCCTGCTCGCCCATCCCTGGCGCGGCAATGTGCGCGAGCTGGAGAACACCATCCACCGCGCCGTGCTGCTCGCCCGCGGGCCGGAGATCACCGACGACGCGATCCGCATGCCGGACGGCAGCCGGGTGGACGAGGCGATCGCCGTCTCGGGCGATCCGGCCGCCGCGCGCGCCGCGCAGGCCGCCGAGAGCGTCTCGCGCTCCTTCGTCGGCCGCACCGTCTCCGACATGGAGCGCGATCTCATCCTGGAGACGCTCTCGCACTGCCTCGGCAACCGCACCCATGCGGCGAACATTCTCGGCATCTCGATCCGCACGCTGCGCAACAAGCTGAAGGAATACACCGAGTCCGGCGTCAACGTGCCGCCGCCGGGCGTGGGCGAACTGCGCGCCGCGGGCTGAGCCTTAAGTGACCGATGTAACGACACAGGGCACGCGATCGGGCGGCGGACAGGCCGCCGACTCGATCCTCGCATCGCTGAGGGGCGGCGAATTGCTGCTGCCCATGGGGATCATCACGATCCTCGCGGTGCTGCTCGTGCCGTTGCCGACCTTCCTGCTCGACACCGGCCTCGCGCTGTCGTTCAGCTTCTCGATCCTCATCCTGATGACGGTGCTGTTCATCCGTCAGCCTCTGGAACTGAGCGCCTTCCCGACGATCCTCGTGATCTCGACCATGCTGCGCCTGTCGCTGAACATGGCCTCGACCCGCCTCATCCTCGGCGAGGGCCATACCGGCACCGACGCCGCCGGCCACGTCATCGAGGCTTTCGGCAGCCTGCTGATGCAGGGCAATTTCGTCATCGGCATCATCGTCTTCGCGATCCTGGTGATCGTGAACTTCGTGGTCATCACCAAGGGTTCGGGCCGCATCGCGGAAGTGAGCGCCCGCTTCACCCTCGATGCGATGCCGGGCAAGCAGATGGCGGTGGACGCCGACCTGTCGTCGGGCCTGATCGACGAGAAGGAGGCGCGCATCCGCCGCAAGAAGCTGGAGGAGGAATCCAACTTCTTCGGCGCCATGGACGGCGCCTCGAAATTCGTGCGCGGCGACGCGATCGCCGGCCTGCTGATCACCATCATCAACATCCTGGGCGGCCTCGTCATCGGCGTCGGCCAGGAAGGCATGGGCTTCCTCGACGCCTTCCAGACCTACACGCTGCTGACCGTCGGCGACGGCCTCGTCACGCAGATCCCGGCCCTCATCGTCTCGACCGCCGCCGGCCTCATGGTCTCCAAGGCCGGCATCGAAGGCTCGGCCGACAAGGCGATGTTCGGCCAGCTTTCGTTCTACCCCCAGGCGCTCGGCATGGCCTCGTTCATGTCGGGCGTGATGGCGCTGCTGCCGGGCGTGCCGATGTTCATCTTCCTCGGCATTTCGGGCGCCGCCGGCTACGGCGCCTTCGTCGCCGGCCGCGTGCGCCGCACGGCGGAGGCCGCCAAGGTCCAGGCCGCGCACACCGCCGTCGCCGCCCCGCCCGCCGAGGAGCCGATCTCCTCGACCCTCGCCATCGACCACCTCAAGATCGAATTGGGCTACGGCCTGCTGCCGCTCATCAACGACGCGCGCGGCTATCGCCTCACCGACCAGATCAAGGCGCTGCGCCGCCAGATTGCCACCGATCTCGGCTTCGTCATGCCCTCGGTGCGCATCCTCGACAACATGCAGCTCGGGGCCAACGAGTACCGCATCTCCGTGAAGGAGGTCGAAGCGGGCCGCGGCGAGCTGATGCCGGGCAATCTGCTCGTCATGGACCCGCGCGGCGATCCGATCGACCTGCCCGGCGTGCCGACCAAGGAGCCCGCCTTCGGCCTGCCCGCCGCCTGGATCGACGAGGATCACCGCGAGGAGGCCTCGTTCCGCGGCTTCACCATCGTCGATCCGGCGACCGTGCTGACCACGCACCTCACCGAGATCCTCAAGGAGCACATGCCGGAGCTGCTCTCCTACGCCGAGACGCGCAGCCTCATCGACCAGCTCCCGCCCGAAACCAAGAAGCTCGCCGACGAACTCATCCCGCAGCAGGTCTCGATGGCGACCGTGCAGCGCGTGCTCCAGATCCTGCTCGCCGAGCGCGTCTCGATCCGCGACCTGCCGACCATCCTGGAAGGCATCGCCGAAATGGCGGGCCGGGCGCAGACCGCGATGATGATGGCCGAACATGTGCGCTCGCGGCTGGCGCGCCAGCTCAGCCGCGCGGCGACCAACCCCCGGGGCGTGCTGCCGCTGATCTCGCTCTCGCCGCAATGGGAATCGGCCTTCGCCGAATCGATCATCGGCCAGGGCGAGGACCGGCAGCTGGCGATGGCCCCCTCGCGGCTTCAGGATTTCATCCAAGGCCTGCGCCGCCAGTTCGACGGCGCCGCCTTCGACGGCGAGACGCCGGTGCTGCTGACCAGCCCCTCGGTGCGACCCTATGTGCGCTCGATCGTCGAGCGCGTCCGGCCGCAGACCGTGGTGATGAGCCAGGCCGAGATCCACCCGAGCGCCCGCCTCAAATCGATGGGCCAGGTCTAACCGATGCGCGTGCGCACCTTCACCGCGCCGACCATGCCCGACGCCATGGCGCAGGTCCGCGCCGAACTGGGCGAGGACGCGATCATCCTCTCCTCGCAGCGCGGCCGCCGCGGCGTCGAGATCCGCGCCGCCGCCGAGCGCAAGCCCGCCGCGACGCTGGAGAACGTCGATGCCGCCTATGGCCGCCTCGCCGCTCTCGAAGCCGAGATGGAGCGCCGCCTGCTCGCCGCCGTCGCCGAGCCGCGCCTCGTCGCGCCTCGCCCAACGCCCGAGGACTGGACCGCCGAAACCCTCGCCGCGCGCCTCGCCTTTCACGAAATCCCTGCCCCGCTCGCCCGGCGGCTGATGGAGCTCGCGTCTTCCCTCGGCGGCGAGTCGGGCCCGGCGGCGCTCGGCCAGGCGCTCGATGCGACGCTGCGGTTTCAGCCGCTCGATGCGACGCTTGAGCGGCCGGTCGTCCTCATCGGCGCGCCGGGAGCCGGCAAGACCGCCTCCGCCGCCAAGCTCGCGGTCCGCACGGTGCTGGCGGGTCAGCCCGCCGCCCTCGTCTCCGCCGACACCGCCGCCGGCGCGTCGGCCCAGATCGAGGCCTTCGCCGGCCTCATCCGCGTGCCGGTCGAGCACGCCGCCTCGCCCGCCGACCTCGAAGCGGCTGTGGAGCGGCTGCGCGCCGACGATCCGGGCCGGGCGATCGTCGTCGACACCTCCGGCGTCAATCCCTTCGACCGCGCCGAGATGGCGCAACTGCGCGGCCTGCTCGCAGCCATCGACGCCGAGCCGGTGCTCGTGACCTCCGCCCAGGGCGGCGGCGATCTGGAAGACCACGCCGTCCTCTTCGCGGCGCTCGGGGCGACGCGGCTGATCGCCACCCGGCTCGATCTTTGCCGCCGCCTCGGCGGCCTCGTCCACGCCCTCGCCGCCTCAGGCCTCGCCTTCGCGCAGAGCGCCGCCAGCCCCTACATCGCCGAGACGCTCGAACCCATGAACCCCTTCTCGTTCGCACGCCGCCTGCTCACCGGAGCCGGCGACCCCGTCCTGCCGGGAGGCAGCCCATGACCGCATCGCTCATCGCCATAGCCTCGGGAAAGGGCGGCGTCGGCAAGACCTTCCTGTCGATTTCGCTCGCCCAGGCCTTCGCGCGCGCCAAGCAGCGCACGCTGCTGGTCGACGGCGATGTCGGCCTCGCCAATGTCGACGTCCAGCTCGGGCTCCAGCCCAAGGGCGACCTGCTCCAGGTCGTCGCCGGAACGCTGCCCATGGATCAGGCGGTCGCCGCCTGCGCCATCGGCGGCTTCGACGTGCTGGCCGGCCGCTCCGGTTCCGGCGCGATGCACGGCGCGGGGGCGCGCGAGGCGGCGCTGATCGGCCAGGGCCTCAGCCTCGTCTCGTCCGACTACGACCGCACCGTCGTCGATCTCGCCGCCGGCCTCGACGACATGGTGCTCGATCTCGCGGCGCGCTGCGGCCGCACCCTCGTCGTCCTCACCGACGAGCCGACCTCGCTGACCGACGCCTATGCGCTCATCAAGGTGCTGACACAGCGCGACAAGACCCCGGCCATGGCGATCGCGGTGAACATGGCCGCGACGACCGCCGAGGGCCGGCGCTCCTATGCGGCCCTGCGCAACGCGACGCAGCGTTTCCTCGGCATCAGCCCGCCGCTCGCCGGCATCGTCCGCCGCGACATTCATGTGCGCGACGCGATCCGCGCCCAGGCTCCGTTCCTGACGCGCTACCCGGGCAGCCAGACGACGGCCGACCTCACCGCCCTCGCGGCGGCGCTCGACGGCGCCTTCATGCCGGTCCTGCCCGAGACCCGCCTCGCCGGAGTCAAGTGACGAGCGGCCTTGGCGAGGGCGCAATTCGGCGGCAATGTCCGCCCCAGCCGCCAACGGGGCGGCGCGGCCCTCGGGGAGAGCTATGATGGACTATACGTGGTTGATCGTTCTCGGCGTCGCCGCCGTCATCCTCCTGTGGGGCGTCGGCATCTATAACGGCCTCATCCGCCTGCTGAATCTGGTCAAGGAAGGCTGGAGCGGCATCGAGACCCAGCTCAAGCGCCGTTCCGATCTCATCCCCAACATCGTCGAGACGGTGAAGGGCTACGCCGCGCACGAGAAGGACACGTTCGACGCGATCACCAAGGCCCGCGCCCAGGCGACCGCCTCGCACGACCCCGTCGAGCGCGCCAAGGCGGAAGGCCAGGTTTCGGCCCTGCTCGGCAAGATCGTCGCCGTCGCCGAGGCCTATCCGGAGCTGAAGGCCAACGCCAACTTCCTCGAACTCCAGCGCGAGCTGTCGAACGTCGAGGAACAGGTCAATCTCTCGCGGCGCTACTACAATGGCGCGGTCCGCAACTACAACACGGCGATCCAGACCGTGCCGTCGAACATCATCGCCGGCGTCACCCGCTTCGTCGCGGCCGAGTATTTCGAGATCGAGAACCCGGCCGACCGCGCCGCGCCGAAGGTCTCGTTCGGCTGATCGAAGCGCGCGGGGCCGCCCGATGATCCGCGCGGCGGCGCTGCTGGCCTGGCTCGTGCTCGCGGCGTCGTTCTGCGCCGTGGCGGCGGCGCAGAGCGTCTTCCCCGACGACTTCGAGCGCGTCGCCTCGTTCCACGCCGACATCGCCATCGCCCCGGACGGCGCGCTGACGGTGAGCGAGACGATCGTCCTCGTCGCGGCGGGCGACGAGGTCCGCCGGGGCTTCGTGCGGTCCTTCCCGACCGAATACCGCGACGGCTGGGGCTTCGTGTGGACGGTCGGCTTCGAGGTGCTCTCCGTCACCCGCGACGGCGCGCCCGAACCCTACGCCATCGAGGACATCGAGAACGGCGTCGATATCCGCATCGGCAGCGCCGACGTGCTGCTCGACCACGGCCCGCACACTTATGTGCTGACCTACCGCACCGACCGCCAGATCGGCTTCTACGACGGCCATGACGAGCTCTACTGGAACGTCACCGGCAACGACTGGCAGTTCGTGATCGAGCAGGCCTCGGCGACGATCCGCCTGCCGCCGGGGGCCGCCGCGACGAAACTCGCCGCCTTCACCGGCGCCTACGGCGCGGCCGGAACGGACGCCGTCATCGCCGAAACCGCGCCCGGCATCGTCGAAGCCCACACCACGGCGCTGCTCGGCGTCCGCGAAGGCCTCACCGTCGCCGCCGCCTTCCCCAAGGGCTTCGTCACGCCGCCCGCCTGGTGGCGGACGGGGCTGCATCTTCTCGCCGACAATCCGGGCGTCCCGGCGGCGCTTCTCGGCTTCGGCGCGCTCCTCTTCCATGTCCGCCGCGTGCGGCGGCGCGACGGCCCCGATCCGCGCCCCGGCATCGTGGTGCCGCTGTTCGACCCGCCGAACGGCCTCAGCCCCGCCGATGCGCGCTATCTCGACCGCTTCGCCTTCGACGACGAGGGTTTCGCGGCGACGCTGCTGAACCTCGCGGCGCTCGGCTTCGTCACGGTCGAGGCCAAGGGCGGCGAGGACGGCGACCCCGCCTACACGATCGCCCGCCGGGGCGAGGCCGACGACAGCGCCCTCCCCGCGCCGGAACGCGCCGCCTGTCGCATCCTGTTCGGCAAGGGCCGCAAGAAATTCGCCTTCAAGTCCGCGAACGGCGAAACGACGCGCGCCGCCTATGCGGCGGTCGAAAGCGTCCTCACCGCGCGCCACCACCCCAAGCATGTCGGCGACCGGGCCGACCCGTCGCTCGGCTGCCTCGGCATCGTCGTGCTCGCGGGCCTTGCGATCCTCATTCTGACGTCCGGCTGGACGAGCTGGCTCGTCGCCGGCGCGCTCTTCGCCGGCATGATGGTCTATGGCTTCTCGCTGCTTTTCAGCCTCGGCCGCCGCGCCACGCCCGCGGGGCAGGCGCTGCGCGATCAGGTCGAAGGCCTGAAGATGTATCTGGGGGCCGCCGAGGAAGAACGCTGGAACACGCTCCACCCGCCCGAGCTGACGCCGGACCGCTTCGAGCGGCTGTTCCCTTACGCCCTCGCGCTCGGCGTCGATCAGGCCTGGAGCGAACGCTTCGCCCGGCATCTGGCGCTGGCGGGCATGGACAGCGCCGCCGCGACGCCGTCCTATGTCCACGCGGCGGGATTCGCGCCCTCCAGCGCGGTGTCGTTCGCGTCGGGCTTCGCCCATGCCGTCGCGCCGCCTGCGCCGGCGGTCACCGCCGGGTCGCGTCCGGGTTCGGGATCGGCGTTCTCGTCCGGATCGTCCGGCTCGTCCGGATCGTCGGGCGGCGGGTTCTCCGGCGGCGGCGGAGGCGGCGGCGGCGGCCGCGGATGGTGACGCCGCGAGTGATGGGGATGACGGGCATGAAGATCTGGCGGACGTTGTTCGGCGCGCTCGCCCTCGCGGGCCTCGCCTTTCTCTCGACGGCCCGCGCCGACGAGCGGCTGCGCGACTTCCACAGCGACATCACGATCAACCGCGATTCCTCGATCACCGTCGCCGAGACGATCGTCGTCAACGCCGAGGGCGACACGATCCGCCGCGGCATCATCCGCGAGTTTCCCACCCGCTATGCGGACGAGCGCGGCGATACGGTCGAGGTCGGCTTCGAGGTGCTCTCCGTCACCCGCGACGGCGCGCCCGAACCCTGGCAGGTCGATTCCGTCGCCAACGGCGTCGAGATCCGCATCGGCAGCCCCGAGGTCTTCCTGACCCACGGCGCGCACACCTATGTGCTGACCTACCGCACCACGTTCCAGCTCGGCTATTTCCCGGAAGGCGACCAGCTCTACTACAACGTCACCGGCAATGGCTGGATCTACCCGATCGACCACGCATCGGCGCGGGTCCACCTGCCCGAAGGGGCGCGCTCGACCCGGCTCGCCGTCTACACCGGCGCTCAGGGGTCGAAGGATTCCGACGCCACCATCGCCGAGACCGCACCCGGCATCGTCGAGGCCGAGACGACGCAGCGCCTCGGCTCGCGCGAAGGCCTCACCATCGTGGTCGAATGGCCCAAGGGGCTGGTCGACGAGCCGAGCGGCGGCGCCTATCTGTGGCGCTGGCTGATCTCCAACGTCGCGGCGCTGTTCGGCCTCGCCGGGCTGGCGGGCGCGGGCACGTATCTCTACTGGGCCTGGCGCAAATGGGGCCGCGATCCGGAGCGCGGCACGATCATCCCGCTGTTCTCGCCGCCCGACGACATGGAGCCGGCCGAGGCCCGCTTCCTGACCGACATGGGCTACGACAACAAGGCGTTCGCGGCCTCCATCGTCGACATGGCGGTCAAGGGCGCGATCCGCATCGAGGAGGACCCCGGCTGGTTCTCCAAGACCTTCAAGCTGATCCGCACCGGACAGGGCGTCGAAAAGCTCGCCAAGATCGAACGCGGCGCCTACCACTCGCTCTTCGCGGGCGGCGACGAGATCGAGCTGAAGCAGGCCAACTGGCAGCGCATCAAGGGGGCCAACGACACCATCAAGCGGGCGCTCGAACTGCGCCATGTCGGCAAGAGCTTCAAGGAAAACACCGGCCCGCTCTTCGTCGCCATTCTCATTCTCGCGGCCGCGGCGGGGCTGATCTTCCTGACCGCCGGCAACGGCATCGCGCCCTTCATCGGCGGCGGCGCGGTCGCCATCGGCGCGGGCCTCGTCATCCTCTTCTACCGGCTGCTCAAGGCCCCGACCGTGGCGGGGCAGGCTCTGCGCGACCGCCTCGACGGCTTCCGCATGTTTCTCGACACCGCCGAGAAGGAACGCTGGGAGGTCCTGAACCCGCCCGAGATGACGCCGCAGCTGTTCGAGAAATACCTGCCCTTCGCGCTCGCCCTCGGCGTCGATCACACCTGGAGCCAGACCTTCGAGCGCGAAATGCGCATCCGCGAGCCGGGCGAGTATCACTACCAGCCCACCTGGTATTCGGGACGCAGCTTCTCCGGCATCGGCGCGGGCGCGCTCACCCATTCGATCTCGAACGCGATGTCGAGCGCGATTTCCTCCTCGTCCTCGCCGCCGGGCAAGAGTTCCGGCTTCGGCGGCGGCGGCTTTTCGGGCGGCGGCGGGGGCGGCGGCGGCGGCCGCGGCTGGTAGCGGTCAGCCGCGCTCGGCGGCGGCCTTGGCGCGGGCGAAGCGCTGGATCGCCCGTTCGTCGGTGTCGCTCTGCTCGACCTGCGCGAGGTGGTCGGCTTCCCGCTTCACCCGCGCCTCTTCGGCGAGTTCGAATTTCTTCAGTTCGCGGAAGGCGTCCTGCACGTCGATGCGCGCCTCGGAGATCGAGCGTTCGATCTCGGCGATCGACTGGGCCAGCTTCTCCTTGCGCTCGCGGATCGAGCGCGCGAACGAGGGATAGGCGAAGCGGCCGATCTCGTTTTCGGTCGCCCGGCGACTCTCCTCGCTGAGATGCACGTCGAGTTCGACGGACTTACGTTCCAGATCGGCGCGGATCGCCTCCAGACCGGCGAGTTTCGACTTCGCCTCGTCCACCCGGAAGCGGTGCAGTTTGATGAGCGTGTCCCGCGATTTCATCGACGCTGCCCTTCAGGCTGACCCGATTTGAGAATCGTCCCGAGTTCAGCAAACGACGTGCCAAGGTCGGCGGCCTCGGTCCGTCCCTGCGCCATGAAGGCTTCCAGCGCCGGTTGCAGGCGGACGGCGCGATCGGTTTCGGGATCGGCCCCCTGCTTGTAAGCGCCGAGGCGGATCAGTTCCGCCATGTCGTCATAGAGGGCGAGCGAGCGGCGGGCCTCCACCACCAGCGCCTGCTGCTCCGGCGGATTGCAGGCCGGCATGGTGCGCGAGACCGAGCGCAGCACGTTGACCGCCGGGAAGCGCCCGCGCTCGGCGATCCGCCGGTCGAGCACGATATGGCCGTCGAGAATGCCGCGCACCGCGTCGGCGATCGGCTCGTTGTGATCGTCGCCCTCGACCAGCACGGTAAAGAGGCCGGTGATCGTGCCGCCGCCTTCCGGTCCCGGCCCGGCGCGCTCCAGCAGCCGCGGCAGTTCGGAAAAGACGGTCGGGGTATAGCCCTTGGCGGCCGGCGGCTCGCCGGTCGACAGGCCGATCTCGCGCTGCGCCATGGCGAAGCGGGTGACCGAATCCATCAGGCACAGCACGTTGAGGCCCTGGTCGCGGAAATGCTCGGCCGCCGTCAGCGTCAGATAGGCCGCCTGGCGGCGCATCAGCGCCGACTCGTCCGAGGTGGCGACGACCACCACGGCGCGCTTCAGCCCCTCGGGGCCCAGGTCTTCCTCAAGGAACTCCTTCACCTCGCGGCCCCGCTCGCCGACCAGCCCGATCACCACCACGTCGGCGGTGGTGTAGCGGGCCATCATCGACAGCAGCACCGACTTGCCGACGCCCGAGCCCGCGAAGATGCCCATGCGCTGACCTTCGCAGCAGGTCGTGAAGGTGTTGATGACCCGCACCCCCAGATCCAGCCGCTCGCCGACCCTGGCGCGGGTATGGGCGGGCGGCGGCGCGGCGCGCAGGGCGCGCGGCTCCTCGCCCTGGGCGAGCGGCCCGCCGCCGTCCACCGGACGGGCGAAGCCGTCGATCACCCGGCCGAGCCATTCCTGGCAGGGAAAGACGAATTGCGCCCCCTCCTGCATGGTCGCCCGGCAGCCCATGCGGACCCCTTCCAGCGAACCGAAGGGCAGGCCCAGCGCCTTGCCGTTCCGGAAGCCGACGATCTCGCAGGGCACCCGCTCGCCATGCAGGCCCTCGACCAGCACCCGCGAGCCGACCGCCAGCTCCGGCAGGCCGAAGGACATCTCGATCATCAGGCCCTGAATGGCGGTCACCCGACCGAAAACGGTCAGTTCGGGCACGGCCTGGATGGCGTCGAGCAGGGGGGACACGCGGCCTCGTGCGGCTCAGGGTCCGGCTGGGCGGACGGAACGTCGGTTGGTCCCCGGCACTGTCCGACCGAGGGTTTAAGAGCACGTTAAGGATAACTCCCTAAGCCTTTGACTCCGAATATGAACTTAGGGGCTTGCGGGCAGCTTAGTTTTTGTTAACCCTTTGCCCGTAGCGTCACTGAGAGCCGTTAACCACTGTGCGTGGCCTGGCGCGAAAGCGCTTGCCGGGGGGCAGCGATACGATGCGAGTCTTGTTGATCGAAGACGACAGCGCCATGGCACAGAGCATCGACCTGATGCTCAAGTCCGAGGGCTTTAACGTTTACTCGACCGATCTGGGCGAGGAAGGCGTCGACCTCGGCAAGCTGTACGACTACGACATTATCCTTCTGGACCTGAATCTGCCGGATATGAGCGGTTTCGAGGTCCTCAAGCACCTCCGGGTCGCCAAGGTGCAGACCCCGATCCTGATCCTTTCGGGCACCTCGACGATCGAGAACAAGGTCAAGGGCCTGGGCGTCGGGGCCGACGACTACCTGACCAAGCCCTTCCACAAGGACGAGCTGGTCGCCCGCATCCACGCGATCGTGCGCCGCTCCAAGGGCCACAGCCAGTCGGTCATCAACACCGGCAAGCTCACGGTCAATCTCGACACCAAGACGGTCGAGGTCCAGGGCAGCCGCGTCCACCTGACGGGCAAGGAATACCAGATGCTGGAGCTGCTCTCGCTCCGCAAGGGCACCACGCTCACCAAGGAGATGTTCCTCAACCATCTCTACGGCGGCATGGACGAGCCGGAACTCAAGATCATCGACGTCTTCATCTGCAAGCTGCGCAAGAAGCTGGCGATGGCGACCGAGGGCGACAATTACATCGAGACGGTCTGGGGCCGCGGCTATGTGCTGCGCGACCCGCCGTCGGCGACCGAAAAAGCGGCCTGACCGGGCCGGCCAGGGGGCGGACGAAGGGCGTCGGAGCGATCCGGCGCCCTTCGTCTTTGGTGAGGGATCATCGTTCCGGAGAGATGCGACATGGCGCTTTTCGCTCGCAATCGGGGTTGGCTGGCGGCGCTGGCGCTCGCCCTGCCGCTCGCCGCCTGCGGCGGGCCTGAGGTGACGGTGAAGGATGTGCTGGCCGCCGAGGGCGCGCGCGTCGCCGCCGTCAAGGCGGCGCTCGTGAAGGCGGCGGACACCCTTCCCGCCTCGGCCGGCGTGGTCGCGTCCCCGCCCGCGCCGCTCGACCCCAAGCCGCTCTTCGACCTCAAATCCCTCACCGCCAACACGATGTTCCTGCGGGTGGAGCGGCTGACCGACCGCACCGGGGCGATCGACGCCGATTTCCTCTCCGACTACCGCTACGGCTCCGACTGGTTCGACCGCATCGCCGAGGGCGACCCGGCCGCCCCGCGCGACGACGAGGCCCTCGCCGCCGACGGCATGGCGCTGCGCAACCGGATCGCCCAGGCCCTGACCGTCACCTATGTCGTGCTGATCCGCCTCACCGCCTTCGAGCCGGTCGCCGTGTCGGCCAGGGACGCCTTCTCCGGCGGCGCGCTTTCCTTCGACGCCTTCCTCGTCGATTTGCGCAGCGGCGGCATCGTGGCGGGCTGCGCCGTCGCCGCCGCGCCGGACGAGAATGTCGAGTTCAAATACCGCGAGGGCGAGGACGACGCCGCCATCGCCAGACGCCTCGCCGCCAACGCCGAGGCGACGATGTGGCTCGACGGCCAGCACAAGCTCTCGGCCTGCCTCGCCGAACGCACCGGCGGCACGTTCAACCTCGAATAGACGCCCTCAGTCGCAGGCCAGCACGCCGTTCTTGTTGCGCACCGTGCCGCGCTTGCAGCGTTTCAGGTCGAGATCGCTGATCAGCCACTTGCCCTGATCGGAATAGCACTCGGCCCGCATCCGGTAGTCCCGGACCGCGCCGGAGCGGCAGGTGTCGAGCCAGCTGCCCTTGGGCAGCGTGTCGCGCAGCGCGACCAGCGCCGGGGCGGGCGGCGCGACGCAGACCAGCAGCCCGTCGCGGTTGGCGATCTCGCCGCCGGTGCAGGTGGCGAGATCGATCCAGGTCGCCCGCCACACCTTGCGCGAATCCCGGCAGGTCGCCCGCAGCACGGTCCCCTCGACCACCCCATCGCGGCAGGTCTTGCTCCAGGGGCCGGGCGGCAGCGCCCCCGCGGCGGCAGCGCCCGACGCGGGCTCCGGCGGCGGCGGCGTCGCGGGCTGGGCCGGAACGGGCGGCCCGGCCGGCGGCGGAACGCCGGGCCGGCAGTCGAGCACGCCGTTATTGTTGTAGATGTCGCCGCCGCAATAGACGTAGCCGGCGATCCAGGTCTTCTTCCACTCGCCCGAATCGTTCAGGCACTCGCCGCGCAGCGTGTCGCCGTCGACATAGAGTTCGCGGCAGCTCTCCAGATACGAGCCGCGCGGCAGCGGCGTGCCGGGGGCAGCCCCGGCGGCGGACGCGAGCGCGGCGGCTGCGGCCAGCAGGGCGGCGAAACGGATCATGCGGACGGTCCTCCCGCCGGTATGGTTACGGCAGGGCCAGGGCGCGCACGAGTCCAATCTTGCGGCCGTGGTGAACGGCAGGCCGCCTCAGCGGGCGACGAAGCCGACGCTGGCGAGGCCGCCTTCCAGCGTCTCCTTGTCGAAGGGCTTGAGCAGCACCGCCGAAGCCCCGGCGGCGCGGGCCGAGGCGGCGTGCATCTCCTCGTTCTCGGTCGTGCAAAAGACGATCGCCGGCAGCGCGCCGATCGCCTCGCGGCGCAGCGCCTTCATGAAGCCGATGCCGTCGAGCTTCGGCATCGCGGCGTCGACCAGGATGCAGTCCGGCATCGCCGTGCGGCACATCTCCAGCGCCCCCATGCCGTCCTCGGCCTCCTCGACGCCGAAGCCGAGATCCTCCAGCAGCCGCCGCGCCACCTTGCGGATGACGCGGCTGTCGTCGACCACGAGGCAGGTGCGCATGGGAGGTGTCTCCGTTTCAGGCCGCGGCGGCTTCGCTCTCGCGGCGCGGCACTTCGGCCGACAGCGTGACGGACGCGCCGTCCTGGGCGAGCGTCACGCCGCCGCCGAGGCCGCGGGCGATGAGGCCGGTGAGGTAGGGCTGCACCCGGCGGCCGTCGAGATCGGCAAGGCCGAACTCGCCCGCCAGCGCCGCCTTGAGATCGTCGGTGATGCGCGACATCGGGCCGTCGCCGCAGGCGGTGAGCGTGAGGCCCGCCGGCGTCTCCTCGGCGCTGATCCTCAAGATGCCGCCGCGCGGAATCGTGTCGAGCGCGGCGAGGCCCAGATTGACCGCCAGCTTCACCGTGTCCTTGCCGATCAGCATCGCGGGGGCGCGCCAGTCGAGCTTGGTCTTGCTGTCCTTCAGGAAGCCTTCCAGCGCGTCGCGCGCTTCGCCGAGGCTCACCTGATCGCCCGCCGAACCCATCGAGCCGTAGGCGAGACGGCAGAGCTTCAGCTTGGCCGCCGCCTGCTCGGCGCTCTTGGAGATCAGGGCGATGGCGTGATCGCGCATCACCGGATCGTTTTCGTCGGCCAGCACCTCGACGCCGTTCGACAGCGCCCCGACGGGGCTGATGAGGTCATGGCAGACGCGGCTGACCAGAATGGCGGCGAGTTCGACTTCTTTCACGGCGGGCGGCCTTTCGCGAGGGTTCACGGCCGGACGCGCTGGCGTCCCGGGAGCATCGCGGTTAACAAGGTAGTCGCACGGCTTAAAGAAAACTTAAACGGCGCAATGCTTCCGCTTCTCCCTTCCCCCGCCCCGCAACGCCCCGCCCGACCGGAGCGGGCGGCGTGACCGGGGGCCGCAGTCTCCTCGCCTCGATCGCCGCGCTTTCGGCCCGCGCCGGGACGCTGATCATGCAGCATTACGAGGCCCGCACCCCCGGCCGCGACAAGGCCGACAAGAGCCCCGTGACCGACGCCGACGAGGAGGCCGAGACGCTGATTCTCGAAGGCCTCGCCCGGCTGATGCCGGGCGTGCCGGTGGTCTCGGAAGAAGCCGCCGCGGCCGGCGCCATTCCGGCGGTCGGCGACAGTTTCCTGCTGGTCGATCCGCTCGACGGCACCAAGGAATTTCTCGCCCGCAACGGCGAGTTCACCGTCAACGTCGCGCTGATCGAGCGCGGGCGGCCGGTGCTGGGCGTCGTCTATGCGCCCGCCATGGCGCGGCTCTTCGGCGGCGACGCCGCCGGGGCGCTGGAGCTGCACTGGCCCTCGGCCGAGGAGCCGGGCGAGGCGATCGACCTCTCCGGCGCGACGCCGATCGCCGCGCGTCCGGCCGGGGCGCACAAGATCGCGCTGTGGAGCCGCTCGCACGACACCCACCGGGCCGCCGAATACCGCGACCTCTACGACATCGACGCGGTGCGCACGCTCGGCTCGTCGCTGAAGTTCTGCCTCATCGCGGCGGCCGAGGCCGATCTCTATCCGCGCCACGGCACGACGATGGAATGGGACACGGCGGCCGGGCAGGCGGTGCTGGAAGCCGCCGGCGGCTCGGTGCGCGAGCTTTCGGGCAAGCCGCTGCTCTACGGCAAGACGCAGGACGGCTTCCGCAACCCCTCGTTTGTAGCCCGCGGCCGTTGACCCAAATCAAGGCCGCCGCCGCCGGCCGCCGACAAGCTCGCCCCAATCGCATCCTGGGGAGGAAGCCATGCCGGAACACGTCGTACTCGTCGTCGGTCTTATCACGGGCGCTTTTGTGCTATTCGGGGTGACGCTGGCCGGCGTCGTGCTCTATTCGTCGGGCGGTCCGCGTAACGGGAAATCATAGGGGGCGAAGCCCCGGGAAGGCTGGTCATGGGCGAGAAGAAGCTTTCGGCGGTGCTGGTCCATGTCGACGGCGCCAAGAACGCGGGGGCGCGCGTCGCCTTCGCGGGCGCGCTCGCCGACGATTTCGGCGCCCGTCTCATCGGCGCCGCCTCCGGCCAGATGGCGATTCCCGTCTATGCGCCGTTCGGCGAGGGCTTCGTCTCCCTGCAACCTGAAGTCGTCGAAGCCGCGCGCAAGCAGGTGAGCGATCAGGTCGCCGCCGCCGCCGCCAGCTTCCGCGCCGCCGCCGGGGCGCGCACCAATGTCGAATGGCGCGCCTCGGAAGCCAACGAACCGGCCGGCTATCTGGTCGAACAGGCCCGCGCCGCCGATGTCGTCGTCGTCGGCCGCCCCGCCAAGGGCGACCCCGAGGACGTCATGCTCGGCATCGCCGCCAGCGACATCGTGCTCAGCGTCGGCCGTCCGGTGATGGTCGTGCCGCCGGGCGTCGAGCGTCTGTCCGGCAAGCGCGTCGTCGTCGCCTGGAAGGACACGCGCGAGGCCCGCCGCGCGGTCATCGACGCCCTGCCCTTCCTGAAGGCCGCCGAGGAAGTGATCGTCGTCGGCGCGGGCGACGAAACCCCGCTCGCCGCCGTCGAGGATGTCGCCGCCTATCTCAAGGGCCACGGCGTCGCCGCCAAGCCGCTGGTCGAGGCGCTGACCGACAGCCATCCGGCCCACGCGCTCGTCCGCGTCGCCCAGCGGGTCAACGCCGACCTCATCGTCACCGGCGCCTTCGGCCACAGCCGCATGCGGCAATGGGTGTTCGGCGGCGTCACGCGCGACCTGCTCGATCACGCCGCCGTCCCGGTCCTCTTCATCCACTGATCGCCCGAACCGGGCCGCGCACGGTCGTCCTCATGGCCGCCCTTGAGGCGGCCATCCAGTTCGGGCCTGTGGTCCGCCGCTCTTGAGCGTTCAGCCCGCCGCCAGCGCGTCGAGCGCGTCGGGGGCGAGCAGCCGCACCCCGCCGGGCACGATGATCAGCGCCCGCTGGCGCACCAGCTTGGTGAAGATGCGGCTGACCGTCTCGATGGTGAGGCCCAGATGATCGGCGATGTCCTCGCGGGTCATCGGCAGCGGGATCATCACCGTGCCGCCGCCGATCCGCTGCAGGCGGTCGCGCAGCCCGGCGAGGAAGCCCGCGACCTTCTCCTCCGCCGTCCGCCGGCCGAGCAGCACCATATGGTCCTGCGCCAGCGTCAGCTCGTGCCCGGCCGCCTCGTGCAGGCGGCGCAGCAGGCGCGGCTTGGCCTCCAGAAACGTCTCGAAGCGCCCGCGCGTGAAGCGGCAGGCCCGGACCGGGGTGATCGCGTCGGCCGAAAAGCCGTAGGTCTCCGGCAGCGACAGGCCGAGAAAATCGCCCGCCAGCAGGAAGCCGAAGATCTGCCGCCGCCCGTCGGGCAGCAGGCGATAGGTCCGCACCGTGCCTTCGGTGATGTTGTAGATCGTCTGGGCGGTCTCGCCCTCGCTGACGATCTCGGCCCGCGCCGCGAACTGCACGTCGTCGGCGATGGCGGCGAGGTCGCGCAATTCGTCCGGCTCCAGCGCCGAGCACACGCTGACCGAGCGCACCCGGCAGGCGGCGCAGACCGAGGCCGGAATGCCGGCCGGACGGCCATGCGCGTGGCCGCAGTGTCCGGCCGGGGCCGGCAACACCAGGTCCGCGCCCGAGGCGTTGTGCTCCATCGTGTCTCTCACCTTCCCGTCGCCCGGCCCCCCGTCAGGAAGACCGCGCCGCCGGACTCGTCCGCCCTCGCGCGCAAAGTGTATCCCGCCCGCGCCGCCCGGCACTAGCCATTGTGACGGCGACCGCCCCGCCACTTCAACCCCGACGCTACGGCATCGAAAAGGGCGTCGCCCGCCGCCGCGCCTTCGTCCGCCGCCTCCCGGAAAGACGCCGTACACGGCCCGAGCAGCCGCGCCGCGAGGCCGTCGAGCGCCGCCAGATCGCCCGCCTGCGCCCGATCCAGTCTCGCGCCGGCCAGCAATTCGCGGAACTTGTCGTCGGCGTCGGCGACGAGGAGCCCGGCCGGACGGCCATGGGCGGCCGCCCCGACGAAGCCGTGCATGCTCTGCCCGATATAGGCCCGCGCACCGCCGAGGATCGCCAGCTTGTCGAGCGGATCGGTCCGGTGATCGACCAGCGTGAACGCCCCGCGCCCCGCCTCGTAGAGACGGCCGATAAACGCATGATCGCCCCAGCAGGTCGTCAGCGGCAGCAGGACGATCCCGACGCCCAGACGCCGGCCGATCGCGGCGAGCCGGTCGGCCAGCCCGACGGTATCCGGCCAGGCGATCGCCTGAACCGCCAGATAGGGCTGCCCTCCGGCGGCCTGCGGCGGCGGCGGTCGGCCCTGCAGCAAGCGCGGAAACAGCCAGCCGATGTCGCGGTCGAGCCGCACCCGTTCCGCCGCCGCGCCGCAGGCGATCAGCCTCTCGCGCGACCGCGCGCCGCGCACCGAGATGAAATCGAGCCCCCGCACCGCCGCGCCGATCGCCCGGCGCGCTTCGTCGTCCGGCTCCGGCACGCCGAGGCCGACCCAGGCCTTGTAGGGTCCCGCGACGGCGGTCCAGCCGAACACCAGATCGGTCGGCCGGGCGATCGCGTCATGGCCGAAGCGCGCATAGATGCCGTTCAGCATCGCGTCCAGGCGATGAACCACCTCGCCGCCGCACAGCAGCAGCGCGTCGAAATCCGCCAGCGCCGCCCGGTCGAAGCGTTCGGCCGCCATGCCCGCGACGGACGCGCCGCTCGGCGAGATGAAGGCGATCTCGGCCTCCGGCAGCCGCGCCCGCAATTCGCGCGCGGCGAGCAGCGGGAACAGCACATCGCCGAAATTGTGCACGTCAGCGTAGTTGAGCAATCCGATGCGCACGGCAGGCCTCCCCGCGAAGGACTCAGCGTCCCTCGCCCCTCAGTCCTGACCGTGATTGACGCGCTCGTCGTAACCGCGCCGCGACGAGAAGAAGACCAGCGCCATCAGCCCGCAGCCGACCAGCAGCGAAAAGACGACGCCCAGCACCAGCGCCGTCATCCCGTGGCCGCTGATCTCGGCGTCGCCGAGGCTGACCCACACCCAGGCGGCCCATATGGCCGCGCCGCCCAGCAGGACGGCCATCGCCAGCACCAGCGCGGCGCGGCCCACTCAGGCCGCCCTGACGCGCAGCGTCGCGCCGTCCGCGCCGACGATCTCCACCGCCGCGCCGGGGTCGAGGTCGCCGCCGCCCTCGCTCAGCGCCTGCCAGCGCGTGTCGTCGAGCAGGATCGAGCCGCGGCCGTTGCGGAAGGCCTCCGCGACCACCGCCCGGCGGCCGAGATAGCGCCGCGCCCGCTGGTTGAGATCGCTGTCCGGGCTCGGGCCGCCGTTCTTCTTGTAGGCGGCGTGCCAGACGACCGTGGAGGCGATCGACAGCGCCCCGAACACGGTCAGGCTGGTCTGCCAGCTCGTGCCCGGCACGGCGAGATGCAGCACGCCGACCAGCACGGCGGCGATGCCGAACCAGATGAAGAAAAAGGTCGGCGTGAGGATCTCGACGATCAGCAGCACGGCGCCCAGCGCGAACCAGTGCCAATAGGTCATCGCGCCGAGATAGTCGGTGAGTTGCTCCATGATGCAGTCCTCAGCTCGACGGCACGCTGCCGCCGCTCTCGCCCGAGGCCCACTGGACCCGGCCGCGCTGGCCGCCGCGCGGCGCGGGCGCGGGCGAAGGCCCGTCGCCGCCCAGCGCCGACTTCGCCAGTTCGCCGATCCCGGCGATGGAGCCGAGCAGGCCCGACATCTCGGACGGCACGACGACGAATTTCTGGTTGGGCGCGGTCGCCAGCGCCTTGAACGCCTCGACGTATTTCTGGGCGATGAAGTAGTTGATCGCCTGCACGTCGCCGGCCGCGATCGCCGCCGACACCATCTCGGTCGCCTTGGCTTCGGCCTCGGCCGAGCGTTCGCGCGCCTCGGCGTCGCGGAAGGCGGCTTCGCGGCGGCCCTCGGCCTCCAGGATCTGCGCCTGCTTCTGGCCTTCGGCGCGCAGCACCGCGGCCTGCTTCTCGCCTTCCGCCGTGATGACCTCGGCGCGGCGTTCGCGCTCGGCCTTCATCTGGCGGGCCATCGAGTCGGTGATGTCGGACGGCGGCGTCAGGTCCTTGATCTCGATGCGCATGATCTTGATGCCCCACGGACCCGTCGCGGCGTCCATGATGCGCAGCAGCCGCTCGTTGATCTCGTCGCGCTTCGAGAGCACCTCGTCGAGGTCCATCGAGCCGATCACCGTGCGGATATTGGTCAGCGTCAGATTGGCGACGGCGCGCTGGAGGTCCTTCACCTCATAGGCGGCGCGGGCCGCGTCGATCACCTGGTAGAAGGCGATGCCGTCGGTCGTCACCATGGCGTTGTCCTTGGTGATCACGTCCTGACGCGGGATCTCCAGCACCTGCTCCATCATCGTCAGCTTCTGGCCGATGCGGTCGTAGATGGGGACGATCAGATTGAGGCCGGGCTGCAGCGTCCGCGTGTAGCGGCCGAAGCGTTCGACGGTCCATTCCTGGCCCTGCGGCACGGTCTTCACGAAGCTGAAGACGACGATCAGCGCCAGCACCGCCAGCACGATGAAAAAGATATATTCCTCCGGCACGAAACACCCTCCCCGAGCGAGTTCGCAAATCGCGGCGCCGCCGCCTGCATCCGATCTGGAAAATGCGCCGAAACGGGGGCTGTGAGAAGCCTTGGTTTTGCCGCTAGAGTGTGAGTTCTGAGGGGGCTCTCGATTCGAACGGAAGAGACCTATGGACGATCTGATCCGCCGCCTGACCTCTCGCCGCGCCGTCCTCACCGGGGCCGCCGCGCTCGCGGCCGCCGCCTGCACCTCCGCCTCGGCGGGGCGCAACGTGGATACGCGCGACGGCCGCTCGGGCTATCCCGCCGACGAGCCGGTCACCGACGAATACCGCCAGGAGGAGATCACCGGCGCGGTCGAGAATTTCTTCGGCGTCACCGCCCAGGGCGCGGCCGAAGTGGTCGAGCGCGTGTTCGGCGACCTCGGACGGCCCAACGCCTATATCGCGGGCGAGGAAGCCGCGCTCGCGGTGGCGGTCGGCCTGCGCTACGGCGAAGGCTGGCTCTATCGCCGCAACCAGGACCCGCTGCACGTCTACTGGACCGGCCCTTCGGTCGGCTTCGACGTCGGGGCCAACGCCTCCAAGTGCTTCACGCTGGTCTATGGCCTCCACAATCTGGACGACCTTTTCCGGCGCTTCCCCGGCGCGGAGGGCAGCTATTACTTCATCGCCGGCATCGGCGTGAACTATCTGCGCGCGGGCGGCGTCACGCTCGCGCCGATGCGCACCGGCGTCGGCGCGCGCGCGGGCGTGAACGTGGGCTACATCAACATGACGCGCGAGCGCGAATGGGTGCCCCTCTAGGGACGCCCGCGCCGGATCAGGGCCTGGCGTCCGCGGGCTTCGCGGCCGCCGGCTCCATCGCCCCGATCGGCGGCATGTAGAGCAGCAGCGCCGAGGCGACGTAGATCGACGAATAGGTGCCGACCGCGATGCCGAACAGGATCGCGACCGAGAAGCCGAACAGCGCCTCGCCGCCGAACAGCACGATCGGGATCACCGAGATCGCCGTGCAGACCGAGGTCATCACGGTGCGCGACAGCGTCTGGTTGGTCGACAGGTTGATCAGTTCGGCGATCGGCATCTTCTTGTACTTGCGCCGGTTCTCGCGGATGCGGTCGAAGATGACGACGGTGTCGTTGATCGAATAGCCCGCCAGCGTCAGCAACGCGGCGACGGCGTTCAGGTTGAAATCCATCCGCGTCACCGAGAACAGACCGGCGGTGATCAGCACGTCGTGGAAGGTCGCGATGAAGGCCGCGACGCCGAACTGCCACTCGAAGCGGAACGCGACATAGATCGCGATCATCAGCACCGACAGCAGACAGGCGATGACGCCGTTGGTGAACAATTCGTCCGAAACCTTCGGCCCGACCGTGTCGGTGCGGCGGACCTCGTAGTCGGGGCCGAGCGCGTCGCGCACCATCTGGGCGACCTTCTGCTCCTGCCCGGTCATCGCGGCGCTCGGCTTTACGCGGATCGACACGTCCGCCTCGTTGAAGCCCTGGATGATGACCTCGCCGAAATCGCCGTTGCCCAGCTTGTCGCGCAGGCCCGCGACGTCGGGCGCGCCCTCGATCTTGTGGGCGTCGATCACCACGCCGCCGGTGAAGTCGATGCCGAGATTGAAGCCCCAGAAGGTCAGCGAGGCGGCGGTGATCAGCATGGTCAGGCCGGTGAAGGCGAAGCCGATCCAGCGCAGACCGACGAAATCGATCTTGGTATTCTTCGGGACGATGTGCAGAAGACGCATGCGGGTCGGGTCGCTCTGGCCGTGGCCGGAATGGGGCGCTCGGGATAGATGACGGCGGGGGGGCGCGCAAGGGCCGGCATGACGCAAGGGGAAGACCTGCCGGTCCGCGAGGCGCTTCCGGCGCTGAAATCGGCGCTGGCGGCGGGCCGCGCGGCAGTCCTGGAAGCCCCGCCGGGGGCCGGCAAGACCACCCTCGCGCCGCTCGCGCTCATGGACGAGCCCTGGCTCGGCGGCCGCACGATCCTGATGCTGGAGCCGCGCCGCATCGCCGCCCGGGCCGCCGCCCGGCGGATGGCGAGCCTTCTGGGCGAGGATGTCGGCCGCACGGTCGGCTACCGCGTCCGCCAGGACGTGAAGGTCTCCGACGCCACCCGCATCGAGGTGCTGACCGAGGCCCTCCTCACCCGCCGCCTTCAGCACGACCCCGCCCTCGACGGCGTCGGCCTCGTCATTTTCGACGAGTTCCACGAACGCAGCCTCGACGCCGATCTCGGCCTCGCGCTCGCCCTCGAAACGCAGGGCGCGCTCAACCCGGAGCTGCGCCTGCTCGTCATGTCCGCGACCCTCGACGGCGGCCGCGTCGCGGCGCTCCTCGGCGGCGCGCCGGTCGTCCGCTCCGAGGGGCGGCAATTCCCGGTCGAAACGATCTACGCCCCGCCCGCCGATCCGCGCGATGCCGCCGCCGCGGTCGCCGCCGCGATCCGCCGGGCCTTGCGCGAAAGCGACGGCGGCATCCTCGCCTTCCTGCCCGGCGAGGCCGAAATCCGCCGCGCCGAACGCCTTCTGCTCGACGATGCCCTGCCGCCCGGCGTCATGGTCGCGCCGCTCTACGGCAATCTGCCGCCGGAGGCGCAGGCCGCCGCCATCGCCCCCGCCCCGCCCGGCGTGCGCCGCGTCGTCCTCGCCACCGCCATCGCCGAAACCAGCCTCACCATTCCCGATGTCCGCGTCGTGGTGGACAGCGGCCTTGCCCGCCAGCCGCGCTTCGACCCCTCGACCGGCATGACGCGGCTGGTGACGCAGCGCCTCTCGCTCGCCTCCGCCGACCAGCGCCGGGGCCGCGCCGGCCGCGTCGCCCCCGGCGTCTGCTACCGGCTCTGGAGCGAGGAACAGCAGCGCGCGCTCGCGCCCTTCGCGCCGCCGGAAATCGCCTCGGCCGATCTCGCGCCGCTGGCGCTGGAACTCGCCGCCTGGGGCGATGCCGACCCCGCCGCCTACGCCCTGCTCGACCGCCCGCCCGCCGCCGCCTATGCGCAGGCGCTCGACCTGCTGACCGAGCTGGAAGCCCTCGACGCCGGCCGCCGCATCACCGCCCATGGCCGCGCCCTTAACGCGCTCGGCCTGCACCCGCGCCTCGCGCACATGATGCTGAAGGGCGAGGCGCTCGGCATGGGCCGCACCGCCGCCGCCCTCGCCGGCCTCGTCTCCGAGCGCGACCTGCTGCGCTTCGACCGCGACCGCCCCGACGCCGATCTGCGCGCCCGCCTGCATGTCCTCGCCGGCGACGCCGCCCCGCCCGGCTCCAGCGTCGAACGCGGCGCGCTCGCCAGAGCCCGCGAGAACGCCCGCCAATGGGCGCGTCAGGCAAGGCTCGCCCCCGGCGAGATCGACGCGGCGGAGGCCGGCCCGCTCGCCGCCCTCGCCTGGCCCGACCGCCTCGCCCGGCGGCGCGGCCCGCGCGGCGCCTTCCGTCTGCGCAACGGACGCGGCGCGCTCGTCGCCGAAACCGACGCGCTCGCCGGCGAGGATTTCCTCGCCGTGGCGACGCTCGACCAGGGGGCCGAAAACGCCCGCATCTTCCTCGCCGCGCCCATCGCCCTCGCCGACGTCGAACGCCTCTTCGCGGGTCAGATCGAAACCGTCGAGGAAGTGGCGTGGGACGCGCGCACCGAAGCCGTCGCCGCCCGCCGCCTGCGCCGCCTCGGCGCACTGGTGCTTGAGGAACGCCGTCTCGACGCCGCGCCCGAGGCCGTCGCCGCCGCGATGCTCGACGGCGTGCGCGCGCTCGGCCTCGCCAGACTTCCGTGGACGGACGATCTGCGCCAGCTTCAGCACCGCGCCGCGCTGCTGCGCCGCCTCGACGGCGAGGACTCGGCGATCCCCGACATGTCGGACGCGGCGCTCATGGCCGGACTGGACGACTGGCTCGGACCTTTCCTCGGCGGCGTCGGCCGCGCCGCGCAGCTCGCCCGGGTGGACCTCAAGGCGGCGCTCGACGCCCGTCTCGGCTGGGAAAACGTCCGCCGCCTCGACGCCGAGGCCCCGACCCACATGACCGTGCCGGCCGGGGCACGCCACGCGCTCGACTACGCCTCGGGCGAGCCGGTGCTGGCGGTGCGCCTACAGGAGATGTTCGGCCTCGCGGCGACCCCGTCGATCGCCCGCGGCCGCGTGCCGGTGACGCTGCACCTGCTCTCGCCAGCCCGCCGCCCGGTGCAGGTGACGCGCGACCTCGCCGGCTTCTGGAAAGGCTCCTATGCCGACGTGAAGAAGGATCTGAAGGGCCGCTACCCCAAGCACCGCTGGCCCGACGACCCCCTCGCCGCCACCCCCACCACCCGCGCCAAACGCCCGGGCGAACAGGACTAGGCGAAGGCCGTCATCAACGCCGGAAATAGGTGAGGCCGCGTCCCGGCGTGCCGACGAAGCACTGGGCGGCGGCGCGCGTGTCGATCAGCGTCGCGGCGATGGCGTCGGCGACCGCCCGGTCCTCCGACTCGTACAGCGTGGCGCGGCCGCTCTGCACCTGCCACACCCGGCCCTGCCGCCGCACCGAGATCGACCCCAGCGCCGTGCAGTATTCGCCCATCGCCGCGCCGCGCGGCAGCGTGCCGTCGGCCTTGGTCCAGTAGGAGAAGCCGCCGTCCTCGATGGCGCAATAGGTGGTCAGCCCCTGCGCCTGCAACAGATAGCGCGCGAGCCCCGCCTCCTCCGGCGAGTCGAAGGCGGCGAGCGTTCCCGGATCGCCCGCGATCGTCCATTCGCCGCCGTCGAAGCGGATGCGCAGCCGCCCCGCCGCCACGCATTCGGCCGCTACGCCGTCGTCGCGGTCGGCCCGGCGGAAGGTTTCGGTGGTGATGGTGGCGGGCCGTCCGTCGCGATAGCTCTGGATCATCACGACCTGCAGCCGGTCGCGGCCCGCGACCGTGGCGATCACCTGGCGCGAGGCGTCGCCGCCCTCGAACCCGGCCGAGATGCCCACCACGTCGCGCGCCACATTGCGCCGCCCCGGCGGCAGCAGCGCGAATCCGGTCGCCCCGCCGAGGTCGCAGGGCCGGGGCGAGCACGTCGCCGCCGCCCGCACGCTGAAGGTCGCGCCGTCGAGCACCAGGTCGAGTTCGGCAAGCCCGCCCGCCGACGGCCGCTCATTGTCCCAATTGCCCTCCAGCTCGGCGGAGGACGCGAAGGCGGCGGGGGCGAAAACCAGCGCCGCCGAAAGGGCGACCCCGAACAGACCTGACTTCATGACGCTTTCTCCTGCCGCCTGCGCCGCCCGAACCGGGCGCGCGCCCATGAAAACGCATATCGCCCCGCGGAGGCAATCGCAGGGCTGCGGCGGATTTAAGACGGGGAGATGGAACGGGTAGAGATGGCGGGGCCTACGGGAATCGAACCCGTCTTTGCAACGTGAGAGGCTGCCGTCCTAACCGATAGACGAAGGCCCCCTGCCGGAAGGCGCGTCTATAGAGAAGGCGGCCCTCCGGATCAAGCGGCCTCAGCGCGGCCCCGGCCCGCCCTTGGGTTTCAGCAGGATGCGCGAGATCACCCGGTTCGCCGCCGTATCGATGACGATGATCTCGTCCCCGGTCGGGGCGGCGATGTGCAGCGCCACCCGGTCGCCGTTCCCGGCGATGGTGTAGAGCCGCGATTCCGCCGCCGTCTCGACCTCCAGCGGCACGACCTCTCCGCCCGGTGCCGGGGGCGGCGCTACGGCCGCCGCCTGGGGCGCGGCGGGATCGGGCGCGCCCTGCGCCTCCCCGCCCTTCTTGTGCCAGCCGAGCGACAGGCCGAGGATCAGCAGCGCGACCATCACCAGGATCGCCCCGCCCATCGCATAGACCAGCAGCACGACCCCGCGCGGCGCGGGCTGCGCCGCCGCTTGAGGCGTCGCCCCGTTCGGCGTATCGGCTGGGTTGCTCATGACCTCTCCTGATCCTCAAGACCGCATCCTGGCCGTCACCGGCCAGCCCGGCGATGCCGGCGACCGCCTCGACCGGGTGCTGGTGCGCGGCGCGGGCGCGGAACTGTCGCGCGCCCGGATCCAGCAACTGATCGACGCGGGCGCGGTCAGCGGCCCCGAGGGCGTGATAGGCGACGCCGCCCGGCGCGTCAAAGCGGGCGAGCGCTTCGAGGTCCGCATCCCGGCCCCCGTCCCCGCCGCGCCGCAGGCCGAGGACATCCCGCTCCACGTCGTTTACGAGGACGCCGCCCTCATCATCGTCGACAAGCCGGCCGGGCTCGTCGTCCACCCGGCGGCCGGCAATCCCGGCGGCACGCTGGTCAACGCCCTGCTGCATCACTGCAAGGGCCAGCTCGCGGGCATCGGCGGCGAGATCCGGCCCGGCATCGTCCACCGCATCGACAAGGACACCTCCGGCCTCCTCGTCGCCGCCAAGACCGACAAGGCGCTGACCAGCCTCGGCAAGCAGTTCGCCGCCCACGCCATCGACCGCAAATACATCGCCTTCGTCTGGGGCGCGCCGTTCAAGCGCGAGGGCCGCATCGAGGGCGACATCGGCCGCTCGCATTTCGAGCGCACCAAGATGGTCGTGCGGCCCGGCGGCAAGCACGCCGTCACCCATTACGAGGTGCTGGAGAAATACGGGCCGGCGCTGAACCCGGTCGCCGCCAAGATCCAGTGCCGGCTGGAAACCGGCCGCACCCACCAGATCCGCGTCCACATGACCCATATCGGCCACCCGCTGATCGGCGACCCGGCCTATGGCCGCGCCCGCACGGCGGCGGCGGCCCGCAAGGCCGTGCCCGCCGAGGTCGCGGCGGCGCTCGACGCCTTCCCGCGCCAGGCCCTGCACGCCGCGGTGCTCGGCTTCCAGCACCCCACGACCCACAAGACCATGCGCTTCGAAAGCCCGCTCCCGGCCGACATGGCGGCCCTCGAAGCCGCCCTGAAGCGCGCCTAAGCCTCACGGCCGCCGCGCCCGCAACCGGGTGTTACACTATAGCATTTTCGTGCTATCCCTCGCCCCCGTGTTCATGCCGCTTCCCATGGCCGCCCTGACCGCGCTCCTTTCGGCCGCCGCCCCGGCCGCCGGGGCCTTCGACCCGCGCCTGACGCCGCTCGACGGCGGCCCGCAGGTCGCCCTGTCGGACATCCGCTCCGGGCCCGCCATCGTCCTCTTCTGGCGCTCCGACTGCGCCCCCTGCCTCATCGAACTCTCCCATTTCGCCGCGCTCGACGAAGCCGCCGGACCCGGCCGCATTCTCACCGTGGCGCTGGAGCCGGCTCCCGCCGCCACCGCGAAACTCGAAGAACTCGGCCTCGACGCGGGCCGCGCCTACGCGGTCGCGGGCGACGCCGAAGCCGTGCTCGCCGCTGCTTCCGAAGGCGGCCACCGCCTCCCCTACGCCATCGCGCTCGACGCCGGGGGCGGCATCTGCGCCCGCCATCTCGGCCTTCTCGGCACCGAGCGCGCCAAGGACTGGATGCGCCGATGCTCGACATAGACGGCCTTGCCGGCGGCTACGGCGCGCGCCCGGTCGCGCGCCTCGGCCGCCTCGCCCTCGCGCCCGGCGAGGCGGCGCTGCTCACCGGCCCCTCAGGCTCCGGCAAGACGACGCTGCTGCTCACCATCGCCGGCCTCGCCCGCCGCCATGCCGGACGCGCGACCGTCGACGGCGTCGATCCCTACGATCTGCCGCCCGCCCGCCGCGACCGCTTCCGCGGCCGCACCATCGGCTTCGTCTTTCAGGACCTGCACCTCGTCGCGGGCCTCAGCGCCCTCGACAACGTGTTGCTCGCGCCCTTCGCGGCGGGCGCGCCGCAGGACCGCGCCCGCGCGCTCGCCCTGCTCGGCGAGCTCGGCCTCGGCGGAGCGGCGCACGCCCCCGCCGCCAGCCTCAGCCGCGGCCAGGCGCAGCGCGTCGCCATCGCCCGCGCCGTGCTGCAGAAGCCCAAGCTCATCCTCGCCGACGAGCCGACCGCCAGCCTCGACGACGAGGCCGCCGCCGCGGTCTGCGAGCTGCTGCTGACGGCGGCGGCGGCGAACGGCGCGGCGCTGGTCGTCGCCACGCACGACCGCCGCCTGCGCGAGCGCGTCGCCCGCCAGACCGCCATCGAGGCGCTGCCATGAACACGGCCAAGCTCGTCTTCGCCTTCGTGCGCCGCAATCCGCTGGTCTGGGCCTTCAACGTGCTCACCCTGGCGCTCGGCGTCGGCGTAGTGGTCGCGGTGATGCTGCTCGGCCAGGCGCTCGACCGCCGCTTCGCCGCCGACCTCGGCGGCGTCGATCTGGTGGTCGGGGCCAAGGGCAGCCCGCTCCAGCTCATCATGTCGTCGCTCTTTCAGGTCGACGTGCCGACCGGCAACATTCCGCTGGCGGCGGCCGAAAAGCTCGCCGCCCATCCGCTGGTCGCCGCCTCCGCCATGCTCTCGCTCGGCGACAACGTGAAGGGCCTGCGCATCGTCGGCACCACGCCGGCCTATCTCGACCTCTACGGCGCGAAGCTGGCGCGCGGCGCGCTCTGGTCCGCGCCCTTCGAGGTGGTGCTCGGCGCGACCGCCGCCCGCACGCTCGGCCTCGACATCGGCGGCACCTTCGCCGGCCAGCACGGCCTCACCGGCGGCGGCGAAATCCACGACGCCTTTCCCTATCGCGTCGTCGGCGTTCTGGAACCCTCGGGCACGGTGGCCGACCGCCTGGTGCTCACCGGGCCGGAAAGCGTCTGGGAAATCCACGAACACGAGGAACAGGAAGTCGCGGCCGAACGCGGCGAGACCGCCAAGCCGCATCCGCGCGAGGTGACCGCGCTTCTCCTCAGCTACAAATCGGCCTCCGGTGCGATCCTGCTGCCGCGCCTGGTCGACGCCATGCCCGACATGCAGGCGGCGATCCCGGCGGTCGAGGCGGCGCGGCTGCGCTCCCTGCTGAGGGCCGGGGCCGATGTGGTGCGCTGGCTCGGCCTTGCGCTGCTCGGCCTTTCCGCTCTCGGCTTCGTCGTCACGCTCTTCGCCGCCGTGCAGCAGCGGCGGCGCGAACTCGCCTTGCTGCGCGTGCTGGGCGCGCGGCCGGCGCTGCTCTTCGGCGCGGTGCTGCTGGAGGCGCTGCTGCTCGGCCTCGCCGGCGGCGTCGCCGGCGTCGGCATCGGCCACGCGATGGCGCTGGTCGGCGGCGGCGCGGCGGCCTCCGGCGGCGGGCCTGACCTCGTCATCGCCCCGCCCGGCCTCATCGACCTCGCCGCCCTCGGCGCTTCGGCCTGCCTTGCCCTCGCCGCCTCATTCGCGCCCGCATTCGCCGCCTATAGACTGGACCCGGCTCAGACGCTGAAGTCGGGATGAGACAGATGGACAGACGCGCATTTCTCAAGGCGGGCGCGATGCTCGCCGCCTCTCTCCCGCTCGCCGCCTTCATCGAGCAGGAAATGCCCGACCCCG
This sequence comes from Alphaproteobacteria bacterium, assembly GCA_046348585.1. GTDB lineage: Bacteria > Pseudomonadota > Alphaproteobacteria > Micropepsales > Micropepsaceae > JADZAI01. The sequence goes on from JAXMDZ010000007.1 coordinate 97,219, forward strand.
CCGCGCCGGTGCATATCCAGAACGACGATCCGGGCTGGGCGATCCTCAACGGCGCGACGCTCACCGTCGACGAGGCGCGCGGCCTGATGAAGGCCGCCTTCACGCCGGACATCCGCGCCCTCGAAGGCAAGCCCTTCCGCATCGGCGGCTTCATGCTGCCGCTCGACACGCGCTCCAGCTTCACGCATTTCGTGCTGACCCGGCGCAACACGACCTGTTCCTTCTGTCCGCCCAACGAGTTGACCGAGGCGATCGAAATCTTCGCCGTCTCGGAACTCACCTTCACGGCCGACGAATATGTCGTCTCGGGAGTCTTCGAGACGATCGCCGATTCCGCCGAGGGCCTGTTCTACCGGCTGCGCGACGCGCGGGTGGAGCGGCTGCAATGACCGCGCCGCTCGCCGCCTTGCTGTGCGCGCTGGCGCTCGGTGGCGCGGCGGCGGCCGAAGACCCGCCGCTCGGCCAACCGGCCGAGGAACGCGACGCCCAGGCGGCGCTCCCCCGCTCGCCCGACGCGATCTGGACGATTCTCGCTGCGACGAAGATCGACATCGACCCCGACAAGGGCATCTTCACCGCCGCCCACCCGGCCGAGGTGAAGGCGCTCGCCGGCAAGACGATGACGATCGCCGGCTTCACCATGCCGCTCGACACCGACGAGACCTCGCGCCACTTCCTGCTGACCCGCAACACGCCGGTCTGCCCGTTCTGCCCGCCGGGCGAACCCAACGAGGTGATCGAGGTGTGGAGCGACGAGCCGATCAAGCTGACCTACGACCTCGCCGCCTTCACCGGCCGCTTCGAGCTGATCGACAACGGCGAACAAGGCCTCTTCTTCCAACTCAAAAACGCCGCCCCCGCCCCCTGAGGCGCGACGACAGCGCCCGCCCCGATCCCGCCCCCCAACGGTCCTCATCCTGAGGAGGGCGCGCCAAGCGCCCGTCTCGAAGGACGCACAACCCCGCCGCCCCTCGCCCCCAACACACCCAACGCCCACAACACCCCCACCGGTCCTCATCCTGAGGAGGGCGCGAACGCGCCCGTCTCGAAGGACGCACACCCCTCACCGCCCCTCACCAGGCGACGACCGTCAGCCCCGGCACGTCCGCGAAATCGTCCGCGTTCATCGTCACCAGCCGCGCCCGGTGCAGCACCGCCTGCGCCGCGATCATGCGGTCGAGCAGCTTGCGCCGCGAATAGCCCGCCCGCGCGACGATCCCGGCATAGATATCGGCCGCCGCGTCGTCGAAGGGCAGCGCCGGGATCGCCGCGAGCACCGCGTCCAGCCGCGCCCGGCGCAGCGCCGCGTAGTGCGGTTCGCGATAGACCCCGCCCTCCAGTTCGACGCGGGTGACGATCGACATCAGCACCGCGCCGTCCAGCGCGGCGACCTTCGCGGTCACGGCGCCGTCGCCGTCGCGCAGATGGATGGCGACGTTGGTGTCGATGAGGAACGCCATCGCCTAAAGCCCGGCGCGCTCGGGAAGCTCGTCCTCGTCGCGCCGTTCGACGGCGGGCGGCGCCGGCAGCGCGGCCAGCCGCGCGATCATTTCCGGAATGGTCGCCGCCGCCGGATAGATCGTCATCACGTCGCCGGAGCGCACGATCGTCAGCTCGACCCCCTCGCCGAACGCCACATCGCGCGGCAGCCGGATCGCCTCGCTATTGCCGCTCCTGAAGGTCTTGGTCCTCGTGACAGCCATGCGCGCCTCCGGATGGATATACATGTATATCCAAAAACACCGGCACCCACAACACCCCAACGCCCGCAATACCCCAACGGTCCTCATCCTGAGGAGGGCGCGAACGCGCCCGTCTCGAAGGACGCACCCTTGCGGACGCCGGAACTCATTCCTATTTCCCTCCGGACCTGCAACGGAGGTAAGGAAACCTGCCCCCATCGCCCCCCGGACACCCCCTCCCCCTCCCGGGGTGGGTGAGGAACGAAGATGCTTTCTTCCGCCTTCGCGCAACAATGTGTCGGGCCTGTCCCGAAACCGTGATGGCGGGCACGTCCGCGCGCCTCGCCAAAGGCCCCCCTTAAATGTAACATCAACCGTTCCTATATGAATCGGCGGATCGCCGGAGGGGGCCAATCCAGACCCCGAACCGCGCCGGCGATGCCAGGGCGACCCGGAATTCCGGGCGTCCCGGCGGGAAGGGGATCACATGGCTGCGCGCGCACTGACTGCATTGTCACCGGAAGGCTCGCTCTCCCGGTATCTGACCGAAATCCGCAAGTTTCCGATGCTGGAGCAGGGCGAGGAATACATGCTCGCCAAGCGCTTCGCCGAACACGGCGACCCCGGCGCGGCCGAGAAGCTCGTCACCTCGCATCTGCGCCTCGTCGCCAAGATCGCCATGGGCTATCGCGGCTACGGCCTGCCGCTCGGCGAGGTGATCTCGGAGGGCAATGTCGGGTTGATGCAGGCGGTCAAGAAGTTCGACCCCGAAAAGGGCTTTCGCCTCGCGACCTACGCCATGTGGTGGATCCGCGCCGCCATCCAGGAATACATCCTGCGCTCGTGGAGCCTGGTGAAGATGGGCACCACCGCCGCGCAGAAGAAGCTGTTCTTCAACCTGCGCAAGGTGAAGGGCCAGATGAAGGCGCTGGAGGAAGGCGACCTCAAGCCCGAGAACGTCGCCACGATCGCGCACAAGCTGGGTGTGACCGAGGAGGAAGTCGTCTCGATGAACCGCCGCATGTCGGCGCCCGATTCCTCGCTCAACGCGCCGCTGCGCGCCGATGGCGACGGCGACGGCGAGTGGCAGGACTGGCTGACCGACGACTCGGCCGACCAGGAAACCATGCTCGCCGAACGCGACGAGATGGACGAGCGCCACGCGCTGCTGACCGACGCCATGTCGGAACTCACCGAGCGCGAGCAGGAGATCATCAAGGCCCGCCGCCTGAAGGACGAGCCCGCGACGCTGGAAGAACTCTCCGCCCGCTTCGGCGTCAGCCGCGAGCGCGTCCGCCAGATCGAGGTGCGCGCCTTCGAGAAGCTGCAGAAGGCGATGAAGGCGGGGCTGTCGCGCCTGCGCAGCGGCGCCGCCGGGGCGGTCGCCGCCGCCCGGGCCTGAAGCTCAATCGGCGAGGCCGCGGGCCAGAGCCGCCGCGACGATGGGCATGAGGATGAGCAGCGTCGTCTCCATGTGCATCCATTTGCGGTTGGCCCGCACCTCGCCGTCGGGCGGCAGATAGGCCGGGTCGGCCTTCGCCCGCGCGTTCCAGCGCAGGAAATTGACGGTCGGGATGATGCTCAGCAGCCCGATCCCGGCGAACAGCCCGACCTTGGTCCAGAACAGCGGATTGCCGGCGTAATAGTCCCAGCCCTTGATCCCCCAGACCGCCCGCGCGAACCCCGCCCCCAGCACGACGAGCGCGCTGAAACCGTAAAGCATGTCGATCGTGCCCAGCCGGCGCAGCGTCTCGCGGCTCATCCCCGGCTTCGCATAGACGATCTCGACAGTCAGCACCGTGAACAGCGCGAACACCGCAATGTGGTGCAGCGCGGCGAGCGCGAAGTCGAGCCAGAGCGGGTCCATCGCAGCCGTCAGGCGACGAGGCGGTCGAGCCGGTTGCGGATGATCGCCTCGGCCTCGGTCATGATCCGCTGCACCAGTTCGGCGCAGCTCGGGATGTCGTGGATCAGGCCTTGCGTCTGCCCGGCCGACCAGATGCCGTAATCGGTATCGCCGGACTCATAGACCATGCCCCCGCGTGTCCCCGCCACCAGTTCCTTGATGTCGTCGAACTTCGCCCCGCCCTTCTTCTCGATCGCCACGACCTGCTGGCTGACCGCGTTGCGGGCGACGCGCGCCGAATTGTGCAGCGTGCGGAAGATGATGTCGGTGGCGCGCTCGTCGTTGCTGACCAGCGTCTCCTTCACGTTCTGGTGGATCGGCGCTTCCTTGGTCGCCATGAAGCGGGTGCCCATGTTGACGCCCTCGCAGCCGAGCGCCAGCGCCGCGACCAGGCCGCGCGCGTCGGCGATGCCGCCCGAGGCGATGACCGGAATCTTCAGCCGCTCGGTCGTCACCGGGAACAGCACCAGCCCGCCGACATCCTCTTCGCCCGGATGGCCCGCGCACTCGAACCCGTCGATCGACACGGCATCGACGCCGATCGACTCCGCCTTCTGCGCATGCTCGGTCCTGACCTGTAGGATGACCTTCGCCCGCCTTGACCCGGCGGATGCAGCTGCAGTTGTTGCCGTCTCGATGCTGCAGCCGCTCTCGCAGATCACCTGACGGTATTCGTCGTAGGGGATGGGGTTGATGGTCGGCAGGATGGTCAGGTTGATGCCGAAGGGCTTGTCGGTCAGGTCCTTCGTCTTCTGGATCTCCTTCACCAGAAGCTCCGGCGAGCCGGGCGTCAGCGCTGTGAGGAAGCCGAGCGCCCCGGCATTGGCGACCGCCGCGATCAGCTCCGCCTTGCCCACCCTCGTCATGCCGCCGCACGTGATCGGCGCCTCGACGCCGAACATCTCCGTAAAGCGCGTCCTGATCGCCATCCTTGTCCCCTCGAAAGCCGTGTTCTGCGAATTATTGAAGGCGCGCAGATTGGCGGCGCAGGCCGGGGTGCGCAAGGGGCGGCTTTCCGTTTCGTCACCCAGAGCGGCGCGGCGGACGGCCCGGTTCAGTCGGCGAACGGATTGCGCACCAGGATCGTGTCCTCGCGCTCCGGGCTGGTCGAAAGGATCGCCACCGGCGCGTCGATCAGCTCCTCGATGCGGCGGACATATTTGATCGCTTCGGCCGGCAGGTCCTTCCACTGGCGCGCGCCCTTGGTGGAGCCGGGCCAGCCTTCCATGGTCTCGTAGATGGGCGTGACGCGCGCCTGCTCGGCGGGCGAGGCGGGGAAGAAGTCGATCTGCCGCCCGTCCAGCTCGTAGCCGGTGGCGATGCGGATCTCGGGGAAGCCGTCCAGCACGTCCAGCTTGGTCAGCGCGATGCCGCGAATGCCGCCGGTCTGCACGGTCTGGCGCACCAGCGTGGAATCGAACCAGCCGCAGCGGCGCTTGCGTCCGGTGACGGTGCCGAACTCGTGGCCGCGCGTGCCGATCAGTTCGCCGGTCGCATCGGTCAGTTCGGTCGGAAACGGTCCTTCGCCGACCCGCGTCGTGTAGGACTTGCAGATGCCGAGCACATAGCCGATCGACCCCGGCCCGATGCCCGAACCCGCCGCCGCCTGTCCCGCCACGCAGTTCGAGGATGTCACATAGGGATAGGTGCCGTGATCGATATCCAGCAGCGCGCCCTGCGCGCCCTCGAAGAATGCGCAGGCCCTCGCCCCGCGCCTCGGACAGCTTGCGCCAGACCTGCCCGGCGAAGGGCAATACTTTCGGCGCGATCTCCATCAGCGCGGCGAACAGCGCCTCGCCGTCGGCCTCGGCCTGGCCGTAACCGCGGCGCAGCGCGTTGTGGTGCTGCAGCAGGTTCTCGATCCGGCCCTTCAGGAAGTCCGGGTCCGCGAGATCGATCAGCCGGATCGCCCGCCGCCCCACCTTGTCCTCATAGGCCGGGCCGATGCCGCGCTTGGTGGTGCCGATCTTGGTGCCGGAATTGGAGGTCTCGCGGAACGAATCCATCTCGCTGTGAACCGGCAGAATCAGCACCGCGTTGTCGGCGACCACGAGATTGTCGGGCGTGATGGCGACGCCCTGCGCCCGAAGCCCCTCGATCTCCTTGGCCAGGTGCCAGGGATCGACGACGACGCCATTGCCGATGATCGAGAGCTTGCCGGGACGCACGATGCCCGAGGGCAGCAGGCTCAGCTTATAGACCACGCCGTCGATAACCAGCGTATGGCCGGCATTGTGGCCGCCTTGGAAGCGCACCACCACATCGGCGCGGCTCGACAGCCAGTCGACGATCTTGCCCTTGCCCTCGTCGCCCCACTGGGCGCCGATCACCGCGACGTTCGCCATGCCACCTGCTCCATGCCACGCACGCAAAGGCCCCCGCGGAACGCATCCCGCGGGGGCCTGTTCCGACGCCTTATAGCGATGCGAACGGGACGGGGCCAGTTTCTTTGCGGGGGGCGGGGAACGGCGGCCGGAAGCCGGAGGATGCCTATTCGTCCTCGTCGCGCTGGCGGAAATAGGCCTTCAGCCCGTCCCGCAGCGTCCAGTTGCCGGGCGAGAGGTGGTAGAGGCCCTGCCAGTCGCGCTGGATATCGCGGGCGGGGTCGTAGCCCGTATCGGCGATCAGCTTGGTGCGATGGTAATATTGCCGCTTCGACTTCGGCCCGTGCCAATAATGAAGCAGCGTGCCGGAAACATAGCCGATCCGCCGCTGGACGGCGCTCTGGGCGCGGCGCTCCCACACCGCGACGCTTTCGCGGAACCCCGTCGAGCACTCCGGCCGCAGCGTCGCCTCGCCCTCCCCGACCAAGCACTTGGCCATGATGTAGTCGCCTTCGCCGATGATCGCCTTGTCGTAAAGGCCGCCGAGGCCGTCGATCGCCCGGCGCGTCGCCGCCCAGGCGAAGCCGGGGTGGTGGAGATAGGCATAAGGACCGGCCGGCTTGCCGTTGCCGCCGCCGTTCGGGTCCTGGATCAGCGCCCGCTCGCGCGCCGTGTTCAGATAGGTGAAGGCGAAGCTCTTGTAGAGCGTCATGAACTCGTAGGTCTTGGACAGGTCGATCGCGTCCGAGAACAGCTGCACGACGTCGTAGTGCTGCAATTGCTGGAGCGTCTCGTCCACCCAGTCGTCGCGCGAGAACGCCACGTCGGCGTCGATCCAGGCGACGTATTTCCAGTTCCACGGCAGCCGCGCGATGCCGAGATTGAGCGCGTTTTCCTTGATCCACAATTCGTCGCTCGTGCGCAGCTGGACGTGGCGCGGATTGCCCGCCTCCGTCATCACGAACGGCCGCTCGCCAAAGGCGACCTCCACGGTCTGCAGGATGGCCCCCGACCGCTCGATCCGCCGCGCGAATTCCTGATAGAGCCGCCAGCGCGACCGGAAACGCACCGGATTGAAGACAACGGTCACCACGTAGAGCGGTTCGCGCAGTCTGTCGGGACGCTCGAAGAGGAGCGGCGGGGCGGTCGATCCGGTTTCCATGCCGGAACGCTAGGGTTCCGGCATGACAAAGACCTGACGATGCGGAGTCGTGTCGGCGACGAATCCGTGACCGGGCGCGGCTAGAACGCCAGCGCCTTCGCCTGCTTCACCGCCGGGATCTTGCGGATCGCCTCCAGCACCTCGTCCGGCACCGCGCCGTCCACCTCGATGAGAGCGATCGCGTCGCTCCCCGCCGCCGCGCGGCCGAGATTGAAGGTCGCGATATTCACCTTCGCGTCGCCCAGCAGCGTGCCGAGGCGGCCGATGAAGCCCGGCTTGTCCTCGTTGGTGACATAGAGCAGATGCGGCGCGAAGGCGGCCTCCAGCGCGATGCCTTTCACGTCGACGATGCGCGGCACGCCGTTGGCGAAGATCGTCCCCGTCACGTCGCGCGTGAAATCGGGCGTCGTGACGCGCAGCGTGATCACCGCGTCATAGACGCCGCATTCGTCGCGGCGCGACTCCGTCACCTGGATGCCGCGCTCGCGGGCGACCACCGGCGCGTTGACCATGTTGACGTCGGGCAGCGCGGGCTTCAGCAGCCCGGCGAGCGCCGCCTGAGTCAGCGCCTTGAGGTTGAGGCTGGCGACCGTGCCGGCATAGACGATCTCGACCGCCTGGATGCTGGTCTCGGTCAGCTGCCCCGCGAACGCGCCGAGCTTCTCGGCGAGCGAAATCCACGGCCGCATCTTGGCCGCGTCCGCGGCGCTGATCGAGGGCATGTTGATGGCGTTGGTCACTGCGCCGGTCAGCAGATAGTCGCTGATCTGCTCGGCGACCTGCAGCGCGACATTCTCCTGCGCCTCGCTGGTCGAAGCGCCCAGATGCGGCGTCGCCACCACCTTCTCGTTGCCGAAGAGGATGTGCTCCTTCGCCGGCTCCGTCTCGAACACGTCGAGCGCCGCCCCGGCGATGTGGCCGCTGTCGAGGCCCGCCTTCAGCGCCGCCTCGTCGATCAACCCGCCGCGCGCGCAATTGATGATGCGCACGCCCTTCTTGGTCCTGGCCAGCGCCTCGGCCGAGAGGATGCCGCGCGTTTGCGGCGTCATCGGCGTGTGCAGCGTGATGAAGTCGGCGCGCGGCAGGAGGTCGTCCAGCTCGACCTTCTCGACACCCAGTTCCTTGGCGCGTTCGGGGCTGAGGAACGGATCGAAGGCGACGACCTTCATCTTCAGCCCCAGCGCCCGGTCGGCGACGATCGAGCCGATATTGCCGCAGCCGATGAGGCCGAGCGTCTTGCCGGTCAGCTCCACGCCCATGAAGCGGTTCTTCTCCCACTTGCCGGCGTGGGTCGAGGCGTTCGCCGCCGGCACGTCGCGGGCGAGCGCGAAGATCAGCGCGATGGCGTGCTCGGCGGTGGTGATCGAATTGCCGAAGGGCGTGTTCATCACGATGACGCCGCGCGCCGTGGCGGCGGGAATGTCGACATTGTCGACGCCGATGCCGGCGCGGCCGACGACCTTCAGATTGGTCGCCGCTTTCAGCACCTCGGCCGTCACCTTGGTGTTGGAGCGGATGGCGAGGCCGTCATACTGGCCGATGACCGCCAGCAATTCGTCCTTCGAAAGACCGGGTTTCACGTCCACCTCGACGCCGCGATCCTTGAAGATCTGCACGGCGGCGGGCGACAGGGCGTCGGAAATCAGAACCTTGGGCATAATGTGCTCCATGACTTGCTCCCCCCGCTTGCGGGGGGAGACGCCGTCCTCGGGTCCAACCCGAGGACGGCAGAGGGGGGCAAGTGTTCGTAGAAGTCAGGACGCCTTGGCCTTCGCCACGGCCCAGTCGAGCCATGGCATCAGCGCCTCGACATCGGCCGTCTCGACGGTCGCGCCGCACCAGATGCGCAGGCCCGGCGGCGCGTCGCGATAGCCGCCCGCGTCGAGCGCGACGCCTTCCTTCTCCAGGATGTCGGCGACCTTCTTGGCGAACGCCGCCTGCTCGTCGGTCGAGCGCGAAGCGATCTCGGGATCGGCGATCGTCAGGCAGACGCTGGTGTTGGAGCGAGACGCCGGATCTTTGGCGAGGAAGCCGAAGACCCCCGACTGGTTCACATGCCGCGCGATGGCGCGCAGGCTCGCCTCCGAGCGTTCGATCAGCGCCGGCAGGCCGCCGAGCCCCTCGGCCCATTTCAGCGCGTCGAGATAGTCCTCCACGCACAGCATCGAGGGCGTGTTGATGGTCTCGCCCTTGAAGATGCCCTCGACCAGCTTGCCGTCCTTGGTCATGCGGAAAATCTTGGGCATCGGCCAGGCGGGCTTGTAGCTCTCGAGCCGCTCGACCGCGCGCGGCGAGAGGATCAGCATGCCGTGCGCCGCCTCGCCGCCCAGCGCCTTCTGCCAGGAGAAGGTGACGACATCGAGCTTGGGCCAGTCGAGTTTCTGCGCGAAGGCGGCCGAGGTCGCGTCGCAGATCGTCAGCCCTTCGCGGTCCGCCGCGATCCAGTCGCCGTTTGGCACGCGCACGCCCGAGGTCGTGCCGTTCCAGGTGAAGACGACGTCATGGCTGAAATCGACCTGGGACAGGTCGGGCAGCTTGCCGTAGGGCGCGGTGATCTGGCGGGCTTCCAGCTTCAGCTGCTTCACCACATCGGTGATCCAGTCCTTGCCGAAGCTCTCCCAGGCGATCATGTCGACCGTCCGCGGCCCCAGCAGCGACCACAGCGCCATCTCCACCGCGCCGGTGTCGGAGGCGGGCACGATGCCGATGCGATAGTCAGCCGGCACGCCAAGAAGGCTCCGCGTGCGGTCGATCGCTTCCTGCAGCTTCGCCTTGCCCGCCTTGGAGCGGTGCGAACGGCCGAGGACGGCATCGGTCAGGGATTGGGGGGTCCATCCGGGGCGCTTGGCGCAGGGTCCGGACGAAAAAAAAGGCCGTGCAGGGCGCACGGCCGGCGCAGTGCCGGTCATTTCTGTGATCCTTCCAGATCAAAGCACCTCGTTGGGGAGGTGTGGCCCGCCGACGGATATAGGGCGGCGCTCCGGACCCGGCAAGCGCGATCTGCGCAACTTTCCGTCTTTCGCGGGGAACGGCGCGCGCCGTCCCCGCGCCTGACGTCAGGATACCCGGATGATCCCTTGTGCGAACGGCGCGCAGGTTCCGGCGAGCTTCACCCGCTCGCCGCGCAACTCGCACACCACCGTGCCGCCGCGCGGACTGATCTGCCGCGCCGTCATCCGCGTCTTGCCCAGACGCTTCGCCCAATAGGGCGCGAGCTTGCAGTGCGCCGATCCGGTCACCGGATCTTCGGGTATGCCGTGATTGGGCGCGAAGAAGCGAGAGACGAAGTCGAACGCCGGATCGTCGGACGGGGCGGCGGCGATGAGCCCGCGCATCCCGAGCTCGTTCAGCAGCGGCCCAAGCCCCGCCTGCGGCGACAGCGCCCGCACGGCGCGCGCGTCGGCAAACACCGCCATCAGATCCGGCGCGGCATAGACCTCCTCAGGCTCCGGAGAGCCCATGACCGCGGCGAGACGTCGGCCGATCTCCGCCGCGCCCTCCGGCTTCTTGGCGGCGATCGCCGGGAAGTCCATCTCCAGCAACCCGCCCGCCGCGCGCGTCACGGTCAGGGGACCGGAGCGCGTGTCGAAGGTCACCGTGTTGAGGCCGGGCGCGACATGGCTGAACACCACATAGGCCGAAGCGAGCGTCGCGTGGCCGCACAGATCGACTTCCATCTGCGGCGTGAACCAGCGCAGGCCGTAGCGGCCGGGCGCAGTCTCCACGAAGAACGCCGTCTCCGACAGATTGTTCTCCAGCGCGATCGCCTGCATCAGCCGGTCGTCCAGCCAGTCGGCCAGCGGCACGATGGCCGCCGGATTGCCTTCAAAGACCTGCGCCGCGAAAGCGTCGATCGTCCATTGCTTCAGATCCATGGCCGTCCGATTCCGAACATGTGGTTGAGCGGGCCGTGTCCATGGCCGAGTCCGGGAGCCGTCTCAATGGCCTTCGTCACAAAGGCGCGCGCCGTCTCCACCGCGTCGCGCAGATCCCAGCCGAGCGCGAGGCCCGAGGCGATGGCCGAGGCAAGCGTGCAGCCGGTGCCGTGGGTATGCGCGCTGTGGATGCGCGGGCCTGAGAAGACCTCCTCGCCCTCGGGACCGATCAGCACGTCGGCGACCGTCTCGCCGGGCAGGTGCCCGCCCTTCATCAGCACGGCGGCGGCGCCCAGCGCCCGCAACTCGCGGCCCGCGAGGATCAGGTCCTCCACCGAACGCAATTCGCCGATGCCGAGCAGGGCCGAGGCTTCCGGCGCGTTCGGGGTCAGCAGCGCGGCGCGCGGAATGAGCACCGCCTTCATCGCGGCGATTGCCGTGTCGTCGATCAGCCGCGCGCCGCCCTTCGCCACCATCACCGGATCGGCGACCAGCTTCGTCTCCGGCGCATGGGCGGCGAGCATCGCCGCCACCGCCTCGATGGTCCCGGCGCTGTGCAACATGCCGGTCTTCACCGCATCCGTGCCGATATCCTCCAGCACGACGCGCATCTGCGCGGCGATCGTCTCGTCGGGGATCGCGTGGACGCCGTGGACGCCCCGCGTGTCCTGCACGGTGATGGCGGTGACGGCGGTTGTGGCGAAAACGCCATAGGCGGTCGCCGTCTTGATGTCGGCCTGAAGTCCCGCGCCGCCGCCGGAATCCGATCCGGCGACGATCAGCAACCGTTTCATGGGATCAGGCCGCTTTCTCGATCGCCGAGACGATGGAGCCGACGACGCTCTTCACCAGCTTCTCGTCGTCGCCTTCCGCCATCACGCGGATGACCGGCTCGGTGCCGGACTTGCGGATGACGATGCGGCCCTTGGCGCCCAGTTCCTTCTCGATCCGCTCGATCTCCGACTTGACCGCCGGCACGTCCAGCGGCGAGCCGTTGTGATAGCGCACGTTCTTCAGAAGCTGCGGCAGCGGCTCGAACGAGTGGCAGACCTCGCTCGCCCGGCTGCGGGTTTCCACCAGCGCCGCGCAGACCTGGAGCGCCGCGATCAGCCCGTCGCCGGTCGTCGAGAAATCGCTGAGGATGATGTGGCCGGACTGCTCGCCGCCGAGGTTCATGCCCCGCGCCCTCATCTGCTCCATCACATAGCGGTCGCCGACCCCGGCCCGCACCAGTTCGACGCCGGACGCGGCCAGCATCCGTTCGAGGCCTAGATTGGACATGATGGTGGCGACGACGCCGCCGCCCTTCAGCTCGCCCTCAGCCGCCCAGCGCCTGGCGATGAGGCCGAGGATCTGGTCGCCGTCCACGACGCGGCCCTTCTCGTCGACGATCACCACGCGGTCGGCGTCGCCGTCCAGCGCCACGCCGAGATCGGCCCGCGCCTCGCGCACCTTGGCCTGCAAGGCCTCGGGCGCGGTCGAGCCGACATCCTCGTTGATGTTGAAGCCGTCGGGCGAAACGCCCATCGGGATGACTTCCGCGCCCAGTTCCCAGAAGACGCTCGGCGCCACCTTGTAGGCCGCGCCATTGGCGCAATCGACGACGATGCGCAGGCCGTCGAGCCTCAAATGCCGCGGGAAGGTGCGCTTCACGAATTCGATATAGCGCGCCTGGCTGTCGTCGATGCGCTTGGCGCGGCCGATCTTGGTCGGCTCGGCGAGCGCGTCGGTCAGATCGCCCGAGATGCCGGCCTCGATTTCCTTCTCCACCGCGTCCGACAGCTTGTAGCCGTCCGGCCCGAACAGCTTGATGCCGTTGTCGTGGTAGGGGTTGTGCGAGGCGGAGATCATCACGCCGAGATCGGCGCGCAGGCTGCGCGTCAGCATGGCGACGGCCGGCGTCGGCAGCGGCCCGAACAGGAAGACGTCCATGCCGACCGAGGTGAAGCCCGCGGTCAGCGCGTTCTCCACCATATAGCCCGACAGGCGCGTATCCTTGCCGATCACCACGCGGTGGACGCCCTCGGTGCGCCTGAAGACGCGGCCCGCGGCCTGCCCGACCTTGAGCGCCACGTCCGCCGTCATGTTGCCGCGGTTGGCGGTCCCGCGTATGCCGTCTGTGCCGAAATAGCTGCGCGTCACGTCGTCCTCGTTCTGTGGTCCTTGCGCGCCGGAATTGGGAGAGTGTCTAACATGAACCGCTCGCGCCACGCGAAATTTTATGTCGCCGCGATCCTCGCCCTCGCCGGAACCGCGGCCGCCGACGAACTCCCCTATCCGCCCCGCACCAGCCCGCCGGCCGTCGGATTCCTTGATGCCGCAAAGCCCATGTGCTGGGCCCGCACCTACGACAGCGCCCACATGGCTGCGCATCCGAAACAAAAGGTGACGGCCATCGCGGTCAGCTATGTGGTGTCGAAGACCGTCCCCGAGCAGGCCGAACCTGTGCCGATGTGGGACCCCTACAGCAGCGTCCCGGCCTTCAGCGCGATCCTCGCGGTCACCATGAAGGGCCACACCAAGACCCTGCTGGCCGGCATCTACTGCACCGAAACCGACGACGCCAACCGGCTCGACTGCGGGGTCGAGGCGGACGGCGGCTCGTTCACGCTGACGAAGCGTCCGGACGGCAAGGTCCGTCTCGACAACCCCACAGGGTTCACGGTCGGCGACGGCGAGGAGGAAGGCGATTCGCCCGGCATCGACTCCGATACCGTGCTCGCCCAGGACGACCAGGAAGCCTTCCTGCTCGCCGAATCCAAAGGCGGCCTCTGCGACGCCGACTTCCCGCCCGCGCCCTAGCCGCTCCGCCGCGCCGCCAGCGCCGCCGTCACCTTCAGCGCGTCGCGAAGGGGGCGCGGCTCGTGGGTGCGGATCATGTCCGCGCCCTGCCCCGCGGCGAACAGTTCGGCGGCGAGCGTCGCGGGCAGCGACTCGGCGACGCCGCGCCCCACCAGCCGGCGGATGAACGACTTGCGCGTCACCGAAACCAGGACCGGCAGGCCGTAGCGGACCTTCAGCTCGGGCAGACGGCGCAGCGCCTCCAGCGAGGTCTCAGGATCGGTGCCGAGGAAGAATCCCATGCCGGGGTCGAGCACCAGCCGCGACCGGGCGATCCCCGCCCCCTCCAGAGCCGCGAGACGCGCATCGAAGAAAGCGAAGATGCGTCCCATGATCTCGTTCGGCGGCACATCCATGCGCGAGGCTTTGCCCCGGTCCTGCACCGCGTGCATGACGATCAGCCCGGCCGCGCTATCGGCGAGGCGCGGATAGAGCGCGGGATCGGGAAAGCCGTGAATGTCGTTGAGATAGGCGACGCCCTGCGCCAGCGCCCAGAGCTGCACCTCGGGCTCGTAGCTGTCGATCGAAACGGCGATCCCCTCCGCCATCAGCGCGGGCACGACCGGCGCGAGACGGGCGATCTCGGTCGCCGCGCCGACCGCGCCCGCGTCCGGGTTCGACGACGCCGCGCCCACATCCACCGCATCGGCTCCGTCCGCCGTCAGCCCCCGCCCGTGCGCCAGCGCCGCCGCCGGCTCCAGATAGCGCCCGCCATCCGAAAACGAATCCGCCGTGATGTTGAGAATGCCGAAGAGCTTCGGGCCGTGCGTCATGGCCGCACCATAAGAAAAACCCCGGCGCGGCGCACCGGGGTTTCGCTCGTTTCGAATGTAGCCGGTTTCAGCCCGGCTGCGGCGCGGGGTCGAAGCCGCCGCTCGGCTTGCCGCGCCCGCCGGTCGGCACCGAGGATTGCGGCCGCGTCGCTTCGGTATCGGCCGGTTCCTCGCGGTTCGGCTTGTCGCCGCGCAGCAGGCCCTGGATCTCGTCGCCCGACAGCGTCTCGTACTCCAGCAGCCCGCGCGCGATGATCTCCAGCTGGTCGCGCTTGCCTTCGATGATCTCGCGCGCCTTGGCCGTGCCGGCGTCCACCAGGCGGCGGATCTCCTTCTCGATCGTCATCAGCGTCGAGCCGGACACGTTGGTCTGGCGGCCCATCGAGTAGCCGAGGAACACCTCGTCGTTGTTCTCGCCATAGGCGACCGTGCCGACCTCGTCGGAGAAGCCCCAGCGCGTCACCATGGCGCGCGCCAGGCGCGTCGCGCCCTCGATGTCGGACGATGCGCCCGAGGTGACCTTCTCCTTGCCGAAGATCACTTCCTCGGCGATGCGTCCGCCCATCATGATGGCGAGGCGCGAGGTCATCTGCTCGAACGACATCGACAGCTTGTCGCCCTCGGGCAGCTGCATCACCATGCCGAGCGCCCGGCCGCGCGGGATGATCGTCGCCTTGTGGACCGGATCGGCCGAGGGAACGTTCATCGCCACCAGCGCATGGCCGCCCTCGTGATAGGCGGTCAGCTTCTTCTCGTCCTCGGACATCACCATCGAGCGCCGCTCGGCGCCCATCATCACCTTGTCCTTGGCGTCCTCGAATTCGCGCATCGTCACGACGCGGCGCGAGCGGCGGGCCGCCAGCAGCGCCGCCTCGTTGACGAGATTGGCGAGATCGGCACCGGAGAAGCCCGGCGTGCCGCGAGCGATGGTGCGGGCGTTGACGTCGGGGGCCAGCGGAACCTTCCGCATATGCACCTTCAGGATCTTCTCGCGGCCGATGATGTCGGGGTTGGGCACCACGACCTGGCGGTCGAAGCGGCCCGGCCGCAGCAGCGCCGGATCGAGCACGTCGGGGCGGTTGGTCGCCGCGATGATGATGATGCCTTCGTTGGCCTCGAAGCCGTCCATTTCGACGAGCAGCTGGTTCAGCGTCTGCTCGCGCTCGTCGTTGCCGTTGCCGAGGCCCGCGCCGCGATGGCGGCCGACCGCGTCGATTTCGTCGATGAAGACGATGCAAGGGGCGTTCTTTTTGGCCTGCTCGAACATGTCGCGCACGCGGCTCGCGCCGACGCCGACGAACATTTCCACGAAGTCCGAACCCGAGATCGTGAAGAACGGCACGTTCGCCTCGCCGGCGACGGCGCGCGCGATCAGCGTCTTGCCGGTGCCCGGCGGGCCGACCAGCAGCGCGCCCTTGGGGATCTTGCCGCCCAGGCGCTGGAATTTCTGGGGGTCGCGCAGGAACTCGACGATCTCCTGCAGCTCCTCCTTGGCCTCGTCGACGCCGGCCACGTCCTCGAAGGTGACGCGGCCGTGCTTCTCGGTCAGCAGCTTGGCCTTCGACTTGCCGAAGCCCATCGCCTTGCCGCCCGCGCCCTGCATCTGGCGCATGAAGAAGATCCACACGCCGATCAGCAGCAGCATCGGGAACCAGTTGATGATGATGCCGATGAGGCTCGGGCTGCCGTCGTCCATCGGCTTGGCGGTCGTGTTCACGCCCTTGGCGAGCAGCGACTTCACCATGTCGGGGTCGTAGGGGATCGTGGTCTGGAACGGCTCGC
>JAXMDZ010000008.1:0-102742 GCA_046348585.1 Alphaproteobacteria bacterium
GCGCACCCGCATGCGCGTCGTCTGCACTTTGTGGGTGACGATCGTGACCTTGGCGCCGACCAGCCGGTTCACCAGAGTCGACTTGCCGGCATTGGGCGCGCCGATGACGGCGACGATGGCGGAGCGTGTAGCGGTGTCTGGCGGCGTCATGCCGGCCCTTTCAAATGCTGCAACAGAGCCTCTGCCGCCTTGCGTTCGGCTTCGCGCTTCGAGCCGCCCTCGCCCGTCGCCGCCCCGGCCGATCCGACCGAGACTTCCACGACGAAATGCGGCGCATGGGCCGGACCGGAGCTTTCCAACACGCGATAGACCGGCAGCGCCCGCCCGAGATCGGAGCGCGACTGCGCCCATTCCTGAAGCGCCGTCTTGGGATCGCGCCCGACCGCGGCGCTATCCTCGAAATCCGCCTTCCAGGCCGACAGGATGAAGTGCTTGGCCGCCGGCAGCCCGCCGTCGAGATAGAGCGCGGCGATCACCGCCTCGCAGGCATCGCCCAGCACCGCCTTCTTGGCCCCGCCCCCGGCCTGCCGCTCGCCGGGCGCCAGGATGATATGCGCGTTGATCCCGGTCTCCAGCGCGACGCGGGCGCAGGTTTCCTTGCGGACGAGCGCGTTGAGCCGCACGGCCAGCTCGCCTTCCTCCGATTGCGGGAAGCGCCGGATCAGTTCCTCGGCGACGACAAGGCCCAGAACCCGGTCGCCCAGGAATTCCAGCCGCTCGTTGGACCGCCGCGCGTCGGCGCTGGCGTGGGTCAGCGCCTCGGTCAGACGGGCCGGATCGTCGAAACGGTGACCGAGCGCCGCCTGCAGGGCGTCGAGCGGCTTCACCTGATGCTCCCGAACAGGCGGTCCCAGCGGATCGCCGCCGGCCAGTTCCAGACCTCCAGGAACCCGGCCGAGCCGTCGGCCGAGAAGAAGATCGTGTCGGCCCGCCCGACCAGATTGTCGAACGGCACGAAGCCGACGCCGTCCTTGTCGGCGATGAAGGCCCCGCCCGATCCTTGCGGCGCGAAGCGGCTGTCGGTCGAATCGTCCCGGTTGTCGCCCATCACGAAGCAATAGCCCGGCGGCACGACATATTCGCCCGTATTGTCCCCGGCGCTCGCCTCGAACTTGTCGAGAATGGTGTAGCTGCGCCCGCCCGGCAGCGTCTCGCGATAGCGTTTGCCGTGCAGCGGCGGCGCATTGGCGGCTTCGACGTCGACCTCGCCCAGCGGCTCAAGCTTCACCGGCGCGCCGTTGATGTGCAGCACGCCGTGGCGGATCTGGATGCGGTCGCCCGGCAGGCCGATCACCCGCTTGATGTAGTCGGTCGCGTTGTCGCGCGGCAGCTTGAAGACCACCACGTCGCCCCGTTCCGGCTCGGCCGCCCAGATCCGGCCCGAGAACAGGTCCAGCCCGCCCGGTAGCGAGAAGCGCGAATAGCCATAGGCGTATTTCGACACGCCTACATAGTCGCCCGGCAGCAGCGTCTCGGCCATCGACGAGGACGGGATGCTGAAAGGCTGCCACAGGAAGGCGCGCACGAGCATGACGATCGCCACCGCATAGAGGAGCGTGCGGGCGACCTCTGCGACGAGATTGTGCGGTTTAGGCAGGGGTATGGTTTCGATGGTCATGGCGGCGGTCCGGACCCGTTCGTCCGTCGCGCCATCATAACCCGGATCGGCCGCGGCCTTCGCGCAAAAACGCGCCGCAGCCTTAATCGATCGACTGGAACAGGCGGTCCCAGCGGATCGCCGCCGGCCAGTTCCAGACCTCCCAGAATTCCGCCTCGGAAGCGTCCCAGGACGGGAAGATCAGATCAGCGCGGCCGACGAGGTTGTCGTAGGGCACGAAGCCGACGCCGTTCTCGATCGGCCAGCGGCTGTCGACCGAATTGTCGCGGTTGTCGCCCATCATGAAGTAGTGGCCTTCCGGGACCACGTATTCCGGCGTGTTGTTGCCGTCGATGCCGCTGCGCGGCCCGGTGTCGTATTTCTTGTGCAGGATGAAGTGCGTTACGCCGTTGGGCAGAGTCTCGCGGTATTTCAGCACCCGCTCGGTCGCCTTCGAGCCGGTCTCGGTCGGCACATCCACCTCGCCGACGAACTCGGTCGGGGCGGCCACGCCGTTGATGTAGAGGAAGCCGTCCTTCACCTGCACGCGGTCGCCGGGCAGGCCGATCAGGCGCTTGATGTAATCGGTCGAATTGTCGCGCGGCAGCTTGAAGACGATGACGTCGCCCCGCTCCGGCTGGCCGCCCCAGATGCGGCCCTCGAACAGCGGCGGGCTGAGCGGGATCGAATGCCTGGAATAACCGTAGGAGAACTTCGACACCCAGACGAAATCGCCGACCAGCAGCGTATCGACCATCGAGCCCGAGGGGATGCGGAACGGCTGGAACAGCAGCGTATAGACCGCCAGCACCGCGAGCAGCGGATAGACCAGGGTCGAGATGATCTCGTGAATCCAGCCCCGTGCGCGCGAGGGCTTCTTTCGGGCGGGTGCGTCGCTCAAGCTCATCGGCTTTCCGGTTTCGGCGCGGCGGCCTGGGCCGCCGGGCGCCTCAAGTGACTTTGCGGGGCCGCCCCCGTCAAGGGGCGGCCAGCGGAATGGCGACGATCATCACGAAGGCTTGCGCCAGCGGATATTCGTCGGTCAGCGTCAGGTGGATTTCAGCGCGGTGCCCGGCCGGCGTCATCGCCGCCAGCCGTTCCGCCGCGCCGTTGGTCAGCGCCAGCGTCGGGCGCCCGCTGCGCTGGTTCACGACGCCGATGTCGCGCAGATAGACCCCGTCGCGGAACCCCGTACCGAGCGCCTTGGAGCACGCCTCCTTGGCCGCGAACCGCTTGGCATAGGACCCCGCCCGCTGCGCCCGCCGCTCCGAGCGCGCGCGCTCGATGTCGGTGAAGGTCCGGGCGATGAAGCGCTCGCCGAACCGCTCCAGCGTCTTCTCGATCCGCCGCACGTCGCAGAGGTCGGAACCGATGCCGAGGATCATCGTTCAGGCCGCGCTGGCGGCGGCGGCGCGCGCCTGATCCATCAGCATCCGCATCCGGCGGACGGCGGAATCGAGGCCGGAGAAGATCGCCTCGCCGATCAGGAAGTGCCCGATATTGAGTTCGGCGATCTCGCCGATGGCGGCGACCGGCGCGACATTGTCGAAGGTGAGGCCGTGGCCGGCGTGGATTTCGAGGCCGAGCCCCGCGCCATAGGCCGCCGCCGCGCGGATGCGCTCCAGCAGTTCGGCGGTCCGCGCCGCGTCGCCGTCGATCACCGCATGGGCATAGGCCCCGGTGTGCAGCTCCACCACCGGCGCGCCGAGAGACGCGGCCGCGTCGAGCTGAACCGGATCGGGTTCGACGAACAGCGAGACGCGGATGCGTGCGGCGCGCAGCTCGCGCACCAGCGGGCTGAGATGATTGTGCTGCCCGGCGGCGTCCAGCCCGCCCTCGGTCGTGCGCTCCTCGCGCCGCTCCGGCACGATGCAGGCGGCGTGCGGCGTGTGGCGCAGGGCGATCGACAGCATCTCGTCGGTCGCCGCCATCTCCAGGTTGAGCGGCAGGTCGATGTCGCGGGCCAGCGCCGCGATGTCGGCGTCGGTGATGTGGCGGCGATCCTCGCGCAGATGCGCCGTGATGCCGTCCGCGCCCGCGGCTGCCGCGATTCGTGCCGCCTTCACGGGATCGGGATGCGCCCCGCCCCGCGCGTTGCGGATCGTGGCGACGTGATCGATGTTGACGCCGAGGCGCAGGCCCGAGCGGCTCATGCGAGCCCCCGGCTGCCCGGCTTGACCGCCGGCGTGCCCGCCAGATGGGGCGGCAGCTTGTCCGCCTCCCAGGCCGGGATTTTCAGGCTCGCCAGCGCGATCAGCTTGACGCCCAGCTTCGCCTTGCCGCCCGAGCGGTCGATCAGGCAGGCCTCGGCCGCGACCTTCGCGCCGGTCGCCTTCACCGCCTCGATGCACTCGCGCGACGACAGGCCCGTCGTCACGATGTCCTCGACGATCAGCACGCGCATCGTCTTGTCGAGGTGGAAGCCCCGGCGCAGCGCGAACTTGCCGCCCTCGCGCTCGACATACATCGCGGGCAGACCCATCGCGCGGCCCATCTCGTAGCCGGGCACGATGCCGCCGACCGCCGGCGAGACGATCGCGTCGATCCGGCCCGCCACCTGCGCCTTCACCTTGGCGGCCAGCGCCTTGGCCAGCTTCGCGGTGCGCTTGGCGTCCTGGAAGACCAGCGCCTTCTGCAGGAAGGTGTCGCTGTGCAGCCCGCTCGACAGCACGAAATGGCCTTTCAGCAAGGCCCCCGCCTTCTCGAACTCCTTCAGAACCTGCTCGGGTGTCATGTCGCTCTCGTCAGTCGCGGCTGCGTTCGACGCTGCTTACCACAGGCGAGGCCCGCAGCGCCGTCATGATGTTGGTGACGTGCTTCACGTCGCGCACCTCGATATCGACCAGGAACTGGAAGAACGCGGCGCTGCGGTCGGTGACTTTCAGGTTGGCGATGTTGCCCTGCGCCTTGGCGATGATCGTGCACAGCGTCGCCAGCGCCCCCGGCTCGTTCTTCAGATCGATCCGCAGCCGCGCCGTCGCCTCCTGGCGGTCGGCGGCGAAGCCCTCCCATCTGAGGTCAAGCCAGCGTTCGGGATGGTCCTGCGAGGCCACCAGCTTGTCGCAGTCGATGGTGTGGACGACGACGCCCTGCCCCGGCTCCAGAATGCCGACGATGCGGTCGCCCGGCAGCGGATGGCAGCACTCGCCGAGGTGATAGGAAACGCCCGCCGTCAGCCCGCGGATCGGGATCAGCTTGACCGACCCGGCGCCGTTGGCGCGGATGCGCTTGCCCGCCGCCGCGTCGATTGACTCGGGGAAAACCGCCGCCACCACGTCGCGCAGCGCGATCTGGCCCTGCCCGACCGCGACGAAGAGATCGTCCGGCTTGGCGAAGCGCAGCTTCTTGATCGCCTCCGCGACGCCCTGCTCGGTCAGCTCCTGATCGACCTCAAGGAACGCCTTTTCGGCGATGCGCTTGCCGATCTTCACCAGTTCGGACCTGTGCACGGCGCGGATATGGCGGCGGATCGCCGAACGCGCCTTGCCGGTGACGACCATCGCCTCCCAGGCCGGCTGCGGCGTCTGGCTCTTGGAGCGGACGATCTCGACCTCGTCGCCGTTGTTGAGCTGGGTGCGCAGCGGCGCGGCGCGTCCGTTGATGCGCGCGCCGACGCATTGATTGCCGACATCGGTATGCACGGCATAGCCGAAATCGATCGGCGTCGCGCCTTTGGGCAGGGCGATCAGGTCGCCCTTCGGCGTGAAGCAGAACACCTGGTCCTGGAACAATTCCAGCTTGGTGTTCTCGATCACGTCCTCCAGCGTCTCGCCCTCGCGGGCCATCTCGCCGAGCCGCTGCAGGAAGGCATAGGGCGAATGCCCGTCCTCGATCGCCGCGACGTGATCCTTGTAGGACCAGTGCGCCGCGACCCCGCGTTCGGCGATCTCGTTCATCTCGACGGTGCGGATCTGCACCTCGATGCGGGCGTTGTCGGGGCCGACGATGGTGGTGTGCAGCGACTGATAGCCGTTCGGCTTCCTCAGCGAGATGTAGTCCTTGAAGCGCCCCGGCACGAGCCGCCAGGTCATGTGCAACACGCCCAGCGCCTTGTAGCAATCGGCGAGCGAGCCGACGACGACGCGAAAGCCCATAATGTCGGAGAGCTGCTCGAACGAGATGCTCTTCTCCTGCATCTTGCGCCAGATCGAGAAGGGCCGCTTCTGGCGGCCGGTCACCCAGGCCTCGATGCCGCCGGCGGTCAGCACGCGCTTGATCTC
This sequence comes from Alphaproteobacteria bacterium, assembly GCA_046348585.1. Classification (GTDB taxonomy): domain Bacteria; phylum Pseudomonadota; class Alphaproteobacteria; order Micropepsales; family Micropepsaceae; genus JADZAI01. The sequence continues at coordinate 5,818 of JAXMDZ010000008.1, forward strand.
GTCGGTGACCCGCGCGACGCGCCCGCCGCTCGCCGCCGCCAGGAACTCCTGCCGCTTGACGATGGAGTCGCGGGCGTCGGGATTGAGTTCGCGGAAAGCGAGGTCTTCCAGCTCCTCGCGCAATTCGTGCATGCCCATGCGCCCGGCGAGCGGCGCATAGATGTCCATCGTCTCCTGGGCGATGCGCTGGCGCTTCTCGGGCTTGGGGATGTGCGCCAGCGTGCGCATGTTGTGCAGCCGGTCGGCGAGCTTGACCAGCAGCACGCGCACGTCGTCCGACATGGCGAGCAGGAACTTGCGGAAGTTCTCCGCGTCCTTGGTGCGCTCCGACTGCAATTCCAGCTTGGAGAGCTTGGTGACGCCGTCGACCAGCCCGGCGATGTCCTCGCCGAATAGCTGCTTGATGTCGTCGTAGGAGGTCTCGGTATCCTCGATCGTGTCGTGCAGCAGCGCGGTCACGACGGTATCGACGTCGAGCTTCAGCTCGGTGCAGATGCCCGCGACTTCGAGAGGATGGGAGAAATAGGGATCGCCCGAAGCGCGGCGCTGGTTGCCGTGGGCCTTCATGGCGAAGACGTAGGCGCGGTTCAGCAGCGTCTCGTCCGCTTCGGGATCATAGGCGTGGACGCGCTCGGCGAGTTCGTACTGGCGCATCATGGCCGGACCGCCTGCGCTGACGCGCGGCCCGGCGGAACGACGGGGCCGAAGCCGTTACATGCCCTCGTCGTAGGAATCATCTTCCGGTTCCGGTTCCCGCTCGGGAGCCTGCTGCGTGACCGCCTTGAAGAAGTCCTCCTCGGACATCTGAAGGTCTTCCGGCTTGTCCTCGGTCTCCGAAACGGTGACGGCGGCGGCTACCGGCACGTCTTCCAGCTCGGTGTGGCGCTGGAGGCTGCGGAACATTTCGTGGCGCAGCTGGTCGGGCGTGATCGTCTGCTCGGCGATCTCGCGCAGCGCGACGACCGGGTTCTTGTCGTTGTCGCGCTCGACCGTCATCTGGACGCCCGCCGACAGGGCCCGCGCCCGCTGGGCGGACAGCAGAACCAGCTCGAAGCGGTTCGGAATCTTGTCGACGCAATCTTCGACGGTGACGCGCGCCATCGCCGCACTCCTTCAGACGGATCGGGAAGCCGCATCTGATATAGGTGTCATTTGGCGGACGCAAGCCCTGACAAAGGCTTAATCCAGAGGATCGGCCCGTCCGCCGCCCGCCCGGACGGCCTCCAGCAGGGCGTCGCCGCGCGCGCCGAGCACCGGGTGAACCCAGTCCGGCGCGACGTCGAGCAGCGGCGCGAGGACGAAGGCCCGCTCATGGGCGCGGGGATGCGGCAGCACCGGCCCCTCCGGCGGGCTTTCGACCCGGCCGTCCATGTCCACGATGTCGAGATCGAGCGTCCGCGGGGCGTTGCGGGCGCGGCGCTCGCGCCCGAACCGGGCCTCGACCCCGTGCAGCGCGTCGATTAGTTGACGGGGCGTCAGATTCGTCTCGATCCTGGCGACCGCGTTGACGTAGGGAGGGTCCGCCGGGTCGGGCCAGGCGGGCGAGGCGTAGAGGCGCGAAACCGCAACCACCCTCACCCCCTCCCCGCCCAGCGCCTCCAGCGCCGCGGCGAGCGTCGCTGCGGGCGGCCCGGCGGCCGAAGGCTGATTAGAACCGAGCGCAATCAGAATCATCGGATTTTCTGTCGCCCTCGCCCGCCAAACGTCCTATGAACGGCCCGATATTCGCCCCAGCGTTCCTGCGCCGGCCATTCAGCCGCTCACGCCGGACGCCGACCGTCAGCCTCAGGGAGTATCTCACACGTGTTCTACCCGAACGAGCGTCTCGCGCTTTTCATCGACGGCGCAAACCTGCACGGAGCCTCGAAGTCGCTCGGCTTCGACATCGACTACAAGCGGCTGCTCACCGAGTTCTCCAAGCGCGGGCGGCTGATCCGGGCCTTCTACTACACGACGCTGATGGAGAACGAGGAATACTCGCCGCTGCGCCCGCTGATCGACTGGCTCGACTATAACGGCTTCACCATGGTGACGAAGCCGACCAAGGAATACACCGACGCGATGGGCCGCCGCCGCTTCAAGGGCTCGATCGACATCGAGCTGGCGGTCGATGCGATGGAGATGGCCGACAACGCCGACCACATCGTGCTGTTCTCCGGCGACGGCGATTTCCGCCGCCTGGTCGAAGCGATCCAGCGCAAGGGCAAGCGCGTCAGTGTCGTCTCGACGCTGAAATCGACGCCGCCGATGATGTCGGACGACCTGCGCCGCCAGGCCGACAATTTCATCGAACTGCAGACCCTCCAGTCGCTCGTCCAGCGCGACCCGGCCGCCCGCGCCCAGGCCGACGAGCGCCGCGAGCACCGCCAGGCGCAGATGAGCAGCGAGCACGCCGAGCGCCGTCCGCGCCAGAGCGCGCCCGCGCCGACGCCGCTGGAAGACCTGCTCTGAGCGCCGCCCTGCCGCCCGAAGCGCCCGCCGATTGCCGGATCTGCCCGCGCCTCGCGGCCTTCCGCGACGCGAATCGCATCGCCCTGCCGCTGCATTTCAACGGCGCGGTGCCCTCGTTCGGGGCCGAGGATTGCGATCTGCTGATCGTCGGCCTCGCCCCCGGGCTGCATGGCGCGAACCGCACCGGGCGGCCCTTCACCGGCGATTATGCGGGCGACCTTCTCTATGCGACGCTGGCGGCGGTCGGCCGCCTCGGCGGCGTCTACGACGCGCGCCCGGACGACGGCATCCGCCTGAAGCGCGCGATGATCTCGAACGCCGTGCGCTGCGTGCCGCCGCAGAACAAGCCCGAGACTTCCGAGATCAATGCCTGCAACGGCTTCCTGAAGGCCCGCATCGCATCGCTGCCGAAGCTGAGAGCCATCGTCGCGCTCGGCACCATCGCCCACAACGCGACGCTGACGGCGCTCGGCCGCAAGAAATCGGCCTTCAAGTTCGGCCATGGGGCCGTGCACGATCTGGGCGGCCTGACGCTCTACGACAGCTATCACTGCAGCCGCTACAACACGAACACCGGCGTCCTCACGCCCGCCATGTTCCGCGCAGTGTTCGAGCGCGTCGAGCGCGACCTCGGACCATAGCCCCCCGAACCGTAGCCCCCAAAGCAAACGGGCCGCACCCCGGAAGGTGCGGCCCGTCGCTGTCTCACACCGTGTGGTGGCTTACGCCGCCTTCAGGTTGCCGGCCGCGGACTTGCCGCGCTCCTTGACGATCTCGAACGAGACGCGCTGGCCTTCGACCAGGCTGCGCATGCCGCTGCGCTCGACCGCGCTGATGTGGACGAACACGTCCGCGCCGCCGTCTTCCGGCTGAATGAAACCAAAACCCTTCGTGGTGTTGAACCACTTGACCGTGCCGATAGCCATATCCGTATCCGTCTCCACATGCGCGGCGTGCGCGCATGATTTTCGTGACGCCGCGGGACCATCCCGCCGCGTTTACAACTGAGTCTCTTGGAGGTGTCGGGGGTCGGCCCGGATTGCGCTTTGAAAAAGCGGCCGCCGGGACATCGCCGTAACCGGCCTGATCTCGATTGTTGCCGCCGCTTAGACCAGCGGCAGGGTCAAAAGTCAAGAATCGGGCGTTTCCCCGCCTTTTCAGGCGCGCAGCTGACGCGGGGCCTGCGCCTGGGACGCGCCTTCGGCCGCCGGCGCCGTCTCGGCCGCTTCGGCCGGCGGCGCGGCGACGCCCTCGCGGCGCAGCAGTTCGGCGAGCCGCTGCGGCCGCGCGAGCAGGAAGCCCTGCGCCTCATCGCAGCCGAGCGCCCGCACGGCCTCCATCTGGCTCTCCGTCTCGATCCCCTCCACCACGGTGCGCATGCCCAGCGCCCGGGCGAGCGAGACGATCGCGCGGATGATCTCGCAGGCGCTGCCGCCCTCATCCACTGCGTCGGTGAACGACTTGTCGATCTTCAGCTTGGTGAACTGGAACTGCTTCAGATAGCCGAACGAGGAATAGCCCGAGCCGAAATCGTCGAGACAGACGCCGAGCCCGAGGCAGCGCAGCCGCTGGAGCACCGCCATGTTGGCCTCCGAGTCGGACAGCATGACCGACTCGGTGATCTCGACGTCGATGCGGCGCGGATCGACCCCGGTCGCCGCCAGCGCGTGCAGGAAGATCGCCGGCAGGTTGGTGCTGCGCAGCTGGATCGGCGAGACGTTGATCGCCACGCGGATCGAGGGCGAAAGCCGCGCGGCGGCCTCCACCGCGGCGCGGATCACCCATTCGCCGACCTGCACGATCAGGCCCGAGCGTTCGGCGATGTCGATGAAGCGGCCCGGCGGAATCTCGCCGCGTTCGGGATGCTGCCAGCGCACCAGCGCCTCGACCCCGGCGATCGTCCCGCTGGCGGCCTCGAACAGCGGCTGGAAGTCGAGCCTGAGCTGGCCCTCGGCGAGCGCCGTCTTCAGCTCGCGCTCCAGCAGCACGCGCTCCTGCGCGTCCACGTCCATCGACCAGTCGAACTCGACCACATGCCCGGTGCCGCGCCCCTTGGCGTCGAACAGCGCGAGATCGGCGTGGCGCAGCACGGCGTCGCAGTCGAAATCGTCCAGCGTGAACCGCCGCATGCCGATGCTCGCCGAGCAGTCGGCGCGCATCCCGCCGATGGTCGAGGGCCGCGCGATCTCCGAAACGATGCGCCGCGCAAGATAGTCGGCGTCGATCCCCATCGTGGTCAGCAGCACCGCGAACTCGTCGCCGCCGAGACGGAAGCACTGCCCGGCATTGCCGACGGTGCGGCGCATGCGGCGGCCGACCTCGACCAGCAGGGCGTCGCCCGTGCCGTGGCCGAGCGCGTCGTTGATCACCTTGAAGCGGTCGAGATCGACCAGAAGCAGGGCCGATTCCTGCTTGCGCTCGTCCGGGAAGGCGATGGCCGCCTTGAGCGCCGTGTTGAGCGAGGCGCGGTTGGCGAGCCCGGTCAGCGCATCGTGCGCCGCCATGTGAGAAACCCGCGCGGCGGCCAGCCGCTCGGCGGTGATGTCGGAGGCGACGCCGTGATAGCCGCGGAAGGCCCCGAAGGCGAGCAGCGGCTTGCCGGTGAGCGCGATCCAGCGGCGCTCGCCGCCGATGACCGTCTCGACCACCAGTTCGGCGAAGCTTTCGTGCCGCGCCATGCGCTGGATCAGTTCGGCGCGCCCATCGCCCGCCTCGAACAGGCCGGCGAAACCGCAGGGCCCGGCCCGGCCCACGGCGGGCGCGGCGAAGCCGAAGCGTTCCGCGCCGCTGGTCAGGCAGCCTTCGCGGTCGGTCGACCACAGCCAGTCCGACGACGCCATCTCGAAGTCGCGCAGCAGCAGGCCGATCACCTCGGCCTGTTCGCGCGCCAGCCTTTCGCCGAGCAACCGGCCGACGAATTCCCGGAACGACCAGCGCACGCCGCTCACCAGAACGGCGGTGTAGATCCCCAGAAGCGCGAACAGGAACAGATGCAGCGGCTCCGGCTGACCGAGCAGCGCGACGCCCGCCCCCGCGCCTATCGCCGCCAGATAGGCGAGCGCCGCCTGCGGCAGGGTGGAAAGCATGAACGCGCCGCCGCACATCATGCCGACGACGACGACCGAGATCAGCTCGTGACCCTCGCTGCTCACGCTCGGGAACACGATGACCGGCAGCGCGCCCCAGATCGCGCCCAGCAGCGCGCTGTCGCGCGTGCTGTGGTGGATCGCGCGCATCGAGTGGGATTCCTGATGCTTCTGCCGGCGCGACGCCACCAGGCGCACCGTCAGGACCGCCATCAGCACGGCGACGAGCGCGCCCCAGGCCATGACCATCCAGGCGCGCGGCGTCATGTGCAGCGTCCAGGTCAGCAGCGAAGCGTTGGCCAGATTGGCGGCGACCACTCAGGGGCCGAGCCGCTTGAAGGCGGCGATCTGCTGCGCGCGGACCCAGCTCGCGGCTTCCTCGGGCACCGCGACCGGCGAAACCAGAGCCGACCACTGCCGCGCCAGCCAGCAGCAGAACACGACGTGGGGGCGGTCGGCCTCTTCCATGCCCCCTCAATGCCCGAAACAAATCACCAAGCGGTGAAAGCGCACAGATAATGGCGGCGTTAACCCATAATATCGTCGAAACGGAATTGCTTTTCGTAAAATACAGATGATCCGGGATCATGAACCTGTCGGCGCATTTCCAAGCTTTGCTTCGTCGATAACCGCAAGTTATCTAACTCCCGGCGATCCGGTCCAACCCCCGCGGGTCCCGCACCTCGATCCGGCCATAGAAGACGGCGATCAATCCTTCGCGCCGGAAGGCGGCGAGGCAGCGATTCACGGTCTTGCGCGTCACGCCGATCATTTCCGCGAGCGCCTGCTGGCCGATATGCAGCGTCGCCGGCCCCCGCCCGCCCCCGGTCCGCGCCAGCATCCGCAGCCGCGCCGCCAGCCGCTGGCGCGGCGGCAGCGCCGCGTTTTCCGCCGCCATGCGCACCGTCGCGCGCAGCTGCGCATAGACGAGGCTCGCCACCGCCCGCCAGATGTCGGGGCGCGTCCGCCCGATCCGCTCCAGCGCCGCGTCCGCCACCGTCAGCAGCAGCGAGGGCGCGACGCAGATCGCCGTCACCAGACGCGGGCCGCCGCCGAACCGCATCGTCTGGCCGACCGCCGCTCCGGCCTCGGCATGGCCGACCAGCACCTCGCGGTCGCCCGGGGCCTGGCAATAGAGCTGCACCGCGCCCGCGATCACCACGAAAAGCCCGGTCTCGGCGTCGCCCTCGGCCTGCGCCCACTGCCCGGCCGCGAACCGCACCAGCCGCCCGTGCCGCAGCAATTCCTCGGCGAGCCCCGGCGCATGGCCGGTCAGCCAGCCCGCGCGGGCGAGCATGCGCCGTGTCCGGTCGAGATCGCCATCGCTCATGCCGGATTGTTACCCTGGTTACACTGATAAGCGAACCCCCGGCCTATGCTCCGCCCACCAAGGCGCCGCCCGCCAGAACGAGGCCGCGCCGGGCGGAGGGGGACATCATGGCGCGCGGACGTTTTCTGTTGGGTCTCTTGTCGGGCGCGGTCCTGACCGGTGCGGTCGGGGCCGGCGGGCTCTATGCCTTCGGCGGCGTCATCGCCCCGATGCTGATGGGCACGCCCTCGATCCCCAAGCCGCCGCCGATCGCCGCCTCGGACGCCTCGAAGCAGGCGCTTGAGGACGCCAAGGCCCGCGTTGCCTCAGACGACCGCCAGGACTTCGCCGACGCCGAGCGCGGCTATGTCGGAACGCTCGCCGATCCGGTCATTCGCAACGACAAGGGCGATGTCGTCTTCGACCTCTCCTCCTACGACTTCCTCAAGAGCGCCGCGCCCGAAACCGCCAATCCCAGCCTGTGGCGGCAGGCGCAGATCATCACCAAGAGCGGCCTCTTCAAGGTCGCCGACGGCATCTGGCAGGTGCGCGGCTTCGACGTCTCGACCGTCAGCTTCATCGACGCGGGAACCGGCTGGATCGTCGTCGACCCGCTGACGACGGTCGAGGTGGCGCGCGCCGCGCTCGGCCTCGTCAACCAGCACGCGGGCGCAAAGCCCGTCATCGCCGTCATCTACTCGCACAGCCACGCCGACCATTACGGCGGCGTGCTCGGCGTCACGACCCGCGAGGACGTCGCCGCCGGCAAGGTCAAGATCGTCGCCCCCGACGGCTTCCTCGAACACGCGGTCTCGGAAAACGTCATCGCCGGTCCGGCGATGTCGCGCCGCGCCCGCTACCAGTTCGGCCTTACCCTGCCGCGCGGGCCGGAAGGCGAGATGACCTCCGGCCTCGGGCCCGGCATCTCGCGCGGCACGATCTCGCTGCTCGCCCCCACCGACATCGTCTCCGAAACCGGCCAGACGATGACCATCGGCGACGTGACCCTCGAGTTCCAGGTGACGCCCGGCACCGAAGCGCCGGCGGAGATGAACTTCTACCTGCCGGCGAAGCGCGCGCTCTTCATGGCCGAGAACGCCAATCTCACCATGCACAATCTCCTGCCCGCCCGCGGCGCGCTGGTGCGCGACGCCAAGGCCTGGGCGGACTACCTCACGCAGTCGATCCGGCTCTATGCGGACAAATCCGACGTGATGTTCGCCGCGCACGGCATCCCGCGCTTCGGCCAGGCGAACATCGCCACCTTCCTCACCAGCCACCGCGACGCCTACAAATACCTGCACGACCAGTCGGTGCGGCTGATGAACGCCGGCCTCAACGGCCCCGAGATCGCCGAGGTGCTGGCGCTGCCCGAGGTGCTGGCGAAGCAATGGTTCAATCGCGGCTATTACGGCACGATGAGCCACAACTCGAAGGCCGTCTATCAGCGCTATATGGGCTGGTACGACGCCAATCCGGTCAATCTCTGGCCGCTGCCGCAGGAAGAGGCCGCGGTGCGCATGGTCGAGGCCATGGGCGGCGCCGAGGCGGTGATGGCGCGCGCCAGGACGGCGAGCGAGGCCGGCGAATACCGCTGGGCGGCGATGCTGCTCAACTACGTCGTCTTCGCCGGCGGCGAGACCAAGGCGGCGCGCGACATGCTGGCCGGCGTCTATACCCAGCTCGGCTATCAGGCCGAGGCCGGCACCTGGCGCAACATCTACCTCACCGGCGCTCAGGAACTGCGCGACGGCACGCTCAAGCTGCCGCCCATCGGCCTCAGCCCGGACGTGCTGGCCGCCACCCCGACCGCCATGCTGCTCGACTTCGCGGCCGTGCGCCTCAACCCCGACCGCGCCCTCGCCGCGCCGCTGAAGATCAACCTCGTCCTCACCGACCGCAACGAGACGCATCTCATCACCATCGAGAACGGCGTGATGATTCACGAGGAGGGCGTCACCGATCCCTCAGCCGGGGCGACGGTGCGGATGACGCGGCTCGACCTTCTGGCGACGCTGTTCGCGGGCGTGGCGGTGGCGACGCGGTCGATCGAGTCGGAAGGCGACGGCGCGCTCTATGGCCGCTTCGCGGGCCTGATCGATCCGCTCGACCCGAACTTCAACATCGTGACGCCCTAGGTCGCAGGCCCGGCTTCAGGAATAACGCTGCTCCAGCCAGGGATCGCCCTCGTTGTGATAGCCGCGCACTTCCCAGAAGCCGGGCTTGTCCTCGGCCGAGAACTCGATCCGCTTGATCCACTTGGCGCTCTTCCACAGATACCAGCGCGGGATCAGCACCCGTAAGGGACCGCCATGCTCGCGGCTGATCGGCTGCCCTTCCCAGGTGTGGACCAGCATCACGTCGGGATCGGCGAACACGTCCAGCGTCACGTTGGTCGTGTAGGTGTCGTAGGCGTGGAAGACGACATGCCGCGCTTCCATCTTCGGCATCACGAGATCCAGCACCGTGCGCCCGGAAACCCCCTGCCAGCGATTGTCGTAGCGGCTCCACTGCGTGACGCAGTGCATGTCGGAGACGCTCTCGCTCTGCGGCAGCGCCTTCAGCCCCTCCCAGTTCAGCGTGACCGGATTCTCGACCGCGCCGTCGATGGTCAGCCGCCACTTGTCGAGCGGGATGTTGGGCTGCGCGCCGAGATCGAGCACCGGCCAGTTCTTGACCTCGCGCTGGCCGGGCGGCAGGCGGCGCGTGCGCTGAAGATCGGGCGAGCCGGTCAGCAGCCGCCCCTCGCGCGCCCAACGCTGTTTCGAGGCGATCAGCTTGTCGCGGAATGCGGCGTTGTCGTCATCGGCCATCGCGAGCGCCTCGGTCGAAGCCGGTGGGTGCCGGCGGGCGGGCCAAAGTGTCGAAACGCGGCCGCGGACTCAATCCGTACAATATTGCGTCAGCCTTTCTGCCGCATCAGCCGCGCCTTGTCGCGCTGCCAGTCCTTCTGCTTCAGGTCTTCGCGCTTGTCGTGGAGCTTCTTGCCCTTGGCGATGCCCAGCTCGATCTTGGCGATGCCGCGATCGTTGAAATAGATCCGCAGCGGAATCAGCGTCATGCCCTCGCGCTCGGTCGCGCGATAGAGATTGGCGATCTCGCGCTTGTTGAGCAGCAGCGGCCGCACCCGCGTCGGCTCGTGGTTCAGCCGGTTGCCGCCCGCATATTCGGGGATGGTCGCGTTCACCAGATAGACGTGGCCGTCCTTCACCTGGGCGTAGGATTCGGCGATCGTCGCCTTGCCGCCGCGCAGCGACTTCACCTCGGTCCCGGTCAGCACCATGCCCGCCTCGACGGTGTCGTCGATGGCGTAGTTGAACCGCGCCTTGCGGTTTTCCGAAACGACCTTGCGGTCGTCAGACTTCTTCTTCGCCATACGCTTACAGCAGGCCCGCCGCGGTCATGGCGGCCTTGATCCGCTCCTTCGTGGCCGCGCTCAGCGGCACGATGGGCAGCCGCACCTCGTCGGCGCAAAGGCCGAGCAGGCTGGCGCCGAACTTCGCCGGAGCCGGGCTCGGCTCGGCGAACATCAGCCCGTGCAGCTCCATCAGGCGGTCGTTGATCTCGTTGGCGGCGGCGAGATTGCCCTGCAGCGAGGCGTTCTGCAGCCGCGCGCAAAGGGCCGGGGCGACGTTCGAGGTCACCGAGATGCACCCCACCCCGCCCTGCGCGTTGAAGCCGACCGCGTTCGGATCGTCGCCGGACAGCTGCACGAAATCCGCCCCCGCGGCGATCCGCTGCTGCGAGACGCGCTCGATCTTGCCGCTGGCGTCCTTGATGCCGACCACGTTGGCGATCTTCGCCAGCCGCCCGATCGTCTCGGGCAGGATGTCGGCGACCGTGCGGCCGGGCACGTTGTAGAGCACGAGCGGAATCGAGATCGCCTCGGCGATCGCCGCGAAATGGCGATAGAGGCCCTCCTGGCTCGGCTTGTTGTAATAGGGCACGACGCACATCGCCGCGTCGCAGCCGACCCGCTCGGCGTGCCGCGCGAGTTCGATCGCCTCGGCGGTCGCGTTCGACCCCGCCCCGCCCAGCACGAAAGCCCGGCCGTTCGCGGTCTCGACCGTCAACTCCAGCAGGCGGCGATGCTCGTCATGGCTGATGGTCGGCGATTCGCCGGTCGTGCCACAGGGCACGAGCCCGTGCGTGCCCTCGGAAATCTGGTGTTCGACGATGCGCTTGAAGGCGGACTCGTCCACCAACCCCTTGTCGAACGGGGTGATGAGCGCGGTCAGCGAGCCTCTCAAACGTGTACGGTCGAACGCCATGTCACTTTTCCGGGCATGCGCGCCCGGCTCCGGTTATGAAGGGCGGGAAACTACGCGGTGCTTAACGCTTTGCCAAGAAACGGACGCGATCTTCGCCCTATGTTAACCATCGCCCTGCGGCATGGTTCGCCCTGCCCCATTTCGACCAGGATCCGACGACCATGACCCTGCGCCGTCTCTTCGCCGCTTTCGCCGCCACCGCCGCCATCGTCGCGCCGGCCGGGGCCGCCGACATCTCGCAGTCCGACCGCGCCATCCTCGCCAGCGCCATCGACGCGGGCGAGAGCAAGGACTGGGCGAGCCTCGCGGCGCTTTCGCAGCGCGCCTCCAACGGCACCGTCGCCGCCATCATCCGCTGGCGCTATCTGGTCGAGCGCGAAAGCGGCGCGTCTTATGCCGACCTCGCCGACTTCATCGCCAAGCACCCCAACTGGCCCTCGGCCAAGGCGCTCCAGCGCAACGCCGAGCTGGCGATGCCGGACGACCTGCCGGCCGACGCCGTGCGCGCCTTCTTCCAGGGGCGCGAGCCGGTCAGCGGCGAGGGCATGCTCAATCTCGGCGTCGCCCTGCTCGCCGCGGGCGACACGACCGAAGGCCCGATCTGGATTCGCCGGGGCTATGTCTCGGGCACCTTCACCGCCACGCGCGAGGCCGAAATCCGCGCCCAGTACGGCCAGTATCTGCCCGAGGACGCGAACCGGCTGCGCATCGCCTCGCTGATCTGGAACGACGAATACGAGGCCGCCACGCGGATGCTCGATGTGGTCGATCCGGGCTATCGCGCCGTCGCGCAGGCGCGGCTCAAGCTGCGCACCAACACCAAGGGCGCACAGGCCTTCATCGACGCGGTTCCGGCCGGCCTCAAATCCGATTTCGGCCTGATGTTCGACATGGGCCGCTGGTATCGCCGCTCCGAGCAGTACACCGCCGGGGCGCGCATCATGGCGCGGGCGCTGCGCGATCCCGCCGTGCCGTTGCCGCTCGACAAATGGTGGGACGAGAAGTCCAACCATGTCCGCATGGCGATCAAGGAGCGCCGCTACGCCGACGCCTATGCGGTCGCCGCCAGCGCCGGCCTCACCGACGGCGCGGACTTCCAGGAGGCCGAGTTCCTCGCCGGCTGGATGCAGCTTCGCTTCCTGAACGACCCGCGCGCCGCCTACGAGCACTTCAACCGCATCGCGCCCGGCGTCTCGACCCCGATCAGCCTGTCGCGCGGCCATTACTGGACCGCCCGCGCCGCCGAAGCGGCGGGCGACGCCGAGGCCGCGCGCGCCGAATATGCCGCCGCCGCCGAGCACCCCGAGGCCTTCTACGGCCAGCTCGCCATCGCCGCGCTCTCGACCAGCCCGACCATCACCGTGGACATGAACACCTCGGTCGGCGCGGGCCGGGTGACGACCATGGACAACGACGAGCTGGTCCAGGCGATCGAGATCCTCTCCAGCGTCGACACCACCTCCAAGCTGCTGCCGCGCTTCGTCGCGGCGCTCGGCGACCGGCTGGAGAAGCGCGAGGATTTCGAGGCCGCCTCCGCGCTGCTGATGCAGCTGAACCGCCCGGCGATGGCCGTGCGCGTCGCCAAGAAGGCGATGCAGAAGGATCTGAACGTCTTCCGCTACGCCTATCCGGTGCTGAAGCTGCCGCCCTATCAGGGCCGGGGCGAGGCCCCCGATCCCGCCTTCGTGCTCGCACTGATGCGCCAGGAAAGCGAGTTCGACCCCAACGCGCGCAGCGGGGCGGACGCGCGCGGCATCATGCAGATGCTGCCCTCGACCGCGAAGCTGACCGCCAACCGCCACGGCATCCCCTACGAGCCGGGCCGCCTGCTCGGCGACTGGGAATACAACGCGACGCTCGGCATGGCGCATCTGCGCGACCTGCTCGACCAGTTCGACGGCTCGTATGTGCTGGTCGCCGTCGCCTACAATGCCGGTCCCGGACGCGCCAATCAGTGGATCAAGGAGTTCGGCGACCCGCGCAGCGCCAATGTCGACGTGATCGACTGGATCGAGCGCATCCCCTTCAGCGAGACCCGCAACTACGTCATGCGGCTGATCGAGAACGCCAGCGTCTATCGCGCCATGCTGAACGGCGGCACGTCGCCGCTTCTGGTCGAGGCCGACCTGCTGCACGGTTCCGGCCGCACCGACTATCAGCCGAGCCCCCGCATGGCTTCCGAGACACTCAGATGAGCCTTTACGCCGACACCTATTTCTCCGCCCCCGACGGGCTGCGCCTCTATTACCGCGACTACGACCGCGCCGCCGCCGGCCTCACGCCGGTCCTCTGCCTGCCCGGCCTCACGCGGAACGCCCGCGACTTCGACGCCATCGCCGCGCATCTTTCCGCAAGCCGCCGCGTCATCGCCCCCGACATGCGCGGGCGCGGCCGCTCGGCCTACGATCCCAACTGGCAGAACTACTCGATCCCGGTCGAAACCGGCGACGTGCTGGCGCTCGCCGCGGCGCTGGGGCTGGAGAAGGTGGCGATCATCGGCACCTCGCGCGGCGGCCTGATCGCCAGCGTCATCGCGGCGATGAAGCCCGCGCTGCTGAAGGGCGTCGTGCTCAACGATGTCGGCCCCGAACTCGATCCCAGGGGCATCGCCCGCATCACCGCCTATGTCGGCCGCCAGGACGCGACGCCGCCAGACTGGACCGCCGCGATGGAAGGCCTCAAGACGGTCAACGACGGCCATTTCGAAATGGACGACGCCCAGTGGATGTCGGTCACCCGCGCCATCTTCCGCGACGAGAACGGCAAGCCGGTGCTCGACTACGATCCGAAGATCGGCGACGCGACCCGCGCCAGCATGGCCCAGCCGCAGACGTTCGATCCCTGGATGCTGTTCAAGGCCTTCGCCCCGATCCCGCTGCTCGTCATCCGGGGCGCGAACTCCGACGTCCTCTCCGCCGAGACGGTGGCGAAGATGCGCGAGGCCAAGCCCGACATGCGCTATGCGGAGATCCCGAAGCGCGGCCACGCGCCGCTGCTCGACGAGCCGGAATCGATCGCCGCCATCGACGCCTTCCTCGCCGAATTGGGCTAGGCGCCGCCGCGCCGCCTAGTGGATCGCCGATCCGGGGGCCGGGCCGCCGAACATGGCGCGCAGCCGCTCGCCCGCCTCGCCCTCGTCGAAGGCCCGGCGCAGCGCCTCCGCCCCCACCGCTTCGGGCACCGCGCCCAGCATCGCCGCCTTCAGCATCCGCTTGAGCTGGGTGGAGGCGGTGCGCGGCAGCGCCGCGATATGGGCGGCGAAATCGAACACGGCGGAATCGAACTCAGCGATCGCCACGACATTGGTGACGAGGCCCATCATGAAGGCGCGCTCGGCGGTGATGACCCCGCCGGTGACGAACAGCGCCGAGGCCGGCCCCATGCCGATCAGCTTGCCCAGCCGGTCGACGGCGGCGGAACCCGGCGGCAGTCCGAGGCCGATGCCGGGAAAGCCGAAGCGGGCGTCGCCGCGCGCCACGCGGATGTCGCAGTGAAGGGCAAGTTCCAGCCCCGCGCCGATGCAGCCGCCCTTGATCGCGGCGATGGTGGGAATGTCCAGCCCGGCGAGCCGCTCGCAGACGGCCCGGGCGGCGCGCGCCAGCGCCTCGGCCTCGGCCGGGGTCAGCGCCGCAAGCTGCGGCAGGTCGTAGCCGGTGGAGAAGGCTTCCTCGCCCGCGCCGGTCAGCAGCACCGCGCCGGTATCCGCGTCGGCGGCGATCCGGTCGCAGGCGCGCAGCAGGGCGGCGCGCACGGCATCGTCCAGCGCGTTGTTCGCGTCCGGCCGGTTGATCGTGAGGATGGTCAGCGGTCCGCGGCGCGTCACGCGCACGGCCCCGCCCTCGTCCCTGGTTCCGCTCATGCCCGAAGTCCCACAGCCACGGGCCCAGTATAGGCCGGCGGCGGCGCTTGTCTTCAGGCGGCGGGCGTCAGTGGAGCTGGGACAGCCAGGCGCGGGCCGAACGCTGCGCTTCGGCGATGCCCTGCGGACCCAGTTCGGCGCTGATCTCGGCGCGCTTCTCGCGGGCTTCGACGACGCCTTTCATGGCCGCCAGGTTGAACCATTTGTGGGCTTCCACCAGGTTCGTCTCCACGCCCTGGCCGGTCGAGTAGGCGAGGCCCAGAATGTAGAACGCGTCCGGCTTGCCGCGGCGGGCTTCGCATTCCTGCGCCTGCACGCCTTCGAAATCGAGAAGAGCCATCGTAATCCCCTTTTGTCGAAGCGAAGGGGCCGTTCGGCTCCTCTTCCCTTCAAGACACCCCGCAGCCGTCATCGGCTTGCAGGGGGATCGTGGCGTCTTTGGCTGAATCGCCGGTTAAGCAAAACCTGCGGAAGGGTTAACCTGCGCTCATGGTGAAGATCGCGTGAATCCCAATGAAACACTGGGATTCGCGTACATGCCTCAATGCGACCCGAGCGCCGCCAGCACGATCGCGCTCTCGCCGTTCGTGTAATAGAGCGCGACTTTCAGCTTCGCGTCGTAGGGGTCTTTCAGGCCCCAGACGCCCGCCAGCGTCACCGCGTCCTCGTAGCTGTGGCCGGTGTCTTCCCAGGCGCAGGCATTGGCGCGGCGCGCGTCCGCGAGCAGGCCGGGGATGTTCTCCGGATAGCCGCCGACGATCTTCTGGCCGATCTCGGCCTTCGCCTGATCGACGCTGATGCTCCACAGCCCGGCCACCAGCTTCGCGTCGCAATAGGTGTAGTCGGACTGGAAGAAGGCTTCGAGCGCCGCCTCGTTCGGATCGGCCATGACCGGCATCGCCTGCCCCAGCGCGGCCACCACCTCGGCGCTGCGGCCCTGGGTGTAGAGCTTGGCGACCTTCAGCTTGGCGTCATAGGGATCGCCGAGACCCCAGAACGCAGCCAGCCGCTCGGCGTCCTCATAGGTGTGCGGCGTGTCGGCCCATTCGCAGGCATGGGCGACCCGGGCTTCCTTCAGGATGACCGGCACGTTGTCGCCGAGGCCGTTCAGGATCTTCTGCCCGATCTCGGCCTTCGCCTGATCGATGCTGATGCCCCACAGGCCCGCCACCAGCTTGGCGTCGCAATAGGTATAGGTCGAGGTCAGGAAGGTCTCGACCGCATCGGCCGCCGCCGCCCGCCCGCTGAGGGCCACAGAGGCCATCGTCAGCGACGAGGAGATCATCAGCGCGGCGGCGATCCGCCTGAACGTGCGACGCGAAACGGCCATGGAGAGTCTCCCGAACGGCGCGGCCCGGCCGCGCCTCTGACACAGCGCATACCCCGTCGCCGCCGCGATGGCGCTGCGACACATTGATCGTGCGGGTTTCAGGTGCGGCGCTGGAACTGCCGGTCGCCGAAGAGATTGCTCCAGCGGTCGGGATCGGCCGCCGCCTCGTCGCGCTCCTTCTTCAGCACATCGACGCCGCGCCGCACGGCCGGGCGCGCCTTCATCGCCTCGTTCCAGCGTCCGACATGGGGATATTCGGCGAGATCGACGCCGAAATTCCTGCGCCCCAGAATCCACGGCCAGGTGGCGAAATCGGCGATGGAAATGTCCGCGCCCGCCAGCCACTCGGCCTTGCCGAGCTGCTCGTCCATCACCGCGAACAGCCGGTTCGCTTCCTTCGTGTAGCGCTCGACGCCGTAGGCGGCCAGTTCCGCGCCCACCTTGGCGGTCGCGTAATTGCGGAAATGGTTGGCCTGCCCGAACATCGGCCCCACCCCGCCGACCTGCCAGAACAGCCATTCCAGCGCCGCCACCCGCGCGCGCGGCGCGGCGGGCAGGAAGCGCCCCGCCTTCTCGGCCAGATAGATGAGGATCGCCCCCGACTCGAACACCGAAATCGGCGTGCCGTCCGGCCCGTCGCGGTCGACGATCGCCGGAATGCGGCCGTTCGGGCTGATCGAGCGGAAGAAGTCCGAGAACTGCTCGCCCGCCCCGATATTCACGCCATGCGCTTCGTAAGGCAGCCCGGTCTCCTCCAGCATGATGGAGACCTTTTGACCGTTCGGCGTGCACCAGGAATAGAGATCGATCATCGACTGTCGCCCCTGCGATTGCGGGCTTCAGTCTAGCGCGGCCGCTGGTTCATAAGAACCCGGCGCGAGTCCTGCGACGAGCGCAGGTCCGTCGGGGCCGAGGAACGCAGCTCGCGCCCGACCGCCAGCCCGCGCTGCACGCCCGGCCGCGCGCCCACGCGGTCGAACCACGCTTTCAGGTGAACGAAGGCGGCGAGGTTCTGCCCCTGCTGCTGGTGCGAGATGATCCAGCCATAGCAGGCCATGTCGGCGATCGAATATTTGCCCGCCAGATAGTCGCGGCCCGCGAGACGCTTGTTCATCACGTTGTAAAGCCGCGCCACCTCGTTGGTGTAGCGCTCGATCGCGTAGGGAATGGTCTCCGGCGCGAACTGGCGGAAATGGTTCGCCTGCCCCGCCATCGGCCCGAGTCCCGAGACCTGCCAGAACAGCCACTCGTCCGCCTCGACGCGGCCGCGCTCGTCGGCGGGATAGAATTTGCCGGTCTTGCGCCCAAGATATTGCAGGATCGCGCCGGACTCGAAGACCGAGATCGCCTTGCCGCCCGGCCCGTCGGGATCGACGATCGCCGGAATGCGTCCGTTGGGCGAGATCTTCAGATAGTCGGCGGTGAACTGTTCCCCGCGCCCGATATTCACCGGCCGCACGTCATAGGGGATGCCGCATTCCTCCAGCATGATCGAAACCTTCCAGCCGTTCGCGGTCGGCCAGAAATAGAACTCGATCGGTTTGGGAGGGCGCGCCGCGACGGGCGGCGTCTTGGGAGCGGCGGCGGCCTTTGCGGCCGCCTTGGGGGCCGGCTTGGCGGCGGCCCCTTTCGACTTGTTCGCCGCCGGCGGGACGGCCTTCGTCTTCGCCGGCGTCTTGGAACGGGCGGCCGCGGCGCCTGCGCGCGATGCAGTCTTGCGCGAAGTCGCCGCGGCCATGAATCCGACCCGCTTACTTCTTCGCGGCCTTCTTCGCCGGCGCCTTCTTGGCGGCGGTCTTCTTCGGCGCGGCCTTCTTGGCCGCCGGCTTCTTCGCAGCCGCCTTCTTCACGACGGCCTTCTTGGCCGGCGCTTTCTTGGCGGGGGCTTTCTTGGCGACCGTCTTCTTGGCGGCCGGCTTCTTCGGTGTTGCAGGCATTCGCAGATTACTCCCCTTGGGTTTCGCATCGTCCGCACGCGGAAGAACGCATGCCGCGCCGGACTGCACGCGAGTATCCAGCGTCGCGACATTTTGTCGAACGATTTGTGAAGCCCCGATTCGGGGGTCTGGGGCGTATCTGCGCGAATTCCAGCAAAAATCAGGGTTTCCGCGTGACTATCCGTCTACGGATGAAGTTCGCTGTCAAGCGTGAAATCCCGTTAACGAATCGGATTTCGCGCTTGCGCTTGGCGAATCACCCGCCGACTCACTCGCCGAGGAGGTGCCCGAGCTTGGCTTTCAGCAGGTCGTTGACGGCCTGCGGATTCGCTTTGCCCTGAGTCTTCTTCATCACCTCGCCGACGAACCAGCCGATGAGCTTGGGCTTCTTCGCCAGCTCTTCGACCTTCGCCGGGTTGGAGGCGATCACCTCGTCCACCGCCGCGCTGATCGCGCCGGTGTCGGTCACCTGGCGCAGCCCGCGCTCCTCGACGATCTTCGCCGGACGCTCGCCGCTCTCGTACATGATGGCGAAGACATCCTTGGCGATGCGTCCCGAGATCGTGCCGTCGCCGATCAGGCCGACCATCTCGCCCAGCGCCTCGGCCGACACCGG
This sequence comes from Alphaproteobacteria bacterium, assembly GCA_046348585.1. GTDB lineage: Bacteria > Pseudomonadota > Alphaproteobacteria > Micropepsales > Micropepsaceae > JADZAI01. Next base: position 24,677 of record JAXMDZ010000008.1, read on the forward strand.
ACTGTCGGCGATCGCCTTGCCGTCGCGGTTCAACGCGCCGAACAGATCGCCCGTCACCCAGTTGGCGACCGCCTTGGCGTCGCGGCCCTTCGCCGCCGCCTCGAAATACGCGGCGATCTCGCGCTCGGCGACCAGCACGCCCGCGTCGTAGGGCGAAAGCCCGTACTCGGCGACGAAGCGCGCCTTCTTGGCGTCGGGCAGTTCGGGCAGCGTCGCCTTGATGCGCGCGATGAAGGCGTTGTCGAACTCCAGCGGCAGAAGATCGGGATCGGGGAAGTAGCGATAATCGTGCGCTTCCTCCTTCGACCGCATCGGCCGCGTCGTGCCGGCCTTGTTGTCGAACAGCCGCGTCTCCTGATGGATCGAGCCGCCGCCTTCCAGAATGTCGATCTGGCGGCGCGCCTCGTATTCGATCGCCTGCGCCACGAAGCGCATCGAGTTCACGTTCTTGATCTCGCAGCGCGTGCCCAGCCCTTCGCCCGGACGGCGCACCGAGACGTTGACGTCGGCGCGCATCGAGCCTTCGTCCATGTTGCCGTCGCAGGTGCCCAGATAACGCAGGATCGCGCGCAGCTTCTTCAGATACGCCGCCGCTTCCTCCGACGAGCGCATGTCGGGCCGCGAGACGATCTCCATCAGCGCGACGCCGGAACGGTTGAGATCGACGAAGGTCGCGTTCGGGTCCTGATCGTGCAGGCTCTTGCCGGCGTCCTGCTCCAGATGCAGCCGCTCGATGCCTACCGGCACGGTCTCGCCGCCCGGCAGATCGACCTCGACCACGCCCTCGCCGACGATCGGCTGCTTGAACTGCGAGATCTGATAGCCCTGCGGCAGATCGGGATAGAAGTAATTCTTCCGGTCGAAAACGCTGACCTTGTTGATCTGCGCGTTGAGCCCGAGGCCGGTGCGCACCGCCTGCTCGACGCAGTATTCGTTGATGACCGGCAGCATGCCGGGCATCCCGGCGTCGACCAGGCTGACATGGCTGTTGGGCGCGCCGCCATAGGCGGCCGAGGCGCCGGAGAAGAGTTTGGCGTTCGACAGGACCTGCGCGTGGACCTCAAGGCCGATCACGACCTCCCACGGACCCGTCACGCCCTCGATCAGCTTGCCGCGCATCTTGCTCTCGCTCATCACGCCCACCACCGGCCGGGCTTGCCCGTGAAGCCCGCCGCCTTTTCCAGCACCGACCCGGCGCTGAACAGAGTCTCCTCGTCGAACGCCCGCCCGATCAACTGAAGCCCGAGCGGCAGCCCGTCCTTGCTGATCCCGGCCGGCACCGCGATGCCGGGCAGGCCCGCGAGGTTCACCGTCACGGTGTAGACGTCGTTCAGGTACATCGAGATCGGATCGTCGGTCTTCTCGCCGATGCCGAAGGCGGGCGACGGCGAGGCCGGGGTCAGCAGCGCGTCGCATTTCTCGAACGCCGCCTTGAAGTCGCCGGCGATCAGCGTGCGCACCTTCTGCGCCTTCAGGTAATAGGCGTCGTAATATCCGGCGCTCAGCACATAGGTGCCGATCAGGATGCGGCGCTGCACCTCGCGGCCGAATCCGGCGGCGCGGGTCTGCTCGTACATCCGCGTCAGGTCGTCGTTCTCGACCCTCAGCCCGAATTTCACGCCGTCATAGCGCGCGAGGTTGGACGACGCCTCCGCCGGCGCGACGATATAATAGGCGGGCAGCGCATATTTGGTGTGCGGCAGGCTCACCTCGACGATCTCGGCCCCGGCCTCCTTCAGCCAGGCGATGCCCTGCTCCCACAGCGCGTCGATTTCGGCGGGCACGCCGTCGATGCGGTATTCCTTCGGCACGCCGATCCGCAGGCCCTTCACGCCCGCATTGCAGGCCGCCTCGAAGTCCGGCACCGCCAGATCGACGCTGGTCGAATCCTTGGGATCGAACCCGGCCATCTCGCGCAGCAGGATGGCGCAGTCCTTCACGGTGCGGGCCATCGGCCCCGCCTGGTCCAGCGACGAGGCGAAGGCGACGATGCCCCAGCGCGAGCAGCGCCCATAGGTCGGCTTGATCCCGGCGATGCCGGTCACCGCCGCGGGCTGGCGGATCGAGCCGCCGGTGTCGGTGCCGGTCGCGCCGAAGCACAGCTCCGCCGCCACCGCCGCCGCCGAGCCGCCGGACGAGCCGCCGGGCACCAGCCGGGCGTCGTCGTTGCCGCGCCGCCACGGATTGACCGCCGGGCCGAAATAGCTGGTCTCGTTCGACGAGCCCATGGCGAACTCATCGAGGTTCAGCTTGCCCATCATCACCGCGCCGGCGTCCCACAGCTTCTGCGTGACGGTCGATTCGTAGACCGGCTTGAAGCCTTCCAGGATGTGGCTGCCGGCCGTCGTCTGGACGCCCTTGGTGCAGAACAGGTCCTTGATCCCCAGCGGAATGCCTTCCAGCGCCCCGCCCTCGCCCTTGGCGAGCCGCGCGTCGGAGGCGGCGGCCATCGCGGCCGCGATCTCCGGCGTCTCGACGATGAAGGCGTTGAGCGGGCGCGCCTTGGCGATCTCCGCCGCGCTGGCGGCGGCGAGTTCGGCCGACGAGAACGCCCGCGCGCGCAGGCCGTCGCGGGCCTCGGCCAGGGTCATCTTCAACAGATCGCTCATGGCTACTCCACGACCTTCGGCACGACGAAGAAATTGTCCTCGCTGCGCGGCGCGTTCTTCACGATGTCTTCGGGGTAGAATCCGTCCGTCACTACGTCGGCGCGGCGATAGAGCCTCATCGGCCGGACGCTGGTCATTGGCTCGACATTTTGCGTGTCGAGTTCGTTGAGCTGCTCCACCCAGGCGAGGATCCCGCTCAGCTCGGCGGCCAGCGGCGCGAGGCGGTCTTCGGGGACGGCGAGGCGGGCGAGGCGCGCCGCCCGGCGCACCGCCTTTTCATCGACGGACATGTCTGTGGTCTTTCGTGCCTAAAGCTGGTGTTCTGCTATCAACGTGAGCCGGGGCTTTCAAGCCGCCGCGGAGGGGGAAGACGGGTGGACAAGGGGGCGGCGCAGGCCGAGCGGACCTATACCATGGCGGGGTTCCCCCCGTTCATGCGGCCCCCCCACCCCGTTCCCGCCAGCCATATGCGGCTGATCTGGCTGGTCGGGGTCGCGGTCCTGCTGGGGGCCTACGACCTTCAGATCTTCGGCCTCGCCTCCAAGCAGATCCTCGCCGAGTTCCATCGCTCGGAGAACGCGACCGGGCCGACCATCGCCCTCTTCCGCGCCGGCGTCTTCGGGGCGCTGGTGCTCTGCCTGATGGCCGACGTCATCGGCCGCCGCCGCCTGCTGCTGTTCACGATCCTCGGCATGAGCCTCTCGACGGCCGCCACCGCCTTCGCGCCCAACTACGAATCCTTCGTGGCGCTGCAATTCCTGATGCGCGTCTTCTCCTATACCGAGGACATGCTCTGCATCGTGGTGATCGCCGAGGAGGTGGAGGAGCGCACACGCGGCTGGTCGATCGGGGCGCTGGGCACGCTGGGCACGCTCGGGGCCGGTGTCGCGGTCGCCATGTTCGCGCTGGTCAACATCCTGCCCTTCGGCTGGCGGGCGATTTACGTTTTCGGGGCGGTCCCGCTGCTTCTTCTCGCCTGGATGCGGCGCGGCCTGCCCGAAACCCGCCGCTTCATGGAATCGGCGGGGAGCCGCCCCGCCCATCCGCTCGACGCCTGGCGGCCGATGGCGGGCCTGCTGCGCACCTATCCCGGACGGCTCGGCCTTCTCGTCCTCGGCGTCGCCCCCTTCGCCTTCGGCATGGCCCCGGCGCTGACGCTGATGCCGCTCTTCCTTCAGAGCGAGCGCGGCTTCACCCCCGGCATGATCTCGGCCGTCCTCATCGGCACCGGAGTCGTCGGCCTCGCCGCCAGCATGTGGATCGGCAAGCTCAGCGACCGCATCGGCCGCCGCCCGACCCTGATGGCCGGCATGGCGCTGACGCTCGCCGGCCTCGCCGGCATCTACCTGGCCGAACCGCTGCCCCTGCTGACGCTCGCGATCCTCGTCGGGGTCTTCGGACAGATCGCCATCGGCATCCAGATCGACGCCTTCAGCGCCGAACTCTTCCCCACCGCCTACCGCGCCACCTCCTCGGCCATGCGTTTCATGACCGGCATCGTCGTCGGCGCGATCGGCCTCGTCCTGCAAGGCCTGGTGCTCGCGCCGTGGATCGGCTTCGGCCCGTCCGTGCTGGTGCTGCTGCTCGCCGCGCCGCTGTCGATCGCCGGCATCTACTTCCTGCCCGAAACGGCGGGCCGGCGGCTTGAGGACATCAGCGGGCACCCCGCATGAGCCTCGTCACCATCGAGGAACTGGCGGCCATGCTCCCCCCGCGCGGCGGGCTGATCGGCCTCGACCTCGGCTCCAAGACCATCGGCGTCGCGCTTTCCGACCAGACGCGCCAGATCGCAAGCGCGCATCAGGGCCTGCCGCGCGCCAAGACCTTCGCCAAGACCGCCGCGCCCCTGGTCGCGCTGATCGAGCGGGAAAAGCCGGCGGGGCTGATCGTCGGCCTGCCGCTCAACATGGACGGCAGCGACAGCCCCTCCACCCAGTCGGCCCGCGCCTTCGTGCGCAACATCGACCCGCTCATTGCCCTTCCCATCGTGCTGTGGGATGAGCGATGGTCCACCGCCGCCGTCACGCGGACCCTGCTCGAAGCGGACGCCTCGCGCCGCCGCCGGGCCGAGGTCGTCGACAAAATGGCGGCGGCCTACATCCTTCAGGGGGCGCTCGACCGCCTCCGCATCCTGGCACGGAGCTGACTGCATGGCTGGCGCCCCCACCGGCGGCTTTTCGTTGAAGCCCCCGGTTCCCCTGGACGGACACCAGTGGAAGGTCCTGATCCTCGTCAGCCTCGCCTTCCTCATCGCCGGCTACGACATCCAGCTGCTCGGCCTCGTCCTTCCCTATGTCGCCGCCGATTTCGGCGTGCCCGCGGGCAATGAAGGCGAGATCATCATGTGGGCGCGGCTCGGCGTCCTCGTCGCCTTCCCGCTCGCCATGCTGGCCGACCGCTGGGGACGGCGCGCCCTGCTGATGGTGACGATCCTCGGCTCGGCGCTCACCACCCTCGCCACCGCCTTCGCCCAGAGCGAGAGCCAGTTCATCATGCTCCAGGCGGCGGTGCGCACCTTCGGCTACGCCCAGGACATGATCTCCATCGTCGTCATCGCCGAGGAGATGAACGACGGCGCGCGCGGCTGGGCGCTCGGCATGTTGGCGGCGGCGGCGGCCTTCGGCGGCGGCCTCTCGGCGGTCATCTTCGCGCTGATCGAAGTCCTGCCCTTCGGCTGGCGGGCGCTCTACGTTCTCGGCGCGCTTCCCATTTTCGCCATCGCCATCGCCTGGCGCACCATGCCCGAGACGCGGCGCTTCAGGGAGATGCAGGCCCATGCGCGCGGCGTCACCGCCCGCTCCGGCCTGCACACCGCGATGGCCGCCTTCCACGCCCTCGTCGTCACCCATCGCCGGCGCTTCTTCGCGCTGATGGCGGTGACCGCGCCGCTCGCCTTCGGCCTCACCTGCGCGATGGTGCTGCTTCCCACCTATCTGAAGACGGAAGTCGGCCTCCCGCCGCAGGGCGTCACCGCCATCTTCATCGGCGGCGGCCTGTTCGGCCTCACCGGCAATTTCATCGCCGGCCGCTACGCCGACCGCAACGGCCGCAAGCCGGTCTTCCTCGTCGCCACACTGCTCTTCATCGCGGCGATGGGCGCGCTCTATCTGGGGCCGCACAACGGCTATCTGATCGGCGTGCTGTGGGGCTTCGGCGTCTTCTGCTTCTTCGCCCTGGAAGTCGTGGTCGGGGCCTGGAGCGCCGAGCTGTTCCCCACCGCCCAGCGTTCCACCGCCTCGGGCGCGCGCCTGGCGGTCAACATCATCGCGGGCGGCGCCGCGCTGCTGACCCAGACCTTCCTCTACGACGCGATGGGCGGCCACGCCGCCTCGATCGCCGTCCTTCTGCCCGTCGTCCTGCTCGCAACGCTCATCGCCATGCTCGCGATCCCGGAAACGGCGGGCAAGACGCTCGAACAGATCGCGGCCGAAGGCGGCGCGAAGCCCTGACGCCGTGCTCGACATCATCCAGAGCCTTCTGCCGGTCTTCCTGCTGATTGCGCTCGGGGCGGGCCTGCGCCGCGCCGCCTTCCTGCCCGAGGCGTTCTGGCCGCCGCTCGAACGGCTGGTCTATTTCGTGCTGTTCCCGCCGCTGCTCTTTCACACCATCGTCACGGCCGAACTCGACCGGGGCGAAGCGCTGCGCCTCGCCTCCGCCTTCCTGCTCGCGGTCACCGGCATGGCGCTCATCCTCTTCGCGCTCCGGCCGCTGCTGCCGATGCCCGGCCCCGCCTATTCCAGCGTCTATCAGGGGGCGATCCGCTGGAACTCCTATGTCGCGCTCGGCATCATCGCGGCGCTGATGGGGCCGTCCGGCATCGCGCTTTCCGCCGTCGCCTTCGCGGCGATGGTGCCTGCGGTCAACATCCTCTCCGTCACGGTGATCAGCCGCTACGCCGCCGACCGCCCGGCCTCGGTCGGGGCGATCCTCCTGTCGCTCGCCGCCAACCCGCTGATCATCGCCTGCGTGCTCGGCGTCGCCGCCGCGGCTTTCCGCCTGCCCGTCCCCGCCGTTCTCCTCACCAGCTTCCGCCTGCTCGGCGATGCGACGGTGGCGCTCGGCCTCATCGCGGTCGGCGCGGCGCTCGACTTCGGACGGCTGCGCGCCTCCGGCCTCGCACTCGCCGTCACCGGCATCCTCAAGCTCGCGGTGATGCCCCTCCTCGTCTGGGCCGCCTGCCTCGCGCTCGCCATCGAGGGCGAGGCCCGCGCCGTCGCGCTCGTCTGCGCCGCCGTGCCGCCCGCGACCTCGGCCTATATCCTGGCGCGCCAGCTCGGCGGAGACGCCCCGCTGATGGCCAATCTCATCACCGTGCTGACGCTGCTTTCGGCGCTGACCATGCCCGTGGTCGTCGCCTTGGCAAGGTGAGCCCGCGCCCCTATAAGCCGCATTCATGCCCTCCGCCGGTCAGATCCTGTCGAACTGCCATCTCCTCGCCATCGAGGATTTGAACCGGACCGAGATTGCGACCCTGCTGGGCCTCGCCGAATCCTACGTCGCCCTCAACCGCGAGGTCGCCAAGAAGCGCGACACGCTGCGCGGGCGCACGCTGATCAACCTCTTCTTCGAATCCTCGACCCGCACCCAGGCCTCGTTCGAGCTGGCCGGCAAGCGTCTCGGGGCCGACGTGATGAACATGTCGGTCGGCAATTCCTCGGTGAAGAAGGGCGAGACGCTCATCGACACGGCGATGACGCTGAACGCCATGAACCCCGACCTTCTGGTCGTCCGTCACCAGGATTCGGGCGCCGTCTCGCTGCTCGCCCGCAAGGTCGGCTGCAGCGTCATCAACGCCGGCGACGGCGCGCACGAGCACCCGACCCAGGCCCTGCTCGACGCGCTCACCATCCAGCGCCGCCTCGGACGGATAGAAGGCCTCACCGTCGCCATCTGCGGCGACATCCTGCACAGCCGCGTCGCCCGCTCCAACATCGCCCTGCTTCAGAAGATGGGCGCGCGCGTCCGCCTGGTCGCGCCGAAGACGCTGCTCCCCGCCGCCATCGGCCGCCTCGGGCCCGAGGTCTTCCACCGCATGGAGGACGGCCTCAAGGACGCCGACGTGGTGATGATGCTCCGCCTTCAGATGGAACGCATGGCCGGCTCGTTCCTGCCCTCGACGCGCGAGTTCTACCGCCTCTACGGCCTCGACGCCGACAAGCTGGCGCTGGCGAAGCCCGGCGCCTTCGTCATGCATCCAGGTCCGATGAACCGCGGCGTCGAAATCGACAGCGCCGTCGCCGACGACGTCGAGCGCAGCCTCATCCAGGAACAGGTCGAGATGGGCGTCGCCGTCCGCATGGCGGTGCTCGACGCGCTCAGCCGCAACCTGAAGAACGCCGCCAAGGGGCTCTGGGCATGAGCCGCCCCATCGCCTTTGTGAACGCCCGCCTCGCCGACCCGTCGAGCGGCCTCGATGCGACCGGCGGCCTGCTGGTCAGAGACGGCCGCATCGCCGACGCCGGCCCCGCGCTCTTCGCCGCCGGCCTCCCCGACGCCGAGATCGTCGATTGCGGCGGCTGCGTCCTCGCCCCCGGCCTCGTCGATCTGAAAGTGGCGACGGGCGAGCCCGGCGACGAGCACCGCGAAACCATCGCCACCGCCGGACGCGCCGCCGCGGCGGGCGGCGTCACCACCATCGTGCTCCAGCCGGACACGACGCCGCCCGTCGACGATCCGGCGCTCGTCGAATACATCGCCCGCGCCCCGTGCACCGTCCGCGCCCTGCCGATGGCGGCGCTGACCCAGGGCCTGCGCGGCGAGGCGATGTCCGAAATGGCGCTGCTCGCCGGGGCCGGGGCCGTCGCCTTCACCGACGGCGACCGCACGATCGCCAACACGCGCGTCATGCGCCGCGCCCTCGCCTACGCCGCGACCTTCGACCTTCTCGTCGCCGTCCATTGCGAGGATCCCTACCTCGCCGAGGGCGGCGCGATGAACGAGGGCGAGACCGCGACCCGCCTCGGCCTCCCCGGCATTCCCGCCGCCGCCGAGGCGATCGTCGTGGAGCGCGACATCCGCCTCGCCGAGATCACCGGCGCGCGGCTGCACATCGCGCAGGTCTCGACCGCCGCCAGCCTCGACGCCATCGACCGCGCCAAGGCGCGCGGCCTGCCCGTCACCTGCGCCGTCTCGGCCGCGCATCTGGCGCTCAACGAGAACGACGTCGGCACCTATCTCACCTTCCGCAAGCTCTCGCCGCCGCTGCGCTCCGACGAAGACCGCCGCGCCATGGCGAAAGCGGTCGAGGCCGGACTGATCGACGCCATCGTCTCCAGCCACGACCCGCAGGCCCCCGACACCAAGCGCCAGCCCTTCGCGCAGGCGGCGTTCGGCGGGGCCGGCCTCGAAACCCTGCTGCCGGTCGCGCTCGCCGCCTTCCAAGACGGCCGCCTGTCGCTCTGCGAGGCGCTCGCCAAGGTGACCTGCGATCCGGCCCGGATCCTGCGCCTCGCCGACGGCACCGGCACGCTGGCGAAGGGCGCGCGCGCCGATCTCTGCCTCTTCGATCCCGGCGCGCCGCGCTCCATCCGGCGCGAGGATCTCCTCTCCCGATCCAAGAACACGCCCTTCGAGGGCCTCCACTTCCAGGGCAAGGTCTGGCGCAGCTATGTCGCCGGACGCCTCGCCCACGAGAGCGCGACATGATCCTCGAAACGCTGCCGCCCGCCGACTGGTCCGCCGCCTGGCCCTATCTGCTGGGCGCTTTCGTCTGCGGCTATGCGCTGGGCGCGATCCCGTTCGGCAAGATCTTCACCCGCTGGGCGGGCCTCGGCGACATCCGCGACATCGGCTCGGGCAATATCGGCGCGACCAACGTGCTGCGCACGGGCAACAAGCGCATCGCGCTCCTCACCCTCGTCTTCGACGCTGGCAAGGGCGCGTTCGCCGCGCTCATCGCCAGCGGCGTTCTGTTCGAATGGTTCGGCCTGCCCGTCTATTGGGGCGGCGAGCTGATGATGGCCGCCGCGGCGCTCGGCGCCTTCGTCGGCCACATCTTCCCGGTCGGCCTCGGCTTCAGGGGCGGCAAGGGCATCGCCACCTTCTTCGGCACGGTTCTGGCGCTGCACTGGCCGACCGGCCTCGTCGCCGCCGCGCTCTGGCTGGCGACCGCCTTCCTGACTCGCTATTCCTCGCTCGGCGCGCTCATCGCGGTTTTCGGCGCGCCGGTCGCGGCCTTCGCCTTCGGCGACCGCATCGTCGCCTTCGTCACGCTGTTCTTCGCGCTGATGGTGATCTGGTCGCACTGGTCGAACATCATCCGCCTCGTCTCGGGCACCGAACCGAAGATCGGCCAGAAGAAGCCGCCCTCGGAAAACGAGATGATGGGCCACAACGGCGGCCCCTATCTGTGACCCGGCCGCGCGAGCCCCGGGTTGGCTGACCCCGGCCGCATCGCCTGGCTCCGGCTCGCGCGCTGCGAAGGCGTCGGCCCCGTCACCTTCCGCGATCTCCTGCGCCGCTTCGGCACGGCGCAAAGGGCGCTGGACGCCCTTCCCGATCTCGCCCGCAATGGCGGCCGCCGCACGCCGCTGAAGCTCTGCCCGGAGGCCGACGCGGCGCGCGAGCTGGACGCCGCCCTGCGCCTCGGCGCACGCCTTCTCGTGTGGACCGATCCCGCCTTCCCGCCGCTCCTCGCCGCCGCCGATCCCGCCCCGCCGCTGCTCTATGTCCTTGGCGATCCGGCGATCCTTTCGCGCGAGGCGGTCGCCATCGTCGGCGCGCGCAACGCCTCGGCGGGCGGGCGCAAACTGGCGGAGGACATCGCGGGCGGCCTCGGCGCGCGCGGCCTTGCGGTCGTCTCCGGTCTCGCGCGGGGCATCGACACCGCCGCCCATGCCGGGTCGGTGGCGACCGGCACGATCGCCGTGCTCGCCGGCGGCGTCGATGTCGTCTATCCGCCCGAGAACGCGAAGCTCCACGCCCGCATCGCCGCCGAGGGTGCGGTGGTCTCCGAAATGCCGCCGGGCTTCGCGCCGCTCGCCAGTCATTTCCCGCGCCGCAACCGCATCATCTCGGGGCTGGCGCGCGGCGTCGTCGTCGTCGAGGCGGCGATCGGCTCCGGCTCGCTCATCACCGCGCGCTATGCGCTTGAACAGAACCGCGAGGTCTTCGCCGTCCCCGGCTCGCCGCTCGATCCGCGCAGCCGGGGCACGAACGATCTCATCCGCCAGGGCGCGACGCTCACCGAATCGGCCGCCGACGTTCTGGCCGGCCTCGGCGCGCGGCCGTATCGCGGTTTCGCCGAACCGGAAGCGCCCGTCGCCCCGCACGGGCCCGACTCCGAGGCCGATCTCGCCGCCGCCCGCATGACGATCCTCGGCCTTCTCGGCCCGACGCCAGTTGAGATCGACGAATTGACGCGCCGCTCCGGCCTGTCCTCCGGTGCGGTGCTGACCGTCCTCCTGGAACTCGAACTCGCGGGCCGCCTCCACCGCAGCCCCGGCCAACACGTCGCGCTTCTTTAGGCGCGATCGCGAAGACGAATAGCTTAGATTTCGTATTAATGCTGATTCTTGGATTGTTGCGCTGCTTCCTGCGCCGCGACCTCCAGCAGATAGGCAAGCAATGTATGCCCGCTGGTCCGGGCCAGCCCCGTCATCCCGATCAGCATCTCCCTCAGATAGTCTGGAACCGCGGTATCCGGTATTCGCGCTCTAGTTGCATCAATCCTGGCTTTATTTTGATCCTGAGACATGATTGCCTTCCCCCGTGTCGCGATATACTGGCGACACATCATATTGACTTAATTGCTCAATCCTGACTACACATCTTTAAGTTGTTTTTTAGTGTCATAAATAGGTCGCGGTTGACAGGCCGGGCCGGGCCGGGCAAGGGTCCGGCGATTGCCGATAGGCCCGTTGTCCTAGAAACTGTGCGTTCCCCATGACCGTCGTCATCGTCGAGTCGCCCGCCAAGGCCAAGACGATCAACAAATATCTCGGCCGCGATTTCCAGGTTTTCGCGAGCTTCGGCCACGTCCGCGACCTGCCGCCCAAGGACGGCTCGGTGCGCCCGGACGAGGACTTCGCCATGGACTGGGAAGTCGACGGCAAGGCGCAAAAGCGCCTGTCCGAGATCGCGGCGGCCGTCAAAGGCACGAACAAGCTGATTCTCGCCACCGACCCCGACCGCGAGGGCGAGGCGATTTCCTGGCACCTTCTGGAAATCCTCCGGAAAAAGGGCGTCCTCAAGGGCGTCGACGTCGAGCGCGTCGTCTTCAACGCCATCACCAAGGCGGGCGTCGCCCAGGGCATGGCCAATCCGCGCGGCATCGATCAGGAGCTGGTCGACGCCTATCTCGCCCGCCGGGCGCTCGACTATCTCGTCGGCTTCAATCTCTCGCCGGTGCTCTGGCGCAAGCTGCCCGGCTCGCGCTCGGCGGGCCGCGTCCAGTCGGTGGCGCTGCGCCTCATCTGCGACCGCGAGATGGAGATCGAGGCCTTCCGGCCCGAGGAATACTGGACCGTCGATGCCGACCTCACCGCCGCCGGCGGCTCCTTCACCGCCCGCCTCACCGGGCTCGGCGGCGACAAGATCGGCCAGATGTCGCTGCGCGGGGCCGAAGCCGCCGCCCGCGCCCGCGCCGCCATCGAGACCGCGACGCTGAAAGTCGCCTCGGTCGAGGCGAAGCCGGTCCGGCGCAACCCGCCGCCGCCCTTCATCACCTCCTCGCTCCAGATGGAGGCCGCCCGCAAGCTCGGCTTCAACGCCAAGCGCACCATGCAGGTCGCCCAGCGCCTCTATGAAGGCGTCGATCTCGGCGGCGAGACGGTCGGCCTCATCACCTATATGCGGACCGACGGCGTCGACCTCGCGCCGGAGGCGGTGTTCGCCCTCCGCGAGCAGGTTCAGAAGGACTACGGCGGCCGCTACCTCCCCTCCAGCCCGCGCATGTACAAGTCCAAGGCGAAGAACGCCCAGGAAGCGCACGAGGCGATCCGCCCGGCCGATCCCTCGCGCCGCCCGCAGGATGTCGCGCGCTGGCTCGATGGCGATCTCGCCCGCCTCTACGAGCTGATCTGGAAGCGCTCGATGGCCTGCCAGATGGAGGCCGCCGAGTTCGAACGCACCACCGCCGAGATCGCCGGCGGCGAGGTGACGCTGCGCGCCACCGGCTCGGTCCAGCTCTTCGACGGCTTCCTCGCGCTCTACCAGGAAGGCGCCGACGACGACGCGGCCGACGAGGATTCGCGCCGCCTGCCCCGCCTCGTCCCCGGCGAGACGCTGAAGCTCGAAGCGATCCGCACCGACCAGCATTTCACCGAGCCGCCGCCGCGCTTCACCGAAGCCTCGCTGGTGAAGAAGATGGAGGATCTCGGCATCGGCCGCCCCTCCACCTACGCCTCGACCATCGCGGTGCTGGTCGAACGCGATTACGTCACGCTCGACAAGAAGCGCTTCCAGCCGACCGACAAGGGCCGCATCGTAACGGTCTTCCTCAAGCGGTTCTTCGCCAAATATGTCGAGTTCGACTTCACGGCCGACCTTGAGGAGAAGCTCGACGAAGTTTCGGCCGGCGAGCTCGACTACAAGAAGCTGCTGCGCGAGTTCTGGACCGACTTCATCGCCGCCATCGCCGCGACCAAGGAACTGCGCATCACCGAGGTCATCGACGTCCTCGACGAGGTGCTCGGCCCGCATCTGTTTCCGCCCAAGGAGGACGGCTCGAACCCGCGCCTCTGCCCGACCTGCGGCACCGGCACGCTGGGCCTGCGCCTCGGCAAGTTCGGCGCCTTCCTCGGCTGCTCGAACTACCCGGACTGCGGCTTCACCCGCCAGCTCGGCCAGGGCGGCGGCGAAGCGGGCGCGGGCGGCGACCGGATGCTCGGCGTCGACGAGGCGACCGGCGACGAGATCTGGCTGAAGACCGGCCGCTTCGGTCCCTACGTCCAGCGCGGCAAGGGCAACGGCACGAAAGACGAGAAGCCGAAGCGTTCTTCGCTCCCCAAGGGCCGCAACGCGCAGGAGCTGACGCTCGACTACGCCATCAGGCTGCTCGAACTGCCGCGCGAGGTCGGGCTCCATCCGGAAAACGGCAAGCCGATCACCGCCGCGCTCGGCCGCTTCGGACCCTACATCGCCAATGACGGCACCTATGCGAACCTCGAATCGTTCGAGGACATCTTCACCATCGGCATCAACCGCGCGGTCGATCTCCTCGCCGAGAAGAAGGCGAAAGGCCCCGGCAAGCGATTCGGCGCGCCGGCGCTGAAGGAACTGGGCGCGCATCCCGACGACGGCGCGCCGGTGCGCGTCCTCAAGGGCCGCTTCGGTCCGTATGTCAGCCACGGCAAGGTCAACGCCAACGTGCCGAAGGACGTGCAGCCCGAGGACATGACGCTGGAGATCGCACTGCCCCTGCTCGCCGCCCGCGCCCCGGCGAAGAAGACCAAAGCCGCGCCGAAAAAAGCCGCCGCGAAAAAGGCCCCGGCCAAAGCCCCCGCCAAACCGGCAGCGAAAAAACCGGCCGCCAGGAAGCCCGCCAAAAAGACCGCCCCCAAGACGAAGAAACCGGCCGCCACCGACGCCTGACCCAGGCCGAATAGCCTCATCCCCTCCCACCCTCATGGCCGGGCTTGACCTGGCCACCCAGCACAACACCCACCGCACTCTGGATGGCCGCCTCAAGGGCGGCCATGAGGAAACTGAGTTCGGCCCCCCCCTCCTCATGGCCGGGCTTGACCCGGCCACCCAGCTGGGCACGCTCGGCCCATGGTCTGTGCCTGGGTCTACATCATGGCGAGCCGCCGGAACGGCACGCTCTACATCGGCGTGACGAAGGACCTTGGCGAGCGCATCAGCGCCCACAAGGAAGGGCGCGGCTCCGCCTTCTGCAAGCGCTATGGCGTAACGATGCTGGTCTGGTACGAGCGGCACGAGCTCGTGGCCGATGCGATCCAGCGCGAAACCAGCCTGAAGCGCTGGCCGCGCAAATGGAAACTCGATCTCATCGAAAGGCTCAATCCGGACTGGCGCGATCTCGCCGGCGAGAACCTGATGTCGGCCTGACCGAACCCCCTTTGCCCTCACGGCCGGGCTCGACCCGGCCATCCAGCCCAACGCCCACCGCCGCTCTGGATGGCCGCCTCAAGGGCGGCCATGAGGAAGATGGGTTCGGCCGATCACCACCCCACCCTCATGGCCGGGCTTGACCCGGCCATCCAGCACGACGCCCGTAGCCACTTCGGATAACCGCCTCAATAACGGCCATGAGGAATACGTGCCCGGCCCGCCCCGGCCATCCACCCCCGCCCCCGGTGCGCTTCGTCACATCGACAGGGCCATCCGCCCGCCATAACACCCGCACCGCAATTGGGGGCAGGACATGAAACTGGCGCGCTGGATCTTCCTCATCGCGGGGCTCTACGGCATCGCCGTCCTCACCCCCGGCCTCTTCATGGAGGCGGCGTTCAACGCCGGCAACCCGCCGCCGGTCAGCCACCCGGAATTCTATTACGGCTTCTATGCCTCGGCCCTCGTCTGGCAGTTCGTCTTCCTTCTCATCGCCTTCGACCCGGCCCGCTTCCGCCCGCTCATGCCCATCGCCGTGCTGGAGAAGGTCGCCTTCTTCGCCCCCGCCATGGCGCTCTACGCGCAAGGCCGCCTCGCGGTCGGCGGCCCCTTCTACGGCGCGATCATCGACGGCGTGCTGATGGTCCTCTTCGGCGTCGCCTGGCTGGGCAGCCGCAAGACAGCCTGATCCGCATCGCCGATTGCGCCCGCCGCTTCGGCGGTTACTCTTCATCCATCGTATGGCGCAGGGAGTCGGCCCCCGTGGATTTTCGCAATCTTGGTTCGATCGACGAGGCGCTTCGCGTCATCGGCGATCGCTACACGCGCTTCCACTACTCGCAGTTCGGCGAAGACCTCATCATCTATTCCCTGCTGGAAACGTACGGACGGCTGCGCACGCCCGGCTTCTATGTCGATGTCGGGGCCTTCCACCCGACCTTCATCTCCAACACGCGCATGCTCCGGCATCTGGGCTGGCGCGGCATCAACATCGACGGCGACAGCGCCAAGATCGACCTCTTCCTGAAAGAGCGTCCGGACGACATCTCGATCTGCGCGCTGGTGTCCGACACGATCGAAGAGCTCGAATTCAGCCGCTTCGCCGCCGGCGCGCTGAACACGGCCGACCCGGCGCTCCGGGCGCAGCATGTCAGCCGCAATCTTGAGGTCGTCCAGACCGAGCGCATGACGACCCGCCGCCTCGCCGACATCCTGCACGAACATGTCCCCGCCGGCGTCACCATCGATCTGATGAACGTCGATGCGGAAGGCCTCGATTTCAACGTGCTGAAGTCGAACGACTGGGACGCCTTCGCGCCCTTCTTCCTGATCGTCGAGGACCACCACCTCTCGTTCCGGGGCGGGGTGAGCAGCGAGATTTTCAACTATCTGGGCGAGCGCCGCTACCGGCTGGTCGCCCACACCTTCGTCACCTCGATCTACGTCCGCGACATGTGAGGCCCGCCCGCGCGCCGCGCGGACCTTGCGGGATTTGGCAAATATTCCTATTTGGAGGGCGGCCATGGCCGGCCGCGATGTCGCGCGCGCCCCTCCCCCCTCCCGCGCCACGCGAGGAACGAAGATGCTTTATGCCGAAGTCGCGCAATAAAATGTCCGCCCACCGTCCGTCGGCGCGCCGCATTTTCCTTCCCCGCGGCGGCCTTCGCTGATCTGCTCGCCCCATGCCCCGAATCCCCGGCCGCAAGCCCAAGCCCGGCAAGACCCCCGTCCTCCCCGCGACGGCGGTGCTGGAGATCGTCGCCCGCGACATCGACGGCGAGTTTCTCGCCCGGCCGGTGAAGTGGGACGCGCCGGGCGATCCGCCGCGCATCCTCGTCCTGCCGGGGCGCGAGAAGGACGAAGGCCCGGCCCTCGGCATCGGCG
Organism: Alphaproteobacteria bacterium; assembly: GCA_046348585.1. GTDB lineage: Bacteria > Pseudomonadota > Alphaproteobacteria > Micropepsales > Micropepsaceae > JADZAI01. The sequence continues at coordinate 41,182 of JAXMDZ010000008.1, forward strand.
ACCGCTTCCTCGGCCGCATCCAGATCGTCGCGGACGGCGCGGTCGCCCGCCTCGTCAAGCGGCTGGGCCAGCCGGTCCACCGGGTGCTCGGCCAGTACACGCGCGAGAAAGGCGTCGGCCGCATCGCGCCGACCGACCGCAAATCCCGCCTCTCCTTCGTCGTCGCGCGCGGCGACGAAGGCGGCGCGAAGATCGACGATCTGGTGATCGCCACGCCGCTCGCCGGCCGCCTCGACGGCCAGGTCCGCGCCAAGGTCATCGAGGTCGTCGGCCCGCTCGGCGCGCCGGGGGCCATCAGCCTCATCTCGATCTACACCCACGGCATCCCGGACGGCTTCCCGGACGAGGCGATCGCCGAGGCCGAGGCGGCCAAGCCCCCGACGCTCAAGGGCCGCACCGACCTGCGCAAGCTGCCGCTCGTCACCATCGACCCTGACGACGCCCGCGACCATGACGACGCCGTCCATGCCGAGCCAGACCCCGCCGTGCCCGGCGGCTGGATCGTCACCGTCGCCATCGCCGACGTCGCCGCCTATGTGACCGCCGGCTCGGTGCTCGACCGCGAGGCCTATCTGCGCGGCAACTCGACTTACTTTCCCGATCGCGTCGCCCCGATGCTGCCCGAGGCGCTGTCGGCGGATCTGTGCAGCCTGCGCGAGGGCGAGAACCGCGCCTGCCTCGCGGTGCGGATGCATTTCGACCCCACGGGCCGCAAGACGAAACATGTCTTCCTGCGCGGCCTCATGCGCTCGGCGGCGCGTCTCACCTACAGCCAGGCGCAGAACGCCATCGAAGGCCGCCCGGACGAGAAGACCGCGCCGCTGCTCGACAGCCTCATCAAGCCGCTCTACGCCGCCTATGCGGTGATGCTGCGCGGCCGCGAGGCGCGCGATCCGCTCGACCTCGACGTGCCGGAACGGCGCGTGCGCATCGGGGCCGACGGCAAGATCGCCTCGATCGAACTGCGCAAGACGCTCCCCTCGATGCAGCTCATCGAGGAGATGATGATCCAGGCGAACGTCGCGGCCGCCGAAACGCTGGAGCAGCACCGCGTCCCGACGCTCTACCGCATCCACGACGAGCCGAGCCGCGAGAAGATCGAGGCGCTGGCCGATTTCCTCGACACGATCGGCGTCCCCTTCTCGCTGGGGCAGAAGCTGGTGCCCGGCCTCTTCAACCGCTTCCTCAAGGCCCAGAAGGACGGCCCCTTCGCGCCGCTGATCAACGAGATCGTGCTGCGCAGCCAGTCGCAGGCGCTCTACAGCCCCGACAATATCGGCCATTTCGGCCTGCACCTGACGAAATACGCGCACTTCACCTCGCCGATCCGGCGCTATGCCGATCTCGTCGTCCATCGCGGCCTGATCCGGGCGCTGGGCTTCGGCAAGGACGGGCTGAAGGACGCTCAGATCGCCGCCCTCGCGCAGATCGGCGAGACCATCTCGGCGCATGAGCGCCGCTCGATGGCGGCGGAACGCGAAGCGGTCGATCGCTATCTCGCCGCCTTCATGGCCGATCGCATCGGGCTGGTGCTCGACGGCCGCATCTCCGGCGTCACCGCCTTCGGCCTCTTCATCCGCCTCGCCGAGACCGGGGCCGACGGCCTCGTCCCCATCCGCTCTCTCGGCAACGAGTTCTTCCGCCACGACGAAACCCGCCACGCCCTGATCGGCACGCGCAGCGGCGACACCTACGCGCTCGGCGATCCGGTCAAGGTGAAGCTGCTGGAGGCCGCGCCCCTCACCGGGGGCCTGCGCTTCTCGATCGAGGAGCACGAGCCGATGCGCCCCGTCGCCCGCGACGGCCGCCCGCCCAAGGATCGCGGACACCGTCCGCCCAAAGGCAAGGGCAAGCGCCACGGCCCGCCCAAAGTCCCGCGCGAAAAGCGACGCGCCAAGCGGCGGCGCTAGTGACGGGGCGGCGGCGAAGGACTAGGTGAGATCGATGTTCGACAAACCCGATCCCGGCGCGAAACCGCGCGCCGTCCGTCCCCGCGACGCCGCGACGCTCATCCTCATCCGCCGGTCGCCGGCGCGCACCGAAGTCCTGATGGGCCGGCGCAGCGCCGCGCATCGCTTCATGCCCGGCAAATACGTCTTCCCCGGCGGCCGTCTCGACGCCGCCGACCTGCGCATCGCCCATGACGGCGACCTGCGCCCCGAAGTGCTGGCCCGCGTCGCCCTGCATGGCGGCGAGACGCGGGCGCGCGGCCTCGCCCGCGCCGCCATCCGCGAGACCTTCGAGGAGGCGGGCCTCATCCTCGGCCGTCCCGCCGCCCGCCGCCTGGCGAGCCGGGCCGGGGCCTGGAACCAGTTCCTCGGCCTCGGCGTCGAGCCCGACCTCTCCGCCCTCACCTATGTCGCCCGGGCGATCACCCCGCCCTACCGCGACCGCCGCTTCGACACCCGCTTCTTCATCGCCGAGGCCGACGCCTTGGCGGAGCCGCCGGGCCATGCGCGGGCCGAGTCGGGCGAACTGCTCGAACTCGCCTGGTTCAATCTCGACGCCGCGCGCGGCCTCGACCTGCCCAACATCACGCGGCGCGTGCTCGACGAGATCGAGACCCGGTCCGACGATCCGCACGCCGACCGTCCGGTGCCGTTCTTCCGCTTCCATCGCGGCAAGCCGCATTGGGACACGATCTGACGATGGCCGCCGTCCGTCCGCGCGACGCCGCCACCGTCGTCCTCGTCCGCCCCGGCCCTTCCGGCCAGCCCGCCGTGCTGATGGGACGGCGCTCGCGCCGCGCCGCCTTCGCGCCCGACGTTTTCGTCTTTCCCGGCGGCCGCGCCGAGGCGGGCGACGAGCACCTGCCGGTCGTCGCCCCGCTGCACGCCGACGAAGCCGCCCGCCTCGCCGCCGCCGGGGCCGCCGGACCGCTGATGGCCCGCCGCCTCGCCTCGGCGGCGATCCGCGAAACCTGGGAGGAGACCGGCTATCTGGTCGGGGCCAGCACAGCCGAGAACGACGCGCTGCGGCCGGATCACAGCGCCCTGCGCTTCTCGGCCCGCGCCATCACCCCGCGCGAAAGCCCGATCCGCTTCCATGCCCGCTTCTTCCTCGCCGACGGAACGGCGCTGACCGCCGCGCCCGCGGGCTCGGGCGAACTCGCCGACCTCGCCTGGTTCCCGCTCGACGAGGCCCGCAAGCTCCCCGTCATCGACGTGACCGAGTTCGTGCTCGCCGCGCTGCCGCGCCTCGCCGAAGGCCCCGCCCGCACCCCGCTTTTCGCCTACCGCAACGGCCGCCCGGCGGTCCGCTGGCTCGGCCCCCCGTGAGGCGGGCGAATCTGCGTCGGCCCCCCCGATGGCGACCGGGCCGGCGAGCCCCGGAATCGGCGGGTTTCCGCCGCTGAGGGGACAGTCCCCCGGCGCGCTTGACTTGGCCGCGCCGATGAGTAGGTTCCGCGGCTCGTTTTCAAGGGAAGGCCGCCGCGGCGGCCGGTGTCACCATGGCCAAGCCGACCACGATCAAGATTCGCCTGAACAGCTCCGGCGGCACGGGCTTCTTCTACGTCGCCAAGAAGAACACCCGCACCATGACCGAGAAGTTCAAGGTCAAGAAGTACGACCCCGTGCTGCGCAAGCACGTCGAGTTCACCGAAGGCAAGATCAAGTAGGCTTTCGCCTCTCTTGGTTCGGATACGCGAGAGGCCGGATCGCTCCGGCCTTTTTTGCGTTTCAGGCGGCTTCCGAGACGACCCGGTTCCGGCCGTCGCGCTTGGCGCGATAAAGCGCCTGGTCGGCCCGCTTGAGGATCGTGTCGGCCGTGTCGTCGGGCCGCTCGATCGAGGTGACGCCGATCGAGACCGTCACCGTCAGCGCCTTGTCCGAGGTCGAGATCGGGAACGGCACATCGGCCACGTTCTGCCGCAGCCGCTCGGCCACCGCATAGGCGAAGGCGACGTCGGTCTCCGGCATGATGACCACGAACTCCTCGCCGCCATAGCGGCAGGCGAGATCGATGCCGCGGACATTGGCCTTCAGGCGGCTGGCGAAGCCGCGCAGGACCTCGTCCCCCACCGCATGCCCGTGCGCATCGTTGATCGACTTGAAATAGTCGATGTCCATGATGAGGAACGACAGCGGCTTCTTCGCGTCCAGCGCGTTCTTCAGCTGCATGTCCAGATGGCGCGCCATATAGCGGCGGTTGAAGAGTCCGGTGAGCTGATCGGTGATCGCCATCTCTAGCGAGAGCTGGAGGTTCTGGCGCAGCCGGTCGGAATAGCGCTTGCGCTTGATCTGCGTCTTCACGCGCGCCAGCAGCTCGTTCTTGTCGAGCGGGCGGATCAGATAGTCGTTGATGCCGATCTCCAGCGCGCGGATCAGGCGCTTGGTGTCGCCCTCTTCGACCAGCGCAAGGATCGGCGTGTGCCGGGTCGATTCCAGCGTCTTGAGCTGCGAGCAGAGCCGCATGCCGTCGGTGTTCTGGAGCGACAGCGACAGGATGACGAGATCGAAGTCGCCGTCGCGCGCCAGCATCAGCGCCTCGATCGGATCGGCCGTCACCGTCATCTCGTGCTCGCCGCCGAGCGCGTCGGTCGTGCGGCGGGCGCTGGTCTCACGGTCCTCGACCAGCAGGATGCGGCCGCCGGTCTCCGGCGCGTTCGGGCGCAGCATCTCCGAGGCGTCGGTCACGCCGAGGCTGTGGCCGGTCGCCTCGCGCATGCGCAGCTCGTCGGTCATCATCTTCAGGCGGACGAGGCTCTTCACCCGCGCGAACAGGGCGATGTCGTTGACCGGCTTGGTCAGGAAGTCGTCGGCGCCCGCGTCGAGGCCCTGTACGCGGTCGGAGGGCTGGTCGAGCGCCGTCACCATCACCACCGGGATGTGGGCGGTCTCGGGCGAGCTCTTCAGCCGGCGGCAGACCTCGAACCCGTCCATCCCCGGCATCATCACGTCGAGCAGGATGATGTCCGGCTTCTGCTCGGCCGCGAGGCGCAGGCCATCGGGACCGTTGGAGGCGCTGATGACGTCGAAATACTCGGCCGCCAGCTTCGCCTCCAGCAACTTCACGTTGGCGGCGATGTCATCGACGACAAGAACGCGGGCGGTCACGGATGCGAATCCTCAGCCGATGAACTTGCGAACGGTGTCCAGGAACGAGGCGACCGAGATCGGCTTGGAGATATAGGCCTCGCAGCCGCCCTCGCGGATCTTCTCCTCGTCGCCCTTCATGGCGAAGGCCGTGACGGCGACGACCGGAATGCCCTGCAACTCGTCGTCCGCCTTCAGCCACTTGGTGACTTCGAGGCCGGAGACTTCGGGAAGCTGGATGTCCATGAGGATCAGGTCAGGACGATGCTCGCGCGCCAGATCGAGCGCCTCCATCCCGTCGCGGGTCTGGAGCGTGCGGTAGCCATGGGCGTCGAGCAGGTCGTTGAACAGCTTCATGTTCAACTCGTTGTCTTCGACGATCAGGACGGTCTTCTCGGTAACCGGCATTGCAAGCGCCATTCTGCCCACCAACTTCTTTGTGCCTGTCACCGGGGATGCTCTTGCGGCATCTGACAAGTGCGGGCGGTTTGCTATCGTGCGGACCCTACGCCAAATCGGTTAATGCGGGCTGAAATGAGAACGATCAGGCACAAGACCGGCGTCATCGCCCTGGAGGCCCTCGCCTTCGTGGTCGCTGATGACGAGGAATTGGGCAGATTTCTGGGACTTTCCGGCCTGTCGCCGGACGAGCTTCGGGCCTCGGCCGACAGCCCCGACACGTTGAGGGCGGTCTTCGAATACGTCATGGGCCACGAGCCGACCGCCCGCGCCTTCGCCGAGGCGCGGGGCTATGCGCCCGAGGATCTGTGGCGCACCGCCCGCGACCTCGGAGTCCAGATGTGAGCGATCGCGGCCCCCCATCCGGCCCCGATCTCGCGCCGGGGCGGCCCCTGATCGTCTGCGACGCCGACGAGGTGCTGCTGCAATTCCTCGGCGGGCTGGAGGCCTATCTGCCGGGACAAGGCCTCTATCTCGATCTCGCGGGCTATGCCCTGACCGGCAGCATCCGCCGGGCGGGAACCGGCGAGCCGCTGCCCCAGGCCGAGGTCGGACCGCTCATCAAGGCCTTCCACGCGACCGCCGGGCTCGACCTCAGGCCCGTCGCCGGCGCGGCGGAGGCTCTGTCCGGTCTCGCCGCCCACGCCCAGATCGTCATCCTGACCAACGTCGCGGACGAACTGGCGGCGGCCCGCCGCGCCAATCTGGCGGGACACGGCATGGACTATCCGGTCGTCCCCAATGCCGGCCTCAAGGGCGCGGCGGTGGCGGCCCTCGCCGGACGGGCGGGCGCGCCGGTCTTCTTCATCGACGACATCCCCCATCATCACGCCTCGGTCGCCGAAGCCGCGCCCGGCACGCACCAGATTCACTTCGTCGCCGACGAGCGTCTCTTCCGGCTGGCGACCGCCTCGCCCCACGCCGGCCTCTTCACGTCGAACTGGGCGGAGGCCGCCGCCCATATCCACGACACGCTGAAGACGGGCGGAGGCTGAACCGCCATGCGCATCGGGATCGACCTCGGCGGGACCAAGATCGAAGCCATCCTGATGGACAAGGCCGGGTCGATCCGCGCGCGGCGGCGCGCCGCAACGCCCTCCGGCGACTATGACGGCACCATCAGGGCGATCTGCGGGCTGGTCGGCGATCTCACAGCAGGGACGGAGGGCGCGGCGGCCTGGCCTGCCGGGGTGGCGATGCCGGGCGCCCTCAGCCGCCGGACCGGCCTCGTCAAGAACGCCAACTCGACCTGCCTCAACGGCCGCCCTTTCGACCGCGATCTCGCCGCCGCGCTCGGCCGTCCCGTGCGGATCGCCAACGACGCCAATTGCTTCGCCCTCTCCGAGGCGGCGGACGGCGCTGCGGCGGGCAAGCCGGTCGTCTTCGGGGTCATTCTGGGCACCGGGGTCGGCGGCGGCCTGGTCGTGAACGGCGCGGTTCTCGAAGGGCTGAACGGCATCGGCGGCGAATGGGGACACAATCCCCTGCCCTGGCCGGACCCGGACGAACTGGACGGCCCGGCCTGCTATTGCGGCAAGCGCGGCTGCATCGAGACCTGGGTCTCCGGCCCCGGCTTCGCGGCCGATTTCGAGCGCCGGAACGGCCAGCGCCTGACCGCCGAGGAGATCGTCTCGGCGGCGTCGGCCGGTTCGGCCTGCGCTCAGGCGGCGATCGAAACGCTCGGCCAGCGGATCGGCAAGGCGCTGGCGACCGTCGTCAACATCGCCGATCCCGACGCCATCGTGCTGGGCGGCGGGCTGTCCAATGTCGCGGCGCTCTACGACCTCGTGCCTCGCGCGCTCTCGCGCCACGCCTTCTCGGACGGCGTGACGACGCCGGTCCTGCGCGCCGTCCACGGCGATTCCAGCGGCGTGCGCGGGGCCGCCTGGCTCTGGCCTCCGGCCTGATCCAATGGCCGCGCTCTGCCTCGACTGTCTGGATCGCACGGCCGCCGAAAACGACCGCCACTGCCCGCGCTGCCGCAGCCCACGCCTGCGCCGTCACCCGGAAATGGACGCGCTCGCCGTCGCCCATATCGACTGCGACGCCTTCTACGCCTCCATCGAGAAGCGCGACGATCCCTCGCTCGCCGACAAGCCGCTCATCATCGGCGGCGGCAAGCGCGGCGTCGTCTCGACCGCCTGCTATCTCGCGCGCACCTTCGGCGTGCGTTCGGCGATGCCGATGTTCAAGGCGCTCAAGGCGTGCCCGCACGCTGTGGTCATCAAGCCGGACATGGCGAAATACGCCGGCGTCGGCCGCGAGGTGAAGCGGCTGATGCGCGAGACGACGCCGCTGGTGGAATCGCTCTCGCTCGACGAAGCCTTCCTCGATCTCACCGGCACCGAGCGGCTGCACCGCCATTCGCCCGCCGTGACGCTGGCGGCGCTGGCGAAGCGGATCGAGGCGCAGCTCGGGATCACCGTCTCCATCGGCCTCAGCCACAACAAGTTCCTCGCTAAGTTCTCCTCCGAACTCGACAAGCCGCGCGGCTTCGCGGTGGTCGGACACGCCGATGCGATGGAGGTCCTCGCGCCCCGGCCGCCGACCGCGATTTTCGGCGTCGGCAAGTCGTTCGCCGCCGCGCTCGCCGCCGACGGCATTGCGACGCTCGGCCAGATCCAGGCGATGGACGAAACCGATCTGATGAAGCGCTACGGCAATATGGGCAGCCATGTCTGGCGTCTGGCGCGGGGCGAGGATTCCCGCCGCGTCGATCCAGAGGGCGAGGCGCGCGGCATGTCGGCCGAGACGACCTTCAACGAGGATATCGCCGACGTCCTGGAGCTGGACCGCATCCTGTGGTCGATGTGCGAGCGCGTCTCGGCGCGGGCCAAGGCGGCGGGCCTCGGCGGGGCGACCGTGACGCTGAAGCTGCGCACCGCCGATTTCCGCCTCATCACCCGGCGCACGACGCTGCACGGGCCGACCCAGCTCGCCGAAGTCCTCTACCAGACGGCGCACCGCCTGCTGACGGCGACGGCGGACGGGCGGGCGAAATACCGGCTGATCGGCGTCGGCATCTCCGGCCTCGCCGACGCCGCATCCTGCGACCTCTTCGATCTCTTCCGCGCCGACGAGAAAAAGACCGCCGACGCCGAACGGGCGATCGACAAGGTGCGTGCGAAGTTCGGCAAGGCGGCGATCGTGAAGGGCCGCGCGCTCTAGCAGCCGGACGGTTTCAGCGGCTCGATCTTCTTCAGCGTCGCCTTCAGCACGAAGTCGCCATAGTCCAGCGTCGCATCGCTGGTGACGCCGTTCTCGTAGAGGATGAACGAGGTCTCGTAGTGCGGCGGCTCGTCTTCCTTGCCCGGTTCGTAATAGGTCACCGTGACCGGCCAGGCCTTCAGCCCCTTCAGAACGTCGCCGCCAGGCACCGCGAAATCTCCGGCGATCCCCGCCCGCTCGACGCCGATGGCCGCGTAGACATCGTAGGTCACGCCTTCGGCGTCGCCCTCGAAGATCTTGGCCGAAAGCGCATGCTGACCGGTGCGCGCCGCGGTGAGAACCTTCCCCGCCAGCTCGGTCGGAAACAGCGTGCCCTGGGGAAGCTCCGCCGACTTGGCGGCAGGCTGCGTGAAGGCGACCGAGGCCGCGCCGTCGCTCTTGCGGCTGGCCGAACCCTGCGAGCGTTCGACGGAGATGCCATTGATGGCGTTGTTCAGCGTGAAGCGATAATCCGAGCCATCGGCGCTCTCATAGGTGGAGACCCAGAAATTGCCCGAGGTCGCCGTGCCTTCGGAATCGGTGAAATCCGTCACCAGCCGCTGGTTGAAGGTGTAGCCGGCGCACACATCGTCGAACTCGCTCACCATCCGGCCCGACAGGCCGGAGACCGCCGACGCCCAGCGCGCCGATTTCAACTTGAGGTCATAGGTCGCCCGGTGCGGCAGGAAGTTCTCGGCGACCCGGGCGGGTTTCGGCGGCGCGACCATCTGGGCGGCGGCGGGGGCGATGGCCGCGGTCGCCAGCAGAAGGCTCAAGACAAATGCGCGCATCGGGACCGTCCTCGTCACCCCGGCGAGAGAGTGCGATGCGAACATGGCTGCTTCGGGGCGGCAGGGGAAGGCGGAACCGCAGCGCATGGTCAACCGTCCCTAAAGGGGCTGCTGCTGCGTGATGCAGTGAACGCCGCCGCCGCCCTCGACGATCGGCATCGCATCGATCTGCACGATTTCGCGCTCGGGATAGACGTCGGCGAGGATGCGCCGCGCCTCCTCGTCGGCCTTGTCGCCGAAGGCCGGCATCACGATCGCCCCGTTGCAGGCGTAGTAGTTGACGTAGGACATCTCCAGCCGCGACCCGTCATGCCGCGTGCGGACGGCATGGGGCAGCGGCAGCTCGACGACCTCGAACCGCCCCCCGTCGGCGGCGCGGGCGTCGTGCAGCCGCACCAGATTGTCCGACATCGCGGGGTAGTTCGGATCGGCCTTGTCACGCGGCATGGCGAGCAGCACCCGCCCGCCCGGCGCGAAGCAGGCGACATTGTCGACATGCCCGTCGGTTTCGTCGTCCTTCAGCCCGTCGCCCAGCCAGACGATCCGCAGCACGCCCAGATAGAGCGCCAGCCGCGCCTCGATCTGCTGGCGGGTCAGTTCGGGGTTGCGGTTCTCGTTCAGCAGGCACTGCTCGGTGACGAGCAGCGTCCCGGCCCCGTCCACATGCAGCGCCCCGCCCTCGACGGTCAGCGGCCCCTCATAGACCCGCAGGCCCTGCGCCGTCAGGATCTTCGTGGCGATCGAGGCGTCGCTGTCGAAGGGCGTGTACTTGGTCCCCCAGGCGTTGAAGCGCCACTGGATGCCGGCCCGCCCTCCCTTGCCGTTCACCAGAAAGGTCGGGCCGGAATCGCGCGCCCAGGAATCGTCGATCGGCGCCTCGAAGACCTCGATCTTCGGCCCAAGCACGAGCTGCGCCTCGGCCCTGTCCTGCGGGCGGACCACCATGGTCACCGGCTCGAACCGGGCGATGGTCCGCGCCACGACGCCATAGGCCTGCCGGGCGAGCGCCATGCCCTCGGGCGAGCCCCAGGGCGCGACGCGGCAGGGCCACTGCATCCATGTCCGCTCGTGCCGCGCCCATTCGGCCGGCATGTAGAACTGGTCGCGGACCGGACAATCCTCGTCGGCGTCGAGACGATGCATGGGTTCAAGACTTCCTTGCGGCGGGCGGCGGCGATAGATGTAGGCGGGTTGAAGCCACGCGGCAAACGAGGACGGCATGACGGGACGGATCGACGCGAAGCTGAAGGCCCTGGGCATCGACCTGCCCACCCCGCCCGCCCCGGTCGCCAGCTACGTGCCCTATGTGCGCACCGGCGATCTCGTCTTCGTCTCGGGCCAGGTGACGATCGGACCCAAGGGCCTGGAATATGTCGGCATCGTCGGCAAGGACTTCACCACGGACGAGGGCAAGGCGGCGGCGAGGCTCTGCGCCGTCAACCTCATCGCCCAGGCCCGCGCGGCCTGCGGCGGCGATCTCGACCGGGTGAAGCGCGTGGTGAAGGTGACCGCCTTCGTCAACGCCGTGCCCGGCTACGCCGAGCACCCGGAAGTCGCCAACGGCGCCTCCGACCTCTTCGTCGAGGTCTTCGGCGACGCCGGCCGCCACGCGCGTGCGGCGGTCGGCGCCGGCTCGCTGCCCCGCAACGTGGCGGTCGAGGTCGAAGCCGTCTTCGAGGTCGAATGACCGCGACCGCGCGGGTCCTGGGGGCGATCTCCGAGATTCCGGCGGCGACCTGGGACGATCTCGCCAACCCGGCGAGCCGCCCCTTCAACCCCTTCGTCGCGCACGCCTTCCTGAAGGCGCTGGAGACATCGCGCTCGGCGACCGCCCGCGCCGGATGGCAGCCCGCCCACATCGTGCTGGAGGAGAACGGCGCGGCCATCGGCCTCGCGCCCGCCTATGTGAAGTCGCACAGCCAGGGCGAATACGTCTTCGACCATGGCTGGGCCGACGCCTTTCAGCGGGCCGGCGGACGCTACTACCCCAAGCTCCAGGTGACGGTGCCCTTCACGCCCGCGACCGGCCCCCGCCTGCTCGCCCGCGACGACGCCCATCGCCGGGCGCTGCTGGAGGCGGCGGGCGAGATCGCGCGGACCAACGGCCTGTCCTCCGTCCACGTGACGTTTCAGCCCGAGGCCGAATGGCATCTGGCGGGCGGCGCGGGCTGGCTTCAGCGCATGGACCGCCAGTTCCACTGGACGAACGAGGGCTATGGATCGTTCGACGACTTCCTCGCCCGCCTTTCCTCCGACAAGCGCAAGAACCTGCGCAAGGAACGCCGCCGTGCGCTGGAGGACGGCATCGAGATCGACTGGGTGACCGGGCGCGACCTCACCGAGGACCATTGGGACGCCTTCTTCGCCTTCTACATGGACACCGGCGGCCGCAAATGGGGCTCGCCCTACCTCACGCGCGCCTTCTTCTCGCTGATCGGCGAGACGATGGCCGAGCACACGCTGCTGATCATGGCCCGGCGCGCCGGGCGCACCATCGCCGGGGCGCTCAACTTCATCGGCGGCGACACGCTGTTCGGCCGCAACTGGGGCGCGCTGGAGCACCACCCGTTCCTGCACTTCGAGTGCTGCTACTATCAGGCGATCGACTTCGCCATCGCGCGGGGCCTCAAGCGCGTCGAGGCCGGGGCGCAGGGCGAACACAAGCTGCTGCGCGGCTACGCGCCCGCGCCGACCTATTCCTCGCACTACATCGCCCATCCCGGCCTCCGGCGGGCCGTCTCCGACTATCTGGAACGCGAGCGCGAGGCCGTCGCCGAGGACATCGAGGTGCTGGCCGAGCACACCCCCTTCCGCAAGGCCCCGCCCGGTTGATCGCCCGCGCCGCCGCCGCATAGGCTCAAGGCCCGGCGGAGTCGGCCCTGCGGCCCCGCCACAGCCGAGCCGCCAAGGACCAGTCCATGACCTACGATCCCGCCAACATCTTCGCCCGCATCGTTCGCGGCGAGCTGCCGTGCCACAAGGTCTACGAGGACGAGGCGACGCTGGCCTTCATGGACATCATGCCCCAGGCCGACTGCCACACGCTGATCGTCCCCAAGGACGCCGGGACCGGCATCGTCGATACGCCGGTCGCCGCGTTGCAGGCGGCCATCGCCACGACGCAGAAGGTGGCGGCGGCGGTGAAGAAGGCGACCGGCGCGCCCGGCGTGATGGTGGTGCAGCTCAACGGTTCCGAGGCCGGGCAGACGGTCTTCCACCTGCACTTCCACGTCATTCCGCGCTGGGAAGGGCTGCAACTGAAGTTCCACGCCCGCGGCATGGAGGATCCCGAAGTGCTGAAGGCGAACGCCGCCCGCGTGCGCGCCGCCCTGGGCGGCTGATAGTCGGCCCCAGGGCGCGCAACGAACTGGCGGACCTGTCCGCCTCGCCGCCGTCCAAAGCAAGCTGCGCTGGGCGACGTGCTCTGATGTAAAGAATGTTCGACATTATATACTTGGCAGACCCGTTAGCCGGGTGGCATGAAACGGAAAGCCCGCCTCACTTGGCGGGCTTCGTCTCCTTCGGCGGCGGTGCCTTCGCGACCCTCTTCACCGCCTTCTCAAAGGCGGCTTCGGAGTCGTCGCACTCAAGCTCCTTGGCGAGGGCTTTGAACTTGTCTGGTTGGGTCTGAGCGGCCTTCGTCATGTCAATGCATTCGAGCGTAGGTTGGGATTTCGCGCGCCAGGGCCGCAATGGGCAGTAGCAGTCCAGCCTCGTTCAAGAGATTGATGTCGGCGGCATCCCAATCCTGATCTGGATCGTAGACGATCGCGCGCTTCGGCGCATTCTTCGTTAAATGCGACACGTCGATGTGGGCGATCGCCTTGGCGTTCACAGAATTTGCATTCGGCGAAACAACGTCGAGCAAGAGCTGTGATTTACGGCCTATAGCTACGCCGTAGTCAAAATGGTAGCGTCTATTGCTCGCCCCTGCGAACGCCACTTCGTGTGCGACGTTGCTGGGACCAAAGGCCTTGGCGAGAACGTCATACGTCTCGCCAGACAGGTCGCGGACGAGACGTTTCATGTGATTCTCAATCGCGTTGACCACCGCCTCCGCCGAAGCGCGGGCTACCAGTGCAATAGCCCACGGCAGTTCACGGAACTCGATCTGCGGGCTGACTATCATACCTGCCGACGCTCGCATTTGAGAGTTCTTCAATAGTCCGCGCAGCCAAGCGCTCGCGTCGGGAATTGTTGCGCCGTGGGACAGGGCGTGGCGCGTAGCTCCGCCCCCATCCGACACGACGCAATGCGCCGCCCCACCTGAGATATGTACGGTGACGTTGGAGTTCGATGGATAGAGAACAGGCGTGGACACTGCCACACTATCCCCCATCTCAGTTATTGGGAATCCTTCGCGCAACTGAGTGCGCACAAGTTCTGCCACGCTCATAGCAATGTCCCTGGCGTCGGTCGTGCGGGTATCTGCCCTTTGCCAATCGTGATTCTGGTCTCGTCGCAGAACCAATGCAATGTGGCGTCGAAGCCTCTCATCGCGGGAAGGGGCATGGCTAGCGGCAGCTCTGTCGGCAAACGCCCACGCTTAACGCCAGCGCGATTGAGCCGCCACGGGTGGTAGTGCGGCCCGTATATGAGACGCGGGCATTCGTGCATCTCGGGCACGTCATTTAGGTGCCACTCCTTGGGGCCATCGAAATCCAAGCGCCAAACTGCCGGCGGAGCGTTGATAATAATCGTCCAGCCTTTGGATGGCTGCATCGGAAAGTCGGTGATCTGTAGAGACAGCCCGCAGGGAACTCCGTCTATCGCTAGCGTGAAAACCAGCTTGCAGTCGCGGTCAATTGCATCGCATTGCCAGTCGCCGTCACCCAATAGGGTTTTGTCGGCGGCCATGAGTTGATCGACGGCTTCAGCAGTCCAATACATCTTCGAGTCGCATCGCTCTCCTGATCGCAATTCTGGCGACGGCTAGGCCTAGCCGCAAGCGTCTCTAGCGCCGGCCCCTTATGCGCCATCGCGACTTTCGGTCACGCCCGTTAGATTTCGGCTTTGGCCCGCTTATCAAGCCTGCGGTAGGTGAGCCGCTTGCCGACGATGCCTTCAAGCGCCTTGATCGCGCGGGCTTCGTCATCCACGCCCTTCGCCGCGCGGTTGGAATAGCGGAAATCGAACTCCGCCAGATAGCGGTGCAGGTGCTTCTTGGACGCCTTCTGATAGACGCCGCGCATGCCCCGCTTGAAGATGCCGAAATAGCCTTCGACGGTGTTGGTGTGGATCGTCGGGTCGATCTTGCTGACGTATTCGCCATCCTGATGATTGGTGCGGCCATGCTCCGCAAATTCGCCCGCAAGGCGGCGGTAGTGCATGGCGTCGTCCGTCATCACGCGCGCCTCTTTGGCGATGTTGTCGCGCAGGATCGGATAGAGCGTGTTGGGGCGCAGATCGTCCACGACACGAGAGCGGGCAACACCCGTCTCGCGATCCAGAAGCGTCAGCACCTTGATTTTGTGGTGGAAGCCGGACTTCACCTTCTTGCCCGGCTCGCGGCCGATGAAGGTTTCGTCCACCTCAACGGGCGTTCCGCCGCCGCCGAACGGCGCGAGCGCTCCGGAGCGCATCGCCTCGCGGATGCGGTGCTCAAGGAACCACGCGGTCTTGTAGGTGCATTCCAGCGTGCGGTGCAGTTGATGGGCGCTCACGCCCTTCTTGCTGCTGCACATCAGGTGGATCGCTTGCAGCCACTTCGTCATCGGAAGGTGGCTGTCCTCGAAGATCGTGCCGACGCGGACCGTAAACTGCTTGCGGCAGTCGTAGCACTTCTTGAGTCCGATCCGCTCGCGGCCCTTCTTGTCCTTGGCGACAAGCGCGCCGATCCGACCCGTGCAACCGCAGTGCGGGCAGACAGGCTCGCCGTCCCAAATGATGCCTTCGACAAAGGCGAAAGCGGCGGCTTCGTTGTGGAAGTAGGGTTTGGACAGGACAGACATGGGGGCTAACTCCTTGCCCCTCTTAGACCATCCCTAGGATGGGTGTGTCAAGTATATAATGTCGAGAATGTTTGACATCACCTCGCGGCACAGCTAGTCATGTCAAACATCTTTGACACGGAGAGCCCGATGCCGTTCCGCGAAAAATCCGCCTGGGTGATGGCCGCCATCATCGCCGTCACCGCCGCGCTCTATGCGGCGCTGGTCGCCCCCCTCGGGGGCCGCGTGCCGCCGCTCATCGTCGTCGTGCTCTCCGTGATCGTGCTCGCGGTTCTCTCCGTGTTCGGACAGATCGCCATCGCCCTGCTCGCACCGCGCGACGCCGGCGCGCCGGCCGACGAACGCGACCGCCGCATCGCCGACCGCGCCGGTCATCTCTCCGGCGTCGTGCTGGCGGCCGGCATCGTCATCGCCATGGGGATGTATCTGGTGGGCCATCCCGGCAGCCACATGTTCCACGCCGCGTTCTTCAGCCTGATCGCAGCGCAGATGACCGAGTATGTCCTTCAGATCTGGTACTACCGGCGAGGCCTGTGAGGTGGCGAAGAAGGGCCGCATCACCAATCGCGTGCGCGACCTGCGCGAACGCCACGGCGGCGTCACGCAGGCCGCCCTGGGCGAGGCCATTGGCGTCACCCGGCAGACCATCATCGCCATCGAGCAGGACCGCTACTCGCCCAGCCTCGAAAGCGCCTTCCGCATCGCCCGCTTCTTCAAGGTCGGCGTCGAGGATGTCTTCGGCTGGGACGGGTGACGCGGACAAGCCGCCGGCCGCCTAGCGCCGCGCCTGGGCGGCGCACGCGACCGGAATGTGAAAGCCGTACCAGGTCACGGGTCTCTGGAGCACCGTGGCGACGGCGGCCGTCTCCCAATCCGCGGCAATTCTCTCGAATATGCGCCGGTAGGCATGATCCGCCGTTTCGGCGGCGACCTGCCTGATCTGCGCGGCTTTCGCGTAGCATTCGAAAAGGTCGATCATACGAGGGGAACGGGCGGGCGGCCCGTTTGATCCGCATGACCGGAAATTAATGCGCTAACGCCGGTTAACCCCGAACGCCGCGCGGCTGCGGCGGATCGCTCCGCCGCAGCGGGCCGGGACATGCCGTCCGCACGCGCCGGAAGGCCCCTACTCGGCCAGTTCCGGCTCCTTCGACTCGCTCTTGCCGCGCGGCGGCGGCTCCTTCACCTCGATGATCTCGAAGGCGAGCTTGTCGGTGTTCGCGTCGTGCAGCACCTTCACGACGCCGCCCTTCACCAGCTTGCCGAACAGCAATTCCTCGGCCAGCGGCTTCTTGATGTTGTCCTGGATGACGCGGGCGAGCGGACGCGCGCCGTAATGCTCGTCATAGCCGTGCTTGGCGAGCCAGGCGATCGCCGGCTCGGTCAGCTCGAACGTTACGTTGCGGTCCGAAAGCTGCGCTTCGAGCTGGAGCACGAACTTGGTGACGACCTGGGCGATGATCTCCGGCGTCAGCGGCGCGAAGGGAATGACCGCGTCGAGCCGGTTGCGGAATTCGGGAGTGAACAGCCGCTTGATCGCCTCTTCGTCCTCGCCCTCGCGCTTGCCGCGGCCGAAGCCGATCGCTTCCTTCGCCGCGTCCGACGCGCCGGCGTTCGTCGTCATGATCAAAATGACGTTCCGGAAGTCGATCTTCTTGCCGTTGTGGTCGGTCAGCTTCCCGTGGTCCATCACCTGCAACAGGATGTTGAAGATGTCGGGGTGCGCCTTCTCGATTTCGTCGAGCAGCAGCACGACATGGGGATGCTGGTCGACGCCGTCGGTCAGCAGGCCGCCCTGGTCGAACCCGACATAGCCCGGCGGCGCGCCGATCAGGCGGCTCACCGCATGGCGCTCCATGTATTCCGACATGTCGAAGCGCAGCAGTTCGACGCCCAGGACCTGGGCGAGCCGCTTGGCGACCTCGGTCTTGCCGACACCGGTCGGGCCGGAGAAGAGATACGAGCCGATGGGCTTCTCCGGCTCGCGCAGTCCCGCGCGCGCCAGCTTGATCGCCGCCGACAGCGCCTTAATCGCCGCGTCCTGGCCGAACACGACGCGCTTCAGATTGGTCTCCAGCTCGCGCAGCGATTCGGTGTCGGATTTCGAGACGGTCTTCGAGGGGATACGCGCCATCTTGGCGATCACATCCTCGATCTCCTTCACGCCGATCACCTTCTTGCGCTTGGATTCGGCGACCAGCATCTGCGCCGCGCCGACCTCGTCCATCACGTCGATCGCCTTGTCGGGCAGCTTGCGGTCGTTGATGTATTTGGACGACAGCTCGACCGCCGCCTTCACCGCGTCGGCGGTGTAGCGCACGCGGTGGAACTCCTCGTAATAGGGCTTCAGCCCCTTGAGGATCTTGATCGTGTCGGGAATCGTCGGCTCGTTCACGTCGATCTTCTGGAAGCGGCGCACCAGCGCGCGGTCCTTCTCGAAGTGCTGGCGGTATTCCTTGTAGGTGGTCGAGCCCATGCAGCGCAGCGAGCCGGACTGGAGCGCGGGCTTGAGGAGGTTCGAGGCGTCCATCGCCCCGCCGCTGGTCGCGCCCGCACCGATCACCGTGTGGATCTCGTCGATGAACAGGATCGCGCCCTTGTAGTTCTCCAGCTCCTTCACGACCGATTTCAGCCGTTCCTCGAAATCGCCGCGATAGCGCGTGCCGGCCAGCAGCGAGCCCATGTCGAGCGAGAAGATCGTCGCGTCCTTCAGCACGTCCGGCACGTCGCCGTTGACGATCTTGCGGGCGAGGCCCTCGGCGATCGCCGTCTTGCCGACGCCGGGATCGCCGACGAACAGCGGGTTGTTCTTCTGGCGGCGGCACAGAATCTGGATCGTCCGCTCGATCTCGGCGTCGCGGCCGATCAGCGGGTCGATCTTGCCGCCCTGCGCCTTCTTGTTGAGGTTGACGCAATAGGCGTCGAGCGCCTCCTGCCCGGTCTTGGCGTTCGCCTTGTCGCCCTGCGGCGCGCCGCCGGACGAGCCTTCGCCCTCCTCCTCGTCGGCGCCGCGCACGGTGCGCTGCTCGGAAAGGCCCGGCCGCTTGGCGATGCCGTGGCTGATGTAATTGACCGCGTCGAGCCGGGTCATGCCCTGCTCCTGCAGGAAATAGGCGGCGTGGCTCTCGCGCTCGGCGAAGATGGCGACCAGCACGTTCGCGCCGGTCACTTCCTCGCGGCCCGACGACTGGACGTGGATGACCGCGCGCTGCACCACGCGCTGGAAGGCGGTCGTCGGCTTGGCGTCCTCGCCGGCCGCCGAGCGCAGCGACTTCAGTTCGTTGTCGATGTAGTTGACCAGCGAGCGCTTGAGCTGGTCGAGATCGGCGTTGCAGGCCCGCATCACCGCGCTCGCGTCCTTGTCGTCCGCCAGCGCCAGCAGCAGGTGTTCGAGCGTCGCGTATTCGTGCGTGCGCTCGGTGGCGATTCGAATCGCGCGGCGCAGGGAGTCTTCGAGGGCGCGTGAGAATGTGGGCACTGATTGGCCTTCCTTACTCTTTCTCCATCGTGCACTGCAGCGGATGCCCGTGCTGTCGCGCGAGGTCGATCACCTGGGTAACCTTGGTCTCCGCAACCTCGTAGGTAAAGACCCCGCACACGCCGACGCCCTTCTGGTGGACGTGCAGCATGATATCGACGGCCTCTTCGCGGTTCTTGGAGAAGAACCGCTCCAGAACGTGAACGACGAACTCCATCGGCGTGTAGTCGTCGTTCAGCAGCAGAACCTTGTAGAGCGACGGCTTGCGAGTCTTCGGCTTGGGTTTGACGATGAGTCCGGTCGGCGTGCCCCTGCCACCGCCCGCACCCTTGTTGTCGTCGCCGTCACTCATGGCCGCTGGAAACCGCCCCGCGCTGTTGCTGGTGAATATTAGATAGGCATTTCCGGCGCGGATCAAAGCGCCTTGCCGCACAATGCGTGCGATGGCCGCCGCCGGATTGAGCCGCGCGTTGAAAGAACGCCCCCAAGCGGCTCATCCCAAAAGCAAAAAGGCCCGGACGACCGGGCCTTTTCGCAGGTTCGCTCGCAGGGCGGGATCAGGCCGCCTTGAGCAGATCCATGAACGCCTGGGCGCGGCTCTGCAGCGGCTCCAGCGCCGTGCGAGTCGTGCCGACCATCAGCTCGGAGAGCTTGGTCATCTCGGCGACGTACTTCTCGAACGCCGTCTTGGCGTAGGCCGACTGGGCCTCCATCGCGGCCTGGACCGACTTGGCGCTGAAAACGGCCTTGGAGGCTTCGGTGAAGCCCTCGCCCGCCGACTTCAGATAGGCGCCCAGCTCCGACTGGAATTTTTCGGCGCCCTTGCCGGCGACGCCGGCCGCCTCGACCATCGCCTCGACCGTTTCCTTGTGGAAACTGGCGAACTTTTCGAGGCTCTTGGTCGCCTTCTCGAACGACTCGCGGACCTTGTCCGCACCCTGCTCAAGCGCCGCCTCGATGGCCTCGGCGCCGTTGTCGACCGTCTTCGCTTTCGCCATCACAATGCTCCTTCAGCTGCGCGATCACGCGGTTGTTTCACGCCTGAAACAATTATGCTGCAATGCAGCATGAACTATATGCGCCTGCGAAGCCGCTCTGTCAACGCCGGGCCGCCGCCGCCACAAAAGGTTGACGCTTCGAGACTCCCTGCCTAGCGTCCCAAATCGGGAGAAGGGCTAAGGCCTTCGGGGACTTATGGGGCACTGGGGCGGTCCGCCTGCGGGCGGCGTTTACCAAGCTGCAATATTGGTGACCGTAGGCTGGACTGGAGTTTCGCAGCGCCGAACACGGCCTGCGGTAAGCGGTTTGACCCTTTGTTCGGCAGGTCCGTCATGACGCGAGCGCGCGCGAGTTTCGTCCGGTCGGCGTTTACCCTCTTGTTCGGAGCGCTCGTCGCTCTTGCGGCTCCGGCCGCCTATGCCGGCACGGGCAACGACGCCGCGCTGGTCATGGACGCCGAGACCGGGCGCGTCCTCTACGCGCGCAGCGCCGACGCCTCGCGCGCGCCCGCCTCGCTCACCAAGATGATGACGCTCTACGTGCTGTTCGACATGCTGAAGTCGGGCCGCATCCAGATGACCGACGAGATGACGGCGTCCGCCAACGCCGCCGCGCAGAAGCCGACCAAGCTCGGCCTCAAGAAGGGCGACACGATCACCGTCGAGCAGGCGATCTACGCGCTCGCCATCGTTTCGGCGAACGACGTCGCCGTGGTCGTCGCCGAACATATCGGCGGCACCGAGGCGAAGTTCGCGCAGATGATGACCAAGCGCGCCCGCGAACTCGGCATGAAGCGCACGACCTTCCGCAACCCCTCGGGCCTGCCGGACGACGAGCAGCGCACGACGGCGCGCGACATGGCGGTGCTGTCGCGCGCGCTGATGCGCGACCACCCCGGCTATTACGAGTGCTTCAAGGCGACCGCCTTCACCTGGAAGGGCAAGACGATCAAGACGCATAACCGCGTCCTGCTCAGCCTCGCCGGGGCCAACGGCATCAAGACCGGCTACACGCGCTATTCCGGCTACAACCTCACCACCTCGGCCGAACGCGACGGCAAGCGGCTGATCGGCGTCGTCCTCGGCGGCGACAGCTGGCAGGAGCGCGACGAGGAAATGAAGGCCATGCTGGAGGCCTGGTTCACGCAGTTGAAGCGCCGCCCGGCCCTGGTCGCGACCTATTCGGGCGCCGTCAGCACCGGCAGCGTCGCCTCGATCGAACCGCCCGCCGCCCCGCCCGTCGCCGTCGCGGTGGCCGAAAAGCCCGCCGCCATCGTCGAGACGCCGCGCGTCGTCGCCATGGCCCCGATCCCGGACGAGCCCGAACCCGTCGCCAAGCCGGTGCGCCGCGAGGCCCGCGTCGAAACCGTCGCCTACAACGTCCCCGTCCCCTCGGCCAAGCCGTCGCGCCTCGCGGCGACGCGCCTCGCCGCCGCCGAGATCGGCGAAGGCGACACCGACGACGAAGCCCCCGTGCGCGCCAAGCCCTCGGGCGAGGAACGCATCCTGCCGCTCTCGACCCTGGTCGAGAAGGACTCCGACGAGATCGCCACGCTGATCGCCGCCAGCTACGACGAACCGGCCGAACCTGCGCCCAAGACCGCCGGCGACTGGGGCATCCAGATCGGCGCCTTCGACAGCCAGGGCGCGGCGAAGGGCGAACTGACCCGTGCGAAAAGCGTCGCCGCCAAGGCGCTCAAGGGCGCGGACGAAACCGTCATGCAGGTGACCAACGATGCCGGCCGCACCTTCTATCGCGCCCGATTCGTGGACTTCACCAGCGCCGGCGCGCAGAAGGCCTGCACCGCGCTGAAGGCCGAAGGCTTCAAATGCGTGACCTTCTCGACCTCGACCGCCTCGGCGAACTGATCCGCGCCTAGCTGCCGAGCAGCACGTCGCGGGCGCGGTTGATCTGCGCCGCGAGATAGTCCGAGCCGCCCGCATCGGGATGGACCTGGCGCATCAGCCGCCGGTGCGCCTCGCGGATCGCCTCCTCGCTTGCCCCGTCTTCGAGGCCCAGCACCTCCAGCGCCTCCGCCCGGCTCATCGCGCCATGCGACGGGCCGTGCCGGGGTTCCTCCGCCGTCTCGCCGCCGAGATCGGGATGCACGCGCTTCAGATAGGCCTCCAGCAGCAGCGCGGCTTGCGGATCGTTGATGCGCAATTCGCCGAGCAGATCGAGCAGCGCCTCGGGCGATAGTTCGTTCAGCGTCGCCCCCGCGAAGCGCCCCTTCAGCACCGTGCCCGCCGTGTCGCCGGTATCGAGATCGAGCGACATCCGCAGCCATTCGGTTTCGATGTCCGACGTGCGCCCGGCCGCCCCGCCGCGCATCGGCCATCTCAGGCTCGCCAGCACGGCCATCGCGGCGGCGAACCCCAGCAGCGCCCAGAAGCTGTTGCCGCGCGCGATCAGCACGATCGTCGCGCCCGAGGCGAGCGCGAAGCCGATCCATTTGAGAATGCGCGCAAGCCGCGCCGGGCTGGCCGACGCGAAGCCTCTGAGGACGGCGACCACGAGAACCAGAACGGCGACGCCGCCAACCAGCCAGAGCACGTCAGTTCCCCATCTGGCGGGTCAGCAGCAGCGCCGCGCCGCCCGCCTTGCGCGCATGATCGGCCAGCGCCTTGCGCCCGCCCGAGGCATAGACCGCGACCGCCCGCAGCAGGTCGCGCAGCGTCGCGGCCGCACCGGCGTCGAAATGCGCATAAGCGCCCTTGGTCAGCCGCGCCACCTCGCGGAACAGGCCCTCGGCGAAGGCGTCCTTGC
The DNA here is from genome assembly GCA_046348585.1 of Alphaproteobacteria bacterium. Taxonomy (GTDB): domain Bacteria; phylum Pseudomonadota; class Alphaproteobacteria; order Micropepsales; family Micropepsaceae; genus JADZAI01. The sequence goes on from JAXMDZ010000008.1 coordinate 63,869, forward strand.
CTTCCTGGAACATGAAGGCGGGAACCCCGGCGAGCGCCAGCCTGCCCGCCGCGTCGCACACCGCATCCGCCTTCTCCTCGGCGCAGTCGCCGACATAGACGAGCGCCTGAACCGGCGCGGCCGAGGCCTCGCCCGCCGCATGGCGCAGCGTCCGCTGGATCTGGGTGAAGCCGCCGCGACAGCCATAGCCGTCCATGGCCCGCTTCATCTCCGCCGCGCTGGCGGTCCAGCGCCGCGCCTCGAACTCGCCCATGCCGCGGAACGAGACGAGCTGGATGCTGAGCCCGCCCGCCGACGCCGCCGCCTCGAACATCTCGCCCTGGAGCTTCGTCGCCATGTCCCAGGTCGGCTGGCGGCTCATCGTCGCGTCCAGCGCGAAGATCAGCCGCCCGGTTCCGCCCGGCCGGGGCGCGGGAACCCGCGCGAGCTGTTCCAGGAACGCCGCCACGTCGCCCGAGGCGGCCGGCTTGCCGACATCCTTGCCCGTCTTGCTCAAGGGCCGACGCCCTCCCCGTTCAGCTCTAGCCGCCGTCGCCCAGCGACAGCAGCGAAGCATTACCACCGGCGGCGGTCGTATTCACCGACAGCGTGCGCTCGGTCGCGAAGCGGTGAAGATAATGCGGCCCGCCCGCCTTCGGCCCGGTGCCGGACAGGCCCTCGCCGCCGAAGGGCTGCGCCTCGACCACCGCGCCGATCTGGTTGCGATTGACGTAGATATTGCCCGCCCGCACCCGCGCCGCGATCTCGTCCGCCGACGAGGCGATCCGGGTATGGATGCCGAGCGTCAGGCCATAGCCGGTCGCGTTGATCGCCTCGCACACCGCGCCCAGCTTGTCGCCCTTGTAGCGCACGACATGCAGGATCGGTCCGAAGGTCTCGCGCGTCAGGCGCGCGATGGCATCGATCTCGAAGGCCGCAGGCGCGAAGAAATGTCCGTCGGCGGCGGCAAGCGGGGCGCGGGCGATGAGCTTGCCCTCCGCCCCCATGCGGGCCGCATGGGCCTCCAGCGCCGTCAGCGCCTCGGCGTCGATCACCGGGCCGACATCGGTCTCGATCCGCATCGGATCGCCGACGGCGAGTTCCTCCATCGCCCCGGCCAGCATCTTCGTCACGCGCCCGGCGATGCCGTCCTGCACGAAAAGGACGCGCAGCGCGCTGCACCGCTGTCCGGCGCTGTCGAAGGCCCCGGTCAGCGCGTCGCGCACGAGCTGCTCGGGCAGCGCCGTCGAATCCGCGATCATCGCGTTGAGCCCGCCGGTCTCGGCGATCAGCGTGGCGATCGGCCCGTCGCGCCCGGCGAGCGTGCGGTTGATCGACCGCGCGACTTCGGTCGAGCCGGTGAAGACGACGCCCGCGAGGCGCGGATCGGCGGTCAGCGGCGCGCCGACCGCCGGGCCGTCGCCGATGACGAGGTTCAGCGCCTCCGGCGGCACCCCCGCCTCGTGCATCAGCCGCACGATGACGGCGGCGATCAGCGGCGTCTGCTCGGCCGGCTTGGCGACCACCGCATTGCCGGCCGCCAGCGCCGCCGCGATCTGCCCGGTGAAGATCGCCGCCGGGAAGTTCCACGGCGAGATCGCCGCGAAGACGCCCCGCCCGTGCAGCGACAGCGCGTTGCGCTCGCCGGTCGGGCCGGGCAGCTTATGGGGCGCCGCGAAGTCGCGCCGTGCGCCCGCCGCGTAATAGCGCAGGAAGTCGATCGCCTCGCGGACGTCGGCCAGCCCGTTGGCGAGCGTCTTGCCCGCCTCGCGGATGCAGAGGCCAATCAGCCGCGCCCGGTCGCGCTCGAAAAGGTCGGCCGCCCGCTCCAGGATCGCCGCCCGGCCCGCGCCGCCCAGCCCGTTCCAGGCTTCCTGCGCGCGCGACGCGGCCTCGACGGCGGCGGAAACGTCAGCCGCCCCGGCGTCGAACGCCTCCCCGACGATCTCCGTCAGCCGCGCCGGATTGCGGATCGCCCGCCCCGCGCCGCCCGCCTCCTTGCCCGCGATCAGCGAGCGCGCCGCGAACGGCGAGGCGGTCGCCTGCGCGATCTCGGCCAGCAGGGTGTCGCGCACCGGTGCGTCGGCGATCAGCGCGCCCGCCGAATTCGCCCGCCCGCCGAAGATCGCGCCGGGCAGCGCGATGCGCGGATGCGGCTTCGGCTCCAGCCGCTCCAGCGCCGCGACCGGGTCGGCGATGATCTCGGCGATCGGCGCTTCGTCGTCGGCGAGGCGATTGACGAACGAGGTGTTGGCCCCGTTCTCCAGCAGCCGCCGCACCAGATAGGCGAGCAGATCCTCGTGACTGCCGACCGGCGCATAGACGCGGCAGGGGCGCGGCGCCGCCTTGTCGGCGACGATGGCGTCGTAGAGCGGCGCGCCCATGCCGTGCAGGCGCTGGAACTCGAATGTCCGCCCCTCGCCCAGCACCAGCGCCGAGGCGACGGTGTGGGCATTATGTGTGGCGAATTGCGGATAGAACGCCTCGCCCGCCGCCAGCATCCGCCGCATACAGGCAAGATAGGAAACGTCCGTCGCCTGCTTGCGGGTGAAGACCGGATAGCCCGAAAGGCCCAGTTCCTGCGCCCGCTTGATCTCGCTGTCCCAATACGCGCCTTTCACGAGCCGCACGGGCAATTGGCGGCCCGTCGCCGCGCTCAGCTCGCGCAGCCAGTCGAGCACCGCCGTCGCGCGCTTCTGGTAGGCCTGCACCGCAAGGCCGAGCCCGTTCCACCCCGATAGCGTCGAGTCCCGCGCCAGCGCCTCGAACAGATCGAGCGACAATTCCAGCCGGTCGGCCTCTTCCGCGTCGATGGTGAGCGCGACGCCATGCGCCTTCGCCCGTCCGGCGAGGCCGGCCACCACCGGCAGCAATTCGTCCATGACCTGCGCCTTGCGGCCGATCTCGTAGCGCGGATGCAGGGCCGACAGCTTGACCGACAGGCTCGGCCGGTCGGCGAGCGAGCCGGGCTTCGCCGACGCCGCCACCGAATCGAGCGCGGCTTCGTAGGCGGCGCGATAGCGCGCGGCGTCCTCGCGCGTGAACGCCGCCTCGCCCAGCATGTCGAACGAATAGCGATAGAGCGGCCCGGTGCCCTCCTTCGCCTTGTTCAGCGCCTCCTTGATCGTCCGCCCCAGCACGAACTGGCCGCCCATGATGCGCATGGCATAGGTCATCGCCTGGCGGATCACCGGCTCGCCCGAGCGGGTCACCGCCTTGCGCAGCGCCCCGGTCCAGCGCGCCGCCGAGCTGTCCTCCAGCCGCAGCACCTTGCCGGTCAGCATCAGCGCCCAGGTCGAGGCGTTGACGAACGAGGACTCCGACTGGCCGCGATGGCGCTCCCAGTCGGCCGCGCCGATCTTGTCCTTGATCAGCTTGTCGGCGGTCGAGGCGTCCGGCACCCGCAGCAGGGCTTCGGCGAGGCACATCAGCGCGACGCCCTCGTCCGAGGTCAGCGAATATTCCTGCAGGAAGGCGTCGATCCCGCCGTCGCGGCGGCCGGCGCGGATCTTCGCCACCAGATCGCGTGCCGTGCGGTCCACCCGCCCCGCCTCGGCCTCGCCGAACCGGGCTTCGGCGGTCAACTGGCCGGTCAGGGCGGTTTCGTCGGCGAGATAGAGCGGGGAAAGCCGTGCGCGGGCTGCCGCAAGCGTCATGGGACCGGTGCTCCAAATCACTGGAACCAGTGTAGCGGAGCATGGCCCGCTTCGCTAAGAGGCTGACTCCATGGACGAACCCCTCCCCACCCTCCGCACCCCCGCCCCCCTCCACGCGGCGGTGGCGAGCCTGCGCGCCGGCGGCCGGGAGATCGCGCTCGTCGTAGCGTCCGGCCCCATCCACGAAGGCCACATCGCGCTCGGCGAGGCGGCAAGGCGGCGGGGCGCGGCCATCGTCTATGCGATCGCCGCCGCTCGCCCGCACGACCCGGCCGCCGACGCGCTGCACCTTCAGACCGAGGACGTCTGCGACGCGCTCTACGTCCCCGGCGATCTCTACTCCGAGGGCTTCGCAACCTCGCTCGCCCTCGCCGGACCGCTGGCGACGGAGCTGGAGGCCGACGGCCGCGCGGCGGCCTTCGCCACCCGGATCCTCACCACGCTCAAGCTGACGCTCCGCGTCCGGCCCGACCTGCTGATGCTGGGCGAAAAGAACTACCAGCACCTGCTCGCGGTCCGGCGCGCCTTCGCCGATCTCGACGTGCCGGTCGAGATCGTCACCGCACCCGTCCTGCGCGAGAGCGACGGCCTCGCCTACGCCGCCGCCAATGCCGATCTCGACGGCGACGAACGCCGCATCGCGGGCAAGCTGAACCTCGTGCTGAAGGACGTCGCCGCCCGCCTCCACGCCGGCGACAAGACGGCCCACGCCGCCGCCTTCGGCTTCGGCGAACTGCTCGCCGCAGGCTTCGACAAGATCGACTATCTGGAGGTGCGCGACGCCGAGACGCTGGCCGCGCCGAAACCCGGCCGTCCCTTGCGCGTGCTCGCGGCGGCTCGCCTCGGCGGCCACCGCCTCACCGACACTATCGCGGTCTAGAGCAGCCCAAGCTCCGCCAACGCCTGCTGGAGTTCCGGCGGCGCGTCGAGCGCCGCGCCCTTCAGGTCAGGCGGCGCCGAGGCGGCGTCGAGATAGCGCCAGCCCTGAAAGGCCCGCTGGGCGCGGCGCGCCACGGGGATCAGCTCCGGCGCATAGACGATCGCGCAATGCGGCACGCCCTGCTTCTCGGCGGCGACCAGATCGACGATCGGCTGGCGCACCGCCGTGTAGCCCTTGATCACCCAGTAGAGCGAGCCGCCGTCCAGGATCTCGTCGCGGCGCTTGGGCGTCATGCGCGTGACGTGGGAAAGCAGCGGCTTCGCCCCCGCCTTCTTCAGCTGCTTCAGCCGCCCCGCCTGCCAGTCCGCGAGATCCTGAACGCTCTCCACCCCGACGCAGAGCTTGATGAGGTGCAGCGGCACCTCAGCAATGTCCTCGAACCGGATCACCGCCGCGCCTTCGCTCACCTGGTCGCCCGCCTTGACCAGCACGTCGGCCACCTTGCGGTCGGCGGGCGCGGTCAGCGTGTGCTCCATCTTCATCGCCTCCAGCACGGCGAGCGGCGCGCCGCGCTTCACCGTCTGCCCGGCCTCGACCAGCACCTGCACGATCTTGCCCGGCATCGGCGTGACGACCGCCGATCCCGTGTCCGCCGCCGCCTCGTCGATATCGAACGGATCGAACAGCGAGAGCACCCGCGTCGTCCCGCGCGAGATCAGCGTGATGTCGTGGCCGTCGCGCGCCACCCAGACATCGACGGACCGTCCGCCCAACGTTCCGGTCAGCCGGTCGCCGTCCAGCGTCAGCGCCGCCTCGCAGGCCATCGCGCGACAGACGATGCGCAGCCCCCCGTCCGGCCGCTCGACCCTGACGGCGATCGTCTCGTCGCCCTCGCTGAACTCGACGATATCGAAGCCGTGCCCGCCGATGCGGAACAGGTCGTTCACCTCCCAGGGCGAGGCTCCGCCGCCATCGGCGCTCATCAGCGCGAAGGCGGCGGCCAGCGCGAAATCCTCGTCGGACGCGAGGCCCGGCTTCGGGGCCAGCTCAGCGATGTGCCGGTCGATGAAGCCGGTGTCGATTTCGCCCGACGCGAAACCCTCGTGCCTCAGGCAACGCGCGACGAACGCGGCGTTGGTGCGCACGCCCGCGACCTCGACCGCCTCCATCGCGCGCGCCAGCTTCTGACGCGCCTCGGCCCGCGTCGCCCCGTGGGCGATGACCTTGGCGATCATCGGGTCGTAGAACATGGTCACGGCGTCGCCCTGACGCACGCCGGTATCGACCCGCACGCCCTCGCCCGCGCCGGGCAGCGCCAGGCGGCGCAGCGTGCCGATCGAGGGCAGGAAGCCCTTGGCCGGGTCTTCGGCATAGAGCCGCGCCTCAACCGCGTGACCGCTCAGACGGATCGCCGACTGCGGCGGCAACGCCTCGCCCGCCGCGATCCTCAGCTGCATCTCGACGAGATCGAGCCCGGTCACTTCCTCGGTGACGGGATGCTCGACCTGAAGACGGGTGTTCATCTCCATGAACCAGAACCCGTCGGCCTTAAGGCCGTGCGAGGAGTCGACGATGAACTCCACCGTCCCCGCGCCGCGATAGCCGATGGCGAGCGCCGCCTTGACCGCCGCCTCGCCCATCGCCGCGCGCATCGCCTCCGGCATGCCGGGTGCGGGCGCCTCCTCGATCACCTTCTGGTGGCGGCGCTGCAGCGAGCAGTCGCGCTCGAACAGATGGACGGCGTTGCCGTGGGAATCGGCGAAGACCTGAATCTCGATATGGCGCGGCCGCGAGACGTATTTCTCGATCAGCACGCGGTCGTCGCCGAAGGCGGCCGCGGATTCGCGCTTCGCGCCTTCCAGCGCCTTGACGAAATCGGCGTCGCTTTCGACGCGCCGCATCCCTTTGCCGCCGCCGCCCGCGACCGCCTTGACCAGCACCGGATAGCCGATCCGTTCCGCCTCGGCGCGCAGACGCTCCGTGGACTGATCGTCGCCGCGATAGCCGGGCACCACCGGCACGCCTGCCCGCTCCGCGATGTCCTTGGCGGCGTCCTTCAGGCCCATCGCCCGGATCGCCGAGGCCGGCGGGCCGACGAAGACCATCCCCGCCGCCGCGACCGCATCGGCGAACTCCGCCCGCTCCGACAGGAAGCCGTAACCGGGATGGATCGCCGCCGCGCCGCTGCGCTGCGCCGCGTCGATGATCTTCTCGATCCGCAGATAGGACTCGCGCGCCTGCGCCCCGCCGATATGCAGCGCGTCGTCGGCCTCCGCGACATGCCAGGAATTGCGGTCGGCGTCGGAATAGACCGCGATCGTGCGCACGCCCAACCGGCGCGCGGTGCGGATCACCCGCCGTGCGATCTCGCCGCGATTGGCGACCAGTAGCGATGCGAACACCGGCAAACTCCCCTAACGCATCCGGACATGCCGGCGGGCGATGGACGCGATGTCCTTCGCGCCGATCAACGCCATGGTCCGCCGCACGTCTTCGGCGAGGATCTGGATGGCGCGGCTGACGCCCGCCTCTCCCCCCGCCGCCAGCCCATAGAGATAGGCGCGCCCCACCGCGACCGCCGTCGCGCCCAGCGCCAGCGCCTTGACGATGTCGGTGCCGCGCCGCACCCCGCTGTCGAAGACGATCTCGGCGCGCCCGGCGACCGCATCCACGATCTCGGGCAGCACGTCGATGGTCGCGGGACAGGTTTCGAGCTGTCGCCCGCCATGGTTCGACACCCATACGCAGCTCGCGCCGATATCGAGCGCCCGGCGCGCGTCGTCGGCATGGGCGACGCCCTTGATGGCGAACGGACCGCCCCAGGCCTCGATCATCCAGGCCGCGTCCTTCCAGGTCACCGACTGGTCGTATTGCGCCGCAACCTGCTGGGCGATGCTGCGCGCATCGCCCTCGGACGCGCCGGGGAAATTGGCGGGCACCATCTTGGGCGAGGTCAGCGTGCGATAGAGCCAGCGCGGCCGCTGGATCGCCTGCCAGACGATGTAGGGCTTCATGACGGGCGGGATCGAGAACTGGTTGCGCGTGTCGCGCTCGCGGTGCCCGGCGACCGGCAGATCGACCGTCAGCACCGCGCCGGTGAACCCGGCGGCCTTGGCGCGGGCGAGGATCTCGCGCACCAACCCGTGGTCCTTCCAGACATAGATCTGGTACCATTTCGGCCCAGGCGTCGCCTTCGCCACGTCCTCGACCGTCGTGGTGCCGAGCGTCGAGAGGCCATAGGCGATGCCCGCCTTGCCCGCCGCCGCGGCCGCCGCCTTCTCGCCGTCCACATGGAACATGCGCTGCAGCGCGGTCGGCGACAGCACGAAGGGCAGCTTCATCTCGCTGCCCATCACCTTCGTGCGCGTGTCGATCTTGGTGACGTCGACCAGACAGTCCCAGATCAGCTCGTGGGCGCGCAGCCGCTCGGTGTTCTTGCGCAGCGTGATCTCGTCGTCCGCGCCTCCGTCGATATAGTCGAACACCATGCGCGGCAGCGCGCGCTTCGCCGCCTGGCGCAGGTCCTCGATGTTGACGGCCCGCGACGCCTTCATGTGCCCGACACCCAGGACGGCTTGCGCTTCTCCAGAAAGGCGGCGAAGCCTTCGCGCGCCTCTTCCGAAACCCGGCGCTCGGCGATCATCGAGACCGTCTCGTCGTTCAGGTCCTCGTCGATCGGCATCCAGGTGACAAGGTCGAGCAGTTCCTTGGTCGCCGCCAGCGCCTTGGGCGCGCCGGCCAGCAGCGAGGTCACCAGCCGCTCGCTCGCCGCGGCGAGGGCGTTCTCGTCGGGCACCACCTCCTGCACGAGGCCGAGGCGCAGCGCCTCCTCCGCCCCGAAGCGGTCCCCGGTCAGCGCGTAGCGGCGCGTGGCGCGCGGACCGATGGCCTCGACCACATAGGGCGAGATGATCGCCGGGATCAGGCCGATGCGCACTTCGGAAAGGCCGAACTGGGCGTTGGCGGTGCAGATCGCCATGTCGCAGGCGGCGACGAGGCCCATGCCGCCCGCCAGCGCCATGCCGTGCACCAGCGCGACGGTCGGCTGCGGCAGGGCGCGCAGGCGCATCAGCATCAGCGCGAAATCGCCGGACTCGTCGCGCACCTCGCTCTCGGTCTGGTTGGCGGCCTCCTTCATGGCGGCGAGATCGCCCCCGGCCGAAAAGCTCTTGCCCGCCCCCTCGATGATGACGACGCGCACGCCGTCCTGATCCTCCAGGTCGTCCAGGATGTCCGACAGCTTCTGGATCAGCTCGGCATTGAAGGCGTTGTGCACGCGCGGCCGGTTGAGCGTGACCACCGCGACGCCCTCCGCCGTCATGTTCAGCAGCACTTCGTCGACAGGCGGCTCGGGAAGGTCGATCTCGTCGGTCATGGTGTCCTCACATCCTGAAGACGCCGAAGCGCGTGTCCGCAATGGGCGCGTTCAGCGTGGCGGCGAAAGCGAGCGCGAGGACGCGGCGGGTTTCCGACGGCGTAATGATGCCGTCGTCCCACAGCCTTGCGGTCGCATAATAGGGATTGCCCTCTTCCTCGTAGCGCAGGCGGATCGGGGCCTTGAACTCGGCTTCGGCCTCGGCGCTCCAGCTATCGCCGCGCGCCTCGATGCCCTCGCGGCGCACGGTCGCCAGAACGCTCGCCGCCTGCTCGCCGCCCATCACCGAAATGCGGGCGTTCGGCCAGGCGAACATGAAGCGCGGGCTGTAGGCGCGGCCGCACATGCCGTAATTGCCCGCGCCGAACGAACCGCCGATCACCAGCGTGATCTTGGGCACCTGCGCGGTGGCGACGGCGGTCACCATCTTCGCGCCGTCCTTGGCGATGCCGCCCGCCTCGTATTTGCGTCCGACCATGAAGCCGGAGATGTTCTGCAGGAACAGCAGCGGGATCTTCCGCTGGGCGCACAGCTCGATGAAGTGCGCCGCCTTCTGCGCCGACTCGCTGAACAGGATGCCGTTATTGGCGACGATTCCCACCGGAATGCCGTGGATATGGGCGAAGCCCGTCACGATGGTCGGCCCGTAGAGCTTCTTGAACTCGTCCAGTTCCGAGCCGTCCACCAGCCGGGCGATCACCTCGCGCACGTCGTATTGCGTGGAGAGCGAGGGCGGCACGATCCCGTCGATCTCGGCGGGGTCGTAACGCGGCTCGCGTGGCGCGATCAGCGCCACGTCCGGCCGGTGCGCGGGGCCGAGGTTCCGGGCGATCCGCCGGGCGATGGCGAGCGCATGGCCGTCATTCGCCGCATAATGGTCGGTGACGCCGCTCTCGCGCGAATGCACGTCCGCGCCGCCCAGCTGCTCGGCGGTCACGATCTCGCCGGTCGCCGCCTTCACCAGCGGCGGTCCGCCGAGGAAGATCGTGCCCTGGTTGCGCACGATGATCGTCTCGTCCGACATCGCCGGCACATAGGCCCCGCCCGCCGTGCACGAGCCCATCACCGCCGCGATCTGGGGGATGCCGGCCGCCGACATGTTCGCCTGGTTGAAGAAGATGCGCCCGAAATGCTCGCGGTCGGGGAAGATGTCGGCCTGATTGGGCAGGTTCGCCCCACCCGAATCGACCAGATAGAAGCACGGCAGATTGTTCTCGCGGGCGATCTCCTGCGCCCTCAGGTGCTTCTTCACCGTGACGGGATAATAGGTGCCGCCCTTGATCGTCGCGTCGTTGCAGACGACGACGCAGGTCCGCCCCTCGATCCGCCCGATCCCGGTGATGATCGAGGCGGCATGGATGTCGCCCTCGTACATGCCGTAGGCGGCGAGCGGCGACAGCTCCAGGAACGGCGAGCCGGGATCGAGCAGCCGCCGCACCCGCTCGCGCGGCAGCAGCTTGCCGCGATCGGTGTGGCGCTTGCGCGAGCGCTCGTCCCCGCCCTCCGCCGCCGTCGCCAGCCGCATGCGCAATTCGCCGGTCAGCAGCGCCATCGCCGCGGCGTTGTCCTTGAAGCGCGCGTCGCGGGTGGAGATCGTGGAGGTCAGACGCGACATGCAGGCCCTTACGTCCCTGGGCGCCGCTCTAGGCGCGGCGCTTTTCCTGTGCTGTCTTGTCCGACAACAGCACGGGCCGCAAGCCCCCGCCGGACCGGGCGGCGGACCGGCCCCCCGGGGGGCGCTTGGACAGCATTCTGCACGACCTTTCGTGGGTTCTCCCGCTGAGGTCCGAAGCCGCGACCGCGATCGCCAACGGCTTCACCTATCTCGGCTACGCGCCGTTCTTCATGATCGCCCTGCCGGCGATCTACTGGCTGTGGGACAAGCGCGTCGGCCTGCACCTGGCGCTGATCGTGGTGATCACGGCGGTCAGCAATTCCCTGCTGAAGGACATCTTCCTCGATCCCCGCCCGCCTGCCGAATTCGCGGTCGATCCGCGCGTCGGCAATTCCTACGGACTGCCCAGCGGCCACGCCCAGGTCGCGGTCGCCATGTGGTTCTGGATCGCCTTCGAGCTGCGGCGCAACTGGGCCTGGGCGGCGGCCGCCTTCATCGCGGCCGGCGTCTGCTTCAGCCGCCTCTATCTCGGCGTCCACGACCTGGAGGACATCCTCGCCGGCGCGGTCCTCGGCTTTGCGACGCTTGCCGTCTTCGGCTGGCTGATCTCGCCGCGCTTCGCCTCGTGGCGCGCCCTGCCCGCGCCCGTGCAGATCGCCGTGCAGCTGGCGATCCAGGTGCCGCTCTATCTGCTCTGGCCGAAGCCCGACGGCCCGGGCGGCATCGTCGCGGTCGGCGGCATGCTGATCGGCTGGTGGGGCGGCGCGCAGCTGGATCGCCGCTACATCGGCTTCCGGCGTCATCCGAACCGGCTCGTCGCCCTCGCTGCGACGGCCATCGTCGTTGCGATCGCCTTCCTCGCCCTCACCCGCATCGGCGCGGGCCTGACGCTGCTGGGCGTCCCCGCCCTCGCCGGAGCCTGGCTGCAATCCCTCGCCATCGGCCTCTTCGTGACGGCGCTCGCGCCCTGGATCGCCCAGCGCATCGGCCTTGCCGGACGGGCCGGTCCCTAGACCAGCTCCACCGCCAGCGCGGTCGCCTCGCCGCCGCCGATGCACAGCGAGGCGACGCCGCGCTTCAGCCCCCGCGCCTTCAGCGCGGCGAGCAGCGTCACGACGATCCGCGCGCCCGACGCGCCGATCGGGTGGCCGAGCGCGCAGGCCCCGCCATTGACGTTGACGACGTCGTGCGAAAGCCCGTGCTCCTTCATGGCGATCATCGCCACATTGGCGAAGGCCTCGTTGATCTCGAAGAGATCGACGTCGCGGGCGCTCCAGCCGGTCTTCTCGAACAGTCGCCGGATGGCGTGGACGGGGGCCGAGGTGAACAGCCCCGGCTTGCCGGCATAGGAGGCCTGCCCGACGATCCGCGCGATGGGGTTCAGCCCGCGCGCCTTCACCGCCGCCTCGCCCGCGATCGCCAGCGCCGCCGCCCCGTCCGAGATCGAGGCCGAGGTCGCGGCCGTCACCGTGCCGTCCTTGGCGAAGGCGGGCTTGAGGTTGGGGATCTTCTTCGGGTCGGCCTTGCCCGGCTGCTCGTCGATGACGATCTCGCTCTCCCCGGCGCGGGTCTTCACCGTGACGGGCACGATCTCGGACGCGAACGAGCCGTCCGACACCGCCCGCTTCGCCCGCGCCAGGCTCTCCATGGCATAGGCGTCCTGGTCGTCGCGGCTGAACTGATAGGCCCGCGCCGCCTCGTCGCCATAGGTGCCCATCAGGCGGCCCTCATAGGCATCCTCCAGCCCGTCGAGGAACATGTGGTCCTTGGTCTCGCCATGACCCATGCGCAAGCCGCCGCGCGCCTTGGGCAGCAGATAGGGCGCGTTGGTCATGCTCTCCATGCCGCCCGCGACGACGATCGCGGCGTGCCCGGCGGCGATGGCGTCCGCGCCCAGCATGATCGCCTTCATCCCGCTGCCGCAGACCTTGGAGATCGTCGTGCAGGGCACGCTGTCGGGAACGCCCGCCCCGAGGCTCGCCTGACGGGCCGGGGCCTGCCCCAGCCCGGCGGGCAGGACATTGCCCATCAGCACCTCGCTTGCGTCTTCGCCGCCGAGCCCGGCCCGGGCCAGCGCCGCCCGGATGGCCGCGCTGCCGAGCTGCGGCGCGGTCAGACCGGCGAGGTCGCCCTGAAAGCCGCCCATCGGCGTGCGCGCGGCGGAAAGAATGTAGGTCATGGCCTGCCTCGGCTCCTCGCGAATGTCCGCCGCCCTTCTAGCCCAGCTTGAGGCCCCGCGCACCGCCGCCCACGCTTAAGCTGTCCTTTACGACCTGCCGCCAAGGTAACCGGCCACGAGGGCGAGACTGGCGGGGGCCATGGACAACCTGATCAAGGCGGCGGCCCTGTGCTGCGCCATGGCGCTGCCGGGCAGCGCGGCCGCGGAGCATTCCGAGCCGTCCTCCGGGCACGGCGAGACCGCTCACACCGAAACCGCCCATACCGAGGCCGCTCAAGAGGCGAAGGACGACGCCCACGCGGCGCCCGCCGGCGAGCACGCCGATGCGCCTCACGAGACGACCGAAGCCGCGCACGAGCCCCCGGCGGACGGCCACGCCGAATCGTCCCCCGCCGCCGAACATCACGACACGCACGAAGCCGCAGACGAAGCGGCCCACGAAACCGCGCACGACGCCCCCGCCGAACCCGCCCCGTCTGGCGAGCATCCCGACGCGCACGAAGCGGCCCACGACACCCCCGCCGACGCCCACGCCGAACCGGCACCCGCCGTCGAGCACCATGACGCGCACGAAACGGCTCACGACACCCCCGCCGACGCCCACGCCGAACCGGCCGACGCCGGTCACGACGCGCCCGCCGCCGGCCACGCGACGGCCGATGCCGCGCATCCCGCCCCGGCGCACGGCAAGCCGCACTGGACCTATGAGGGCGACTCCGGCCCCGAGCACTGGGGCGAGATGAGCGCCGAGTTCGCCGCCTGCAGCGCCGGCCGCGTCCAGTCGCCCATCGACGTGTCGCTGGCGAGCGCGCACGGCGAACGCGGCTTCGCGGCCAGCTACCGCCCCGTGCCGCTCCAGGTTCTGCACAACGGCCACACCGTCCAGTTCAACACGCCGGGGTCCGGCGAGCTGGTGCTGAACGGCGTCACCTTCGAGCTTCTCCAGATTCACTTCCACACGCCCAGCGAGCATGTGGTGCGCGGGCAGCACGCGCCGCTGGAGGCGCATTTCGTCCACAAATCGGCCGGCGGCGCGCTGGCGGTGCTGGGCGTTTTCGTGATCCCCGGCGCCGAAAATCCGGCGCTCGCCGCCATGATCCGCCATCTGCCCGAGCATGAAACCCCGGCGGCCGATCATCCCGACACGGCGATCGACCCGTCAGACCTCCTGCCCGCCGAGCGGGGCTTCACCTGGTATCTGGGCTCGCTGACGACCCCGCCCTGCAGCGAAGGCGTCAACTGGCACGTCCTCTCGACGCCGATCACCGCCTCGCCCGAACAGATCGCGCGCCTCGAACGCGCGATGGGCCACAACGCCCGGCCGCCGCAAAACCTTCACGGACGGCTCGTCGTCGCGCCGTAACGTCACTCTTGCGCCCTCCGGCGCGGCGGGGAACATAGGGGCCGTATGGCCCACAATCTCGTCCTCGCCGCGTTGATGGTCTGCATCTGCGTGACCATCCATTTCTTCGGCCTGACGCTGCTGATGCGCGCGCTTCGACGGCGGGCGCGCATCCTCAAGCCGGCGCACAGCCTCGTCGGCCGTGGCCTCATCGTTCTGAGCGTCGTGCTTGGCCTTGTGTTGATCCACACGACGGAGATCTGGGCCTATGCGGCGGCCTATCGCGCCATCGGGGCGATCCACGACATCGAAACCGCGATCTACTTCTCGACCTCGACCTTCACGACCATCGGCTACGGCGACGTGGTGCTCGACGGCGACTGGCGTCTCTTCGGCGCGATCGAGGCGGCGGCGGGCCTCATCCTGTTCGGCTGGTCGACCGCCTTCCTGATCTCGGTCACGGCGTATCTCAGGGCCTTCGAGCACGATTGGCTCGAATCCGAGAAATAGCCGCCCGCCAAACGCAACGGCCGGCGATCCAGGACCGCCGGCCGCATATTGGAACCGTCCTTCGGAAAGCCTCGCACCCGCCTCATGGCCGCCCTTGAGGCGGCCATCCAGAGCGGCGGCGGGGATGCCTCCGACTTGGCTGCATCCCACGCGCCCGCGAACGCACGATCGCCCGAAGCCGTCCTGCCGGCTTAGAGTTCGATCATGTCGAAATCGGCCTTGGGCGTGCCGCACATCGGGCAGATCCAATCGGCCGGAATCTCGCTCCAGCGCGTGCCGGGCGCGAGGCCCTCGACCGGATCGCCGGCGGCCTCGTCATAGATGTAGCCGCAGGTCCGGCACTGCCAGGTCTTGTAGGGTTCGCCGCTCATCGCCGCCCCCTCACTTCATCTTGTAGCGGACGGGCACGGCCTTGGGGCCGCACACGAAATTGGCGACCATCGACTTCGGTTCGCCGTCGAGTTCGAACGATTCCAGCCGCGAGAACAGCTCCTCCCACAGCAGCCGCATCTCAAGCCGCGCCAGATGCTGGCCGAGGCAGATATGCGCGCCGTAGCCGAACGCCACATGCTTGTTGGGCGAGCGCGTCACGTCGAACTTGAACGGGTCCTTGAAGACCGCCTCGTCGCGGTTGCCCGACGGATAGCAGAGCATCATCCAGTCGCCCTTGGCGATCTTCTTGCCGGCGAGTTCGGCGTCGGCGGTCGCGGTGCGCATGAAGTGCTTCACCGGCGTCACCCAGCGGATCGATTCCTCGATCAGGCCCGAGATCAGCGCCGGGTTCTCCTTCACCATGCGGAACTGGTCGGGGTTCTCGGCCAGCGCCCAGAACGTGCCGGCCGTCGTCGAGGAGGTCGTGTCGTGGCCCGCCGTCGCCGCGATGATGTAGTAGGACATCGCCTCCATGTGGCCGAGCGGCTCGCCGTTGATCTTGCCGTTGGCGATGATGCTGGCGAGATCGTTGCGCGGATTGGCCCGGCGGTCGTCGGTCATCGCGTTGAAGTAGTTCATGAAGTCGAGCACGACCGACTGCACGGTATCGACGCCCGCCTTGGTGTCGGTGACTTCCGACCCGGTGCGGTTGAGATCGGGATCCTGGCTGCCGAACAGCTCCTGCGTCAGCTTGAGCATGCGCGGCTCGTCGCTTTCCGGCACGCCGATCACTTCCATGACGACATGCAGCGGATAGAGGAAGGCGACGTCGCGGGCGAAGTCGCAGCGCCCGCCCATCTCGGCCATCCGGTCGACGGCGGCGCGGGCGAGTTCGCGGACCCGCTTCTCCAGCGCTTTCAGGTTCTGAGGCAGGAACGCGCCCTGCGTCAGCTTGCGGTAGTTGAAATGGTCCGGGTTATCCATCTGGACCAGCGAGCGCACGAGGTGCGGCGAGCCGCCCATCATGGCGCGCACCTGCTTGTCGGCCTCGATGGTGGTCAGCACCGCCGAGCGGTCGCCGTTGTGGAACAGGTCGTTCTGCCGTTCGACCTCCAGGATGTCGGCATGGCGGGTGACGACCCAGAACGGGTCGTAGCCTTCGGGCTGGGCCTGCTCCAGCGGCATCTCGCGACGCAGCCAGGCGAAGGCGTCGTCCACCTGCTTGCCGTTGGAATAGGCCCACGGGCTGACGATGGTGCTGGCGATCTCATTGGGAATCATGGGGCTCTCCCTAGGGGTGTTGTTCTTACGCTTGTTTGTTGTCCAACAAATATCATACAATAGCAAGATGGCACGCGTCGCATTGCAGCCCCGTCCCCGCAGAACACAGGCCGAGCGCAGTCTGGAGTCCGAGCGTAGCCTCCTTCAGGCCGCCGCGGAACTGATCGCCGAACGCGGCGTCAGCGCCGCCACGCTGGAAGCGGTCGGGGTCCGCGCCGGCTACAGCCGGGGCCTCGCCACCCAGAAATTCGGCTCCAAGCAGGGCATGGTCGAGGCTCTGGTGACGCTGCTGCGCGACCGCTCCGAGCAGGCGATGCAGGAACACGCGCTCGACACCCTGCCCGGCCTCGACGCCGTGATCGCCTATGTCGATGCCTATCTCACCAATCTGAACGGCAACCCGGAACTGCGGGCCTATTTCATCCTGCTCTCCGGCGCGGTCGCCGAAGGCACCGCCCCCGCCAGCGTCTTCGCCGACACCCATCGCTGGGCGGAGCGGCGGATCGAGGGTCTGATCCGGCGCGGCCAGGCCGAAGGCGCGATCCGCGCCGATCTCAACGCCAACGCGGCGGCGCTGGCGATCGGCAGTCTCCTGCTCGGCCTCTCCACGCAGATGCAGATCGACCCGGCGATGGACGTGACGCCGATCCGCGAGACCGTGCTCGCCGCCATGCGCGCCGCCTTCCGCGCCTGATCCCTCGCCCGCGCCTCGTTGCGATGAATCAACCCGCGACGCGGCGAAGCGGCTAACCTGCCTTTCGCATATCAACCGGCCGCAAGCGCCGCAGGAGGAACGACATGGGCAGACTGAGCGGCAAGACCGCCTTCATCACCGGCGGCGCACGCGGCATCGGCGCGGCGACCGCGAAACTCTATGCGGCCGAAGGCGCGGCGGTCGCCCTCTCCGACATCGACGGCGAGGGCGCGGCGGCGCTCGCCGCCGAACTCTCCGCCCAGGGCGCCAAAGCCGTCGGCTTCCGCCACGATGTCGCCAGCGAGGCCGACTGGGCCGATGCGATGGCTCGCGTCGCGGCGCTCGGCCCGCTCGACGTGCTGGTCAACAACGCCGGCATCCTGATGGTGAAGCTGATCGCCGACACCACGCTCGACGATTTCCGCCGCATGGAAGCGATCAACGTCGAAGGCGTGTTCCTCGGCATCAAGGCCGCCTTCGCCGCGATGGGCGCGCGCGGCGGCGCGGTGATCAACCTCTCGTCCATCGCCGGACTGATGGGCTCGCCCGGCCACATCGCCTACAACGCCTCGAAGGGCGCGGTCCGCCTGATGACCAAGTCGGCGGCGATGGAGGCGGCGGCGCTCGGCTGGCCGATCCGCGTGAACTCGATCCACCCCGGCGTCATGGCGACCGAAATGACCCGCGTGCATTACGGCGTCGGGGCCGACAACGCGGCGACCGACAACATCCTCAACCTCATCCCATCGGGCCGCTTCGGCACGGCGGGCGATGTCGCCGAAGCCGCGCTCTACTTGGCGAGCGACGCCTCCGCCTATGTCAACGGCGCCGAACTGGTGGTGGACGGCGGCTGGATGGCCGGCCGCACCGCACGGCCGCAGCCGGCCTAGACGCCCGCCAGCGCCTCCGCCGCGCGCCGCGCCGCCATCGACAGCGGCGCGGGCAGGTCGTCCAGCGCGAACCAGCCGACGGCCTCGTGCTTCTCCGGCTCGACATTGCGCGGCTCGCCCTCGAACGAAGTGGCGAGCCGCACGGGCGAAACCCAGTGCTGCCCGTCGGCCATCAGATCGACGACGCACAGCAGCCGCGTCTCCGCCAGGCGGATGCCAAGCTCCTCCGCGACCTCGCGCCGGATCGCCGCCTCATGCGCCTCGCCCGGATCGATCTTGCCGCCCGGCAGGCTCCAGCACCCGGCCTCCGGCGGCCTCAGCCGCCGCACCAGCAGGATGCGCCCGTCCCGCACGATCGCCGCCCCGCACCCCGCACGGGGACGCCCGCTCACGCCGTCGCCTCGAAGATCTCCCGCCCGATCAGCATCCGGCGGATTTCGTTGGTGCCCGCGCCGATGTCGTAGAGCTTGGCGTCGCGCAGGATGCGCGCGGTCGGATAGTCGTTGATATAGCCGTTGCCGCCGAGGCACTGGATCGCCTCCATCGCCACCTGCACGGCGGTCTCCGAGGCATAGAGGATCGCCCCGGCCGCATCCTGGCGCGTCGTCTGCCCGCGATCGCAGGCCTTGGCGACGGTATAGACATAGGCCCGCGCCGCGTTGGTCTTCACATACATGTCGGCGAGCTTGCCCTGCATCAGCTGGAACGAGCCGATGGGCTGGCCGAACTGCTTGCGGTCGTGGAGATAGGGGATCACCACGTCCAGCGCCGCCTGCGCCAGCCCGATCGCCCCCGCCGCCAGCACCGCGCGCTCGTAGTCGAGCCCCGACATCAGCACGCCGACGCCGCCGCCGACCGGCCCCATCACGTTCTCCTCGGGCACCTCGCAATCCTCGAACACGAGTTCGGCGGTGTCCGAGCCGCGCATCCCCATCTTGTCCAGCTTCGGGCTCGCGCTGAATCCCTTCATCCCCTTCTCGATCAGGAAGGCGGTGATGCCGCGCGACTTCGCCTCCGGATCGGTCTTGGCATAGACGACCAGCGTGTCGGCATGCGGCCCGTTGGTGATCCAGAACTTGGTGCCGTTGAGGACGTAACGGTCGCCCTTCTTGTCGGCGCGCAGCCGCATCGAGACGACGTCCGAGCCCGAGCCCGCCTCCGACATCGCCAGCGCGCCCACATGCTCGCCGCTCATCAGCTTGGGCAGGTATTTGCGCTTCTGCTCCGGCGTGCCCCAGCGGCGCAGCTGGTTGACGCAGAGATTGGAGTGCGCGCCGTAGGAAAGCCCGACCGCGCCGGAGCCGCGGCTCACCTCCTCCATGGCGACGCAATGCTCCAGATAGCCGAGGCCCGCGCCGCCGTATTCCTCCTCCACCGTCACGCCCAGCAGACCGAGATCGCCCAGCTCCGGCCACAGCTCGCGCGGGAAGGTGTTGCTCCGGTCGATCTCGGCGGCGCGCGGCGCCAGCCTGTCGTCCGACCACGCCCGCACCGTCTCGCGCAGCATGTCGGCCGTCTCGCCGAGGTCGAAATCGAGGCCGCGGAAGGAATTGGGGATCACGGCAAGGCTCCTTGTGGCGTCATGAGGCGTCGTCCTGCGGCCGGTCTTAGCCGAACGCCGGGCGGAGCGGGAGGCGGACTTCGGCGGAATTCGCGCGCAGCCCGGTTCCTTCCCCCGCCGAACCGCCTATATTGCGCCGCAACATGTTGCCCGCGGCGGCCCGGCCCGCCCCTTCGCGAAAGACCTCCATGACCCTCAAAGGCAAATCCGCCCTCGTCACCGGCTCGACCAGTGGCATCGGCCTCGCCTGCGCCCGCGCCTTCGCCGCCGAGGGCGCGAACGTCGTCCTCAACGGCTTCGGCCCGGCCGACGAGATCGAAGCGGCCCGCGCCGCCATCGAAACCGAGTTCGGCGTCCGCGCGCTCTATTCGCCCGCCGACATGACCAGGCCCGCCGAGATCGCCGAACTGGTCGGCCTCGCCGCTTCGGCCTTCGGCGGCCCCGACATCCTCGTCAACAATGCCGGCATCCAGCACGTCTCGCCGATCGAGGACTTCCCCATCGACAAATGGGACCAGATCATCGCGATCAACCTCTCCTCGGCCTTCCATGCGATCCGCGCCGCCGTTCCCGGCATGAAGGCGCGCAAATGGGGCCGCATCGTCTCCACCGCCTCGGCCCATTCGCTGGTCGCCTCGCCGTTCAAGGCGGCCTATGTCGCCGCCAAGCACGGCATCGCCGGCCTCACCAAGACGGTCGCGCTCGAACTCGCCCCGCACGGCGTCACGGTCAACTGCATCAGCCCCGGCTATGTCTGGACGCCGCTGGTCGAGAAGCAGATTCCCGACACGATGAAGGCGCGCGGCCTGACCAAGGAACAGGTCATCGGCGACGTGCTGCTGCAGGCTCAGCCGACCAAGCAGTTCGTCACCGTCGAGCAGGTCGCGGCGCTCGCCGTCTTCCTCGCCGGCGACGCGGCCAGCCAGATCACCGGTGCGAACATCGCGATGGACGGCGGCTGGACCGCCGCCTGAGGCGCATGACGCCGCCCCGCCTCAAGCGGCTCAGCCGCCGCGACCTCCCCGCCGATACGGTGGCGCTCGCCCGCTATCTCATCGGCGCGGCGATCGTCCACGACCTGCCGGAGGGCCGCGTCGCGGCGCGCATCGTCGAGACCGAGGCCTACCTGCCGGACGATGCGGCGAGCCACAGCTTTCGCGGCGAAACCCCGCGCAACCGGCCGATGTTCGGCGAGCGCGGCCACGCCTATGTCTATCTGAACTACGGCATGTACTGGCTGTTCAACGTCGCCAGCGAAGCGCCGGGCATCGGCGCGGGCGTGCTGATCCGCGCGGTCGAGCCGGTGCTGGGCGAGGCGCTGATGCAGGCCCGCCGTCCTGGCCGTCACGGCCCCGACCTCGCCAACGGCCCCGGCAAGCTCACCCTCGCGCTCGGCATCGGCCCGACGCATGACGGTCTCGACCTCTGCGCGCCCGGCGCGCTCTTCCTCGCCGCCCCGCCCCGCCCGCCGGGCGAGATCGGCACCTCGACCCGCATCGGCATCACGCGCGACGCGCACCGCCCCCTGCGCTTCTTCGAGCGCGACAACCCTTATGTCAGCGGCCCGCGCCGCCTGAACCGGGACCAAGCCACAGCAGCCCCCTCCCCAAGCCCCCGCCGTTCCTCATCCTGAGGAGGCCGCAAAGCGGCCGTCCCGAAGGACGCACCGCGGTTCCCTCCCGTCCATCTCAAACCCTCCTCATCCTGAGGAGGCCGCAAAGCGGCCGTCTCGAAGGACGCACTGCGCCCGCATCGCCCCCCGGCCGCGCAGGTGCTAGGATAACCTCCATGGTGGCGCATCCGGCATGAGACTCCTCGACCAACCCTGGCCGCTCAAGGCGATCTGGGCCGTGCTGCTGGCCGAAGCCGGCTACGCCCTCGCCAGCGGCGCGTTCAGCGTCGCCTTCGTCGCGCTGGCGACCTTTGCCCTCACCCTGGTGCCGGTCTATCTGCAGCGCTTCATCGGGGCGCGCGTTCCCGCCGGGTTCGTCGTGGCGGTGGCGCTGTTCCTGATGGCGACGCTGTTCCTCGGCGAGGTTCGCGATTTCTACAACCGCTTCTGGTGGTGGGACGACCTGCTGCATTTCGGCTCGGCCATCGGTTTCGGCCTGGTCGGCGTGGTGCTGATGCTCATACTGGTGCGCGGCGACCGCCTCTCGGCCGCGCCGGTCACGGTCGCGCTGTTCGCCTTCTGCTTCTCCGTGACGATCGGCGCGCTGTGGGAGATCTTCGAGTTCGCTGTCGATCAGACGCTCGGCACCAACATGCAGAAGTCCGGCCTCGTCGACACGATGAAGGACATCATGGTCGATTGCGTCGGCGCGGCGCTGGGCGCCATCGCGGGCTACGGCCATCTCAAGGGCTGGCACGGCTGGCCCTTCGCCGGCACGATCCGCGACTTCGTCATCGCCAACGACCATCTGTTCCCGCGCCTGCGCCGCAAACCGCGCCGCAACGGCGAACCCCCCTGATGCGCCCCCACCCCGCCTCATCCCGAGAAAGCAACCGCCCCCACCCCTCCTCATCCTGAGGAGGGCGCGGAACGCGCCCGTCTCGAAGGACGCACACCCCCGCTCCCTTGCCGAGCCCTCCGCCCTTCCTCATCCTGAGGAGGGCGCGACACGCGCCCGTCTCGAAGGACGCACGATGTCCGCCCAAACCCTCCTCATCCTGAGGAGGCCGCAAAGCGGCCGTCTCGAAGGACGCACCCCCGCCCCCTTGCCGAACTCCCCCGCCACTCCTCATCCTGAGGAGGCCGCGAAGCGGCCGTCTCGAAGGACGCACAACGGTGTTCGAGGCCTTCGTCTACATCCTGCGCTGCGCCGACGGCTCATACTATGTGGGCTCTGCACGCGGCGATCTCGACCGGCGGATCGGCCAGCATCAGAGCGGCGAGTTGGGCGGCTACACCTCTGCAAGGCGGCCCGTGGAGCTGGTCTGGGCGGACAATTTCCACCGCATCGTCGACGCCATTGCCGTCGAGCGTCAGATCAAGGGCTGGTCGCGCGCCAAGAAGGAAGCCCTGATCCGGCGCGACTACGACCGCCTGCCCGCCCTGTCGAAACGCCGTGCGTCCTTCGAGACGCGGCCTCCGGCCGCTCCTCAGGATGAGGAGGGTCAGAGCTGAACGGGCGCGGGAAACGCCGTACGTCCTTCGAGACGCGGCCTCCGGCCGCTCCTCAGGATGAGGAAGGTGAGAGCTGAACGGGCGCGGAAATCACCGTGCGTCCTTCGAGACGCGGCCTCCGGCCGCTCCTCAGGATGAGGAGGGTGGGAGCAGGAGAGAAACGGAGAAACGCCGGCCCCCATCCGCCGCTACTCAAACCCTCCTCATCCTGAGGAGGGCGCGGAACGCGCCCGTCTCGAAGGACGCACCGCGGTTCCCCCCGAAGATTCCCAAACCCTCCTCATCCTGAGGATGGCGCGGCACGCGCCCGTCTCGAAGGACGCACCGCGCGCGCAACCTCACGAGGCGCACGCAGGGCCGCAGTCAAACCGTCAATGTGGGAAAGTGTGGTGCGGCCAAGAAGACTCGAACTTCCACGGGAGTTACCCCACTAGCACCTCAAGCTAGCGCGTCTACCAATTCCGCCATGGCCGCATCGGGATCGCCCATACGGGCGAAGCAAGGGCCGCGCGTATAGCAAGGCCCGGCGGGGTTGTGAAGCGCGCAATCGCGGAAATCGCGCCGCCCGCGCCCGAGGACGATTTTCCTTGGGAATCCAGACGGCTAGGCCCGCGCAGGCAGGGCTCCGGCCGCGCCGTCTCCGTCAGGCGGCGGCGGCGAGCGTCCGGGTGACCGAGACGCAGATCTTCTCGCCCTGAATCACGATATCGCCCCGGGCGACCGGAGTGCCGTTGGCGAGGATCCACACTTCGTCCGACTGGCGGGCATCCAGCTCGATCACCGCGCCGCGGCCCATGCGCAGCAACTGGTTCATCGGAATGACCGACTTCCCCAGAACGACCGATATCTCGACCCTGACGGTTTCAACTGACATACCGGCGAAGCGCCCCCTGACCCAGCATTGCGACGCTAGGGCCCGGCGCTTACTTGGTGGTTAATGACTTGCGACCGCGCCATCGAATGGCTGACCAGCGAGGCCCCGGTGCCCTATCCGGAGGCGCTCGCCTTCATGGAGACGCGCGCCGCCGCCATCGCCGAGGGAACGGCGCGTCAGGCCGTCTGGCTGCTGGAGCATCCCCCGCTCTACACGGCCGGGACCAGCGCCCGGCCGGACGATCTGCTCGAACCCGGCCGCTTCCCGGTTTTCGCCGCCGGGCGCGGCGGCCAGTACACCTATCACGGGCCGGGCCAGCGGATCGGCTATGTGATGCTCGACGTGAAGGCCCGCGGCGGCGACATCCGCCGATTCGTCCACGACCTCGAAGCCTGGCTGATCGCCGCGCTCGCCCGCTTCGGGGTGACGGGCGAGCGGCGCGCCGGCCGGGTCGGCATCTGGGTGGCGGACCCGGCGACCGGCGCGGAGGACAAGATCGCCGCGCTCGGCCTCAGGGTCCGCCGCGGGGTCAGCTTTCACGGCGTCTCGCTCAACGTCGATCCCGACCTCTCCCACTTCGCCGGCATCGTGCCCTGCGGCATCGCCGCCCACGGCGTCACCAGCCTCGCCCGCCTCGGCCGCCCGGCCCCCATGGCCGAGGTGGACGCCGCCCTGAAGGCAAGCTTCGCCGAGATCTTCGGCTAGCGCGCACCGGGCACCCTGCGGCAAGGCGGCGCTTGTCCGCCCCTGCCCGGCAGCCTCCAATGGAGCGCCAATCCCGGAGACCGCCCATGAGCCTGCGCCGCGCCGTCGCTTTCGCCGTCCTGCTCCTCGCGCCAGGCGCGGCCGCCGCCGGGGACGAGCATGGCGGCCCGCCCAACATAGCGCAGATGAGCTTCCTCGCCGGCGACTGGGCCGAGCCGAAGGACGGGCGCACGGTGGAAGAGCACTGGGTCGGCCCCGTCGGCGGCATCATGGCCGGCATGACCATCGTCTACACCGCCGAGCCGGGCGCGAAGACCACGCTGGAGGCGATGAGCGTCGAGATCCGCGACGGCAAATTCGTCTTCGTGGCGCGCCCCGAAGGCCAGGGCGAAACCGTCTTCGTGCTGAAGGAAGCCGACAACGGCTACGCCGTCTTCGAAAACCCCGCCCACGATTTCCCCCAGCGCGTCATCTACAGCTATGGCGGCGAAGACACGCTGGACGCCCGCATCGAAGGCACGCTCGACGGCAAGCTCCAGTCGATCGAATGGCGCTACGCCAGGATGCCCGCGGCAGGCCCGGCAAGGTAAACGGGCGCGAAAGGACTACTTACGGCGTTTTCAGACGGTTGCCCTACTCTGCCGGGATCGGAGAATAACCCGGCCTCATGGTTCTCAGCAGTCGCCTTGCCGTCCTGTTCGCGATCGCTGCGGTCCTCGCCGGCGGCGTGTCGATCTATGTGTCGGCGACCGACGCCGCGACGCAGGTCGATGCCGCGCTCCGCCAGGAGGACGACCACGTCGCCGCCGCCCTGAAATCGCGCCTTCTCGCCGACGCCGAACAGAGCGCCGCGACCGTCGCCTCGCTGGTGCAGGCCGAGCCGGCCAGCGGCGTGACGGAAGCCTTCGGCCAGTCGATGCGCGAGGCGATCGGGGCGCAGGCGCTGTTCCTGGTCGGCGACAAGGGCCGCCTGGTCTGGACCGCAGTCAGCCTCGAAACCTCCGCCGCCCTCGGCCGCACCAAGGCGGTCACCGACGTCGCCGCCTACGCCTCGCGCATGAACGGCCCGCAGCATTACAGCGGCTTCCTCTATTGCTACGGCCAGACCTATGTCGCGTCCGCCATCCGCCAGCCGATGGCGAACGGCGCCGCCGTCGTGGTGATCGTCCTCAAGCGGCTGGACGACGGCCTTCTGGCCAGCCTTTCCAGGGATTACGGCCTCGTCGGCCTCGATTTCTCGCTCAAGGCGCAGCCCGGCAAGCCCTCCATCGAACTGCTCGACATCCGCTCCACCCGCATGGGCTATCTCGCCTGGGAACAGGATAGTCCCATGCAGCAGATGGTGGAAATGCTCTCGCCGCGCGTGGCGACCGCCGTGGCGGGCGTGGGAATCATCGTCATCGCCTTGATCGCATTGGCCTTCCGCGCCCACCGCCAAGCCGAATCCGCCCGCATCGCCACCGCTGTCCTGGCGAAGTCGGAACGCGCGAAGAGCATGCTGTTCGCCAATCTCAGCCACGAGTTCCGCACCCCTCTGAACGCGGTGCTCGGTTTCTCAGAGGCGATGAAGATGGGGTTGTTCGGCCCGCTCGGTCACCCGCGCTACGCCGAATATGCCGGCGATATTCATTCCAGCGCGTCGCACCTGCTTGGCTTGATCGAGGACGTGCTGATGCTCTCGCGCTACGACGCGACCGACGGCGTGACACTGAACGAGCCGGTAGAACTCGGCCCGTGCATTGCAGATGCCTGCCGCATGCTGGAACAGCAAGCGACCAAGAAAGGACTGATGCTGTCGATCGGCGAGATGCCGGAAGCGGCGGCGCTCGCCAGTGGGAGGGGGGTGCGGCAGGTGGCGGTGAATTTGATCGGAAATGCGATCAAATACACCGAGTTCGGCTATGTTCGCATTGCGGCTGCACAGGCGCCCAGCGACGACTGCGTGGCGTTCGCCGTGTCGGACAGCGGGATCGGCATCCCCGAGGAGCATCTGGACCGCATCCTGCGGCCGTTCGAGCAGGTCGACGACGTCTATGCCCGCAAGCAGGGCGGCACCGGGCTCGGCCTGTCGATCGTCGGCACGATCCTGGCGCGCTGCGGCGGCTCGATGTCGATTTCGAGCGTGCCCGGCAAGGGCACGACCGTGACCGTGGTGCTGCGCCGCGCGCCAAAGGCCGCGGCCACCAAGTCCGAGGCGCTCGCCGCCTAGGCCTCAGGCCGGCGCGAACTCCATGATCACCGCATCGACCGCCAGGCTGTCGCCCTTCCTGGCGTTGATCTTGGCGATGGTCGCGTCCTTTTCGGCGCGCAGGACGTTCTCCATCTTCATCGCCTCGACCACCGCCAGCGGTTCGCCCGCCTTCACCTCCTGCCCTTCCTCGACATTGATCGAGACGACGAGGCCCGGCATCGGGCAGAGCAGGAATTTCGAGGTGTCGGGCGCGACGCGCTCGATCATGTAGCGCGACAGCGCGGCGGCGACCGGCGTCAGCACCTTGGCCGAGACCGAGGCGCCGCGATGCCACAGCCGGTAGCCGTCCAGCGTCTTGACGATCTGGGCGACGAAGGGCGCGCCGTCGATGAGGCCGGAGAACACGTTTTCGCCCGGCACCCAGACGCTTTCCACGACGATGGTGTCGCGGAAACCGCCCTGCTCGCCGTCATGGAAGCGGAAGGTCATCGGCCCCAGCGGATCGGCGCTCGGCCAGACCGACAGCGCATGGTCCTGCCCGGCGAGGTTCACCACCCATTCGGGCGGATAGGCGCTGTTGGGATGAATGCGGCCCGAGACTTCGCGCGCCCGCGCATTGTCGCGGGCATGGGCGAAGACGGCGACGGCGGCCAGTTTTTCGGCCGCCTCGTGCGGCAGCTCGACGCCGTGGAAGCCGTCCGGGAACTCCTCGGCGATGAAGCCGGTCGTGATGTTGCCTGACTTGAAGCGTTCGTGCCCCATCACCGCCTGGAGGAACGGCACGTTGTGCTGAATGCCCTCGATGTAGAAGGCGTCGAGCGCGTCGGCCTGAAGCTCGATCGCCTCCGCCCTCGTCGGGGCGTGGGTGCAGAGCTTGGCGATCATCGGGTCGTAGAACATCGAGATCTCGCCGCCTTCGTAGACGCCGGTATCGTTGCGGATGAGACCTTTGCCGATGGGGCCTTCGGCGGGCGGGCGATACTTCACCAGACGGCCGATCGAAGGCAGGAAGTTGCGATAGGGGTCTTCGGCGTAGATGCGGCTTTCCACCGCCCAGCCGTCGATCTTCACGTCGGACTGCGCGATCGCCAGCTTCTCGCCGTAGCCGACGCGGATCATCTGCTCCACGAGGTCGATGCCGGTGATCAGCTCGGTCACCGGATGCTCGACCTGGAGACGGGTGTTCATTTCGAGGAAGTAGAAATTGCGCTGGCCGTCGACGATGAACTCGACGGTGCCGGCGCTGTCGTAGCCGACCGCCTTGGCGAGCGCGACGGCCTGTTCGCCCATCGCCTTGCGCGTCGCGGCGTCGAGGAACGGCGACGGCGCTTCCTCGATCACCTTCTGGTGGCGGCGCTGGATCGAGCACTCGCGCTCGTTCAGGTAGATGCAGTTGCCGTGCTTGTCGCCCAGCACCTGAATCTCGATGTGGCGCGGCTCAGTGACGAATTTCTCGATGAAGATGCGGTCGTCGCCGAAGCTGGCGCGCGCCTCGTTCTGCGACGAGAGGATCGCCTGCGCCAGTTCCTCGGCCGAGTTGCAGACGCGCAGGCCCTTGCCGCCGCCGCCGGCCGACGCCTTGACCATGACCGGATAGCCGATCTCGGCGGCGATGCGCGCCGCGTGCTCCGTGCCGTCGATCTCGCCGATGAAGCCGGGGACGGTGTTCACCTTGGCGGCGGCGGCGAGCTTCTTCGATTCGATCTTGTCGCCCATGGCGAAGATCGCCTTGGGATTGGGGCCGAGGAAGGCGATGCCGTTGGCCGACAGCGCCTCGGCGAAGGCGGTGCGTTCGGACAGGAAGCCGTAGCCCGGATGGACCGCTTCGGCCCCGGTGCGGCGGCAGGCGTCGATGATCTTCTCGATGATGAGATAGGACTGGGCGGCCGGCGGCGGGCCGATATGGACGGCCTCGTCGGCCATCTCGACATGCAGGGCATCCTTGTCGGCGTCGGAATAGACGGCGACGGTCTTGATGCCCATCCGGCGGGCGGTCTTGATGACGCGGCAGGCGATTTCGCCGCGATTGGCGATCAGGATTTTCTTGAACATGAGCCCCGGCAGCCTTTGGACGCAATTTTCTGCCGGGTTCGCATAGCAGAACAGGGCCGCGTGTCACGCCCAAATCGCTGGGGTGCCGCTAACGTAAGGCGTCCGGGGGCGGGAAATCGGTGTCCGGAAACGGCCGGGCCTGCGACCCCGGTCCTGCAATTCGGGACGGCGTTCGGCTAGGCTGGCCGCTTCACGGGAGGGCGCGATGGCGGGACGGATCAGGGTGGGGATCGGCGGCTGGACCTTCGAGCCGTGGCGCGGCGTCTTCTATCCCGAGGGCCTGTCGCAGAAGCGCGAGCTGGAATTCGCCTCGCGGGCGCTGACGGCGATCGAGATCAACGGCACCTATTATTCGACCTTCAAGCCGGACTCCTGGCGCAAATGGCATGACGAGACGCCGGACGATTTCGTGTTCGCGGTGAAGGCCTCGCGCTTCTGCACCAATCGCAAGGTGTTGGCGGACGCAGGCGAGTCGGTCGGCAAGTTCCTGGACCAAGGCCTGACCGCGCTGGGGCCGAAGCTCGGGCCGATCAACTGGCAGTTCATGGCGACCAAGAAGTTCGACGCGGCCGATTTCGGGGCGTTCCTGAAGCTGCTGCCGCCGGAGAAGGACGGGCTGCGCCTGCGCCACGCGGTCGAGGTGCGCAGCCCAAGCTTCCAGACGCCTGCCTTCTACGACCTGGCGCGGGCGGCGGGCGTCGCCATCGTGCATGCGCAGGACGAGGACTTCCCCCGGATCGACGAGGCGACGGCGGACTTCACCTATGCCCGCTTCATGGCGACCGCCGAGGACAACCCGGAGGGGGTGACCGAGGCCGAGCGCGCCGCGCTGGCGAAGCAGGCCAAGGCCTGGGCGAAGCGCGGCGACGTCTTCGCCTTCTTCATTTCGGGCGCGAAGGTGCGCAATCCGGCGGCGGCGCAGGCGTTGATCCGCACGCTGGGGTGAGGCCCGTCTCACGATCGCCCGAATTGGCGGGGAGGATGCGGATGGAGCATCTTGCGAGCGGGCGCACCTTCATCCTCATGGCCGGGCCTGACCCGGCCATCCAGCTTCACGCCCACCGCCGATCTGGATGGCCGCCTCAAGGGCGGCCATGAGGAAAGAAGTGCGATCCGGTGCGAACGCAAATCGCTCCGGGTTCTCAAGACAAAGGAGCGTGTCATGAAGCGGGCAGTGTGGGCGGCGGCGGCGGGCATCGCGCTGGCCGGGTGCGGCGCGGCGGCGGATGAGGCCGCGCCCATGATGAAGCGCGTCCATTCCATCGAGAGCTACGATCTGGTCTGCAAGAACGACCGCCCGACCATCGTCGCCAAGGTGTGGGTCAATTCGGGCGGCTGGTCGAACCCGACCGCGATCTTCCCCGGCGGGCCGCCGATCGACGGCGTCTTGCCCTACGACGCCGTGGCGACGCCGCCCGAAGGCATGGCGACGCAGGTGATGACGAGCCTCGACATCGAGGTCGAGGCGGTCATCACCAAGGGGACGACGCATATCGAACTGCGCTCCGACACCAATTCGATCTCGCGCCCCCACCCGCCCGGCTGCTGAGGCGGGCGGCGGAATTGGGTTGGGCGGTCGCAAGTTGTGTGACGGAGGCCCTCAGCCTCCCAACTCGCAATGCTCGGCAGCTGAACTGGAGGCCAATGCCTCGAGAGCGGCAAGCGAACACAGGCCCAGCACTAATGTCCCGGCGCGCTATTTGAGGTGGCCCGCCCTGAATAGGCTATTGACCACATCCATCTGGCCATTGTGGGTCAAGGACGCGCCGCGGGTGACGGCTTTCCAGAGATCTCGGTCGCATTCCGACAATTCGGGGTTCTTCTTGAGAATGGCCACTGCCGCGACAGCATAGCGCTTGTTCGACACCGATCGGGTGTAGTTTCCCTGTGCAACTCCAACGACGCATCCATGTTCGCAAAGACCCAAGAACGCGTCTCTTGGGCACGACTTGTCCCGAGACGATGGGCTCTGCGCGAAAATCTTGCTGGCGGCCATACCCCAAGCCTCTCGCGGCGAGAGCGAGGCCCTTCGCCGCAACAGCTCAACTGCCTGCACAGCTGTAGATCCGTACTTTCCCATTTCGGC
This sequence comes from Alphaproteobacteria bacterium, assembly GCA_046348585.1. GTDB lineage: Bacteria > Pseudomonadota > Alphaproteobacteria > Micropepsales > Micropepsaceae > JADZAI01. Next base: position 94,238 of record JAXMDZ010000008.1, read on the forward strand.
TGCCCCCATCCGCTGGACTTGGCCATGCAGCAGAACACTTGCCAGCAGCAAGCAAGTCTAGTGGAACAGCATGCTAAATGAAATGACGGTGGACCATCCACTCACAAGCGAGGGCCCCAATCGTGCTGGCCCGCCCATGTCATGGGGCCTTGGCTGTAGCGCCGGACTAGCTATAGCGGAATGTTGTCGTGCTTCTTCCAGGGCATGTCCTGCTTCTTGGTGCGGAGCATGCGGAGCGCCCGGGCGATGCGCCAGCGGGTGCGGGATGGCATGATGACTTCGTCGATATAGCCGCGCGACGCCGCCACGAACGGGTTGAGGAAGCGGTCCTCGTATTCCTTCGTGCGTTCGGCGATCGCGTCGGGGTTCGACATTTCCTGACGGAAGATGATCTCCACCGCGCCCTTCGCGCCCATCACGGCGATCTGGGCGCTCGGCCAGGCGTAGTTCACGTCGCCGCGGATGTGCTTGGAGGCCATCACGTCATAGGCGCCGCCATAGGCCTTGCGCGTGATGACCGTGACCTTGGGCACCGTCGCCTCGGTGAAGGCGAAGAGCAGCTTCGCGCCGTGCTTGATGAGGCCGCCATATTCCTGCGCCGTGCCGGGCAGGAAGCCGGGCACGTCGACGAAGGTGACGATGGGGATGTTGAAGCAGTCGCAGAAGCGCACGAAGCGCGCCGCCTTGCGGCTGGCGTCGCTGTCGAGCACGCCCGCCAGCACCATCGGCTGGTTGGCGACGAAGCCGACCGTGTGGCCCTCGATGCGGCCGAAGCCGGTGACGATGTTCCTGGCGAAGGCTTCCTGGATTTCGAAGAAATCGCCCTCGTCCGCGACCTTCAGGATCAGTTCCTTGATGTCGTAGGGCTTGTTGGGATTGTCGGGCACCAGCGTGTCGAGCGAGTGATCCTCGACGTCGAACGCGGCGAAGGTCGGCCGCTCCGGCGACTGCTCGCGGTTGTTGAGCGGCAGGAAGTCGATCAGGCGGCGCATCTGCGACAGGCAGACGATGTCGTTGTCGTAGGCGCCGTCGGCGATCGAGGAGCGCGTGGTGTGGACCTTCGCGCCGCCCAGCTCCTCGCTGGTCACGACCTCGTTGGTGACGGTCTTCACCACGTCCGGTCCGGTAACGAACATGTAGGACTGGTCGCGCACCATGAAGATGAAGTCGGTCATCGCCGGCGAATAGACGTCGCCGCCCGCGCACGGCCCCATGATGACGCTGATCTGCGGGATGACGCCCGAGGAGAGCACGTTGCGCTTGAAGACCTCGCCATAGCCGCCGAGCGAGGCGACACCTTCCTGGATGCGCGCGCCGCCGGCGTCGAACAGCCCGATGCAGGGCGCGCCCATGCGCAGCGCCAGATCCTGGATCTTGGTGATCTTCTCGGCGTGGGCCTCCGACGTCGAGCCGCCGAACACCGTGAAGTCCTTGGCGAAGACATAGATCAGCCGGCCGTTGACCGTGCCCCAGCCGGTGACGACGCCGTCGCCCTGGACCTTGGTCTTCTCCATGCCGAAGTCGGAATTGCGGTGTTCGACGAACATGTCGAACTCCTCGAACGAGCCGGCATCCAGAAGAAGCTCGATGCGTTCGCGGGCCGTCAGCTTGCCCTTGGCATGCTGAGACGCGATGCGGGCCTCGCCGCCGCCGAGATGGGCCGCCGCGCGGCGCTCTTCGAGTTCCTGGATGACGGTTTTCATGGGCGGCCCCGGCGCAAGACTGTGACGGCGCGTGAAATCACGTTTCTTGCGCGCACGCAACGCGCCGCGAACGGAAATTGCCGGACGGAAAACCCGAGGCGGCTCTAGCCCAGCAGCGAAAGGAACCGGCCGGCGCTCTCCGCCTCCGCCCGGATGCGGGCGGTGCGGGCCTCGGCCTCGGAGTCGCGGCCCCAGCGCTCGGCCTGATACTCCTCGTCGAGCCGCGACAGGTCGAACGCCTCGGCGGCCGTCAGCAGTCCGCCCGCGACCGCCAGCCCGAGGCCGAGCGAGGCCATGCCGGTGGTCAGCACATGCAGCGCCCCGAGCCGGAAGGGATCGAGGGCGAGGACGGCGCGCTCCAGCGCCGCCAGCGCCTCTGGCGGCTGGTCGACATGGACGACGCCCTCCGCCAGCGTCAGGCGGGCGCCGTGGGTCTCGGCCAGCCAGTCGAGGACGGGCTGCCAGCCCTTGGCCAGCCGGGCGGCCAGCTCGGCCGGCGAGGCCGTCCGGTAGCAGAGCAGGTCGTTGCGGCCATAGGCGGCGAGCCGCCGGGCGAAGGCCTCGCGGTCGGGGGCGATCCGGTCGATCGCCGCGTTGGCGAGGGCGGTCAGGGTCATTGCGGCGAGGTCGAGCTTCTCGCCCTGGGCGTTCCACTCGGCGGCCGCGGCCTCGGCCAGTTCCGCCGTGGGGACGATGAAAGGGGCCCGGGCGGGCGTCTTCAGCTGCCGCTCGTCGAAGTGGATGGTGTGGCCGCCTTCGGCGGGGCGAGGGGAGGCGTGGCGGTAGAAGCGCTTGAGGACGGGGGGCGAAGTCATGACGCGGCGTTTCGCCTCCAGTCGCGGTAGGATTCAAGCAGCGTCACGCCCCTCGGATCCCGCGCCGCGAGGTCGGCGGCCAGAGCGTCGAGGTCGGCTTCGCCCAGATCGGCGAGATAGCGCTCGTCGAACGGCCCCGACAGGACCAGCCCGTTCCGCAGGCCGGTCACGTGGTTGATCGTCACCTTCAGGGCGTCGCTGAACGCCTCTTCCTCGGGGTTCTGCGGCGCGTGCCCGTCCCAGTCCTCGGGATCGCGCCAGAATGTCTTCTGGAGGATTTTCTGCGAGTGCCAGGCGCTTAGGCCGATGAAGACGAGCGCGAAGATGTTCCAGGCCGCCGGCCGGCCAGCTGTCTTTTCCAGGAGCAGCATGAAGCCGAAGAATCCGGCCGTGAGCACGAGCCACAGCAGCAATCGCCGCGAGGCCGGCCAGGCGGTGAAGACGATCAGCGTCAGCAGGCCCCCAGTGAAGGCTGCGATGCCGAGAAAGGGCCAGAACATATCCATGGTCGCGTCTCCCTGACGCTTGCGCGAGAGGCTGGAGGGCCGGGACGGGTTGCCCGAGATTTAAGTTTAAGATTTATGCATATCCAATTGTTTTGATGATACTTTATATGATCTCATCGACCGAGGTCTTGCGGCGCGCCATGGTCAGGCGTCCGGGAAGGGGTCGGAGGTGTCGTCGATGTCCCAGCCGAAGAGGCCCCAGGTCTTTTTCATGTGGGCCGGGAGTTCGGCGGTCACTTCCAGATAGCCGCCCGACGGTTTGCGGATGCGCAGATAGCGGGCGTGCAGGTGCATCTTGGGCGAGATGGAGCCGGAGAGGCGGGCGCCCTCCTCGCCATACTTGAAGTCGCCGGCGATCGGCGTGCCGAGCGAGGCGGCGTGGACCCGCAACTGGTGCGTGCGGCCGGTGACCGGCATCATGGCGACCCAGGCGGCGGTCTGGGCGGCGTGCTCCATGACCTTATAGCGGGTGACGGCGCGCTTGGCGTCGTCGTCCTCGCCCTTCTCGCGGATCACCATGCGCTCGTCGGTCCGGCCCGGCCCGTGGGCGACCTTGGCGAGCGCCGCCTTGATGATGCCCTGATGGGGCTTGGGGACGCCCACGGTGAGCGCCCAGTAGACCTTCTTGGTGTCGCGCTCGCGGAAGGCCTCGGCCAGCGCCGCGGCGGCCGGGACGGTGCGGGCGATGACCAGGACGCCGCTGGTATCCTTGTCGAGGCGGTGGACGAGGCGCGGGCGCTGCTTCTTGCCGAAGGTGAGCGCCCCCAGAAGATGGTCGACCGAACGGGTGATGCCCGGCCCGCCCTGGCTCGGCAGACCGGGCGGCTTGTTGAGCACGATGATCTCGGAATCCATATGAATAACAAGATCTTCCGCGGCGATCTTGTCGGCGCTCTTGAGCACGGTGTCGGTCGCGCGAACGGGAGTCGCGGAGGCTCCTTCGGGCAGCGGCGGGATGCGCACGGCGGAGCCGGCGGCGAGCCGGTCGCTGGCCTTCACCCGGCCGCCGTCGACCCGGACCTGGCCGGTGCGCAGCAGCTTCTCCAGCGCGCCGTGGCCGAGGCTGGGGAAGTGGCGCTTGAACCAGCGGTCCACGCGCACCCCGCCCTCGTCGTTGCCGACCGTCTGAGTCCTCACGCCGCTCATGCCGCGATGCTCCGTACCAGCCACAATCCACAGAACAGAAAAAGAACCGTCAAGGTCACCGAGGCGGCGACGTAGAGGCCGGCGGGCAGCAGGTCGCCCTTTTCGATCATCAGCGCGGTCTCGACCGAGAAGGCCGAGAAGGTCGTGAAGCCGCCGAGCACGCCGCTGGTGAGGAACACGCGCAGATCGGCCGGGAAGCTGGCGGCCTTGAGCGCGACCGCCACGACGAGGCCCATCGCGAAGGCGCCCGCGACGTTGACCGAGAGCGTTCCCCACGGAAACGTCCCGCCGGACGCCTTCTGGACCCAGCCCGCCATCAGGAAGCGGGCCATCGCCCCCAGTGCCCCGCCAGCCCCCACATAGAGCAGCGGCGTCACTTGTGGTGCATCTCGGCGATCGAGGCCTTGCCGGTCTTCTTGTCGAACAGGCAGAGCGCCATGGCGTGGTGCTCCATGCCCTCCATGTGGCCTTCGCCGCCCTGCCCTTCGCCCATGTGCCCCTCGCCCATGTGGCCTTCGCCCATATGGCCCTCGCCGCCCATGTGGCCGCCCTCGCCTTCGCCCTCGACGATCAGGGCGGCATAGCCGACCGTGTCGTCGAACTGCATGACGTCGGTGTGCGCCTTGGCGTCCTTGAGGCCGCTGGCGGCGACGCAGGCTTCCGTCACCTGCTTCTCCTGCTCGGCCCAGGCCTCGTCGCTGGAGGCGGCGGCGGGGACGGCGAGGATGGCCGCCAGCGCGGCGGCGGAAAGGACGAAGCGGGTCATGGCGCTCTCCGGCTGAGGTTGAGCGGCCGGTTTAGCCGATGGGGCGGCCGAAAGACAGGCGGGGGCCGAAGTCCCCGCCGCCGGTTCCGTCCCCTGCCCGCCGCGATCAGGCGGCGAGGAAGCCTTCCAGCCGCCTGGCGATGATCGTTTCCGCCTCGGCCATGATGCGGTCGATCAGTTCCTTGACCGTCGGGATGTCGTGGATGAGGCCGGCGACCATGCCGCAGCTCCAGCCGCCGGCGTCCATGTCGCCGTCGCGCATGATCTTCGGATAGACGCCCGCGACCTCGGCCGCGATGTCGGCGAAGGACAGCTTGTCGCCCATCTCGCGTTCCTTGGCGATCAGCCGCTGGACGGCGTCGTTGTTGAGCACCCGTTCGGTGTTGCGCAGCGGGCGCATGATGAGGCGGGTGTCCAGCTCGCTCGCCCGCACCAGCGCGTCCTTGACGTTCTGGTGGACCGGCGCGTCCTTGGTGGCGATGAAGCGGGTGCCCATGTTGATGCCCTCAGCCCCCAGCGCCAGGGCCGCCACCAGGCTGCGCCCGTCGGCCATGCCGCCCGAGGCGACGAAGGGAATCTTCAGCTCCTCCGCCGCGCGCGGCAGCAGGATGAAGTTCGGCACGTCGTCCTCGCCCGGATGGCCGCCGCACTCGAAGCCGTCGACGCTGACCGCGTCGCAGCCGATCGCCTCGGCCTTCACCGAGTGGCGGACCGAGGTGCATTTGTGGATGACCTTGATGCCGGCTTCCTTCATCGCCGGAAGATATTTCTGCGGATTGTTGCCGGCGGTTTCGACCGCCTTCACGCCGCTCTTGACGATCGCCTCGACGAAGCCGGGATAGTCGGGCGGCGTGACCGACGGCAGGAAGGTGAGGTTCACGCCGAACGGCTTGTCGGTCATCTCGCGGCAGCGGGCGATTTCCTTCGACAGTTTTTCCGGCGTGCCCTGGGTCAGACCCGTGATGATGCCGAGGCCACCGGCGTTCGAGACCGCCGCCGCCATTTCGGCGAAGCCGACATAGTGCATGCCGCCCTGGATGATCGGATGCTGGATGCCGAACAGTTCTGTGATGCGGGTTTTCATGGGCGTTTCCCTTTGGCAGCCGGTTTTGCGAGCGGCATGAAGGCGGATTTTTCCCCGCTTGGGAAGCGGGATGCGCGGCGCGGCTTGACGCCCGGGAAACGCCCGCCGTTGATGTGCCGCCCCCGCCATGCTGTGAATGGCCGGCAAGACCCAAGGGAGAGAAAAGCCATGAGCGCGGCGCACAAACACGCCTTCGAAGTCACCCCCGAGCAGGAGGTGGAGCTGAACGATCTGCGCATGTCGAAGGAGTCGCAGCCCCTGTTCGACGCCGTGAAGAAGCACATCGCCGAAAACGTCGAGCCGATCGCCGAGGAGTTCTATCGCCTGGGCGAGGAGCAGAAGCGCACGAACCGCTGGAGCTGGCACCCCCGGCAGCTGGAGCTGCTGGAGGGCGCGAAGAACAAGGCCAAGGCGTCGGGCCTGTGGAACTTCTTCCTGCCCGAGTCCGAGATCGGGCGGGGTCTCACCAATCTCGACTACGCCTATATCGCGGTCGAACTGGGCAAGCAGGCGCTTGCGTCGGAGAGCCTCAACTGTTCGGCCCCCGACACCGGCAACATGGAAGTGCTGGAGCGCGTCGGCACCCACGAGCAGAAGGAACGCTGGCTGAAGCCGCTGCTCAACGGCGAGATCCGCTCCGCCTACGCGATGACCGAACCGGGCGTCGCCTCGTCGGACGCCAAGAACATCGCCACGCGCGCCGAACTGGTCGGCGACGAGTGGGTGATCAACGGCGAGAAATACTACATCTCCGGCGCCGGCGACCCGCGCTGCAAGATCATGATCGTCATGGTCAAGACCAGCCCCAACGCGCCGCCGCAGTTCCAGCAGTCGCAGATCCTGGTGCCGACCGACACCAAGGGCGTCGAGATCGTCGGCCCCATGCATGTCTTCGGCGAGGACCATGCGCCGCAGGGCCACATGCATCTGCGCTTCAACGATGTGCGCGTGCCCAAGGAAAACATGCTGCTGGGCGAAGGGCGCGGCTTCGAAATCTCGCAGGTCCGCCTCGGACCGGGGCGCATCCATCACTGCATGCGCTCGATCGGCCAGGCCGAGAAGGCGCTGGACCTGATGGTGAAGCGCGCGACGACCCGCGTCGCCTTCGGCAAGCCGCTCGCCCAGCTCGGCAAGAACCTGGAAGTCATCTCGCGCGCCCGCATCGACATCGAGGCGATGCGGCTGATGGTGCTGAAGGCGGCGCGCGCCATGGACGTGCTCGGCAACCGCGAGGCCCGCGTCTGGGTCAGCATGGTCAAGGCGATGGTGCCCGAGCGGGTCTGCGAGATCATCGACCAGGCGATGCAGATCCACGGCGCGACCGGCATTTCCGAATGGACGCCGCTCGCCAAGATGTACACCAACATGCGCCATCTGCGCTTCGCCGACGGGCCGGACGAGGTGCACCACATGGTCGTCGGCCGCGCCGAGCTGTCGCGGCACTGAGGACGAAGGCGGCGTTCCGAACGAGACACGGGGGGAGACATGCGCGAGTTTCTGAAGTCGACCCTCGTGGGCGGCGTCGTGTTCCTGCTGCCGCTCGTTCTCCTGCTGCTCATGCTCGGCTATGCGTTGCAGGCGGTGAGCGGCGTCGCCGGTCCGGTGCTGTCCGCCCTCGATCTGGAGCACTACGGGACCGTCTCGGGGATCGGCCTCGTCACGGCGGTGTCCGCGGCGATCCTCGTCGCGGTCGCCTTCGCGGCGGGGGTGATCGCGCGCACGGCGGCGGGCAGCCGCCTGACCCAATGGCTTGAGACCTCCGTATTGGGGCGGCTGCCGCAATATCAGATGCTCAAGAGCATGGCCGGCTCGTTCGCCAAGCTGCAAAGCACCGCCGGCCTCACGCCCGCGCTCGCCGCCGTCGAGGGCGGCTGGCGGATCGGTTATCGGCTGGAGACGCTGGAGAACGGCTGGGAGGTGGTCTTCGTGCCGCAGGCCCCGGCGACCATGACGGGCACGATCATGTACATGCCGCCCGAGCGCGTGAAGCCGCTGGACCTGACCATGGCGGCCGCCACCTCGCTGGTGCAGCAGATGGGGCTGGGTTCGCGCGCCGCGCTGGCCGGCGTGGACATGGGGCCGCGCTAGGTCGCCTCACGCTTCGCCCTGAGCTTCGCCCAGTAATCGAGGCGCTTGGCGATCTCGCGCTCGAAGCCGGTTTCCTTCGGCGCATAGAAGACCTGGCGGTCCATGCCTTCGGGGAAGTAGTTCTGCCCGGAGAAGCCTTCCTCGGCGTCGTGGTCGTAGACATAGCCCGCGCCGTAGCCTTCGGACTTCATCAGCTTCGTCGGCGCATTGAGGATGTGGCGGGGCGGCATCAGCGAGCCGGTCGCCTTCGCCGCGATCCTGGCCGCGCCGAAGCCCTTGTAGAGCGCGTTCGACTTGGGCGCGGTGGCGCAATAGACGAGCGCCTCGGCGATCGCGAGTTCGCCCTCCGGGCTGCCGAGGAAGTCGTAGGTGTCCTTCGCGGCGATCGCCACGGTAA
>JAXMDZ010000009.1:0-97816 GCA_046348585.1 Alphaproteobacteria bacterium
CGGCGCCGACCTCTGGCCGGAAAACACGATGGCAGCCTTTGCCGGGGCCATCGCCTGCGGCGCGGACGGCGCCGAGCTGGACGTGCATTTGAGCGCCGACGGCGAGGTTGTGGTGTTCCACGACGAGGCGCTGAAGCCGGAGATCGTACGGGGGCCGGACGGCGCCTGGCTGGAGGCGACGGGTCCGTTGCTGAAGGAGACGAGCTACGCCGCGCTGCAAGCCTATGACGTCGGCCGCCTGAAACCGGGCAGCGCCTACGCCAGGCAGCATCCGCATCAGACGCCGGCCGACGGCGCGCGCATTCCCCGCCTCGCCGACGTGATCGCCCTGGCCCAGCGCGAGAGCGATCGCTTCAAGCTGTGGATCGAACTGAAGACCGACCTGATGAAGCCCGAGCGCGGGGCCGATCCGGTGGCGCTGGCCGACGCCGCGCTGGCTGTGGTGCGGGCCGCGGGGTTCGAATCGCGCACCGTCTTCATCTCGTTTGACTGGCGCGCGCTCGCCCGCACCAAGGCCCTCGCACCGTCAATTCCGGCGCTGGCGACCACGCTGCCGCAATCGTGGTTTTCGCCCGAGGGACCGCCGCCGGAGCATTGGCCGCCGCCGCCCCGAACCTTGGAGAAAATGCGCGCCCTGGTTTCGGCCGGTGCGCCCTGGGAGGCCGGGCACTGCCTGAAGGACCACCCTTCGCTCCAGCATGCCGTGGCCTCGCTGGGGGCTGACGGATGGTTCCCCTACCACCCCGACGTGACCGCCGAAACGGCCGGGCGGACCCGTGGGCTGGGCCTCGGTCTCGCCGCCTGGACCGTGCCGCCCGCCCTGGCCCCCGCTCTGGCGCGTCTTGGGTGCAGCGCAATATGTACAGACGATCCCGTGCAGACGAGACACAAACTTGCGGAAAGCGAGTCCAATTTGGCTCAGAGCGGTTGACGCAGCGCGAATTCTGCCTAGGACTTTGCGTGTCGGTATCTAGGCCTTGCACGCATCCGTAGAGTTGCGGCGAACAACGAGCCAAAGAACCTGAGGGGGAAAATCCATGACGATCACCGCGCGTTTGTCGCACCTGTTCCTGGCAGGCGCTTGCCTGTCGCTGATGTCCGCCGCCGCCGCCCAGACGCCCGCTCCGCCGCCGGCTGAGGAAACGGCCACCGAAGCCGCTCCCGAGGGATCGGAAGAACTGACGGTCACCGCAACCCGCCGCGCCACCAAGATCCAATCGACGCCGATCGCCATCACGGCTGTCAGCGAAAAGGCGATCGAGAACGCCAGCGTCCGCGAGACGCAGAGCCTGACGTAGGTCGTGCCCTCGCCTTCGTTTCCAGTCGGAATCGTCGGGCTCGGTGACCACCCGTATCCGCGGCGTCGGCACCCAGGATCGAACCCCGCCCGAGTCGGCGGTCGGCATCTTCATCGACGGCGTTCATCGCAGCCGCAACTCGAACGCCTTCGGCGATCTCGGCGACATCAAGCGCGTGGAAGTGCTGCGCGGCCCGCAAGGCACGCTGTTCGCAACACCTCGGCCGGTCTCATCAGCGTCATCACCAAGGAGCCCTCGCTCGACGAGACGTCAGTCGGCGCACGCGACCTATGAGTCCTTCAACGGCTACTATCTGACCGGCGGCATCACCGCGCCGCTGTCGGAGGACGTCGCCGGCATCCGCCTGTTCGGCAGCCTGCGCCAGCGCGACGGCTTCATGGACATCCTGTCGGGCCCCGGCCCCAGCGTCCGCGACGGCAACAAGAAGGAAGGCTGGAACCTGCGCGGCCAGCTTCTGTGGAAGCCGTCGGAGTCGACTTCGGTGCGCTTCATCGTCGATGGCGCCCACAAGGACGACGAGTGCTGCTACGCCGCCGTGTGGCGCCCCGGTTCGTTCGGCCGCGCGGCGGCCAGACCGTCGCCGCGTGATCCAGACGATCCTCGGCTATCCCGGCACTTCGACGGTCGACACGGTCGAGGAGCAGATCGGCTTCGCGAACCGCACCCACCCGCAGATCGTGGACGAGTGGGGCGCGTCGGCAGAAGTGAACTCCAATTTCGGCTGGGCGAACTTCACCTCGGTGACGGCCTATCGCGACTGGAAGCTCGCCGGCGGCTCGATGACTATACGGCCGCCGACCTGCTGTGGACCGATCCCGATGTCGGCTTTCAGCACTTCAAGACCTTCACCCAGGAATTCCGCCCGGACGGCAGCTCGGGGTCATCGACTGGCTGGTCGGCGTCTTCACCGAACGAGACGCTGGAGCGCGAAACCTCGACCGTGAACGGCGCCGACACCGAAGCGTTCGGCGTCGCTCTATCGCCTGGGGCGAGCGCGACGGCGACGCGGGCCACTCTGGCGGCGGTCCAGGTGCAGCGTCCGGGTTCGCCGACCTATCTCGCGACCTACGGCAACGTGAACACCCACGCGCTCAACACCGGTCTGCACGACTATTATGACCAGAGCGCGGAGAGCATCGCGCTGTTCACCCACAACACGATCAAGCTGACCGACCAGCTGAAGCTGACGCTCGGCCTGCGCTACACCTCCGAGACCAAGGAGGTCGACGCCACCTATCGCACCAACGTGAATACGGGCTGCGCCTATCTGGAGGGCATCTACGGCTCGAACCCCCAACGGCCGTTCCACCATCAATGTCGGCGCCAACAACCCCGGCGCCATGCGCCGCGTCGGTTTACCGCCTGCCCTGGACCCGGACGGCGCTGGACGGTGCTGACGGCGTCGGCCCTGCTCAACCAGACGAAGGACGAGAACGAGTTCTCGGGCATCGCGACCCTGGCCTACGAGTTCGACGAGAACTTCAACGCCTATCTCTCGTTCTCGCGCGGCTACAAGGCGGGCGGCTTCAACTCGACCGCTATTTCAGCGTCGACAACGGCACGTTCGCGGGCTGGTCGATCGTCCGCTGCCCGGACGGCAGCGACGGCTCGCCGGCCCAGACCGACCTGCTCGGCAACATCGTCACCCCGGCGCGCCCCTATACCTGCGCGACGCCGACGGCGGTGGTCGCGCCAGGACCTGTCGTTCGCGCCGGAATTCGTCGATGCGTTCGAACTCGGCGCCAAGGCGACGCTCGCCGGCGGCAAGCTGCAGGCGAACCTGGCGATCTTCCACCAGAAGTTCACCGACTATCAGCTCAACTCCTTCACCGGCATCTCGTTCGTGGTGACCTCGGTGCCGGAAGTGCTGTCGACGGCGCGGAACTGGACCTCAACTGGTACCCGGATATCGAGGGCCTCTCGATCAACGCGGGCCTCGCCTACGCCAACACCTGTTATGGTCACGATCTGGGCGACTACAGCACGCCTCGGCTCGTTCCTCTATGAGAACCCGAACCTCTTCTATCTGCCGGGTTCCAACCTCACCAGCGCTCCGACTTGGACGCTGACCGGCGGCGTGACCTACGAGTTCCCCATCGCGGGCGGCGCCTGGCGGGGTCTGGCGCACGCCGACGCGCGCTACGTCATCGACCATCGCACCGGTTCGAACCTCGATCCGGCCAAGACCCAGGTCGACTATCTGCTGCTCAACGCATCGGCATCTCGACCGAAGACGAACTGTTCGCCATCGAGCTGTGGGGCAAGAACCTGCTCGACGAGCGCTACGCCCAGATCGGTTTCGACGCCACGCTGCAGGGCGACGCGCCGACCGCCTTCAACCGCTCGCCCGCCACGTTCAGCCAGATCGGCGCGTTCCCGGGCGAGCCGCGCACGCTGGGGATCACGCTGAAGTGGTTCTGACATCGCATCGGAACTGCTACGCCTGCCGGCCCGGGAAACCCGGGCCGTTTTCTTTTTGGTTTGACGCACGGCGCGGCGGCGGATTCCATCCGGCTTCGGGAGATCTGGCCATGCGCTACGTCCTGCTTGCCTTGCTTGCGCTGCTGCTCGGCTTTGCCGCCTGGCTCGCGTTCGCCTGCGCCGATCGACCCCGTCGCCTGGACGCCGCCGGCCAATCCGGGCCTCACTGGACCCTATGCGGCGAACGAGGCGCTGAAGGGCGCGACCCTCGCCAGCATCGCGCCCGGACACGGCCCGGAAGATGTCGCCCAGGGGCCGGACGGGTTGCTCTACACCGGGCTTGAAGACGGCAGCATCGTGCGGCTGAAGGCCGATGGCTCGACGCCGCCGGAGCTTGTGGCGCACACAGGCGGCCGGCCGCTTGGCATGGAGTTCGCCGCCGATGGCGCGCTGATCGTCGCCGACGGACAGCGCGGGCTGTTGCGCGTCGCGCCGGGCGGCGAAGTCACCGTTCTGGCGGTGAAGGCGGCCGACAAGCTCTATCGCCTTCGCCGATGATCTGCGCAATCGCCGCCGACGGAACCGTCTATTTCTCGACGCCTCGACGCGCGGCCCCGACAATTTCCATGCTGGACGCCTGGGAGGCGTCCCGAATGGACGCCTGCTCGCCTACGATCCGCGGACCGGCGAAACGCGCGTGGTGCTGGACGGATTGCGCTTCGCGAACGGTGTCGCGCTGTCGGCTGACGGGTCGTTCGTGCTGGTCAACGAGACTTTCGCCTATCGCGTCACGCGGGTCTGGCTGAGCGGGCCGAAGGCCGGCACGCACGACATCTTCATCGACGCTGCCGCTTCCCCGACAATATCGCCGATGAGAAGGGCCGCTTCTGGATCGCGCTGGTGCAGCCGCGCGACGCACAGGCCGACGCGATGGCGGAGCGCCCGCTGTTGAGGCGCATGCTGTTCAATCTGTTCAGCCTGACCGGCTTTCCCGAGCAGGGCAGCCCCTATGGCTGGGCGATCGGGTTGGCGCGGACGGCGAGGTGTTCGCCAATCTGCAGGACCCGTCCGGCCGGGTGACCAGCGTCACGAGCGTCAACCTGTTCGGCGATACGCTGGTGCTCGGCAGCATCGCCATGGATGCGATCGTGGCCACGATCCCCGCGCCCTAGGTCCGCTAGGATTCGTCCGGGGCGGAAGTCGAGCGCCGTTCCGTTCATGCAGAAGCGCAGGCCTGCTGGCGCCGGCCCGTCGGGAACACATGGCCCAGATGGGCGTCGCACTTGCGCACGCCGCCTCGATGCGCCGCATGCCGTGGCTCACGTATTCCTTAAGCGTGACGGCGGCGCGGTCGACGACATCGAAGAAGGACGGCCAGCCGGAACCGGACTTCATTTCGTCGCCGCGTCGAACAGCCCGTTGCCGCAGGCGACGCAGACGAAGAGGCCGGGACGCTTCTCGTGCAGCCACGGACCGGTGAAGGCGCGTTCGGTGCCGCCGCAGCGGGTCACGCGATAGGCCTCGGCAGAGAGCTCGCCTTCCACTCGTCGTCGGTCTTGACGATTCTGTCGTCGGGCATCGGTTTCTCCTTCGCTTGAGCCTTCCATATAGGCGCGGCGGCGCGCCGCTCTCTGAGGCGAAGCGCGCGACACACATTCCTGAGAATGCGACATATATGAGCTCGCAAGAATATATATGGAGGCGGCCGCGGGGCTGACGCGGAGGGGGGTTGTGCGGGTTCTGGCGTGGGGGCAGGCCGCCGCCACCAGCGTGGGCCTGTCGCGGTGCGACAGGATGCCGGCGGAGGCGATCGAGGGTTGGCCGGGCCGCCTGCGACCGAGACGGACCCGAGGCGGGCGCTGGCCTTCGCCTTGCTGGCCCCCAATCCGCACAACCTCCAGTCCTGGCTGGCCGACCTGCGGACGCCAGGCGAGATCGCACTCTACATCGATACCGCCCGGATGCTGCCGATGACCGATCCGCCGGGCCGCCAGATCACCATCGGCTGCGGCTGTTTCCGGAGACGCTGGTGCTCGCCGCCGCGCCGAAGGCGCACCGAGGCGAGCCAGGTCCGACGGGATCGACGAGGCCGATCTCGGCGGTGCGTCCTTCGCGCGGCTCAGCTTCTCCACCGCGCCGGCCGCCGATCCTGTTCGGCGGCGCAGATCCTGCTGGGTGGCGATCTGCCAAGGTTCCTTCGAGGCGCCGGGCGCGCGCTGGAGAGCGGCCATGCGGCGGCGCTCCACGCGGTCCACGGCGATGGCGATATCGGCCTGACGGTGACGAGCGCGCCGGAGACGGTCACCTCGGTTGCGCGACATCGCCATGCAGGCCTTCCGGATCGAGGTCGACACCGACCGCACCTATCGCGAGTCGGTGGAGCTGATGCGGATCGGCGCCGACGAGATCGCCGCCCACCGCGACGGGCTGGCGATGCACGGACCGTTCTTCTGGTGGCTGAAGCGGTTCGGCCTGCTGAGCGTCGAGGAGCAGATGCGGCGCGGCCTCCACGGCGCGCGACACGGCGCGCTCGATCCGGACGCCGATGCCGCTTCGACATCGACATTCGCTTGGCTGACGACGGCGGCGAATACGCGCGAAAAGGCAGTTGCGGGCGGGCGGGCCTATGTGCGGCTGAACCTGGCGGCGGCGCGGGCCGGGGTGGCGATGGCGCCGTGGAGCCAGGTGCTGCAGGAATATCCCGAGATGGCGGCGCTGCAGCGGACATTCAAGGGTGTCGCCGGCGTGGCGATTGGCGAGACGGTGCAGATGTTCTTCCGCCTCGGCTATGCCGCGCCGCCGCCGCCGACGCCGCGCCGGCCGCTTGACGCCATCGTCCGGGCCTGGAGATGGCGGACAGTTGATCCCGCATCGCCCCTGCTGGTCTTCCGGACGCTGACCTGGATCGGCATCATCGAGCAGCTTCAGCGCACCCGCGCCGAGCGGATCCCGAAGCCGCTGGGCTCCGGCTTTGCCGAGTTCTCGATGCTGGTCCATTTCAGCCATGGCCATCCGCCGGAGAAGACGGTCACCGGCATCGCCGCCGACATGCAGCAGCTTCAGCCAGCGGTGACCAAGACCGTCGCCGTTGGTCGCCAAGAGGTTTCGTGAAGCTGGGCCGCGCCCAACGCGGCCGACGGACGGTCCAAAGTGCTGACCATGACGGCGAAGGGCAGCGGGTCTGGCGCGGGCGCTGGCGGCGATGGAGCCGCCGACCATGGCGGCCTTTGCAGGCCGGAGCGCCGAACTGGAACAGCTTTTTCCGCCTGATCGCTGAAACGCCATCTGGACGCCGATCGCCTGACCGGGAGACCCCGACCGGCGATCAGGCGGCGCGGGGCAGGTCGCGCGGCGGAAGCGTGCGTAGGTGGCCGGGGCGTCGCGCTGGCCCTCGGCCAGCCGCAGCGCCGCGACACGGTGGTCCCGCGTTCGGGCTCGCTCGACACGTCGAGCGCCATGTCCATGGCCTTGGCGAGGCCGAGGCTGATGGCGAGGCCGAGGCCCGAGCCCTGGTGGAGCGGGTGAAGCTGTCGTCGGACTGCTGAACGGCTTGCCGAGGCGCGCGCGATGACGTCGGCCGGCATGCCGCAGCCGCGATCGGCGATCGCCACGGCACTGCGCCGGGTTCAGCCGGCTCCAGACGATCTCGACGGTCTCGCCTTCGGGCGAGAACTTCACGGCGTTGCCCAGGACGTTGACGAGGATCTGGCGCAGCGCCTCGATGGCCGCCCAGAACCTCCAGCGGCTCGCAGGTGGCGCAGACCTTGAGATCGACCCCGCGCGCCTTGGCGTCGGCGGCGACCATGCGGCGGATTCGCGGACGATTTCCTCGAGCGCGATCTCCTCGATCGCGATCTGGAAGGGTCGGCGTCGAGCTTGGACATCAGCAGGATGTCGTTGACGACGCCGAGCAGATGGCGGCCGCTGACCTGAATGTCCTCAGCGTATTCGACGTAATTGTCGCCGCCCAGCGGGCCGAAGGTCTGCGAGGCGAGGATCTCGGAGAAGCCGATGATCGAGTTGAGCGGCGTGCGCAGCTCGTGGCTCATATTGGCGAGGAAGAGGTTCTTCGCCGCGTTGGTCTGTTCGGCGGCCTCGGCGCGCGCCTCGATGGCGTGGACCCGGCCCAGCACGACGAACCAGATGAAGCCGAGGCAGAGCACCGTCGCGAAGCCGATGCCGATGAGCGTGAAGACGGACGGCGTGATCGAGGCGAGGAAGTCGGCGCCGACATCTCGCGTGGTCCAGTGCAGGGCGTAGCCGCCGGCCGGCCGAGCGGATCGAGCATTTCCACGCCGTCGTCGAGATGGCGGTCGACATGCGGGGCTTCCAGTCCGAAATCCGCGGCGACGTTGCTCATCGACGCGTGTCGATGGGACGCATCAGGATGAGGGCGACGTGCGGCTGTTCGCCGGGCCGCGATGCGCTCCGCCGCCGAAACGGCGACCGCGGAGGCGGCGATGAAGTGGGGCATGCCGCGATATTCGACCATGCCCGAGATGGCGGAGGGGCGCCGGGTTGACGGGTGGCGAAGGCGCGCAGGGCGATGTCCTTCAGGCGCTGCCGGTCGGCATCGGACTCCGGACCCGCCTCGGCGTCGCCGTGATAGCCATAGACGATCTCGCCTTCGGTGGGAGACGGCGAGGGTGTGCTCGGCGCCGAAGGCGGTGGCGACATAGGGACCGAGATTGTCGTCGGCCCAGGCCGTGTTCGAGGTGTCGAGGGTGAAGTCGTACATCTCGTCCCAGAACGAGTAGTCGCCCACCACGTTGCTGAGTTCGCCCTGGTAGCGGTGCAGGAACGAGCGCGAGGCGCTGTTCGCCGGCGTGCTGGGTTTCCTGTTCAGGCGGCCGGCGGATTCCGACAGCAGCGCATAGAGGACGTAGCCGCCGATCAGGAAGAGCAGCGCCGTCGGCACGCCGAGCAGCAGCATCAGCGAGGCGGTCCGAGCGCGCCGGGCGTTTGAGGACAGCAGTCATCCGAGTTCCTTGACGGCCGCACCTTAGGTGGAGGAATGAATATCTCCTTATTGCGTGCGTGGGATTGCATCGGTTCCCGGCGATAACTTTTGCTTTCATGCGCCGCCAGCCCGGCGCGACCGGCGTTCAGGCGAGCAGGAGCGTGCCGTCCCGATCGTCCAGATGCGCGCCGAGGGCGGCGGAGGCCTCGATCATCTTGTGGCGGCGCCTGGCGCTTTCGCGCCCCGTCATCACGCGCACCGGCGCGGGGTGCAGCCGCACCGGGGTGAGCGCCAGATCGAGCCGCCCGTCCGGCCAGCGCGACACCGCGAAGACGAAGGACCAGTCGTCGGGCAGGAAGGGGAACTTCCAGTAGTCGTCGATGAAATTGCCGGTGTCGTAGAGGATGAGGCCGCGGCCGCAGCGCTCCACGCCCTGGGTGAGATGAGCCGAGTGGCCGTGCACGACGTCGATCCCCGCGCCGATCGCCGCGCGGGCGAAGCTTTCGCGGTAACGCTCCGGCGGGGAGAGCCGCAGCGTTCGGCCCCCAGTGCGGCGAGAGCACGAGGAAGGTCGCGCCCGCCGCGCGCAGGCCGGCGATGGCGGGGGCGATGCGGGCGGCGTCCCCGGCGCCCTCGATGGCGATGTAGTTCGTGCCGGGGGTCGCCGGGCCGGCGGCGAATTCCGGCATCGTGTCGGTCGCGACGATCACGCCGATGCGGTCGGCCCCGGCGGCGAAGAGGGCGGGGGCGGTGGCGGCGCTCGCGTCCGCCCCGGCCCCGGCATGGGCGATGCCGGCGCGGTCGAGCGCGGCGATTGTGTCGGCGAGACCCTCCGCGCCGTAGTCCAGCATGTGGCTGTTGGCGAGCGCCAGGCAGCGCACGCCGCCGGCGGCGAGGATGCCGATCGCCCCCGGGCACGGCGCGGAAGTGGAACGCCTTCCAGAAGGCGCGGCGCGTGCGCGTGGTGATGGGGCTTTCCAGATTGGCGATGACGCCATCGGCGGCGCGCAGCAAAGGCAGCGTGTCGCCCCAGAACCAGTCCGGGCGGCGCCGGCGGCAGGACCTGGGCGAGACGCCGCGGCCGAGCATCAGGTCGCCGAGAAAGACGAGCGAGAGCGGCTGTCGGGCGGAAGCGTTCGTCATTGGCGGCGGCCGGGCCGCAGACAGAAAATTGCGCGCCCACGACACAAAGCATCTTCGTTCTCACCCGCCCCCGAGGGGGAGGGGGGAGCGTCAGCCATGCGGCGGGAAGCGACGGTCACACGCCGTTTATAGGATAATATTCCATGGCGTCAAGGTTGGAGCGGGCGCGGCGGGGCCTCGCGTCCGGCCCGGCCCCGGCATGGGCGAGGGCGGCGCAGGAGCCATGCGGGTGGTGGCGGCTCTCTCCCATCGGGGATAGCCTGACGGTCCGATGAGCGATGCGGTTGGCCCTGGCGATTCCAGTTCTCTGCGTGAACGCGGCGCCGAACCATGTGACGGGCGAAGCGGTGCCGCCGGTCGCCGGCGAGACCTATCGCGTCTATGGGGTTTACGAGTTCGTGCGTGCCCGTGCGGACGGGCGACGCCTTGCCGGACATCAACATCGACTTCGCCTGGTGCCAGACGCGGTTCAGGCTGCTGCCCAAGCCGAGCGCGGAGTAGCGGCCAAGGCGGGTGGCCGCGCCGAAGGAGAGGGAGAGGGTTTAGGGGGATGCGCGGTCGGCCGGCGCGCTCAAGGCGCCTTAAAGCGTTACGGCAGCGCCTGAACGTCAGCTAGCAACTTGCGTAAGTGATCGTCAGCCATATCTAAAATAGGTTCGTACATGAACGAATTCACATGAATGCTTTCCGGCGTCATGAGCGCAACGCGATCCAGAATGCGAGCTTCGGAAGTTTTAGGCGCGTGCACAGATTTGAATTTTGAAATCAGCTTCTGCGTCTGATTTTCGGTGATCGAATTGACAAATGCAGGGTCTGCGATCTCCTTGATCATGTACCTCGGCCAGCAGTCGGATAGCGATTGCCAGAACAATCTTGCCTTCCAATGACATTCCGGCAGCGCCCGCAGCTGAGTTGGCTTGAGCGATGATCAGGTCGAAAAATCAACGTGTTAGATTTGCAGATGCGCCGCTTGTGCCGCAAATCGCATTGAAAAATTGCATCGAGGTCCGCCGCTTTTAGTGCGGGCTGTCAGCCTTCCAGTGAACCATTGACGTCAGCTTGAGGTACTTCGCGTCCGATTCACCGGTCGTCATTTCGACGAGGTTTCGTAGGAAGCAGATCGACGCAATCTTTTCGTGTCGTCGATGAAGAACTTTGGCTTCCAGTCATTCGCAAAAATATTCCTGAATGCCCGGCAGCCCTTGGTGATTTCGGGGCCATTTGGGCCTTTCGACGCCATCAGGCAATTGGCGTAACCGACGAAACTGACTTTCGATTGTTCTGAGGAAATGAAGTTGTGCGTCATGATGAGACGAATAGGCCGCTCTACCGATGTCCTTCAGGTACTCGATGATTGCGTACTTATTTTGATAGTCGAATGAGTCCGCAATGTCGTCGACGATGACGAATGTCTCTTGCCCGGCCTTCCTGCGGCGTCTTCGATTTGAAAATGACATTTAGAATATAAAGTGCCTTGCGCTCACCCGTGCTGAGCACAGTCATCAAGGTCGCCTTATCTACATCTACCGAATCGTGACCATCAACATATGAAGCCGAGCCTGACGATTTCTTTGCTTCCTAGCATCACTTGAATTTTATTTAAGGTCGATAACTTAAATGGCACGACGAACCGATCATTAAAAATATCAATGACGGCTTCCCATTGTGTTTGTTGCTTCTTAGCTTCTTCCTCTATTTCAGCCTTCGCTTGGCTGATGTGTCATATTTAATCATGAGGTCGTTATAGAGGTCCTCATTCGATTTTATATATGACTTGAGCACGTCTTCTTTCAGTTTCGCTGGATTATTCATCCTCGATAATATTGTTTCATTGTCTTTCAGAAAGTCGCAGAACTTCCTCGAGCTCAGCGTTCTTATCTAGTTGCTTAGCAACGCTAAACGTCTTTCTCAGCTTTGCATCGCTGAGGATTGCGCTCTTTTCTTTTGAAATTATTTCTTCCAGCTCTTGCTGGTTGTTAACTTCAAAGTTTCACCAGAAGACTTAAGCGTTACAGTGTGATTGGCATTGAAGAAGCCGTTGTCCGTGAGGCTCTTTGCAATTTGCGAAGCGTTAAAATACTCGAACGTGCCTTTCTTAAAATATGTCGATGACGAAATTAGCTGATTGTAGCGTTTGATATAATCTTCAACGGCATCTTTCAGCCCTTTGGTATTCAGGGCCGCAATAACTCTATCGTTGAAGATCGTGTCGTAAGGAACGTCTGCGAATGGCGCATCCGCCTGCTTGGCGAGCTCGGTTTGGATTCGATGAAGGGCAATTTCGAGCCCATCGCCACTGGTGAACGCGTCGCCAATTTGCTTTTCAAAGTCTGCTTTGGAATCCGCTTTCGCCTTTAAAGCCTTCAGAAACTTGGCTTTCGCGTCGTCAATTCCGACGTGAAGTTTAGCGTACCGCGAAGTTTTGCACCACGAGCATCGGAGGTCTTTTCGGTTGGCCCGTACTGCTCGTCGTAGGGCAGCACAAATCCAAGATCTGATCGCCCCCAACTGCCTTCCCGGTATCGTCAGAGATTTCACGGGTTGTTGGTCGGCCTGGGAAAACTCGGTCCTCTTGGTGCCTTCTGCGGCGTCCTTAAAGGTTTGCGCCAATGACGATTTCATCGCCCGTTGGGAGCGTAAAGGGCATAAGCGGGCCTTTCGAGAAGTCGAAAGTCTTGTCCAGAGTCTTGATGCCATAGCAGCTGGCGAGTTTGACGCTGATCTTCTTCATTCGAATCCTCTGTGTAGCAGGCAAGAAGGCTGATAACACCGGCGAGCGTAAGCGTGCCTATCAATTTTGCAAACCGTGCGCCGTCGCGCAGTGGTTCCGAAGTTGGGAAACGACAAAATCTTGTCACCCACTCGATGCGTCGCTGGATGATCGGCAAGCGGCGCATAGGCTAAGGTGCCTACTTCCCACGACTCCCAAACGTCTTTCGGCGCGTTCGGGCGGGCGAGGTGTTTGCTCTTGCTGTGGGGCGGACTCTCGAAGCCGGTCGGCGTTCTGAGCCGTGGACGCCCGCCTGCGCGACCATGACAGGTGAGGGGCGGGGCGGAGTGAGGGATTGCCTTCCGCAGCAGCAGTCCCCTCATCCCCCGCGTGCCTCGGGGGACTTCTCCCCGCAGGGAGAAGGGGCGGCGGTGGTGGGCACCGTGCTTTGGCGATGGCCTCTTCAGCAGCGCATCGCGCGCGCTGGATGGCCGGGTCAGGCCCGGCCATGAGGGAAGGGGGCTATTTGCTGCGGCTGCCGAAGGTTTTGGGGGCGCCGTGGGCGCGCCAGGCGCTTGCCCCGAGCTTGTGGGGGCGGGAGTTCGGCGTCGGATTTGGTGCGTCCTTCGAGCAGGCGCGAAGGCGCGCCCTCCTCAGGATGAGGAAGAAGGGAGCGCCTCTCAGGATGAGGAAGAAGGGACCCCTCCTCAGGATGAGGAAGAGGGGAGCGCGCCGGAGGATTTGGAAAGGGGTGGGCTCAGGCCGCCTTCACCAGTTTGAGCTCGACGCGCTGGCCGAGGGCGGAGGCGGCGCGGTTCAGGGTGTAGAGGGTGACCGAGGCGTTCGCGGGATCGAGCAGGCGGGTCGACGGCGGCGCGGCTGGTCTTCATGCGCCTGGCTGGCTTGACTTCGTGACCTGCGCCGAAGCCATGAGCTGTTCGATCTGCCAGGCGAGCACCTTCTTCGCGCGGCGGCGACGGCTTCCTCGGAGAGGTCTTCCTCCTTGAGGAAGGATTCAAGCGTCGAGCCGATATGGGATTCTTCTTCATCCGCGTTCCACCAGTTTCTTTCGGCCAGCGCCAGATCGAGATCGGCTTGCGCTTTCGCGTCTTCTTGATGAAGCCGTGGAGCAGGACCAGTTGTTCATCCACCGCGATGAACAGGAGGCGGGTGACTGGTTCTCCGCGGCAGTTCGCGCCTTCGAACAGTCCCTTTCCCATCGGGCGGCATAGCGGCATCCCCACAGGCCATCCAACAGCGCCTGAAGGTCGCCGATATCTTGCGGTCCCCGGCAGGCAGCGACTTCAGCCAATCCCGGACAGGTTCCTTGCCGCTGGCGCCTAAGAAGAAAGCGACTTCGATCCGTTTGAGCGGCTGCATCTATGTATCAAAATTGATGCATGCCGACAAGTGGGTCACTTCCTGCGGCTGCCGAAGGTTTTGGGCGCGCCGGGGCGGGTGAGGCGTTTGCCTTTCAGCTTGTGGGGGCGGACTTCGAAGGAGGTGTCGGATTTGGCGCGGCCGGTTTTTTTCTCCGGCCCCCTTCCGGTCCCTTCGGGACCCCCTTCCCCCGCAGGGGGAAGGGGCGGAAGGAGCAGGTCGTCGGTGCCGCCGGTGGTGCGCTGGTTCTTGGGGATGGCGCCGCGGTTGCGTTTCGCTCCCCCTCCGTCGCTTCGCGACACCTCCCCCCGTTGGGGGGAGGAAAGGTTTGCGCCGCGGCGGAGGTCTTCGACGGTCATGCGGGCGGCCTTGTCCTCGACGGCGGCCTGTCTTGCGAAGGGGTCGTCGGCGATGGCGAGTTCGGTCGCCTGGAGGCGGCGGATTTCGTCGCGCAGGCGGCCCGCCTCCTCGAATTCGAGATTGCTGGCCGCGTCCTTCATGCGGCGCTCCAGATCCTCGATATGGCCGCGCAGATTGTGCCCGATGAAGGGCGTCGCCTGATCGGCGAAGCCGGCCTCGACGGTGACGTGGTCCTGCTCGTAAACGCTGCCGAGGATGTTGGCGATGTCGCGCTTGATGGTCGCGGGCGTGATGCCGTTCGCCTCGTTATAGGCGCGCTGCTTGTCGCGGCGGCGGCTGGTTTCCGCCATCGCCCGCTCCATCGAGCCGGTGACATGATCCGCATACAGAATAACCTTGCCGTCCACGTTGCGGGCGGCGCGGCCGATGGTCTGGATCAGCGAGGTCTCCGAGCGCAGGAAGCCTTCCTTGTCGGCGTCGAGAATGGCGACGAGCGCGCATTCGGGAATGTCGAGGCCCTCGCGCAGCAGATTGATGCCGATGAGCACGTCGAAGGCCCCGAGGCGCAGGTCGCGGATGATCTCGATGCGCTCCAGCGTCTCGACGTCGGAGTGCATGTAGCGCACGCGGATGCCCTGCTCGTGCATGTATTCGGTGAGATCCTCGGCCATGCGCTTGGTGAGCGTGGTGACGAGGGCGCGGTAGCCCTGCTGCGCGATCGCCTTGCACTCGGCGATGAGGTCGTCGACCTGGGTTTCGACCGGCCTGATCTCGACCGGCGGGTCGATGAGGCCGGTGGGGCGGATGACCTGCTCCACGAAGACGCCGCCGGTGCGCTCCATCTCCCAGTCGCCGGGGGTCGCCGAGACGAAGACCGACTGGGGGCGCATCGCGTCCCACTCCTCGAACTTCAGCGGCCGGTTGTCCATGCAGGAGGGCAGGCGGAAGCCGTATTCGGCGAGCGTCGATTTGCGCCGGTAGTCGCCGCGATACATCGCGCCGATCTGCGGCACGGTGACGTGGCTCTCGTCGGCGAAGACGAGGGCGTTTTCCGGGATGTATTCGAAGAGGGTCGGCGGCGGCTCGCCCGGTTTGCGCCCCGTGAGCCAGCGCGAATAGTTCTCGATGCCGGCGCACGAGCCGGTCGCCTGGATCATCTCCATGTCGAACTGGGTGCGCTGTTCGAGGCGCTGGGCTTCGAGCAGCTTGCCGCGCGCGCGGAAGTCGTCGAGCGTGACGCGCAGCTCGTCGAGGATGCCCTTGACCGCCTGATTCAGCGTCGGGCGCGGCGTTACGTAGTGCGAGTTGGCGTAGAACTTCACGGTGTCGAGCCGGCCGGTCTTCGCGCCGGTCAGCGGATCGAATTCGTGGATCGCCTCGATCTCGTCGCCGAACAGTTCGATGCGCCAGGCGCGGTCTTCCTGGTGGGCCGGGAAGAGGTCGATCGTGTCGCCGCGCACGCGGAACGAGCCGCGCGCGAAATTGGCGTCGTTGCGGCGGTATTGCAGGGCGGTGAGATCGGCGAGGAACTTGTTGCGGTCGAGCCGCTCGCCAACCTTCACGCTGAAGGTCATGGCCGTGTAGGTCTCGACCGCGCCGATGCCGTAGATGCACGAGACCGAGGCGACGATGATGACGTCGTCGCGCTCCAGGATCGCCCGCGTCGCCGAATGGCGCATGCGGTCGATCTGTTCGTTCACCGAGGATTCCTTCTCGATATAGGTGTCGGTGCGCGGAACGTAGGCCTCGGGCTGGTAGTAGTCGTAGTAGGAGACGAAATACTCGACCGCGTTCTCCGGGAAGAACGACTTGAATTCGGCGTAGAGCTGGGCGGCGAGGGTCTTGTTCGGGGCGAGGATGAGGGCGGGGCGCTGGGTCGCCTCGATCACCTTGGCCATCGTGTAGGTCTTGCCCGAACCGGTGACGCCCAGCAGCACCTGGTCGCGTTCGCCCTGGATCTCGATGCCGCGCACCAGCTCGGCGATGGCGGCGGGCTGGTCGCCCTTCGGCTCGTAGGGGCTGACGATCTTGAAGCGGCGTCCGCCCTCGGACTTCTCGGGCCGCTGCGGGCGGTGCGGCGTCCACAGCGCGCCCTGCCGGTCGAAGGTCGCGGCGGCGTCGGCGAAACCGGGGGGCGGGGGTGTCGGCATGGAACGAAGTATGAACGAAAGAGGCCGCGGGGAAAAGTCCCCACGGCCTCGAATCGGTCGCCGATGAAGGCGGAGCGGCCTAGAGGCCGAGCTCCTTCTTCAGGTTGTCCATCACGGTGCACATATAGCCGACCGGACGCTCGGCTGCCTTCTCGCCGATGCCGGCCTGCATCTCGGCCTGCATCTTCTCGGTGGCCTTCTGGGCCTGTTCCGGCGTGATCTTGCCGGCGGCGGCCGCCTGGGCGATCTCGGCCGAAATCTTCTGGACGTAGTCCGAAGCCGACGCGACGTCCTTGCAGACCGGGTGCTCGGCCCCGGCCGACGAGCTGCCGCCCTTGTCGCCGCACGCGGCCAGAGCCAGCGCACCGGCGGTCATCAGAGCGATCGTAAACGCTTTCATTGCTAACTTCCCTCGCTTGGTTCAGGGCCGCCTTATGGCAGAGGCGGGCGGCCGGGGCGCTGCGGCATTCCGCCCTCAACCGGAGCGGGAAAACCGGCGGCGCAAGCTCGCCAGGATGAAGGTCAGCAGCACGCCGCCGAGGCTGATCGGGATGATGACGATCGCCATCCAGAAGGCCGCGCCCGCCGTGTCGTAGGCCGTGCCCATGGCGTGGCCCCAGACGACGCAGCCCGAGGCGCCGCCCTCGTTGATGTGGCAGCCCTGCGGGATCGCCGACATCACCGCGACGAAGGGCACGATCAGCGCCGCGATGCAGCCCCAGCAGGCGGTCATGAAGCTCCACTTCACGGCGCGGCCGCGCGGTTCGAAGCCGAAGGCGGAGGCGGTCGCGGCGATGCCGACCAGGATGGCGAGTTTGGGCAGGTCGAGAATGCGCGTCCACGCCCAGTCCAGCGCGAAGGCGAGGGCCGCGCCGAGATCGAACGCGCCGCACGAATCGGCGTCGGGGGCGCAGCCCATGAGCGCCCCCCAGCCGGCGATGGCCAGCGCCGCCAGCGCCGGGCCGGTGATCGCGAACACCGCGAAACAGAGGATGAGCCGCCAGGTCGTCGTCATGAGAATCCGTCAGGGGCCGGGAGAGCGGGGCATTGCGGCAAAAAAGAAGCGGGGCCGAGGCCCCGCTTCCCGTGTCCGAACCTGCGCGAGGCTCAGAAGCCGATCTTCTTGCGAAGCTCGTCGAGCTTGGTGCAGCCCGCGCCGTAATCGGTCGCGCCGACCGACGACAGTTCCTTCTGCATCTCCTGACCGGCCTCGGCCAGCTTGGCCATGTCGATCTTGCCGGCGGTGGCGGCGGCCTGAAGGTCGGCGGCCCACTTCGCGGCGTATTCGGTGGCCGACTTCTCGTCCTTGCAGACCGCATGCGACGAACCGCCGCCGCAAGCCGCCAGAACCAGAGCGCCGGCGGCAACGGCCGCGATACCAAGAATCTTCATCACTCGTCTCCCCTTGTGAGGCGGGGATATTGCCATGACGGCGAAGGCCGGTGAAGCGATACGTCGCCGCACCGGCCTTCGGAAATCCGCGTATTTTCCGGATGGTTTCCTACTTGGAAATCACCTGGTAGCGGGTCAGTTCGAGCTTGGCGGCCTCGAAGCCGGGGTCCAGTTCGACGGCGCGCTTGAGGTCGGCATAGGCGCCCTTCACGTCGCCCAGCGCCTCGCGGGCGACGGCGCGGTTGTAGAGGCCGCGCTGAAGATCCGGGCCGGTGGCCAGCGGAATCGCCGCGTCGATGGTCGCGCGGGCTTCCTCGTAACGCTCCAGTTCGAGCAGCGCCGCCGCCCGGTTGACGCTCGCCGCGGTCATCGACGGCTCGATGCGCAGGGCCGCGTCGGTGTCGGCGAGCGCCCGCTCGGCGTCGCCGCGGGTCACCAGCATGGCGCTGCGGTTGGTGTAGGTCGCGGCGCGGTCGCGCGGCGAGAGTTCGCTGTTCTTGAGGGCTTCGGTGCAATCCTTGATCGCAAGGTTGCTCGTCTCGCCGGCCTTCGCCGAGTGGTAGCAGGCGAGCTCGGGGCCCGTGCCCACGACCATCACGGCCGCGCTGGCCGAACCGAACGCCGCGAACGAGGCGGCGGCGACCGCAAAACCGACTGACTTGAACTTCATGGTGCCCTCCAGACATTTTCTGCCGAAACACATCCAGCGCCCGTGGCCCCGGCGCCTGTGCCCGCATTGCAACCTTGGCCCCGTCCGGCCCGCGCCGCACCTTGCGATTGCGTGAGGCCGGTAACAAGATCGGGAGCCGGAGGCCGGACCCGGCGGCGGGGCGGCCTTTTTCGGCGCTGGCGCGAGAGGCCGCCGGGCGGATATAAGACCCCCCTTCCATGGTCGCCTTAGAACTCACCCTCGTCGCCGTCCTCATCGTCCTCAACGGCTTCTTCGCCATGTCCGAGATGGCGATCGTCTCGTCGCGGCGGATGCGGCTCGCCGCCATGGCGGAGCAGGGCAATCACGGGGCCCGCGTCGCGCTGCACCTGTTCGACGAGCCGAGCCGGTTCCTGTCGGCGGTGCAGATCGGAATCACCCTCGTCGGCACGCTGGCCGCCGCCGTTTCCGGCGCGACGCTGGCCGAGCGGCTGGGCGGCACGCTGAACGAGGTGCCCTGGATCGCCCCGCGCGGCGAGACGGTGGCCTTCGTCCTGGTGGTCATCGCCATCACCTTCCTGTCGGTCCTGTTCGGGGAACTGGTGCCCAAGCGCATCGCGCTCGCCTTTCCCGAGATCATCGCCTCGCGGGTCGCCCGCCCGCTCAACCTGATCGCCAAGGCGGCGCGGCCGCTGGTCATGCTGATGCAGTGGACCAGCGCCACGACGCTGTGGGCGCTGCGCATCAAGGTGCCGACCAACCAGGGCGTCACCGAGGAAGAGGTGAAGTCGGTGCTCGCCGAGGGCGCCGAGGCCGGGGTCATCGAGCACGAGGAGCGGCGGATGATGGTCGAGGTGCTGCGCCTCGCCGACCGCAGCGTCGAGAGCATCATGACGCCGCGCCGCGACATCTACTGGATCGATCTGGGCGACGGCGAGGCCAAGGTCCGCGACGAGATCCGCGAATCGCCCTTCTCGCGCATCCTGGTTGGCCAGAACGGCAGCATCGACGAGCCGCTGGGCGTGGTGCTGAAGAAGACCCTGCTCGACGCGCTGCTGGCCGGCAAGCCGTTCGACGTGCGCGCCGCGCTGACCCAGCCCATCTATGTGCCCGAATCGGCGACGGCGCTGAACCTGCTGCAATTGTTCAAGTCGCAGACCTCGCATCTGGCGGTGGTGGTCGACGAATACGGCTCGATCCAGGGCGTGGTGACGCCGCACGACCTTCTGTCGGCGATCGCCGGCGAATTGCAGGAGGAGCATTCGCCCTCCACCCCGTCGGTGATCGCGCGCGAGGACGGCTCCTATCTGGTGGACGGGCGTTGCGACCTGATCGAGCTGGAGGATGCGCTCGGCCTCAAGACCGAAGATTCGACGGGCTTCCACACCGCCGCCGGTCTCGCCCTTCAGGCCTTCAAGCGCCTGCCGCGCGACGGCGAGGTCACGCAGTGGGAAGGCTGGCGCATCGAGGTCGTCGACATGGACGGCCCGCGCATCGACAAGCTGCTGTTCAAGAAGACCTGAGCGGCGTCAGCCGCCGGTCCGGGCCGAGACATAAAGCTTCGCCGGATCGAAGCCGAGCGCCGCCGCGCGGGCGACGAGATCGGCCCGCAATTCCTCGGAAATCGTCGCCGCGCGGGTCAGAATCCACAGATACTCGCGGTCCGGCTCGCTGACGATCGCCCAGGAATAGTCGTCGGCCAGCGCGACGATCCAGTAGTCGCCGAAGAACGGCCACTGGAAGCTGACCCGCAGCTTCGCGCCGGTCGCGGTGTCGGCGACATAGGCGTAGCCCTCGGCCGCGTCCGTGACCTTGCCCGCCGCGTCGCGGCAGGTGTTGACGACCGAGATGTCGCCGTCCTCGTCGAAGGCGTATTCGGCCGTGACGTTGAGGCAGTCCGCTCCCTGGAACCAGTTCTCGTAGCGGGCCTGCTCGTGCCAGAGGCCGAGATAGCGCTGGAGATCGACCCTGGCGACGGTCTGGAGCGGCGGCGGTTCGGCGGCGGCGGGCGCGAGCGCGGCGAGGGCGGCGAGCGCGGCGAGGGCGGCGAGGGCGGCGAGGCGGGCGAGGGCGGTCATGGGGTCATCCTTCCGTCGCCCCAGATACGCCCGCCGCCCGCATCCGGTTTCACCGCTTCAGGCCGGTGACGGCGTCCGGGTTGCGCAGCAGCTTGCCGGGCGTCGCCTTCAGTTCGCACATGACCTGGGGCTTGGGGGCCAGTTCGGCGTCGCTGCGCACCACGAAGGCGCGGCACTTGTCGTCGCCGGCGCAGGCGGTGGCGCAGCGCGTCAGACCGCCGTCGCCCTTGGCGACATAGGTCCAGGTCGCGTAGGCGTCGCCCGCCGCCTCCGATCCCTGTTCCATCGTGTACTGGTTCCAGAAGGCGTCGCCCGACTGGTCGCCGCCGTCATAGGGCGGCGGGGCGCCGCCCGCGCCGGGCGTATGGGGGACGATGGTCTCGTCCGGGTCGGGCGCGGGCCGCGAGCGGCCGATCTCGCCCGAGATCGAATAGTCGTCCCAGACCAGGGCGGGGATGGCGTCGAGCAGGCTGCACTGCGAAGTGCGGTCGCCGCGTTCGGGCGTGCGGTAGTTCCAGGCCAGGCAGCGCAGATCGCCCCGGCAGGCCTCGCGGCAGGCGGCGGGGTCGCCCGCCGGAACCTCGACCGTCGCATAGGGCGCGCCGTCATAGCGCGTGCCGGGCGACATGCCCGAGCCTACCGTTTCGTTGCCGACATAGGCGGCGAGCGCCGTTCCGGCCAGCACGGCGGCGGTCAGCGCGGCCGCCATCATCGATCGGGACATGACAAACCTCTCCTCAAGGCGCGCCGGGCGAGGCCCGGGCGCGCAGTCTTGGGCGGACAATGTGGCAAGCTCGTGGTCCGGGCAATCGCCGGTCCATTCGACCCTCGACGGCTATTCGACCTTGGGCAGCTCGATGCCGTAATCGCCCGCCAGCGCGGCATAGAACTCGCAGGCCTTCTTGACGTCGCCGCCGGGCACCTTGGCGCCTTCGGGCGTCGCGTCGGCGATCTTCTTGGCGACCTCGTCGGCCTTGATCTTGCCCGAGGCGATCCCGGCGGCGATTCCGTCCTGGACCGCGACGATGGTCTTGTCGGCGTTCTTGAAGTCGCCGCAATGGGCGCCCGCGCCGCCGCCGCAGCCCGCAAGTCCCAGAGTCAGGACGGCCGCCGCCGCCACGCTCGTCAATCCACGCATCCCGGTATCTCCCCTCTCCTAAGGTAAACTATTTTTATGATGCCGGGCGGCGGTGGGAATGCGACAGAGTTGCGTAAGGGAAATTGCGAGTCGCCGCCGCCATGCCGGTTTCCATCCTGACGGTCGTGCTGCTCTGCGTTTCCAACGTGTTCATGACCTTCGCCTGGTACGGCCATCTGAAGTTCAAGGAGCAGCCGCTGTGGCTGGTGATCGTGGCGAGCTGGGGCATCGCCTTCATCGAGTACTGCTTTGCGGTGCCGGCCAATCGCTGGGGCTCGCAGGTCTATGCGGCGGCCGAGCTGAAAGGCATCCAGGAGATCGTGACGCTCTCGGTCTTCGCGGTCTTCGCCTGGACCTATCTCGGCGAGAGCTTCCGCTGGAATCACGCCGTCGGCTTCGTCCTGCTGGCAGCGGCCGCCTTCTTCATCTTCTACGAGCGATGACATGACGGCGATTTCCCATACGCTGCGCACCGCCCGCCAGAGACGGAAAGGCCTGTTCCAGACGTTATCGGGATGGGCGGCGGCGTCGAGCGGAGGGACCATGTCCGGCGCGGTGGAGTTCGGGGGCGGGGCGGGGCGCGCGGCGGGCGCGGCCGAGGACGGCTGTTCGGCCACTTCGGTCGGCTTCGACGCGCTGATCTACGCCTGGCCGCCGGGCGGCATCGCCACCTACCAGACCCGCCTGATGGACGCCCTGCGCGCTATCGAGGGGGTCGATGTCGCCTTCTCGGGCGGTTTCACCGGCGATCCGACCTTCGCCGAGGTGGCGGGGCTGACCCGTTCGCCGGTGCGTCAGCGCCATGCGCTGTTCGCGCTCAACATGGCGCGCTCGACGGGGCTCAAATCCGACATCCATCACCTGACCGCCTTCTGGCGTCCGCCCGCGCTGCGCGCCCGGCGGCTGGTGCTGACCGTCCACGACATGATCCCCGAGCGGCTGGGCGACGCCTATCCGGGGGTGCGCCACACCCACTACGACAAGGCGAGCCTCGCGTCGGCCGCCGATGCGGTCATCTGTCCGGCCGAGAGCGTGCGCGCGGACGTGATCGAGCTTCTGGGCCTGCCGGAGGACCGCGTCTTCACCGTGCCGCACGGCCGTCCGCCGCTGATCCAGCCCGAGACCGGGACGCCGTTCGAGGCGGAGTCGGGCGGTTATGTCCTCACCGTCGGGCGGCGCAGCCATTACAAGAACTTCCTCGGCGTGCTGCCGGGCCTCGCGCCCGTGCTGCGGCGGACCGGGCTGTCGCTGGTCTGCGCCGGGGGCGGGCCGTTCACGGTCGAGGAGCGCGCGGCCCTGACGGCGCTCGGCATCGCCGGATCGACCGCGCAGATGGCGCTGTCGCCGGGCGAACTCGCCGCCGCCTATGCCAACGCCTTCTGCGTCGTCGCGCCGTCCAAGGCGGAGGGCTTCGGCCTGCCGCTGCTGGAGGCGATGACCTATGGCGCGCCGGTGATCGCCGCCGACATTGCGGTGAAGCGCGAGACCGCCGCCGACGCGGTGCTGTGGTGCGACCCGGAGGAGCCGGAGGCCTGGGGCGCGGCGCTTCAGCGTCTCGCCGACGATCCGGCCCTGCGCGCCCGGCTGTCGGGCGCCGGGCCGCAGCGCGCGGCGTCGTTCTCGTGGGAGCGGGCGGCGCAGGCGACCGCGGAGATTTACCGCGCCGTCGCCTGAGGCGCGGCGGCGAGCAGCGGCTCGGTCCGCCGCCAGTGGCGGGCGAGCGCCGACAGCACCATCGCCAGCATCAGAGCGATCAGCGCCGCCGCGAGGGCGCGGCCGGAGCCGCTGTCGGCGCGCGACGACGGCGCGGCGATCGTCACCGGCCGGGCGGGCGGCGGCGCGGCGCGCGGCGACAGATCGGGCAGGGCGGCGACGGCGACCGGGCGGGCGGAGAGATCCGCGCGCGGGGCATGCGCCGCCGTCTCGGCCGCCACGGACGCGGGCGCGAAGCGGGCGGCGTCGTAGATCGGGCGCGGCGCGTCGGCGGCGTGCGCCAGGCCCAGCATGAAGAGCGCGGCGACGAGCGCGACGGCGGCCGGGAGCCAGACGTCCCAGGGGAAACCCGAGCCGTCGAAGCCGGACTCCCCGGCGCGGGCGCGCGGGCGGCGGCGATGCGGCATGGAGGCTCCTTCGGCTGGCGTGGCGACGGCGAAAAGGTTTGAAGCGAATTACGGCGCAAACGCGGCAGGCGGCGCTTTCCCGTCGCGGGAAGTCCTGCTATCGGCAGGCGCGCCCATCACATCGCGTTTCGAGGCCGTCATATGTCCGCCCTGCCGCCGCGTTTCCTTTCCGATGCGCTGAACCGCATCAAGCCGTCCGCGACGATCGCCGTGACGCAGAAGGCGCGCGAGCTGAAAGCGGCGGGCCGCGACGTCATCGGCCTGGGGGCCGGCGAGCCGGACTTCGACACGCCCGACAACATCAAGGAAGCGGCGATCCGCGCCATCCGCGCCGGCAAGACCAAATACGAGCCGGTGGAAGGCATTCCCGAACTGCGCGCCGCCATCGCCGCCAAGTTCAAGCGCGAGAACGGGCTCGACTACACCGTCGCGCAGACCTTCGTCGCGCCGGGCGGCAAGGCGGTCGTCTACAACGCCTTCATGGCGACGCTGAACCCCGGCGACGAGGTGGTGATCCCGGCGCCCTATTGGGTGAGCTATCCCGACATCGTGCTGCTGGGCGGCGGCACGCCGGTGATCGTGCCGACGCTGGCCGAGAACGGCTTCCGCCTGACGCCCGAGCAGCTGGAGAAGGCGATCACGCCGAAGACCAAGTGGTTCCTGCTCAACGCGCCGTCGAA
This sequence comes from Alphaproteobacteria bacterium, assembly GCA_046348585.1. Lineage (GTDB taxonomy): Bacteria > Pseudomonadota > Alphaproteobacteria > Micropepsales > Micropepsaceae > JADZAI01. The sequence goes on from JAXMDZ010000009.1 coordinate 24,501, forward strand.
CCCGTCGGGCGCCTGCTACACCAGGGACGACCTGAAGGCGCTGGCCGAGGTGCTGCTGCGCCACCCGCATGTCTGGGTGCTGACCGACGACATGTACGAGCACCTCGTCTATGACGGCTTCAAGTTCTGGACGATCGCCCAGGTCGAGCCGCGCCTCTACGAGCGCACGCTGACCATGAACGGCGTCTCGAAGGCCTATGCGATGACCGGCTGGCGCATCGGCTATTGCGCCGGCCCCGAGCCGCTGATCAAGGCGATGGCGAAGCTCCAGAGCCAGTCGGCCTCGAACGTCGCGGGCATGAACCAGTGGGCCGCCGTCGAGGCGCTGAACGGGCCGCAGGACTTCATCGCCGAGCGCGCCAAGGCGTTCCAGGAACGGCGCGACCTCGTGGTCTCGATGCTGAACCAGGCCAAGGGCCTCGTCTGTCCCAAGCCCGAGGGGGCGTTCTACGTCTATCCGTCCTGCGCGGGGACGATCGGCAAGACCGCGCCGTCGGGCAAGGTCATCGCCAGCGACGACGATTTCGTCTCCGAGCTTCTGGAGGCGGAGAGCGTCGCGGTGGTGCAGGGCTCGGCGTTCGGCCTCTCGCCGTTCTTCCGCATCTCCTACGCGACTTCGCTGAGCGCGCTGGAGGAAGCCTGCTCGCGCATTCAGCGGTTCTGCGGAAGCCTGAGCTAGAGCCCTTCCGTTCCGATGGAATCGGAACGGGGCTCAAGGTTTTTTGATCGAGCATCATCTTTTCGAAGAACCGGCATCCACTTCTTCGGATGATGCTCTAGATCCCGCCCGAAACGGCGAGCAGGGCGGCGGCCTCGGCGCGCGAGGCGGCGCCCAGCTTGTCGCGCGCGTTGTCGACATGGTGGCGCACCGTCGAGGCGGCGAGGCCGAGGGCCGCGGCGATCTGTTCGTCGGTGCGGCCCATGGCGACCAGCGACATCGCCTCGCGCTCGCGCTGGGTGAGGCGGGCGGAGCGGGCGAGCGTATCGAGCTGGGCGGCGGCGCGCGCCACGTCGAACAGGCAGCGCGCGGCGGCGGCGAGCGCGGCGGTCTCGCCGGGCGCGAGATCGACCGGCGACGGACGAGGTCATCGCCACCATGCCGAGATAGCCGAACGGTCCGTGGATCGGCACCACCAGCCCGTCGAGAACGCCGCATTCGAGGGCGATCGCCCCCACCGTGCCGAGGTCGAAGCCGGAGGACGGGTCCGCGCCGAGTTCGAGGAAGGTGAAGGGCAGGTGGCGCGACATCGAGGCGGCGACCACCGGATCGCCGTGAATGTCGACGGCCCCGGCGAAGACCGAGCGCAGCGGTTCGGGCAGCGTGTTGAACAGGAACTTGCAGGTCCGCTGCGCCCCGAAGCCGAGGCTGTAGGCGGCGCAGGGCGAGGCGAGGCCGAAGGGCGCGATCGCCGCGACGAAATCGGCGAGGCTGTCGGCCTGGCGACCGCCCGCGGACCAGGAATCGACGAAACGCAGCGCCCGCCCGGAGCGTTCGGCAGACGCCAATTGGCCAAGAAGAACGTTCATGGCGCGAGCCTAGCGGGCCTGGGGCCGCCGCCCCAAGGCCCTGTCCGCGTCAGACTGTCTCACCATGCCCGCAGAAGCGGCCTATCGCGCCGGCCTCCCCGGTTTCGGGGATGGCGGGGGCGGGCGGGAGACTGTCCAAGACGGGGGCCGCGGCGGCGGCTCCATTGACGTGCGTCATGGCGCGCCGCAACCGGCCGGATCATTCGATGCCAAGCCTGACGAGAGGGAGACTGTCCATGCGCAATCGTTTCACACTGGGCCTGACGATGGCCTGCGCCGCCGCCGCGCTGGCGAGCGCCGACGCCAATACGCCCAAGAACGCGCTGGGGGCGATCGCGGTCTCGCCGGACGGCGCGACGGTGGTCGCGGCGGGCGACAACCGGGTGCTCTATGTGCTCGATCCGGCGAGCCTTGAGGTGAAGCAGCGCGTCGCCATCGGGGTCAATCCGTATGCGGCCTATTTCAGCGCCGACGGCAAGACGCTGGCGATCCACGACACCGACGGGGCGGTGACGCTGTTCAACGCCGCCGACTGGAGCGTCAAGACCAAGAACGAAGGCGGCGACGTGATGGTCGTTTCGGCCGCCGCCGACACCTACATCACGCTCTCCTATCCGCAGAGCAAGGACGGGGCGTATGCGACGCCCTTCACGATCTATTCGCTGGCCGACGGCTCGAAGAAGGGCGAGGGCACGATCGGCGGCCAGATCAAGTCGATCGTCGCGACGCCGGACGGTTCGGCCTATGCCGGCCTCACCGACCGGATCGAGGACGCGACCGAAACCAAGCAGAGCGCGCCGGCGGACCTGAAGGATCTCGCCAAGGACGAGTTCGAGCTGAAGAACGACGGCTACACCGCCGAACTCGTCGTCTTCGACGCGACCGGCAAGGAGATCAGCCGCACCAAGACCTGGTATGCGACCTACGACTCGCTGGCCGGTTCGTTCGACGGCACGACCGCCTATTTCCTCGGCTATTCGAACAAGAACCTGAAGATATCGACCGACGGGACGGCCTCGCTGTTCACGCTGGAGCCGAGCTATCTCTATGGCATGGGCGTTTCGGGCGACGGCAAGACGGTGGCCGCCGGATCGCTGCGCGACGGCACGCGCTACACGCTCGCCGACGGCACGGCCGCGAACTACGAACTCGACCAGCAGGAAGGCTGGCCGGAATATTTCGAGGGCTTCGGTTTCGCGCCGGACGGCTCGTTCTACGGCGGCACGACGGCCTTCCGCCTCGCCCATATCGGCGCGGACGGCGCGATCCAGACGGTGAAACCGATCTACTGAAGGACCATCCCGCAGCGAAGCGCGGCAGGGCGGCGGCCGCGCTTCATTGCACTGCAACGACTCATTTCCTTGCCAGCGGGGCGAAACGGGGGTGCGATGGGCGCCTCGCGAAGGCCTCCACGCCGCTCTCGCGCGCGCCTCCGCCGGGATCACTGGGCGCAGCCCTGCGACCGCTCCGGCCGCGCCCTCAACGCTCGCAGCGAAGAGGAGACACGCATGAGCGACGCCAACGCCCACGGAACCAAAACCGGCAGACCCGACGGCGGCCCGCTCGACGCCGGGCCGCGCATGATCGCCATCGTCGGCCCCTACGGGTCCGGCAAGACGACGCTTCTGGAGAGCCTGCTCCACATGACCGGCGCGACGACGCGCAAGGGCTCGCTCACCGCCGGCAATACGGTCGGCGATTCCAGCGCCGAGGCCCGCGCCCGCCACATGTCCACCGAACCCAACGCCGCGGTGACGACCTGGCTGGGCGACCAATACGCCTTTGTCGATTGCCCTGGCTCGATCGAATTCCTGCACGACACGCTGGCCGTGATCGCCGCCGCGGACGCCGCGGTCGTCGTCGCCGAACCCGATCCCGCCAAGGCGCAATTGCTGCAGCCCTTCCTGAAGGCGCTGGACGATGCGGGCGTGCCGCATCTCGTCTTCGTCAACAAGATCGACAAGGCGCAAGGCCATATCCGCGACCTGCTGGCCGACCTCCAGCCGATGAGCGCGACGCCGCTGGTCCTGCGCCAGGTGCCGATCCGCGAGAACGGCATCGTCACCGGCTATGTCGATCTGGCGCTGGAGCGCGCCCATGTCTATCGCGAGCACGCACCTTCGGAAGTGATCGAGATGCCGGCGGGCGTCGCCGACCGCGAGCGCGAGGCGCGCTTCCAGATGCTGGAGAAGCTCGCCGACTACGACGATCATCTGATGGAGGAATTGCTGTCCGACATCGAGCCGCCCACCGACGAAATTTTCGCCGACCTGGCGCGCGAACTGCGCGAGGGGCTGATCGTGCCGGTGCTGATCGGCAGCGCCGAGCGCGACCACGGCGTGCGCCGCCTGCTGAAGACGCTGCGCCACGACACGCCGCGCGTCGCCGCGACGGCGGCGCGGCTGGGGGTCGCCGGGGGCGACGTGGCGCAGGTCATCCGCACCAGCCATTCGGGACAGGGCAAGCTGTCGCTCGTGCGGGTGCTGTCGGGCGCGCTCAAGGACGGCGCGACGGTTTTTGGCGCGGACGGCGGCGAAGGCCGGATCGGCGGCATGTTCCATCCCTTCGGCGACAAGCTCGCCAAGGTGGCGGCGGCCGCCGCCGGAGACCTGGTGGCGCTGGGGCGGCTGGATGCGATCCATACCGGCGACACGCTGTCGGCCGCCAAGGGCGTGGCGGCGTTGAAGCGGGCCGTGCCGCACGAGCCGGTCCACGCGATGGCGATCGCCGTCGCCGACCGCAAGGACGAGGTGAAGCTGACGGCGGCGCTGGCCAAGCTCGCCGAGGAAGACCCCTCGCTGATCGTCCGCCACGATGCCGAGCTGCATGAGCTGGTGCTGGCCGGGCAGGGGGAAATCCACCTGAAGGTGGCGCTCGAACGGCTGGCCTCGAAATTCGGGCTCAAGGTCACGGCGCGGACGCCGCGCGTGCCCTATCGCGAGACCATAAGGGGGACTCTCACCCAGCACGCCCGCCACAAGAAGCAGTCCGGCGGCCACGGCCAGTTCGCCGACATCACCATCGAAATCCGGCCGCTGCCGCGCGGCGAAGGCTTCGCCTTCGAGGACCGGGTGACCGGCGGCGCGGTGCCCCGCCAGTTCATCCCCTCGGTGGAGAAGGGGGTGCGCGAGGCGCTGGAGAAGGGGGCGTTCGGCTTCCCGGTGGTGGATGTCGCCGTCGCCCTGCTGGACGGCAAGTATCACGACGTCGATTCCTCGAACGAGGCCTTCATCATCGCCGGGCGGCAGGCGATCCACGAGGCGCTGCCGAACTGCGCCCCGGTGCTGCTGGAGCCGGTGATGGCGGTCGAGATCGCCGTGCCGTCCGCCGCCACCTCGGCGGTCAACGGCATGGTCTCGGGCCGCCGGGGGCATATCCTCGGCTTCGACGCGCGCGAGGGCTGGCCGGGCTGGGATGTGGTGAAGGCCCAGGTGCCGCAGGCCGAACTGCAGTCCCTGATTGTGGAACTGCGCTCCGCCACCCAGGGCGTCGGCGGCTACACCGCCCGCTTCGACCATCTGGCCGAACTGGTCGGCCGCCCGGCCGACGCGGCGCTCGCCCATGCCAGGGCCGCGTAGGGCGTAACAAAGGGTGAGGTGACGGCGCCGGGTGCGTTGCGTATCCGGCGCCATGTCCGTTCTTACCCCCGACCTCGTGATCTTCGACTGCGACGGCGTGCTCGTGGACAGCGAGGCGATCGCCAACGCGACGCTGGCCGAGGCGCTGTCGGAATGGGGGTTCCCGATCACCGCCGCCGAGGCGCGGGCCCGCTGGCTCGGGCGGTCGATGAAGAGCGTCGGGATCGAGCTCAAGGCCGAACTCGGCGACCGGCTGCCCGAGGGCTGGCTGGAGGAGGTCGAGGCGCGCGACTTCGCGGTCTTCCGCGCGCGGCTGGAGGCGGTGCCGCATGTGCGCGGGACCGTCGAGGCGGTGCAGGCGGCGGGGTTGGCGACCTGCGTCGCCTCCTCCGGCTCGCACGCCAAGATGGAGGTGACGCTGGGCGTCACCGGCCTTTGGCCGCTGTTCGAGGGGCGGATCTTCTCCGCCCGCGAGGTGGCGCGGGGCAAGCCGCACCCGGACCTTTTCCTCCACGCCGCCGCCCGGATGGGGATCGAGCCGGGCCGGGCGGTCGTGATCGAGGACAGCCCGGCCGGGGTCGCCGGCGCGGTCGCGGCGGGGATGCGGGTGCTCGGCTATGCTGGGGACGCGCTGACCGACCGGGCCGCGCTGCTCGCGGCCGGGGCGATCCTGTTCGAGGACATGCGCGAGGCGCCGCGCCTGCTGGGTCTCGCCTGAAAGCCGTCGCCTGAAAGAACGGCCGGGCGCGAGGCCCGGCCGCAAGGGGCTTGAGGGAGGCGCGGCCGGCCGGAGGAGACTCCGGGACGGCCGCCGAACGCACCGCGCGAGGCGGGCGAAGATACGCAACTGACTTGCAAAAGCATATCTGGCGTTGCTTCTCGCCCATCGGCGGGGGCAAGGCAAGGGTTTTTGCGATCCTCTCGCAAGTTTTGGGATATACGAATCGAGTCAATCGCTTGCGTGCCGATCCTGAGAGACTGAGTCGGCTGGTTCGCAGGTTGAGTCGGGTCGATGCGAGGTTGAGTCCGGGTCCTGCGATCCCGATTCAGCCGGGCCGGGAACGGCCCCGCGCGGCGAATTGGCGAGTCGGCAGAATCGCATGGCGCTGGGGGCTGTCATGCGAGGTCGGATCGCCGTCGCCGGCTCGAACGCTGTTCGCGGCAGGGGCTGAAATGGGCCGACGCGGTGGCCTTGGACCGGCCCGGACTCCGAACGGCGTTTACTCGGCCGCCGCCGCGTGGTCGTGCTCGGCCGCCGCGAGGAAGCGCTCGGCTTCGAGCGCCGCCATGCAGCCCATGCCGGCGGCGGTGACCGCCTGGCGGAAGACCTTGTCGGTCACGTCGCCGGCCGCGAAGACGCCGGGCACGGCGGTGGCGGTCGAGTCCGGGGCCTTCAGCAGATAGCCGTCCTCGTCCATCGGCAGCTGGCCCTGGAAGATGCCGGTCGCCGGGACGTGGCCGATGGCGACGAAGAGGCCGTCGGCGGCGAGGGCGCTGGTCGCGCCGGTCTTGAGGTTCCGCAGAGTCACCCCGGTGACCGAGACCGGCTCGGCAGTGCCGGTGATGTCGGTGACGGCGCTGTCCCAGACGACCGAGACCTTGGGGTTGGCGAGCAGGCGGGCCTGGTTGGTCTTGTCGGCGCGCAGGCTGTCGCGGCGGTGGACGAGGGTCACCTTCGAGGCGAAATTGGTCAGGAACATCGCTTCCTCGACGGCCGAGTTGCCGCCGCCGACCACCACGACCTCCTTGCCGCGATAGAAGAAGCCGTCGCAGGTCGCGCAGGCCGAAACGCCGTGGCCCTGGAAATGCTGCTCGGCCGGAAGGCCCAGCCATTTCGCCTGCGCGCCGGTCGCGATGATCAGCGCGTCGCAGGTATAGACCGCGCCGTCGTCGCCCCAGAGGCGGAACGGGCGGCGGGAGAGATCGACCTTCGTCACCGTGTCCTGGACGAACGCCGTGCCGACATGGCGGGCCTGCGCCTCCATCTGCTCCATCAGCCAGGGGCCTTGGACGGCCTCGGCGAAGCCGGGGAAGTTCTCGACCTCGGTGGTGATGGTGAGCTGGCCGCCGGGCTGCATCCCCTGGATGACCAGCGGCTGGAGCATCGCCCGGGCGGCGTAGATGGCGGCCGTGTAGCCGGCGGGGCCGGAGCCCAGGACGATGACTTTGGCGTGGCGCTCGGCCATGACCCGACTCCGCTGATGCTGAACGGGCTCTAGTTAGGGGCTGGGCGGGCGGGCCGCAATCGGACGGTCTTTTGCGGCAATTTGTTGCGGTAAGGCGAAATAATGTTGCCGGTCCGGGCGCGATCGGGTTTAAGGCGTTTCGCGCAAGCGCCTTGGGGAATCGCGATGCAACGCATCAAGCTCGACTCGATCGACCGCAAGATCCTGGCGGAGCTGCAGGCCGACGGACGGATGACCAATGTCGAGCTGGCCAAGCGGGTCCAGATCTCGCCGCCGCCCTGTCTGCGCCGCGTCCGGGCGCTGGAGGAAGCGGGGTTCATCAAGGGCTATCACGCCCAGCTCGACGCCAAGGCGCTGGGCTTCGAGGTCGGCGTCTTCGTCATGGTCGGCCTTTCCAGCCAGGCCGACACCGACCTCAAGGCGTTCGAGGAACAGGCCCGCAAATGGCCGATCGTGCGCGAGTGCCACATGCTGAACGGCCAGGACGACTACATCCTGCGCTGCGTCGCCCCGGACCTGTCGGCCTTCCAGTCCTTCCTGACCGAGGAACTGACCAAGGCCAAGAACGTCGCCCATGTGAAGACCTCGCTGATCGTGCGGACCTCGAAGGACGAGCCGGGCGTGCCGGTGCCGATGCGCTGAGCGCCGCCGCCGGATTGCCGGAGGGTTAACGGCGTCCTACGGATTGCCGCAACCTGAAGAAGCGAACTTCAAGACATGCCGGGTATCGTTAGGGATTAACCTGACGAGAAACGCCCGTTGAAACCTCTGTCCGTTCTGAAGTCCTGGTTCGACCCGAGCGACCCCGACACGCTGCGCCTGAGGCGCGAGCAATTGGGGCTGGCGCTGGCCGTGGGGCGCGGCGGGCCGCTGGCCATGATCATCATCGTGGCCGGCATTTCGGCGGTCGCGCTGCAATGGCACGGCCCCGGCCGGGTCGCGGTCTGGGCGGCGATCGCGCTCGCCGGCATGATGGTCAACCGGACCATCGCCATCCGGGTGAAGCGCAGGCTGGAGGCGGGCGGCCCCTATGCGCCGCTGAACGCCGCCTATTTCGCGGGTTGCGTCGTCATCGTGCTGTCGATCGCCTCGTCCGGCCCGCTGTTCTGGGTGCCGGGCGATCCGGCCAACCACCTTTTCGTCCTGCTGCTGCTGATGGTCGGCACCAATCTGGGCGTCGTCCAGCAGGCGATGCATCCGCCGGCGGCGGCGGCGGGCGGGCTTTATCTGGCGACCGCCTTCGGGCTCTGCATCGCCGAGCAGGATTTCGGCCATCTGCTGCTGGCCGCGCTCGGCAGCGTCATGCTGGTCATGCTGGTCGATACCTCGAAGCGCACGGCGCGCTCGGCCGAAGCGGTGCTGAAGCTTCGCATTTCGGAGCAGGCGCTGCTGCAGCAGCACAAGGAGATGGCGGCCGAACTGCGCGAGGCCAACCGGGCGAAGTCGGAGTTCTTCGCGCGCATGAGCCACGAGCTGCGCACCCCGCTCAACGCCGTCATCGGCTTCTCCGACATGATGATGCAGCAGACGCTGGGTCCGGTCGGCACCGAGGCCTATCTCGACTATCTCAAGCACATCCACGGCAGCGGCACGCACCTGCTGGGCCTCATCAACGACATTCTCGATCTCTCCAAGCTGGAGGCGGGCCGCCTGCAGCTGCGCGAGGGCGAGGTCGATCTGAAGGAGGCCGTGGACGGCGCGCTGGGGATGCTGCGCCTGAGGGCCGCCGAGGGCGGGGTCGCGCTGGTCAACGAGGTGCCGGGCGGACTGGAGCTGAAGGCCGACGAGACCGCGGTCCGCCAGATCCTCCTCAACCTGGCGATGAACGCCATCAAGTTCACGCCGCCCGAAGGGCAGGTGCGCTGGAGCGCCGCCTTCGATCCGGCGGACAAGGACGCGGTCCTGCTGCGGGTCGAGGACACCGGCTGCGGTATCGCCGCCGCCGACATCGCCCATGTCTTCGAGCCGTTCGGCCAGAGCCGCGGCGCGTTCGAGGCGAAGGAACGCGGCACCGGGCTGGGCCTGCCGATCGTGCGCAGCCTGATGCAGCTTCACGGCGGCGAGGCGAGCATCGACAGCGTGCTGGGCGAGGGCACGACCGTGACGCTGCGCTTCCCCGCCGCCCGCCTGCTGCACTCCGGACGCCGGGCGGCGGCCTGAGGCGTTGCGCGAAGGTTAATTCGTCCGCGCGGATTTGACCGGCCGCTGCGAGGCTTTTTCAAAACCCGTCGGATAGCTTTTGCTTATGGCCCTATCGATCGGCGGACGCATCAGAAACTGGTATTGCCCGGCGGACCCGGGGCTGCGCCAGCGTCGTCTGGAACAGTTGAAGATGACGGTCGGGGGCACGCGCGGGACGCTGACCCCCGCCTTCATCAACGTCGCCGGCATCTCGGCCCTGGCCGCCCAGTGGCACAGTCCGATCCTGGTCGGCGCCTGGGCCGCCGTGGCGATCGCCATGATCCTCACCTCGCGCCTCGTGCTGCGACCGATGGCGGCCCGCTATGCGCGCGCCGAAACCTATGCGCGCTGCAACGCGCTGCATGTGGCCGGCTCGGCGGTCTTCGTGCTCGCCTTCGCGGCGGCCGGGCCGCTGTTCTGGGTCGCGGGCGAGCCGCTCAACCACGTCTTCCTGCTGCTGGTGCTGGTGGTGTCGGGCACGCTCGGCGTCGCCCAGACCGGGCCGCATTTGCCGCTGGGCATGACGGCGTTCCTCTATCTCGTTCCGGCGATCGGGCTCTGCCTGATGGAAGGCGGGACGACCTATTACGTGATTGCGCTGCTGGGCGCGTCGGTCGGGAACATGATGTTCGCGGCGATGGTGCGCGCCGCCGGCTCGACCGAAGTCCTGCTGGATCTGCGCGCCTCGGAGCGCAAGCTGCTCGCCACGCAGGAGGAGCTGGTGGTGCAGCTGCGCGCCGCCAATCAGGCCAAGGCCGAATTCCTCGCCCATATGAGCCATGAGCTGCGCACGCCGCTGAACGCGGTGATCGGCTTCTCCGACCTGATGCGCATGGAGTTGATGGGGCCGATCGGCACGCCGGTCTATCTCGACTATCTCAACGACATCAATTCGAGCGGCGGGCACCTGCTGAAGGTCATCAACGACATCCTCGACATGTCGAAGATGGAGGCGGGCAAGCTGGAGCTGAACGAGAGCACGGTGACGCTGCGCGCGGTGTTCGAGGACGCGTCCGGCATGTTGCGGCTGAGGGCCGGACAGGGCGGCGTGACATTGGACAATGCGGTGCCGGGCCAGCTTCTGGTCAACGGCGACGAGACAGCGCTGCGCCAGATCGCGCTGAATGTCGTGATGAACGCGATCAAGTTCACCGGCCCCGGCGGCCGCGTGACGATGACCGCCGCGGTCGAGCCTTCGGGGGGCGTCGCCATCCGCATCTCCGACACCGGTTGCGGCATCCGCGCAGAGGATCTGGAGCGGGTATTCGAGCCGTTCGGGCAGGGCCGCCACGACATCGCCGCCAAGGAGCGCGGCACCGGCCTCGGTCTGCCGATCGTGCGCAGCCTGATGCGCGCCCATGGCGGCGACGCGCGGTTGGAGAGCGCGCCGGGCGAGGGCACCACGGTCATCCTGACGCTGCCCGCCGGGCGCCTGCTGGAATCGTCGCGGCGCGACGCCGCCTAGCGTTCGCGGGTCGCCGCCCAGGCGACGCCCAGCGCCGCCAGATAGAACAGCGCCGACACCAGAAAGGCCGCGCCCGGCACGCCATAGACCGCGCCCGGTCCCAGCGCCCAGGCGAAGACCTGCGAGAAGATGATCGGGCCGAACATGCCGGCGATGCCGATGGCGCTGGAGAGCGCGCCCTGGAGCTTGCCCTGGTCGGTCCCGCTGACCCGCCGCGACATCAGCGCCTGAAGGGCCGGTCCCATGATGCCGGCGGCCGACTGGAAGACGATGCCGAGCAGGAACATCCAGCCTTCCCAGGCGAAGGCGTAGACCAGCATCGCGGCGATCGAGAAGCCGAGGCCGGTCCGCAAGGCGAGCGCTTCGCCGAGGAAGCGCACGGTGGGTCGCACCAGTCCCGACTGCACGACGATGTTGCCGATGCCGATGGCCGCGAGCATCAGCCCGACGTCGCGCTCGGTCCAGCCGAAGCGGAAGGCGGTGTAGAGCACCGAAGTGGTCGGGATCACCCAGAAGGCGGTGTTCCAGATGATCGAGACCGCCGCCAGCCAGGCGACCTCGCCATGGGCGCGCAGGAAGCCGAGCGAGCCGAGCGGGTTGGCCTTCGCCGCCGAAAAGGCCGAGCGCCGTTCCGGCGGCAGCGATTCCGGCAGCACGAACCAGCCATAGGCGGCGTTGAGGAGGCAGAGCGCGGCGGCGATCCAGAACGGCATGCGCGGGTCGAACTCGCCCGCGATGCCGCCGAGCGCCGGGCCGAACACGAAGCCGAAGCCGAAGGCCGCGCCGACAAGGCCGTAACGCTGCGCCCGTTCCTTGGGCGGCGTGATGTCGGCGATGTAGGCGTTGGCGGTGGAGAAGCTCGCCGCCGTGATGCCCGAGATCGTGCGGCCGACGAACAGCCACCACATCGTCGGGGCGAGGGCCATCAGGATGAAGTCGAGGCCGTGGCCGAACATCGAGATGAGCAGCACCGGGCGGCGGCCGAAGCGGTCGGAGAGCGCGCCCAGCACCGGCGAGAAGAAGAACTGCGCCGCCGCGAAGACGACGCCGAAATAGCCGTAGATCGAGGCGGCCGAGGCCTTGTCGCCCTCGAACTCCAATACGAGATGCGGCAGCACGGGAATGATGATCCCCATCGCCAGCACGTCGATGACGACGGCGATGAGGACGAAGGCCACCGCCGCCTGGCGGCGCGGGGAAGCGGGCGTGTTCATGGCGGCGCTGTCCGGGGGCTGATCGGCGTGCCTATCACGCCGGCATAGGCGCGCAAGAGCTGCGCGGTGTAGGCGAGAAGCGGGTCGCGGCGGAGAAAGCGGCGGTAGAAGGCGCGGCCCGATTCCGCGATGTCGCGGTGAAGGCCGGGCCGGGCCAGTTCGGCCTCGACGATGGCCTCGACCGCCGCGTCGCCCCCGGCGGCGAGGTAGTCCGCGCCGGGGCGCAGCTTCGGGAAATAGAAGAGGGCGAAGGGCGAGGCGTATTTCACCAGCGCCGCGCGGCTTTTGAGGGCCAGCGCGACCCGGGAGCAGGTCGCGCCGTTGCCGTCGATGGAGATGAGGAAGCGGTTCTTCCATTGCTGCGGCCAGGAGAGCGGCGGCCTGAAGTAAGGCTGGCGCTCCAGCAGCGCCTTCGCCTCCGGCGTTTCGCACTGCACGGCGCGGGCGATGCGCACGTCGATCAGATTGTGGCCGGCGAAATGCGCGGCGGCGGCGAGGCGCGGATCGTCGGGGGCGAGGATCGAGTCGACGGTGTGCGTCCGCCCGCTGGAACTGCCCGCGAACACCGCGCGGATCGCCTTGTCCTCGTAGGGCAGGCGGTCGTCGCGGCCCGCATAGAAGGTCCAGGAGAGGAAATCGACATCGGGCAGGAGCAGGGCGCGCGTGCCGCCCGCGTTCTGGAAGGCGAAGAGCGGCACGTCCGCCTCGGCCAGCGGCAGATCGTTGACGTCGATGGCGAGCGTCATCTCCGGCGCGAGGCCGTAGACCTTGAGCGCCGCCGCGATGAGCGCCCGGTAGCGCCAGGCGCGGGCGAAGAAATGCGGCATCTGGGCGACGGCCAGCGGGGTCGCCGGCGCGCCGTGCTTGGGGCGGATGCGGACGCGGCCGCCGCCGATGTCGTAGACGAAGACATGCGGGTGGCGATGCGCCAGCGCGTCGAGGGCGTCGGACAGTGCGGCGCCGTCGATGGTCGCATTTCGCCAGGGCGCGGCGGCGGCGGCGGCGAGGCCGGCGAGAGCCGGGTCGGCATCGTCGAGGGCCGCGGGCGAGCGGCGCGGCAGGGCGGCGAAGGCGGCGGCGTCCTGAAGCGCCACCTTGGCGCGGCCGGCGAGGGAGAAACGCAATTCGCCCATCTAGCGGCCCCTTGCGGAGGCCGTCCGGCGGGGCGCGCCGGCGGTCAGGGCACGCCCGCCCAGACGCGCTCGTAGACCGCGTTCATGGTCGCGGCCTCGTTGGCGAGCGTGTGTTCGGCGAGCGCCTTGGCGCGTCCGGCCCGGCCCATCGCAGCGGCGCGGGCGGGATCGGCCATCAGCGCCGCGATCCCGGCGACGAGGGCCTCAAGATCGTCCGGCGGCACGATGGTTCCGGTCTCGCCCTCGGCGACCAGATAGGGCGCGGCGCCGGTGCGCGTCGCCACCACCGCCGCGCCGGAGGCCATCGCCTCCAGCGGGGTGAGGCCGAAGCCCTCGTTCCGCATCGGCGCGACATAGAGCAGGATGCGGCGATACCAGACAGGCACCTCCGCCTGCGGCCGCTCGCCGAGCAGCGCGATGCGGTTCTCAAGACCCGCATCGGCGATGCGGCGCTTCAGATCGGCGATGAAGCCGGTCTCCTCCCACGCCATCAGGCCGGTGATGACGGCGGTCCAGTCCGGGTATTGCGGCAGCAGGCGGATCATCGCCTCGACGAAAAGATCGGTGCCCTTCTGATGGCGCACCCGGCCGAAGACGCCGACGCCGTAACGGCCGGGCAGGCCGCTCTCCGCCCAGGCGGCGTCGCGGTCGGCGGCGGGCTGGAACTTCTGCGGATCGACGCCGTGATGGACGATGTGGACCGGCACGTCGACATCGACGAAGGCGGCCGAGTATTCCGACGGCGTGACGATCGCGTCCATGCGGCGCATCAGCCAGCGCGTGAGGCCGGTGCGCTTCCTCTGCGCGGCGCTGGTGAAGAGGAGCTTCCATTTCTGCCGCAGCACATGGCGCAGGACGAGGCCGATCAGCATCTCGTCGTTGCGCCGCGCGTGCCAGATGCGGTGCGAGCGCCCGCCCGGCGGGCGCGACCAGCCCCGGGTCAGCAGCTGGAGCACGCCGATGCGCGGCACGTTGGGCGGCAGGTAAGGGCCGACGCTGGCGATGGCGAGCGACTTCGCCTGTTCGGGCACCACGGCGACGATCGAGGCCGTGCCGCCCGAATAGCGATAATGCAGATTGGGGGCGACAGCCTCGATCCGCCTCAGGTCGGCCTTGGTCATGGCGCGGTGCGCCCGGAAATCAGACGAACTTGACCTTGAGGATCTCGTAGCTCTTCGCGCCGCCGGGCGCGGCGACCTCGACGCTGTCGCCGACCGCCTTGCCGATGAGGGCGCGGGCGAGCGGCGAGGAGATCGAGATGCGCTTCTGCTTGAGGTCGGCTTCCAGGTCGCCGACGATCTGATAGGTCGCTTCCTTGTCGGTGTCCTCGTCGACGACGGTGACCGTCGCGCCGAACTTGACGGCCTTGCCGGAGAGCTTGGCGGGGTCGATCACCTGGGCGCGGGCGACGATGTCCTCCAGTTCGAGGATACGGCCCTCGATGAAGCCCTGGCGCTCCTTGGCGGCGTGATATTCGGCGTTCTCGGACAGATCGCCATGGGCGCGCGCCTCGGCGATCGCGCGGATCACGGCCGGGCGCTCGACATGCTTCAGATTGCGGATTTCCTCCTCGAGCTTGACGAAGCCCGGGCCGGTCATCGGAACCTTTTCCATACTCAACTCCCTAGCGGAACCGAACTCCGTCGCCGGGCCTCAGCGGAGCGTCAAAACCGCCCTCGCGCGCGGCACGGGGCCTCGCGACGGGCGGCTTCTTCTCCTGAAATCAAGGTCGGCGGGTGGAGCCTTCGGCCTTCCCTGCCGGACGGAAAACCCATCCGGCGCAGACATAAACGGTAGTCGCGGCAGGCCCCGACTTCAAGAGTCTTGCGCAATCGCGCCATAAGTCTTTGATATGGCGCAGTTTTATTTCGCGCCTTGCCCAAGAACACTGCGCGTGCCGCGCCGGACGGGGGCTTGCCGGGCCGCCGCCGGCCCGGCCCCCGTATCCGCCTGACGCCGCGCAAGCGCCAGCCTCAGGCGTAGCTCTGCAGCGGGGCCACGCCCAGTTCGCCGGCGCGGACCGAAGCGATGCCGCGGACCGCGGCGGCGGCGCCGGAGACGGTGGTGTAGTAGGGGATCTTCATCAGCAGCGCGGTGCGGCGCAGCGTGAAGCTGTCCTTCAGCGCCTGGGCCCCCTCGGTCGTATTGAAGACCAGCTGGACGTTGCCGTTCTTCATCTCGTCGACGATGTGCGGGCGGCCTTCGAGCACCTTGTTGATGCGCTCGACCTTGAGGCCCCGTTCGGCGAGGAAGCTCTGCGTGCCGCCGGTGGCGATGACCCGGAAGCCCATCTCCAGCAGCTTGGCGACCGGCTCGATCAGGAAGGCCTTGTCGTCCTCGCGCACGCTGACGAAGGCGGTCCCGGCGGTCGGCACGATGGTGCCGCCGGCGATCTGGCTCTTGGCGAAGGCGCGGTCGAACTCGGTATCGAGGCCCATGACCTCGCCGGTCGAGCGCATCTCCGGGCCGAGCACGGTGTCGACGCCGGGGAAGCGGGCGAACGGGAAGACGGCTTCCTTCACCGCGATGTGCTTCAGCGGCTTCTTCGTCAGGCCGAACGAGGCGAGCGTCTCGCCCGCCATCACCCGGGCGGCGATCTTGGCGATCTGCGCGCCGATGGTCTTGGCGACGAAGGGCACGGTGCGGCTGGCGCGCGGATTGACTTCCAGCACATAGACGACGCCGTCCTGGATGGCGAACTGCACGTTCATCAGCCCGCGCACGCCGAGCGCCCGCGCCATCGCGGCGGTCTGGCGCTCCAGCTCGGCGACCATCGCGGCGTTCAGCGTGTTGGTGGGCAGCGAGCAGGCGCTGTCGCCGGAATGGATGCCCGCTTCCTCGATGTGCTCCATGACGCCGGCGATGAAGACGTCCCTGTCGTCGGCGATGCAGTCCACATCCACCTCGACGGCGCGCGAGAGATAGCCGTCGATCAGCACCGGCGCGTCGCCGCCGATCTGGAAGATGTCGCTGCCGGTCAGCGTTTCGCGCATGTGCTCCTCGTCGCGGACGATGGCCATGCCGCGGCCGCCGAGCACGTAGGAGGGGCGGATCACCACCGGGTAGCCGATCTCGCGCGCCACCTGGAAGACGCCGGCGTCGGTCATCGCTGTGCCGTTGCGCGGCTGCTTGAGGTTCAGCTCCTCCAGCAGCGCCTGGAAGCGTTTGCGGTCCTCGGCGGCGTCGATGGCGTCGGGCGAGGTGCCGAGGATCGGGATGCCAGCTTCCTCAAGCGCGCGGGCGAGCTTCAGCGGCGTCTGGCCGCCGAACTGGACGATGAGGCCCAGCACCTCGCCGTTCGACTGCTCGCGGCGGACCAGTTCGATCACGTCCTCGGCGGTCAGCGGCTCGAAATAGAGGCGGTCGGAGGTGTCGTAGTCGGTCGAGACGGTCTCCGGATTGCAGTTGACCATGATCGATTCGATCCCCGCGTCGCGCATCGCGAAGGCGGCGTGGACGCAGCAATAGTCGAACTCGATGCCCTGGCCGATGCGGTTGGGGCCGCCGCCGAGGATGATGACCTTCTTCGCGCCCGACGGTTCGCTTTCGCACTCGGCGGCCCCGAAGGCCGGGGTCTCGTAGGTCGAGTACATATAGGGCGTCTTCGCGCGGAACTCGGCGGCGCAGGTGTCGATGCGCTTGAAGACGGGCGTCACGCCCGCGGCCCGCCGGACCGATGCGACGGCGCTTTCGGTGAGGCCGGTGAGATGGGCGAGGCGGCGGTCGGAGAAGCCCATCGCCTTCAGGGCGCGCAGGCCCTCGGCGTCGGCGGGCAGGCCGGCGCGGCGCACCGCCGCTTCGGCGGCGACGATCTCGCCCAGCCGCTCGATGAACCAGGGATCGAAATGGCAGGCGGCGTGGATTTCCTCCACCGACAGGCCGTGGCGCAGGGCCTGCGCCACGACGCGCAGCCGGTCGGGCGTGGCGCGGGTCAGCTCGGCCCGGATGGCGTTCTTGTCGTCGCCGCGCCCGAGGCCCGCGATCTCGATCTCGTCGAGGCCCGAGAGGCCGGTTTCGAGGCCGCGCAGGGCCTTTTGCAGACTCTCGTGGAAGGTGCGGCCGATCGCCATCACCTCGCCGACGCTCTTCATCGAGGTGGAGAGCAGCGGCTCGGCGCCGGGGAATTTCTCGAAGGCGAAGCGCGGGATCTTGGTGACGATATAGTCGATGGTCGGCTCGAACGCCGCCGGGGTCGCGCCGGTGATGTCGTTGTCCAGCTCGTCTAGCGTGTAGCCGATCGCGAGGCGGGCGGCGACCTTGGCGATGGGGAAGCCCGTCGCCTTGGAGGCGAGCGCCGAGGAGCGCGAGACGCGCGGATTCATCTCGATGACGACGAGGCGTCCGTCGCGGGGATTCACCGCGAACTGCACATTGGAGCCGCCGGTCTCCACCCCGATCTCGCGCAGCACCGCGATCGAGGCGTTGCGCATGATCTGGTATTCCTTGTCGGTCAGCGTCAGCGCCGGGGCGACGGTGATGCTGTCGCCCGTGTGCACGCCCATCGGGTCGATGTTCTCGATGGAGCAGACGATGATGCAGTTGTCCGCCTTGTCGCGGACCACCTCCATTTCGTACTCCTTCCAGCCGAGCACGCTTTCCTCGACCAGAACCTCGCCGACCGGCGAGGCGTCGAGGCCGCGCTCGATGATCTCGATGAACTCCTCGCGGTTATAGGCGATGCCGCCGCCGAGGCCGCCCAGCGTGAAGCTGGGGCGGATGATGGCGGGCAGGCCGACATGGGCGAGGGCGTCGATCGCCTCCTGGCGCGAGGCGGCGATGGCCGAGCGCGGCGATTCGAGGCCGATGCGGTCCATCGCCTCGCGGAACTTCAGCCGGTCCTCGGCCTTGTCGATGGCTTCCGCCTTCGCGCCGATCAGCTCGACGCCGTATTTTTCCAGCACCCCGGCCTTGTCGAGCGCGAGGGCGCAGTTGAGCGCGGTCTGGCCGCCCATGGTCGGCAGCACGGCGAAGCCGCCCTTCACCAGCGGGCGCTCGCGGGCGATGATCTTCTCGACGAATTCCGGGGTGATCGGCTCGATATAGGTGGCGTCGGCGACGTCCGGGTCGGTCATGATCGTCGCCGGGTTCGAGTTCACCAGGACGATGCGGTAGCCCTCGGCCCGCAGCGCCTTGCAGGCCTGGACGCCGGAATAGTCGAACTCGCAGGCCTGGCCGATGACGATGGGGCCGGCGCCGATGATGAGGATCGCCTCAAGGTCTGTCCGTTTGGGCATGGGGCATGTCCTCGCGCGCGCAGGACGGGCCGCGCCGCCGAAGCGCTGCCCGTGAAATCCGGAATGTGGGTTAAGCGGATCGTCTAGAGCGCCGGAGCGGGCGGCGCAAGCGCGCTGTTGCAGCGCGGCATCGGGGCGTCGGGAGTCAGGCCGTTTGGACCCGGTTCAGGCGGGATCAGCCGGGCAGGTAGGGCAGCGGATCGACCAGCTCGAAGCCCGGGGTTTCCGTAACGCACTGGCGCAGCAGGAAGGCGTGGCCCGCGCCGAACAGCACGACGATCCGGTCGCCGGGCCGGGCGAGCTGGATCAGCCGGGCGCAGGTTTCGAGGTTGCGCTTCTGCCAGGCGGCGAGCAGCGCGGCCCCGGGCTGCTCGTCGTCGCCGCCGATTCGCAGCAGCGTCCGGTAGAAGCCGTTATCGGCGGCGAGGCGGGCGGGATCGTTCAGATGGGCGAGAAGTCCGCCGATGGTCCCGGTATCGACCGTCTTCTGGGTGGCGGCGACGCCGGCTTCGAGCGCGGCCATGGCGGCGTCGATGATCCCGGTCTGTCCGTGCGCTTCGGCATAGGCGATGACCGGGTCGAACGGGAAATCGGCCTCGACGTCGATGCCGTGGACGCGGTCGATCCCCATGGTCTTGGCCAGCCGGAAGCCGATCTGGACGACTTCGTTGCGCGAGGGTTCGAGCGCGCCGGCAAGGTATTGCGGGTATCGCTCGGCGACCGTCCCGGCCGGCCATTCGAGCGCGAGCGCGGTCGGCGCGAAGCGGGCGAGGGCGGCGTCCAGATCGGCCAGCTCCTTCTGGCGCTTGTCGGACAGCACGTCGTCCACTGCGACGTTGTGGGCGTCGAGATTGGTGTTGGAGAGGTGGACCGTGCCGATGACCATCACGCGGACCGGCTCGTCCGCCCGCGCCGCGCCCGCCGCCAGAAGCGCCAGCAGCGCCCCGGCAAATGCCCCGATTCTCATGATCCGCCCCCCGGCTGTGTGCGGCGAGGCTAGGCGGCCCGGCGCGCGCCCGCTGTAACGGGCGCACATTCGGGCGCTATTTCTTGACGACGACCGTCTCCCAGCCGTCATAGGTGACGCCCGCGTTATCGGCCGTCACGCAGACCTTGATCGCCAGCTGGTCGAAGGTGTCGGGCACCATGGTCGCGTTGGTCGCCCCGACGATCGCCTGGCCGCCATCGGTCGGCTCGGTCATGACGAAGCCGTTTTCCGACAAGGTCTTGCTCAGCTTCAGGATCTTCGCCGGTCCCCCATAGAAGAAGAAGCTCGTCGGCCGCATCCGCTCGGCGATGTCGCCGGCCTTGACGAGCTGCGCATAGGTTTCGGCGTTCTTGGCGGCGATCGTCGCCTTGGAGCAGTCGTTCGACCCGGCCAGCGCGGCCGGCGCGGCGAACAGCGGGATCAGGCACAGGGCGGCGGTCAGCGTCTGGATGCGGCGCACGGTTCGAAAGTCTCTCGTCGGCGTGATGGCGATGACAGTAATGTGATGACGGCATTCGGCAAGGGGCAATGCAACACATTGGGTGCGGCGCACGCGGCGTGCCCGCGCACAACGCAGGAGGCAATCGGCCGAATCGAGGCAATCGGCATTGTGCGATCGGATTTGAATAAAGTTGCCGGTGGGCGTGGGCTGCGTCTGCGGGCGATTGAGTAGCGGGACAGATGTGTGGCGATTGTGCACCGCACAGGCGCAGAAGCACCCCGCCAAGGAGCGTGCGGACGGTGTTTCGTTGACACACCGGTTTCGCGCCGTAGTTTTTGATCACGTTTACGCTAGGGGCAATTGACATGCAGCGGATTAACGCAGGGATCCTGCAGACGACAGCTATTGGTGCGGTTCTGGCGCTTGGTCTTTGGGCCGCGCCCGCGGCGCTCGCCCAGGAGACGCCGGCACCCACCCCCACGCCGGCTCCGGAAGCCGAAGAGGCCAGCCAGCCTGAAGGCGAGGAAGAGATCGTCGTCACCGGCTCGCGCCTGAAGGTCCACGACTTCGACCGCTCCGGCCCGGTCACCTCGGTGACGGGGGCCCAGATCGAGCAGGCGGGCGTCGTCAACCTGACCGACTATCTCCAGGAACTGCCGGCGCTGGTGAACTCGTTCGATTCCGAGGACTCCGCCGACACGGGCGGCCAGGCGAGCGCCGGCCTCAACCTGCTCAACCTGCGCAATCTGGGCGAGGACCGCACGCTGGTGCTGGTCGATGGCCGCCGCCACGTCGCCGGAACGCCCGGCACCCAGGCGGTCGACATCAACATGATCCCGATCGGGCTGATCGAGCGCATCGAAGTGCTGACCGGCGGCGCCTCGGCCATCTACGGCGCCGACGGCGTTTCGGGCGTCGTCAACTTCGTCATGAAGCGCAATTTCGAGGGTGCGATCGGCCGCGTGCAGATCGGCGGCTCGGAACAGGGCGGCGCGGACAGCGCGGTCGCCAGCATGACGGTCGGCGCGAATTTCGACGACGAAAAGGGCAACATCACGCTCTCGGCCGAAGTCTCGCGCACCAGCGCGGTGACGAGCGCCGACCGCGACTTCGCCTTCCCCGGCAGCCGTCTCAACCTGGCGCGCAACCCGGACGACATTCCGGACGATCCGAACGTCTATGACCGGGTGCTGCTGTCGAACCTGCGCTACATCGACACCTCGCCGGGCGGCGCGGTCTATACCTCCGCCTTCGCCGGTCCGACGATCTCGGGCGTGAGCTTCCGCGGCGACGGCCAGCCCTGGACCGACGGCATCTCGAACGGCGGCTTCACGATGATCGGCGGCGACGGCACGCTGCTCGACGCCTTCGTCGACGAGCTTCTGCCCGAGGAAGACCGCGATCTGGTGCAGATGACGGCGCGCTACGAGTTCGACAAGGCGTTCGAGGTCTTCGCCGAAGCCAAGTACGCGCAGTCGCGCACCAGCTTCACCGCGCAGCCGACCTTCGACTACGGCATCGCGGTGCCGCTCGACAACGCCTACATCCCGCAGGCGATCGTCGACGACGCGCTGCAGCACATCATCGACGGCGACGGCCTCGATAATTTCGGCCTCGGCGACTATGTGCTGGTCGGCCGCGACAATATTGACCTCGGCGCGACGAGCCGCGACATCCAGCGCGAGACCTATCGCACCGTGCTGGGCGCGCGCGGCGACCTCACCGACTGGCTGAGCTACGAGCTGTCCTATGTCTGGGGACAGACCGAGGAGATCAGCACCTACCACAACAACCGCATCAACGAGCGCTGGTTCGCGGCGATCGACGCGGTGGTCGATCCGGGTTCGGGCGACATCGTCTGCCGCAGCGACCTCGACCCGAGCGCGATCCCGCTGGGCGACGTTCTGGGCACCGACGGGTTCGACGCCTCGACCTGGGGCTCGACCTTCACGCCGGGGCCGAACAGCGGCTGCGTGCCCATCAACATCTTCGGCGAAAACGTCTCGCCGGAGGGCGCGGCGTGGGTCAACACCACGTCGACGGGCCGCTCGATCATCGAGCAGAACGTCGTGACCGGCTACATGACCGCGGTGTCGACGCCGTGGTTCGAGCTGCCGGGCGGACCGATCTCGATCGCCGCCGGCTTCGAGTACCGCGACGAGTCGAGCAAGTCGTTCGCCTCGGACATCGAACTGCTCGGCGCCAGCCTCGGCTATGACGTGAGCTGGGGCGGTCAGGGCAGCAACACGGTCGGCTCGTACTATGTGAAGGAAGGCTTCGTCGAAGCCTCGCTTCCGCTGCTGGCCGAGGTGCCGTTCGCCGAGGAGCTGACCCTGGACGCGGCCTATCGCTGGTCCGACTATTCGACCGCCGGTTCGGTCGAGGCGTGGAAGGCGGGCCTGAAGTGGCGTCCGGATCGCAACGTGATGCTGCGCGGCACGATCGCCACCTCGGTGCGCGCGCCCAACATCTCGGAGCTGTTCCTGCCGCAGACGCAGACCTTCGCGCTGCTCGTCGATCCCTGCGACGACGACGAGATCGGCCTGAACCCCATCCGCACCGCGAACTGCATCACGGACGGCGTGCCCCCCGGCTACAACGACACCTCGTCGTCGGCGGCCGAAGGGCGGATCGGCGGCAATCCGGACCTGAAGACGGAAAAGGCCGACACGTTCACGGTCGGCATCGTGCTGACGCCGGAATTCATCCCCGGCCTCAACGTCTCGGTCGACTACTACAACATCGAACTGAGCGACGCGATCCAGTTCTTCACCGCGCAGACCATCTTCGACAAGTGCTACGACCTGCCGCGTCCGAACCAGTTCTGCCCCCTGATCCAGCGCGATCCGGGCACGTTCCGTCTGGACTCGTTCCAGCAGTTCGCGCTCAACGTCGCCAAGTACGAGACCTCGGGCGTCGACTTCTCGGTGCGCTACCGCCTCGATCCGGCGGATCTGGGCGTCGAGGAGGATATCGGCATCTTCAACTTCGCGATCGCCGGCAGCCGCCTCTACAACCTGACCTTCACCGAGCTTGAGGACGCCGAGCCGGATGAGGCTGCCGGCGAGGCCGATGCGCCCAAGTGGCAGGTCATGTTCGACGTGACCTGGACCTACGAGAACTGGACGGTGAATTACGGCTTCTCGTATTTCAGCAAGACGCAGCGGATCGATCCGGCGGCGATCGCGCTGAACCCGGATTACTCGGACCCCCGCTTCTTCAAGTACGACGAGCGGTTCACGCACGACATCCAGGTGGGCTACGAGCTCAGCGACAATGTCGAGATCTATGGCGGCATCAACAACTTCACCAACCAGGAGCCCGATCCCGGCTCGCTGGACCAGCCGGTCAGCCCGCGCGGCCGCTACTACTATCTGGGCGTGACGGTGAACTTCGACTCGCTGGGCGCCGATCTCTAGACGCCGGGGAAGTTCCCGCAGACTTCGGAAGGGCGGCCGCGAGGCCGCCCTTCTTCTTTGGGGGCGAGTCGCTTAAGCCCCGCGCCTCACACGAAGGAGAGTCCATGTCGATCGCCGACCGCCTGCCGGGCATGACGTTGCCCGAACTCACCCGTCTCGCCGCGAACGCGCAGAGGCTGGCGGAGGGCGCGCCGGGACGGCAGCAGGATCAGGCGCGCGAACTGCTGCCGCTGCTGGAGGCCGAGATCGCGGCGCGGCGCGAGGGCAGGAAGCGGACGGTCGACAAAGCGCCGAAGGCGAGCCTGCCCAGGGAGGCCAAACCGCGGCCGCCGCGCGCCCCCAAGCCGCCGAAAACGCAGTCCGAGAAGGCCGACGCGTTGCTTGCCGGGATCGCCGAGGCGCTGGCGCGGCGGCCTTAGCCGCGGCGCTGCTCCATCAGCGCGGCGAAGCGCTGGAAGAGGTAGTGGCTGTCGTGGGGGCCGGGCGAGGCTTCGGGGTGGTACTGCACGCCGAAGACCGGCTTGTCGGTCCAGGCGATGCCGCAATTGGAGCCGTCGAAGAGCGAGACGTGGCTCTCCTTCACGTTGGCGGGCAGGCTCGCCGCATCGACCGTGAAGCCGTGATTCATCGAGGTGATCTCGACCTTGCCGGTCGCCATGTCCTTCACCGGATGATTGGCCCCGTGATGGCCCTGGCCCATCTTCTTCGTGCGGCCGCCCGCCGCGATGGCGAGCATCTGGTGGCCGAGGCAGATGCCGAAGACCGGCTTGCCGGCCTCGATGAGGGCGCGGATCGTCGGCACGGCATATGCGCCGGTCGCCGCCGGATCGCCGGGGCCGTTGGAAAGGAAGACGCCGTCGGGCTCGTGACGCAGGATGTCGCCGGCCGAGGCGTCGGCGGGGACCACCACCACCTCCGCGCCGATGCCGGCCAGCTCGCGCAGGATGTTCGCCTTCACGCCGAAATCCATCGCCACGACCTTGTAGCGCGGCGCGCCCTCGCGCGTGCCCGTGCCCTTGCCCCAGACCCAGGGCGTCTCGCTCCAGCCGTAGGTCTGGCGGGTGGTCACGTCCTTCGCCAGATCGAGGCCTTCCAGGCCCGGCCACGCCTTCGCCTTCGCCGCCAGCGCGTCGATGTCGAAGCGGCCCTCGGGGTCGTGCGCGATGACGCCGTTGGGCATGCCGTTCTCGCGGATCAGCCGGGCGAGGCGGCGGGTGTCGATGCCGGAGAGGCCGACGATGCCGCGGGCCTTCAGCCAGTCCGAGAGGGCGAGGGCGTTGCGGTAGCTGGAGGGCTCGGTCACGTCCGCCTTGACGACGAGGCCGCGCACCGCCGGGGTCCGGGCTTCGAGGTCTTCCGGGTTGGTGCCGACATTGCCGATATGCGGGAAGGTGAAGCAGACGATCTGCCCGGCATAGGACGGGTCGGTCAGGATCTCCTGATAGCCGGTCATCGCGGTGTTGAAGCAGACCTCGGCGACCTGCTCGCCCACCGCGCCGAAGCCGTGGCCGTAGAAGGCCTTGCCGTCGGCCAGCACCAGCACGCCGGTCGGCCGCCCGCGCGAAAACGCCTCGCCCGCGTGGGAGGCGGGCGTCGGGGCGGAAGTGTCGGTCATGTCGTATCTCCGGCCGCGCGCGGGCGCGGCGGCGGGCCGCGCTGCGGGCTGACTCTCGTCGGAATTTCCGGGTGTCTAGGGCCGGGGGAGGGAGGCGTCAAGGATTCGCGGGGGGCGCGAAACGATGTTTCGCGTGTCCGGGCGGAAAGCATCGTCCCCTTGCCGGGGGGCGGGGCGGAGCGTGGGTGAATTTCGCGGGGCGGCGTGCTAGGCAGGCCGTTCGCATTTCAAGAAACGAGAGTCCCCCGATGCGTCAGCAATTCAACGACGCCATGAAAGAAGCCATGAAAGCCGGCGACAAGGCCCGGCTTTCGACCATCCGGCTGATCATCGCCGCCTTCAAGGACCGCGACATCGTCGCGCGCGGCGAGGGCAAGGGCGAGGCCAGCGACGAGGAGCTGATGCAGACGCTGCAGAAGATGGTGAAGCAGCGCGCCGACTCGATCTCGCAGTTCGAGGCGGCCGGCCGTCAGGACCTCGTGGACAAGGAATCCGCCGAAAAGGCCGTCATCGAGAGCTTCCTGCCCCAGCAGATGAGCGCGGAGGAAACCCGCGCAGCGATCGCCGCGGTCATCGCCGAGACGGGCGCGGCGGGCATGAAGGACATGGGCAAGGTGATGGGCGCGCTGAAGGCGAAGTTCGCGGGCACGATGGACTTCTCCAAGGCGAACGGGGTCGTGAAGGAGTTGCTGACGGCAGGCTGAGGGGCGGCGCGTGGCGTTCGACGAGGGCTTTCTGGACGAGCTGAAATCGCGCGTGCGCGTGGCCGAAGTGGTCGGGCGGCGGGTGAAGCTCGTGCGCAAGGGCCGCGAGTTCATGGGCCTGTGCCCGTTCCATTCGGAGAAATCGCCCTCGTTCAGCGTCAACGAGCAGAAGGGCTTCTATCACTGCTTCGGCTGCGGCGCGCATGGCGACGCGATCAAGTTCGTCTGCGAGACCGAGGGGCTGAACTTCCGCGAGGCGGTGGAGCGGCTGGCGGGCGAGGTCGGCCTCGCCCTGCCCGAGGAAGCGCCGGGCGGGCGCGAGCGCGAGGAGCACCGCCGCACGCTCTATGACGTCGTGGCGATGGCCCAGAGCTTCTTTCGCGAGCGGCTGGCGGGGCCGGGCGGCGGCGCGGCGCGGGCCTATATCGCCAAGCGCGAGCTGGACGCCCGCACGGTCGAGACCTTCGGCCTCGGCCTCGCGCCCGAGGGGCGCACGACGCTGATCCAGCATCTGACGCAGAAGGGCGTGAAGCTGCCCGAGATCGTCGAGGCGGGGCTGGCGGTGACGCCCGAGGGCCAGAGCGAGCCGATCGACTTCTTCCGCAACCGGCTGACCATTCCCATCGCCGACGCGCGCGGGCGGGTCGTCGCCTTCGGGGCGCGGACGCTGCTGCCCGACGGCAAGCCGAAATACATCAACACCGGCGAGACGCCGCTCTTTCACAAGGGGCGGATGCTCTACAATCTCGACCGGGCGCGCAAACCCGCGCACGACGCCCAGTCGATCCTGGTCGCCGAGGGCTATCTCGACGTCATCGCGCTGGCCAAGGCGGGGATCGCCAACGCCGTCGCGCCGCTCGGCACCGCGCTGACCGAAGACCAGATCGCGCTGCTGTGGCGGGTCGCGCCCGAACCCATTCTCTGCTTCGACGGCGACGCGGCCGGTCAGCGGGCCGCCCACCGGGCGATCGACCGGGCGCTGCCGCTGCTGAAGCCCGGCCAGTCGCTGCGCTTCGCCTTCCTGCCCGAAGGCCTCGACCCCGACGACCTCATCAAGCGCGACGGCGCGGCGGCGATGCACGAGGTGCTGAAGGCGGCCCGGCCGCTGATCGAGGTGTTCTGGGAGCGCGAGCGGGCCGCCGCCGACATCTCGACGCCCGAGCGGCGGGCGGCGCTGCAGCACCGGATCGAGGCGGCGGCCGACAGCATCGCCGACGCGACCGTGCGCGACCACTACAAGCGCGAACTGAAGGACCGGCTGTGGGGCCTGTTCCGGCCGCAACGCCCGGTGCGCCCGGCGGGCACCGGCATTCCGTTGCGTCAACTCGGGGCCTTCGTGCCGCCCAAGCCTTCGCTGCGCCGTCCCCAGGCGCTGACGGGGCGCGGCCGGCGCGGCCCCGATCTGCCGGTTTACGGCCAGAATCCGCCCAGTCTGCGGGCGAGCGCGGCGGCCAGGGGGGCCTCGCGGCAGGCCCCCTCGCGGGTCGAGGCCGAAGTCGCCTTCCTGATGGTCCGCTATCCCGGCGTCGCGCTGCACGACTACGAGGCGGCCGAGGCGCTGTCCTTCGCCGCGCCGCAGCTCGAACAGTTGCGCTGCGAGATCCTGCAATTCGCGGTCGAAAACCCGGTGCTTGATGAATCGGTGCTGAAAGACCACTTATGCACGCGGGGATTTGCCGAAACCCTCTCCGCACTGGAAAAACGGGACTCACTTGCGCTAGATCGGGCGGCATCGGCCGGTCTTTCGCCCGACGAGGTTCTGATCAGGTGGCGGGAGGCGCTGGCGACCCAGCAGCGTATTCAGGCCTTGCGACCGGCGGCGCGCCGGGCGCGGGCCGATTGGGCCAGGGACCAGAGCGAGGGCGCGCGGCGCTCGCTCGACGAGGCCGAGGCGGCGCTGGCGCGCAGCTTCGAGGCGGCGTCGGGCGATGGCGACGCGGACTATTAGAGACAGGCTGTTAGAGACAGGCCGCGCCGCGATCCGGCCGGCAAGAATGGCGAGACGATGACGACAAAGAAGTCCGAAGCGAAGAAGACCCCGCCCAAGGCCGCCGTGAAGGCGAAGGCCGCGCCCGCCGCGGCCCCCGCCGCCAAGGGCAAGGCCGCGCCCGCCGAGGCGAAGGGCAAGGCGTCGCCCGCCGACCCGCAGAAGATCGCCGCCGCGGCCGCCGCGCTCGCCGCGCAGCGCAAGCCCGCCAAGGCCGCCGCGAAGCCCGCCGGCAAGGCCGCCAAGGGCGCCGGCCAGCCCGCCGAGGGCGAGGCCGCCGAGAAGGACGCGCCGCTGCTCGACCTGTCGGACGCCGCCGTCAAGCGGATGATCGCCAAGGCCAAGACGCGCGGCTACGTCACCTATGAGGAGCTGAACAAGGTTCTGCCGTCCGAACAGGTCTCGTCCGAGCAGATCGAGGACACGATGTCGATGCTCAACGAGATGGGCATCAACGTGACCGAGGCCGACGAGCAGGACGAGAAGGAAGAAAAGGAAGAGGGCGGCGCCCTCGTCGTCACCGAGGAGAAGACCACCGAGGTGATGGACCGCACCGACGATCCGGTGCGCATGTATCTGCGCGAGATGGGCAGCGTCGAGCTGCTCAGCCGCGAGGGCGAAATCGCCATCGCCAAGCGCATCGAGGCCGGCCGCGAGACGATGATCGCCAGCCTCTGCGAAAGCCCGCTGACCTTCGAGGCGCTGATGCAGTGGCGCGACGAACTGATCGAGGGCCGCATCCTGCTGCGCGACATCATCGATCTCGACGCGACCTATGGCGGCACCGGCCCCGACGGTTCGGCCGTGCCGGCCGCCAACGGCGAGGGCGCGCCCATGCCGCCGCCCGGCCCGCGCCCCGTGCCGCCGCCGCGCCCGGCCCCGGCGCCGCGCCCCGAACTGCGCGTCGTCGCGGGAACCGACGGCGAAGGCGGCGAGGGCGGCGCTGCGCCGGCCGCCGAAGAGGATTTCGACGACGACGAGAACAACGTCTCGCTGGCGATGATGGAATCGGCGCTGAAGCCGCAGATCCTCGAAAAGCTCGACGTCATCTACAACACCTACAAGAAGCTCGGCCGCCTGCAGGACGCGCAGGTCGAGGCGCAGCTCGCCAAGGACGATCTGTCGTCCGGCCAGGAGCGGCGCTTCAAGAAGTTCCGTCAGGAAGTCGTCGATCTGGTGAAGGGCGTGCGGTTCAACAACAACCGCATCGAGCAGCTCGTCGGCAAGATGTACGAGATCAACCGCCAGCTGACCTCACTGGAGGGCAAGCTGCTGCGCCTCGCCGAGAGCCACGGCGTCGCGCGCTCCTCGTTCCTGAAGGAGTATTTCGGCAACGAGATGGACCCGGAATGGGCGCGCCGCGTCGGCCGCCTGGCGGGCGCGGGCTGGAAGGATTTCGCGCTCGACGAGAAGGACCGCATCAAGGAAGTGCGCTCCGAAATCCAGGCGCTGGCGGTGCAGATGCGCCAGCCCGTGTCGGAGTTCCGCAAGATCGTGCTGACCGTCCAGAAGGGCGAGCGCGAGGCGCGTCAGGCGAAGAAGGAAATGGTGGAGGCGAACCTGCGCCTCGTCATCTCGATCGCCAAGAAATACACGAACCGCGGCCTGCAGTTCCTGGACCTCATCCAGGAAGGCAATATCGGCCTGATGAAGGCGGTCGATAAGTTCGAATACCGCCGCGGCTACAAGTTCTCGACTTATGCGACGTGGTGGATCCGTCAGGCGATCACCCGCTCGATCGCCGATCAGGCGCGCACGATCCGCATTCCCGTGCACATGATCGAGACGATCAACAAGCTGGTACGCACCAGCCGCCAGATGCTGCACGAGATCGGCCGCGAGCCGACTCCGGAGGAGCTTGCCGAGAAGCTCGCCATGCCGCTGGAGAAGGTGCGCAAGGTGCTGAAGATCGCCAAGGAGCCGATCAGCCTCGAAACGCCCATCGGCGACGAGGAGGACAGCCATCTCGGCGATTTCATCGAGGACAAGAACGCGATCCTTCCCATCGACGCGGCGATCCAGTCGAACCTGCGCGAGACGACGACCCGCGTGCTGGCCAGCCTGACGCCGCGCGAGGAGCGCGTGCTGCGCATGCGCTTCGGCATCGGCATGAACACCGACCACACGCTGGAAGAGGTCGGCCAGCAGTTCAGCGTGACCCGCGAGCGCATCCGCCAGATCGAGGCGAAGGCGCTGCGCAAGCTGAAGCACCCGAGCCGCAGCCGGAAGCTGAGGAGCTTCCTCGACAACTGAGGCGCGGCGGCCTTTACGGGTCGCGTGCGGCTGCGCATGGTGGGCGGATAGCAATTGTCCGGCCGGGGCCTCGTATGTCCGTTCTCGACTATTCGCGCAGCGCGTCCGACCGGTTGTCGGTGCGGGCGTCTTTCGTGGCGTTTCAGGTTTCGGACGGCGGCAAGTCCTGGCCGGCGGCCGGGGCGTTGCGGGTGCCGGAGGGCGGGGCGGGGAAGAAGCCCGCGGTCGTCATCCTGCACGGCTCGAACGGCGTCGACAGCCGCGGCGAGAGCGCGGCGCGGGCGCTGAACGCGGCCGGGATCGCCACGCTGGAGGTCGATCTGTGGGCGGCGCATGGCGTCGCCGGGCCGGAGACGCGGCCGAAATCCCCGTTCGAGACGGTGCCGGACGTGTTCGCGGCGCTCGCCTTCCTGTCGGCGCGGGCGGAAATCGATCCCGCACGGATCGGAATCATGGGATTTTCCTGGGGCGGGGTGATGAGCATGCTGGCCGCGACGGAGGCGGTGCAGGCCCGCTACGCCGCGCCCGGCACGCGCTTCGCCGCCTTCGCGCCGTTCTATCCGGTGGCGTGGATCTACAATGTCGTGCCGGGGTTCGAGTTCCGCGCCCTGACCGGGCCCGTGCTGATCCAGCTCGGCGAGGCCGACCGCTATGACGAGCCGGGGACCGGGCCGGCGCTGATGGCGGGGCTGGACGAGGCCGACCGGGCGCGCGTGACGCTGCACGTCCATGCCGGCGCGACCCACGCCTTCGACCGGCGCGAGGCGGACATCGTCGTCAACGATCCGTTCAGCCACAAGGGCAAGGGCGGCGAGACGCCGTTCACCTACGACGCCGCGACGGCGCGGCGGGCGAGCGAGGCGATGGTCGCGTTCTTCGCCGGACACCTGAAAGCCGGGGCGGCGGCGGCTCCGGCCGCCGGGACGCCGCGCAAGCTGCCCTTCAGCGAGGCGGTGCGGGTGGGCGACGTGCTCTATCTCTCCGGCCAGCTCGGGCTCGACTATGCGAGCGGACGGCTGGTCGAGGGCGGCACGGCCGCCGAGGCGCACCAGACGATGCGCAACATTGCGGCGACGCTCGCCAAGCATGGGCTGACGCTGGACGACGTCTTCAAGTGCACGGTGATGCTGGCCGACATGAGCGAATGGGCGGCCTTCAACGAGGTGTATCTGACCTATTTCAAGTCGGCGGCGCTGCCCGCCCGCAGCGCCTTCGGCGCGTCGGGCCTCGCGCTCGGCGCACGGCTGGAGGTCGAGTGCATGGCGCGGTACGGCGGCGGCTGAACCGCCGCCGGCGCGCGGACTTAGGCGGCGGCCCGC
Organism: Alphaproteobacteria bacterium; assembly: GCA_046348585.1. Lineage (GTDB taxonomy): Bacteria > Pseudomonadota > Alphaproteobacteria > Micropepsales > Micropepsaceae > JADZAI01. The sequence continues at coordinate 55,746 of JAXMDZ010000009.1, forward strand.
AGGATCGCGGCCTCGGCGTCGCCGAACGAGATCATCCGGTGGCCGCTTTCGTCCCACAGCGCGGCGCGGGCGTTGCCGAACGCCTTGCGCAGCGTGAGCACCGGGGCCGCGTGCATCGCCGGGGTCGCCTCGTGGCAGGCCTGGAGGCGGTAGTTCGGGATGCGCGCGTTCAGGTGATGGACGTGGTGGTAGCCGATATTGCCGGTGAACCATTGCAGCAGGCGCGGCAGGCGGAAGAAGGACGAGCCCTTCATCGAGGCGTCGACCGCGTTCCAGTCGCCGCCGCGCGTCCAGTGGGTGTCCTCGAAGCGGTGCTGGATCGAGAACAGGAAGACGCCGACGATCGCCGCCGAAGCGACGATGGGGATATAGACCAGCGCCGCGTTCGCGAAGCCGGCGGTCAGGCCGAGCGTCACGAAGGCGGCGAGGATCATCGCGTTGTTGAGATGCACCGACAGCCGCTCGCGCCGCCACGCCTTGGGCGTGTCGAAGGGCAGGCGGTAGATCACCAGAAAGACCAGCGGCGGCAGCATCAGCAGATAGATCAGCGGATGCCGGATGAGGCGGTAGCGCCAGCGCTCGGAAGGCGTCATCGCCGCGTATTCCTCGACCGTCATGCAGGTCGAGTAGATGTCGGCGCCGCTCGCGCGGTGGTCGAGATTGTTCCAGTGCGCGTGGTGGCCGGCATGCTGCCGCCGCCAGTTGGCGAAGGGCGTGAAGGTCACGACGCCGCAGAGGAGGCCGGTCAGTTCGTTCGCCCAGGGCGCGCGGAAGAACGAGCCGTGGCCGCAATCGTGCTGGATGATGAAGATGCGCACCACGAAGCCGCCGGCGAGAACGGCAAGCGCGAGGGTGACGCCGTAGCCCCACCACGCCTCGATGGCGAGGCTGTAGAACATCGCCACGACGAGCGCGACGAGGGGCACGAAGGAATTGACGATTTGCCAGAGGCTGGCGGAGAGGGTGGGGGTCTGAAAGGCGGTGGCGGCGGCTTTCAGCGTCGCGCGCCTGGCGCGCTCGCCGGTATCGGTCGATTGTATGGGTGTCACGAATCTCTTTCGGGCGGCCATGTCGCCGCCGCGCGCATCTCTAGCACGGCGGCGCGGAAATGTCGCACGTCGCGGCTTTCGCCGCGTCAACGGTAGTTGAAGCTGACGGAGAGCCGGTCGGTCCTGGCGGCGTTGATCGTCACCTCGTGGCGCAGCCAGCTTTCCCACAGCAGCACGTCGCCCGCCTTCGGCGCGAGGCTGACGAAACGCTGGCGGGCGAGCGGCGCGGCGGCCTTCGGCGCGGGCGCGGCCATCATCATCGGCAAGCGCGGGTCTTCGTATTTGATGGCGCTCGCGCCCCTGGGCACATCGACATAGAGCGTGCCGCTGACGACGCTGCCGGGATGGATGTGGGCGGCGTGATGGCCGCCGGGCTTGAGCAGGTTCACCCACAGGCTGTCGCGTTTCAGCCGCCGCCCGCCGAGTTCGAAGCCGAGCGTGCGCGCGAAGGCGGCGACATGCGCGTCGAGGCGCTTTTCGAGATCGGCGAAGGCGCCGTCGCGCCAGGCGAGATCGTCGAGCGAGGCGTAGGAGGTGTAGCCGCGATAGGCGTTCTCGGCGCACCAGCGCCGTCCGGCCGTGTCGTCAACCGCGAGCTGCCGGATGGCGCGCGCGAGATCGGCGAGGAGGGCGGAGACTCCGCGTCCGCCGAGCGGAGCGCGGTAGATGTCGGTGCCGAAGAAGGTCTGGGTGCTGGCCATGGCCGCCTTGTGCCCGAGGCGGCGGGCGGGGTCAAAGCGGGCCATTGATCGAACGCAATGACCGGCGATGCGGCCCGGCGCACGCATAGGACGACCATTGGAGGCGTGCGCCATGAAAAACCTGCTGTGGCCGCTTGCGTTCGCGGCGATCCTCGGTTCGCTGCCGGCCGAAGCGCGGTCGGTCTGCGGACCCGAGCCGATCGACGAGCTGGTGAAGACCGATTTCGAGAACACGAGATGGACCTTCTACGGCGAGGCCGGCGCGGTGCTGGCCGCCAAGGTGACGCTGGCGGCGGGCGGGGCGCTTGAGATCGTCGACGGCCCGGAGACCACCAAGGCGGAAGTGTCCGCCTGGGACTTCGTGGAGGACCCCAACGCCGGGCGCGGGCTCTATTTCCTGAACGGGGCGGGCGAGAAGATCTTCTCGTTCCCCTGGCGCTCGATCGGCGAGGCCGGGCAGAGCTCGATGGCGGGCGTGCGCTACGGCAAGGACGGCAATGTCGCGCTGGAGCCGATCTGCACGGCGGCGGCCGAACCGGCGGCGGCCCCTGCCGCGGCGTCGGGCGGGGCGGCGTCCGGCGGGGCGGCGATCCCCTTGAGCGTCGAGGGCCTGACCGGCACGAGCTGGATGCAGGTGGACGAAGCCGGCTCGCCCTCGATCAAGGACATGAAGCTGGACGCCGAGGGCAAGATCGGCGGCGGCGCGGAAGGCGGCTTCGTCGAGAAGTGGGAGATCGCCGACGGCAAGCTGGTGCTGTGGGCGCAGGGCGGCTCGAAATACGCGGTCTATGAGACCTCGACGGTCTCGGCGGGCGGGCGGCCGACGCTGACCGGTTTCACGCCCGACTTCCCCGAGATCAAGCTGCGCATGATCCAGGTTCTGTCCCCCGAGGCGGTCGCCGCGATGATGACCGTCGAGGCGCTGACCGGCACCACCTGGCAATTGCGCAACGACGACGGTTCGGTGGCGCAAGAGAAGATCGAGCTGCTCGCCGGCGGCAAGGTCGGCGGCGTGGCGGCGGACGATTACTGGATCGATTCCTGGACGGTCGAGGAGGGCAAGCTGGTGCTCAAGAAGGGCAGTTCGGCGAATTTCCGCTTCGACCTGCCGACCGAGGACGCGACCGGCCGCCGGGTGCTGGTCGGCTATCTCACCATGAACGCCTATCAGGAACTGACGCTGGTGGAGACCGGCGGGGCGAAATAGGGGCGTCTTGCGCGGCGCGGGGAAGGCGTGCACGAAAGCCTCCCCCGCCGCCGGAGACGCCCGCCATGGCCAATGACGCATCCCCGAAGTCGATCTACGACTTCACGCTGAAGACCTTGCAGGGCAAGGACCTGCCCCTCAAGCAGTTCGAGGGGCGGCCGATCGTCATCGTCAACACCGCCTCCAAATGCGGCTTCACGCCCCAATACAAGGGCCTGCAGGCGATTTGGGAGGCGCACAAGGACGAGGGCCTGGTGGTGATCGGCGTGCCCTCCAACGATTTCGGCAAGCAGGAGCCGGGCGGGGCGGACGAGATCACCTCGTTCTGCGAGATCAATTACGGCGTCGGCTTCCCGATGGCCGAAAAGACGCCGGTGAGCGGCGGCAAGGCCCATCCGCTGTTCAAGTTCCTGGCCGGCGAGGGCGGGTTCCTCGCCCGTCCGCGCTGGAACTTCTACAAATACGTCGTCGGCCGCGACGGCCATCTGAAGACCTGGTTCTCCAGCCTCACCAAGCCGGACTCGGCGGGCTTCAAGCGGGCGGTCGAAAAGGCCATCGCCGAGCCGAAGAAGGGCTGATTTCGATCAATGCCCGCCCCCGGCGTGGCGGGCATGGCAGCAGCATCGAGGGAGAGCGGCCGCCCCGGACGGCCGCCGTGCGGGAGACGACCATGACGCCATCGCAGATCGCCAAGACCCATTTCGCGGCGGCCATCGCGCAGGCCAAGGCCGAAGGTCAGGACCTCGACGCGGTGGCCCGGGCCTTCCTGTCGGCGGCCGTGACCTCGTTCCTGGAGCGGCGCAGCGTCGCCGACGTGCGGGCCGAGGTTCTGGCCGCCGCCGACAATGTCGATCCGGACACCGACTATATGTTCATGCGGCCCTGAACCGGGCGGCCCGATGCGCCGGGGCCGCGCGTTCATGGCCCGTTAGGCCGGGAGGCGTCACAGTGAGCGCCATGCGCACGATTCGACCCGCCCTCGCCGCCGCCGCCTTGGCCCTCGCCCTTTCCGGCTGCGCCGCCGTCAGCGCGGTCGGCACCGCCGCCGACGTGGTCGGCACGGCGGTCTCGACGACCGCCGACGTCGCCGGAGCGGCGGTCGATGCCGCCCTGCCCGAGGACGAGTGCAAGGACGGGCACGACGCCGACGGCAATTCCTGCTGAGCGCGCCCGCCGAGGCTCGACGCGGGGCGGGGAGTTTCCTATCTAGCCCCCGACAGACGCCAACCCCGGAGCGACCCCATGGACGCGCGCGCCCTCATCGCCGCCTATTACGACGCCTTCAACCGGGGCGACATCGACGGCATGGTCGCCTGCCTGCACGAGAACTTCGTGCATGACGTGAACGAGGGCGTGCGGCGCGACGGCCGCTCGCAGTTCCGGGCGTTCTGCGAGCACATGAACCGCTGCTACCGCGAACGGCTGGAGGACATCGTGGTGATGACCTCGCCGGACGGAACGCGCGCGGCGGCCGAGTTCACCGTGCACGGCGCCTATCTGGAGACCGACGGCAGCCTGCCCATCGCCAGGGGGCAGACCTATGTCATCCCGGCCGGGGCGTTCTTCGAGATCCGCGACGGCAAGATCGCCCGCGTCACCACCCGCTACAATCTCAACGACTGGATCAAGCAGGTGAGCGCGGCGTGACGGTGCGCGTCGAGGCGCTGTCGGGCGCGGGGCTGGCTGCCGCGCTGCCCGCGCTGGCGGCGCTGCGCATCGAGGTCTTCCGCGACTGGCCCTATCTCTATGACGGCACGCTCGCCTATGAGGAGGCCTATCTGAAGGCCTATGCCGAAACGCCGGGCGCGGTGATGGCGGCGGCCTTCGACGGGGCGGAGATCGTCGGCGTCGCCACCGCCGCGCCGCTGGCGAGCCAGCACGCCGAATTCGTCGCGCCGTTCGAGGCGCGCGGCATCGATCCCAAAACCGTCTTCTATTTCGGCGAATCGTGCCTCAGATCCGCCTATCGCGGCGGCGGCATCGGCGTGCGCTTCTTCGAGATCCGCGAGGCGGCGGCGCGGGCGCAGGGCGCGGCGCTCGCCAGCTTCTGCGCCGTGGTGCGGACGGCGGATCATCCGGCGCGGCCCGCAGGCTATGTGCCGCTCGACGCCTTCTGGGGGCGGCGCGGCTATGCCAAGGTCGAGGGCATGACCGGAACCTTCCGCTGGAAGGAGACCGGCGATCAGGGCGAGAGCGACCACACGATGCAGTTCTGGGCGAAGAGGCTGGCATGACGCGCCTGATCGCGGCTTCCATCGCGCAGCCGATCGAGGCGCTCGCCTCGTTCGCGGATTTCGCGGCGCGGATGGAGACGCTGCTGACCGAGGCGCGCGGGCGGGGCGCGGACCTTTCGGTGCTGCCGGAATACGGCTCGATGGGGCTGGCGAGCCTTTTCGGCGCGGCGGTCGCCGCCGACGCCAAGGCCTCGGTCGTCGCCATGCAGGGGCTCGCCGCCGACTACGACGCGCTGTTCGCGCGGCTCGCGGCGCGGCTGGAGATGCATGTGCTGGCGCCCTCGTTTCCGCTGGCCGGGGCGGGCGGGCGGTTCTTCAACGTCGCCCGGCTGCACACGCCGCAGGGTCGCAGCGGCGCGCAGTACAAGCAGGTGATGACGCGCTTCGAGCGCGAGACCTGGGACATCAGGCGCGGCGCGGAGGCCGGCGAGGGGATCAAGGTCTTCGAGACGGCTTTGGGGCGGATCGGCGTCGCCATCTGCTACGACGCCGAGTTCCCGCTGATCGCCCGGGCGATGGCCGAGGCGGGGGCGGAGATCATCCTCGTGCCGAGCTGCACCGACAGCCATCGCGGCTATTGGCGGGTGCGCATCGGGGCGCAGGCGCGGGCGCTGGAGAACCAGTGCTATGTGCTGCACGCGCCGACCGTCGGCGACGCGCCGTGGTCGGCGGCGGTGGACGCCAACAAGGGCGCGGCCGCGATCTACGCGCCCCCGGACGGCGACTTCCCGGACGACGGCGTGGTGGCGATCGGGCCGCTGGACGATGCGGCGGTGGTCGCGGCGGCGCTGGACCTTGAGAAGGTCCGCGCGGTGCGGCGCGAGGGCAAGGTGCTGAACCATCTGCACTGGGCCGAACAGGCGGGCGCGCCCGCGCTGAGCGCGACGCCGGTCGATCTGAGATAAGAGAAAGGCCCGCTCGCGCGGGCCTTTCGGCAACCGGCGGTGCGGCGGCCCTTAGGGCTTCGGCATCGCGTCCAGCGCTTCCTTCAGGCCGGGAACGTGTTCGGCCCCTTCGAGCACCTGAAGGCTGGCGCCGTTGAAGTCCTCGCCCACCGGCTGGTAGCGGCCGCCCAGGCACTGCGACAGGAAGCTCTCCGAGACCGCATAGAACGAGGTGCGGTTGGCGGGCTTGGCGAAGCCGTGGCCTTCGTCCGGGTAGAGGACATAGGTGACGGGCAGGCCCCTTTCCTTCATCGCATTTACGATCTGGTCCGCCTCGTCCTTGTTGACGCGCGGATCGTTCGCGCCCTGGGCGACGAGCAGCGGCCGCTGGATGTCGCCGATATGGGTGACGGGCGAGCGCGAGGCGAGGAACGCCCGGCCTTCCTCCGTCGTCGGATCGCCGATGCGGCGATAGAGCATCGGGCGGGCCGATTCCCAGTAGGGCGGGATCGTATTCATGAAGGTGTTGAGGTTGGTGACGCCCACGATATCGACGCCGCAGGCGAAAGTGGTGGGCGTGAAGGTCATGCCGACCATCGTCGCGTAGCCGCCATAGGAGCCGCCATAAATGGCGACCTTTTCCGGCGTGGTGACACCCTGGTCGATCGCCCACTGCACGGCGTCGAGCAGGTCGTCGTGCATCTTGCCGCCCCACTCGCCGTCGGCGGCGTTGATGAAGTTCTTCCCGTAGCCGGTCGAGCCGCGATAGTTCACCTGGAGCACCGCGTAGCCGCGATTGGCGAGCCACTGCGCTTCGCCGTCATAGCCATAGGTGTCCTGCGCCCACGGACCGCCATGCACGTTGAGCACCATCGGCACCGGCGATTCCGGCTTGCCGTCGCCGTTGGTGTCGGCCCCGGCGGGAAGCGTGAGGAACGAGGGCAGCGTGAGGCCGTCGCGCGCCTTGATCTCGACGCCGAACATCGGCGCGAGCGTGTCGCCGGCCAGATCGGGGCGGACGTCGAAGAGCTTGGTCAGCGTCTTCGCCGTGCGGTCGTAGAGCTGGAAATTGACCGAGGCCGTCACCGGATCGTTCGAGACGATCCAGACGGTGTCGTCGCGCGACTGGCTGTTCAGCGTCCATTGGCCGGGCAGGTTGGCGTTCAGGAAGTCGATGTCGGCCTGGACCGACGGGTCGATCGCCGTCCATTCGGTCTTGAGGTAGTGGGTGGAGAAGGCGAGCGGGCGGCCGCTGACCGGATCGGAGATTGCGGCCTGGACGTCGGCCTTGGGATTCTCGGCGACGACCTTGGTCTCGCCCGTCTCCAGATCGGTCGCGGTGAGGGCGATGGTGTCGCGGTTGCGGCTCTCGATGAAGTAGAGCGTCTTGCCGTCGGTGGACATGCCGGCCGGGGCGGTGGTCTGCGAATCCTCGAACGGAATGGTGGTGTAGGGCGTGGCGGCGAGCTTGTCGTCGAGCTTGACGACATCGGTCGAGCCGTCGGAATTGGTCTTGGAGGCGAAGCGCAGGTTCAGCGCGTCGTCGACGATATAGGCGTCATAGGCGTCGGTGTTGTCGGCGATCTTGGCGATCGTGCCGGTGCGGGTGTTGAGCAGATACGGGTCGAACCATTGCGGGTCGCGGTTGTTGAGGCCGATGACCATTTCGTCCGGGCGGCTCTCGCTGCCGCCGAACGGCACGACGCGGGTGTTCGGGAAATCGGTCAGCAGCTTGTTCTCGGCGGTCGCCGGATCGACGCTGTAGAGCAGGAAGTTCTCGTCGCCGCCCTTGTCGTTCAGATAGAGGATGACGGCGCTGTTGGCGGCCCAGAAATACTGGCGGATCGGACGTTCGGCCGCGTTGGTCACCGGCTTGGCGGCGGCGATGTCGCCGGCCGGGGCGACCCAGACGTTCAGCGCGCCGTCCTTGGGCGCGAGATAGGCGATCCACTTGCCGTCGGGGCTGATCTGCGGATTGGTCTTGTCGGGGTTGCCGAAGATTTCGCTGCGCGGGATCAGCGGCGCGCCGCCGTCCTGGGCCTGGGCGACGGCGAAGGCGGCGGGGACGAATATGCTGGTGGCCGCGAGAACCGCGAACAAGGCTGCGCGGACGCTCCTGGATTTCTGCATGAGGGCTTGTCCTTCTGGGTCAGCGACGCGGGCGGCCGGCGTCAGGCGCTGGTCCGGACCGCGATCTGGAATCCTGACTAGGACAGTTGCACCCCCGCTTCATCCGGAATCGCGCCGTTGCAATGCGGTAACCGGCGCTCACGAAGCGGCGATCACAGCTCAGTTCAGTTCGAACACCACGCCGACCTGCGCCGAAAGCCCGATTTCGCCCGACGCGATGGGCACCGAGGCGGCCGCCGCGTTCATGGTCTGCATGGCGACCGGCTGGTCGGACACGTAGCTCTCGCTGATCGACAGCGGCCGCCCGACGGCGGCCCCCAGCGCGCCCGCCATCAGATCCGCCTTGGCGCGGGCGTCCTTCATCGCGGCGACCCGGGCTTCGGCGAGCGCCGCCGCGCGGTCCGCCACGTCGAAGGTGAGGCCGTTGATCTGGTTCGCGCCGGCGGTGACGGTGAGATCGAGGATCTCGCCGAGGCGGGAGAGATCCTTCACCTTCAGCGTGATGCCGTTGACCGCCCGGTAGCCGGTGAGCTTCGGCGTGTAGGACGAGTTGTCGTAGATCGCGCTCAGCGACAGGCCGCTGGTCTGGATGTCGGTGACGCCGAAGCCGAGGCCCTTGAGGGCGTCGATCACCGCCTGCATCGCGGCGTTGTTGCGGTCGAGCGCCTCGCGCGGGGTGGCGGCGTCGAACGAGACGCCGAGCGAGAGCAGGGCGATGTCGGGGGCCATGCGGGCGGTGCCCGCGCCGTTGACGGTGATGGTGCGCGGCGGCTGCGGCGCGGCGGCGGTTGCGTCCTGGGCGGCGGCGGGGCGCGCCGGCAGGGCGACGAGCGCCGCCGGTCCGGCGAGGACGAGCGCGGCGAGAAGGGGGACGAAGGGTTTCATGGGGCGTCTCCTTGAGGGGGAGGCGCATGAGCGGCGGCAAATGGGCCGGAAGTGGGGCGGGCCTTGCCGGGGCGCGATTAGCTGATATTGGCTTGGGACAGGTGGGGCCTGTAGCTCAGTTGGTTAGAGCGGGCCGCTCATAACGGTCTGGTCCCAGGTTCAAGTCCTGGCGGGCCCACCATTCCCCTAAACATCGGCAGAAAACGGGACTAGTCTGGAAACGAGGCGTTGACACTCCGGATTTAGGATCGTCGAGGGTTTCTGCCGGTTCAGTCGACGTTCACCATCGGGACGTTTACTTGGCGCCTGCGCTTAACTGCGGGCTGTCGCTTCGATGACAGGGACCTTTTTGGGGGGCCGCGTCATGCCAGCATCCAGAGTCCTGCTCGTTTCCGCTTCGGGCCTCGCGCTTTGCCTTGCGCTGGCGCATCCGGCGGCGGCGCTTTCCGAAGGCGCGGCCGCGGGCGAGACGCTGGGCCTCAGGGGCAGCACCGACGGCGACGGCCAGGTGACCGAGGCGCTCGGCCGCTTCTCGATGCGCGAGGACGGCTTCCAGAGCGCGGACTACCGCCGCTATCTCGACACCATCGAAACCTTCGGACTGGTTCACGCCTCGGGCTGGCTGCCCTGGAAGCCGAAGCCCACGCCGACGCCGACACCCACGCCCCGGCCGACGCCCGTGCCGACCCCCGTCCCGACGCCGGTGCCGACACCCATTCCGACGCCGGTTCCGACTCCGGTGCCGACGCCCGTCCCGACGCCGGTTCCGACCCCCGTCCCCACGCCGGTTCCGACGCCAGCCCCGACCCCTGTCCCCACGCCGCCGCCGGTGATCGGCGGCACGAACGGGGCGGGCATCACCATCGCCATCCTCGATACCGGGGTGGATTTCAGCCACCCGGAATTCACCGGCCGCAGGTCCACCTACAGCACCTGCTTCAGCGGCGAGACCTGCCCGACCGCCGCCGCCCGCGCCGGCTATGACGACGAGGGACACGGCACGCATGTCGCCGGCATCGCCGCGGGCGCGAGCCGCGGACGCGCGCCCGGCGCGACGATCATGTCGGTCAAGGTGCTCGACAGCGACGGCTCCGGCTACACCAGCGACATCGCGCAGGGCATCCGCTATGCGGTCTCGAACGGCGCGCGCGTCATCAATATGAGCCTCGGCGGCGGGGGCGCGACCTCCTCCATGCAGTCGGCGCTGATCTATGCCGCGCCGCGCGCCGTGGTCGTTTCCGCCGCCGGCAATTCGGGCAATGGCTACGGCCCGGAATATCCGGCGGCCTTTGCGCTCACCACCGGCATTCGGGGCAGCCTGATCGTCGTCGGCGCGGTCAATTCGTCGAACCGGATCGCCAGCTTCTCCAACACCCCGGCCGGCGTCTGCACGGGCACGGTCGTGCGCTACTGCATGCGCGACTATTTCGTCGTCGCGCCGGGCGTGTCGATCTACTCCTCGGTGCCGGGCGGCTACGCCTATTACTCCGGCACCTCGATGGCGACGCCCTATGTCGCGGGCGTGGTCGCGCAGGTGCTGGGGCAGAGCCCCTATCTGACGCCGCAGCAGGCGGTGGACATCATCCTGCGCACCGCCACCGATCTCGGCGCGGCCGGGACCGACGACATCTACGGACGCGGCCTCGTCAATCCGGCGCGGGCCCTGTCGCCCGTCGGATTGACCTCGCTGCCGGTCGCGGGCGCGACGACCGCCGATTTCACCGGCACCGGCGAGGCGCTGGCCGCCACGCTGACCGGACCGATCGGCGGGCGCATCGGCGCGAGCCGCCTGCTGAAGTCGGCCGTCCTGATCGACGCCTACGGACGCGATTACGCGGTGGACCTGACGGCCAGCGCCAGCGGCACGTCGCTGTCGGTGGGCGGGCTGATCGCCGATCACTATGCGTCCGTGCATCCCTTCGCGGTGGCGCGGGACGGCTTCGCGGTCAGCGGTTTCGCGGTCGATACCGACTCGCCGCAGCGCGCCTTCGGCCTGCGCGAGCAGGGCCAGGATGCGGCCCGCGTCCAGGATCTGACGGTGGCGATGCGCCTGTCCGACAGGTTCGAGGCCGCCGCCGCCTTCAACGCCGACATGGGCGGCCGGGTCGCCGCCTACGATCTCGGCGGCGATCTGCGCGCCCAGTCGCTGTTCATCGGCGCGAGCGCGGTGGACGGGCCCTATCTGTCGCTTTCGGACGGCGGCGATTTCGCCGGCCTGTCCTACACGCCCTTCGACGATGTGACGGTGCGTCTCGCCTATATGCGCTCGGACCGAGAGACGCGGCTGCCGGGCGTCGATCTGGAGAGCTTCTCCATCGACCGTCAGCGGAACGTGACGTCGGCCGGGCAATCGTCCTCGACGGTCGCGCTGGCGCTCAACTGGGAGGCGGAGCGCTGGCTCGGCCTGTCGCTCAACGTGGCGCGGATCGCCGAGAGCGGCGGCCTGCTGGGCGGAACGGAAGCGGGCGCGCTGGCGATGACCGACAGCGCCGTCACCTGGTCGGCCGGGCTGTCGGCGCGGGTCGAACTCGGCGACGGCTACCGCATGACGGCGTCCTACAGCCGCGGCCGGTCCGAGATCGAGCGCCTGCCGGGGTCGATCGTCACCGGATTCAGCGGCCTGACCACGGCGGCCTATGGCGTCGCGCTCACCAAGGAAGGCGTCTTCGGCGACGACGACCTGCTGGGCCTCGCCGTCACGCGGCCGATCCACATCGTCGACGGCACGGCGTCGCTGACGCTGGCGACCGGCGTCGATGCCGAACGTCGGATCGTCTATGGCAGCGAGCTGCTGGACCTTTCCGGCGCGGCGGCGACCAATGTCGAGCTCGGCTACAGCGCGCAGTTCCTGGACGGGCAGGTGAGCTTCTCGCTCTCCGCCGCCTATCAGATCGATGCGGGCGGCGTGGCGGGCGAGGACGGCGTGGCCGGCGTCGCGCGGTTCGCGCTGCGGTTCTGATTCGTCCGCCTGCGCGGCGGCTCAGGACGCCGCGCGGAAGGGATAGGCGAGCTGGCCGATGAGGCCGGGCGGAACCCGCTCGCCGACCCCGAAGACCTGCGGCTGGACGCCTTTCGGCATGTAGTAGGTGCCGAAGAGGATGTCCCACACCGGAAAGAGGCCCGCGAAATTGCGGTCGCGCCCTTCCTCGGCGCTGGTGTGGTGCCAGCGGTGGAAGCGCGGGCTCGCGATGACTGCGCGCAAGGGGCCGTAATCCCAGCTGAGATTGGCGTGCAGCGTCACCGCGTAGAGCGTGAAGACCGGCAGCACGCTGGCGACGGCGATCGGCGCGAAGCCGATCGCCACCAGCGGCACGGCGTGGGCGAGCGCGCCCAGCGCATCGTTGAAGGGATGGACCCGGGCCGCCGCCAGCCAGTCGAGCTGGGCCGAGGAATGGTGGATCGCGTGGACCCGCCACCACCAGCCGCGATGCGTGTAGCGGTGGACCCAGTAGCCGATGAAATCGCCGAGCACGAAGATCGCCGCCGCCTGGACCCAGAGCGGCAGGGAGGCGACCGGCCCCCAGCCGTTCTTCAGATCGGGCAGGGCGACGCCGACGGCGAGCGCGACGGGCACGAGCGCCGCGACCGTGACGATCTGAACGAAGCCGCGATTGATGATCGGCGAGAGCAGCCAGTAGGCGAGATCGGTCCAGAAGCCCGGCCGGTAGAGGCGCTGGCCCCGGATCGAGGGCCAGAAATGCTGCAACACCGCATAGAGCGCGGCGAGGACCGCGAGGACGACGGCGATGGCGGCGATCTGACCCAGCATCGGCGGGGCTCCGGGCGAGGAACGGTTCTTCTATAACACCCCAGAGGGCCGGTTCCGTCGGCGGCGGCCGTCACGCCGGACGCCAAAGCCTTTGCCGCCCCGGGCGGCCTCGGCTAAAAGCCCCGCAAACCTGCACCCAGACCCGGTCCCCGCGGAGCCCCCAATGGCGTCCTATCAGTACGTTTACGTGATGAAGCAGCTGTCCAAGTCCTATACGGGCGGCAAGCAGGTGCTGAAGGACATCTATCTGTCGTTCTATCCCGGCGCGAAGATCGGCGTGCTGGGCGTCAACGGCGCGGGCAAGTCGACGCTGCTGAAGATCATGGCGGGGATCGACAAGGACTTCACCGGCGAGGCCTGGGCCGCCGAGGGCGCGCGCATCGGCTATCTGGAGCAGGAGCCGCAGCTCGATGCCGCCAAGACGGTGCGCGAGAACGTCATGGAGGGCGTCGCCGCCAAGAAGGCGCTGCTCGACCGCTACAACGAAATCGCCATGAACTACTCGGACGAGACGGCCGACGAGATGGCGAAGCTGCAGGACCAGATCGACGCGCAGAATCTGTGGGATCTCGACAGCCAGATCGACCAGGCGATGGACGCGCTGCGTTGTCCGCCGGACGATGCCGACGTGACCAAGCTGTCGGGCGGCGAGCGCCGCCGCGTGGCGCTCTGCCGCCTGCTGCTGGACCAGCCGGACCTGCTGCTGCTCGACGAGCCGACCAACCATCTGGACGCGGAATCGGTCGCCTGGCTGGAAGGCCATCTGCGCACCTATCCCGGCGCGATCCTGATCGTCACCCACGACCGCTACTTCCTCGACAACGTGACCGGGTGGATCCTGGAGCTGGATCGCGGGCAGGGCATTCCCTACGAGGGCAATTACACCTCGTGGCTGGCGCAGAAGCAGAAGCGCCTCCAGCAGGAGGGCCGCGAGGAGGAAGCGCGCCAGAAGACGCTGGCCCGCGAGCAGGAGTGGATCGCCTCCAGCCCCAAGGCCCGCCAGGCCAAGAGCAAGGCGCGTTACGCCCGCTATGAGGAGCTGGTGCAGAAGGCCAGCGAGAAGGCCCCGCAGACCGCGCAGATCATCATTCCGGTCGCCGAGCGGCTGGGCGCGCGCGTGGTCGAGGCCGACCATCTGTGCAAATCGTTCGGCGACCGGCTGCTGATCGACGATCTCAGCTTCAAGCTGCCGCCCGGCGGCATCGTCGGCGTGATCGGCGCGAACGGCGCGGGCAAGACGACGCTGTTCCGGATGATCACCGGGCAGGAGAAGCCGGACTCCGGCACCATCTTCGTCGGCGAGAGCGTGCAGCTCGGCTATGTCGACCAGTCGCGCGACGCGCTGGACGCCAAGAAGACGGTCTGGGAGGAAATCTCGGGCGGCAACGAGGTGCTGTATCTGGGCAAGCGCGAGATCAACTCGCGCGGCTATTGCAGCGCCTTCAACTTCAAGGGCGGCGACCAGCAGAAGAAGGTCGGCCAGCTTTCGGGCGGCGAGCGCAACCGCGTCCACCTCGCCAAGATCCTGAAGTCGGGGGCCAACGTGCTGCTGCTCGACGAGCCGACCAACGATCTCGACGTCGATACGCTGCGGGCGCTGGAAGAGGCGCTGGAGGATTACGCCGGCTGCGCCGTGGTGATCAGCCACGACCGCTGGTTCCTCGACCGCATCGCCACCCACATCCTCAGCTTCGAGGGCGACAGCCATGTCGAGTGGTTCGAAGGCAATTTCGAAGACTACATGGCCGACCGCAAGCGCCGCCTCGGCGACGACGCGCTGGTGCCGCACCGCATCAAGTACAAGAAGCTGACGCGCGGCTAGTCCGCGCCGGCGGGATCGCGGGCCGCCCAGCCTTCGGGCAGCGGCGGCCAGCGTCCGGTGCCGCCGTCCTGCATCAGCAGGCCGGTCAAGGTCCGGTCGAGATGCTGGGCGCGCCAGGCGAGCATCGCCTCGGCCTCGCGCAGCCGCGCCGCCGGGTCGGCCAGCGGCGTGCGCCAGGTGGGGTCGGCGGCAAGATCGAAGGCGAGCGCCTCGCCGTCGCCGAAATGCACATAGGCCGTCGTCTCGGTGCGCCGCACCGCGAGGGTCTGGCGCTCCAGGCGGCGGTCCCACGGCCAGGCGGGCGGCGTGTCCGAGATGAAGCCGAAGCGCCAGTCGAACTCCCAATGCGCCGCCTCGCGCCACCAGGGCGGCTCGCCGCCGTCGAGGAAGGGCGTCAGCGGCAGGCCGTCGCACTGGACGGGCACCGGAACGCCCATCGCCTCGCAGAGCGTCGGGAACCAGTCCACGTTCTCGGTGAAGCGGGTGACGACGCGGCCGCGCGCCTTGCCGGGGCGCGGATCGCGGACGATCGCCGGGATGTGGTAGCTCGCCTCGAAGAAGCCCATCTTCTGGATGAGGCCGTGGTCGCCGAGCTGCTCGCCATGGTCGGAGGTGACGATCACCAGCGTGTCGTCCCACTGGCCGAGCGCCTCCAGCGCGGCGCGGACGCGACCGAACTGGTGGTCGGCCTCGCTGACCATGCCGAAATACTGCGCGATCATGTGCCGCGCGGCGGCTTCGTCGGCCGGGGCGGCGAGGCGGGGATGCTGCATCAGTCCGTCATGCAGCCAGTGGCGCGTGCTTGACGGCGCGATCGGAAGCGGCATGGCGGCGGGATCGTACATCGAGGCGAAGCGCCCGGCGGCGGCGTAGGGCTCGTGCGGACGCAGCTGGCTGAGATGGGCGAACCACGGCCGTTTCTGCGCGCGGAGCCAGTCGATCAGGCGGTCGGCGAGGAAGGCCGAGAGGCTGAAGGCCTCGTCGCGCTGGGATTCGGTGGCGATGGCGGCGTCGGCGTCGCCCGGCACGGTGAAGCCTTGGGCGCGCAGCCAGGCGATCCAGCTGTCGGGGTGGCCGGAGCGCAGGCGATGGCCTTCGACGAAGCCGGGCAGCAGCCCCTCATAGGTCGAAAGGCGCGGATCGGCCGGGCCGAGCGCGACGCGCGGGTCGATGCTCTGGTCGGTGTAGCCGAAGAGGGTGGGCTCGTAACCGGCGCGGCGGGCGGCGAGGGCGATGTTGTCGAAGCGCGCGTCCAGCGGCGTGCCGTTCGCCACAACGCGGTGGTTCATCTGATAGAGGCCCGCATAGAGGCTGGCGCGGCCGGGGCCGCACGGCGCGCACTGGCTGTAGTGGCGGGCGAAGCGCACGCCCTCGGCCGCGAGGCGGTCGAGATGGGGCGTGCGGACGATGGCGTGTCCGGCGGCCGAGAGGCAGTCGCCGCGGAACTGGTCGAGCGTCACCAGCAGGATGTTGGTCATGGCTCAGGGCTTCTTGACGACGATGGTGACGCGCAGATCGCAGATCGAGAAATCGGCGCGCTTCTGGCCGCGGATCGCCCCGACATAGGAGAGGAAATCGACGCTGGCCGGACGGATCGCGGTGACGACCGGGCGCTCGTCCTCGGGCATGTCGGCGGCGATGCGCACGCGGGTCAGGACGTCGGGCCGGGCGGGCGGCTCGCCCGCTTCAAGCGCGAACACGGTTTCGAGGCCGGAGACCGTCATGCCGAAGGCGGTGTAGAGGCGGTCGAGGCGGCGGGCCGCGCCGCGCATGAAGAAGAATTCGCTGTTGGCGCTGTCGAAGCTGTCGCCGCGCCCCATGCCGACGACGCCCGGACAGAACGCGCCCCAGGTTTCGGTCGTGCCCTGGGCGCGGCGGGCGTCCTCGGCGGCCGAGACGGTTTCGACCGGGAGCGTGCCGAGAAAGCCGGCGGTGCCATCCGAGCGGGTGACGATGGCGACATAGCCCGCATCCGGCGGCAGGCGGTTCGAGAACTCCGGCGGCAGGTCGGGATGGGCGGAGACGCCGCCGTCCTTGTTGTCGGGATTGCCGGTCTGGGCGACGAAGCCGTCGATCACCCGGTGGAACTGAAGCCCGTCATAGACGCCCTCGCGGGCGAGCAGCTTGATCCGCTCGACCGCCCTGGGCGCGAGGTCGGGCCGCAGCTCGACCATGATGCGGCCCTTGGTGGTGTCGATGACCAGCAGGTTTTCGGGGTCGAGCGTGCGCCAGTCGGGATCTTCGCCCGCACAGGCGGTGGGCAGCGTCAGCGTGGCGGCGAGCAGGGCGGCGAGGACGGTGGGGCGCATGGATCGAGCCTAGCATCCGGCCGGGGGTGGGGTCACATCGGATAGCCGAAGCGCCCGGCCCAGGGCGCGAGGATCGGGAGGACCGGGGCCATCTCGGCGCGGTATTTCGTCCAGCGCCCGTCGGCGCTGCGGTAGAGCGGCTGGACGATCTGCGAATAGCTGGGCGTGCGGATATGGGCGCGGGACGCCGCCGTCGCCTGATGATCGAGCACCGCGCCGCTCCACGAGAGGCCGAGATAGTCGAGCAGGGCGCGGGCCGTGCCTTCCAGATCGGCGATCATTGTCTCGTAGCGCACGGCGTGGACGTCGAGCGGCAGCAGCTCGCGGCAGCGGAACCAGAAGCTCATCACGCGGTCGTAGAGCAGCGCCGAGTCCTCAAGCGTCAGGAAGCTCGCCATCGCCGCGTTGATGCGGAAATTCTGCATGAAGCAGGACAGAACCGCGTCGCAGGGATGACGTTCGGCGAAGATGAACTTCGCGTCCGGGAAGAGGCGGTGGATGAGCGGCGTCCGCACCAGATGGAGCGGCAGCTTGTCGATGACGAGGCGGTTCCCGGCGTCCGGCGCGAGGGCGTCGAGTTCGCGGAAATAGAGCGCCCGGAGCGCGTCGATTTCGGCGGGCGGCAGATCGGGCAGGCGCTCCATCCCGCCCGCCCGCTCGGCGACGCGCTGGAGCAGTGGCTCCTCCTCCAGCACCAGCGTGTCCTTGTGGCCCATCAGCACCGTGTCGAGCAGCGTCGTGCCGGAGCGCGGGAAGCCGACGAGGAAGGCGGGCGAGGGCCGTCCCGCCGGGGCATGGGGCGTCCAGCGCGCCGCCCAGTCCGCCGTCGCGGCCGCGATCTGGCGCTCGACCGCCTCGCGGTAATCGGCGATGCGGTGGCCGGCGGCGAGATAGGGCGCGGCGGCGAGCGCGTTGACCTCTGCGAAGGCGGCGAAGGCTTCGGCATGGTGGCCGAGCTTGTCGGCGAGCTGGCCGATGAGGCGGGCGCGGGCGAGATCGAGGCCGGTGCCCGCGACGTCGAGGGCGCGGGCGGCGGCGAGGGCTTCCGCATGGCGTCCGGCGCGCTGGTCTTCGAGGATGCGCAGCATCGCCGTCTCGCCTTCGGGCACCCCGGCGGCGCGCGCCGCGGGGGCGAGCGCGGCGAGATCGGCGAGGCGGTTATGCTGCTCCAGCAGCAGGCCCAGATTGACGTAAGGCAGTCCGGCGGCCGGCCTCAGCGTGATGGCGGCGCGATAGGCGCGTTCGGCGCTTGCGATGTCCTCAAGCTGGCCGTGGGCGTCGCCGAGCGCGAGCTGGGCCGCCCAGTCGCGCGGGCTCCGCCGCAGCGCTTCGGCAAGCGGGGCGAGCGCCTCGGCGGCGCGGCCGAGACGGGTGAGGGCGATGCCCTTCTCGGCCAGCGCCGCGTTGTCGGCCGGGGCGGCGGCGAGGCGGGCGTCGAGCACGGCAAGCGCCTCGCCGCCGCGTCCGGCCTCGATGAGGACGCGGGCGAGGCTGAGATGGGCGGCGGCGAGATCGGGCGCGAGGCGGCGGGCGCGGTCGAGGGCGGCGATCGCGCCGCTGAGGTCGCTGCGCTCGCGCCGTGCGTTGCCGAGATTGTTCCAGGCTTCGGCGAAGTCGGGCTGGGCGGCGACCGCCGCCTCATAGGCGGCGACGGCTTCGGCGGAACGGCCGAGGTTCTTGAGGATGTCGCCGCGCAGGCGCAGCAGATCGGGCGCGGGGGCGGGAACGGCGGCGGGCGCGGTGAGCCGTTCGGCCTCGGCCGCCTCGCCCGCATCGAGCCGCAGCTTGGCGAGATTGGCGCGGGTGCGCTGGTTCGCCGGATCGGCGGCGAGCGAGCGGGCGAGATAGTCGGCCGCCTTCGCGGCGTTGCCGGCCTGCGCGGCGACGACGCCGAGAAACTGGAGCAGACCCGGATGGCGCGGCGCGGCCTTCAGCGCCGTCTCGCCCGCCGCCAGCGCGCCCGCGAGGTCGCCGCGCGCGTGAAGCGCGAGAGCCTGCCGGAGAGCGTCGGGAGGGCCGGACATCTTGGGCGCGATCCTGGGCGATGAGTTTCCGCCGCCGTGATGCCCATTTCGCCGCGGCCGCGCAATGGCGGGTGCGGCACGGCGTCCGCGGCCGGACGGTTCCTTGCGCCCGCCCCGGCGGCGTGCGACCAAACCGGCGCATAACGCATAACATCGCGGGAAGAGGGCATCATGCTGAGCAGGCGTCTGGGCGGCAGCGCGATCGCGGTATCGCCGATCTGCATGGGGACCATGACCTTCGGCAATCAGGCCGACGAGGCGATGGCCCATCGCATCCTCGACATGTCGCTGGAGGCGGGGATCAATTTCTTCGACACGGCCGAGAATTATCCCGTGCCGCCGAAGGAGGAATGGGCCGGGCGCACCGAGGAAATCGTCGGGCGCTGGATGAAGACCAAGCGGCGCGACGAGATCATCATGGCGACCAAGGTCAGCGGGCCGAGCCACGGATGGATCAAAAGCTCGCAGCGCGCCGGCATGACGGCGCTCGACCGGCACAACATCATCCGCGCGCTGGAGGCGAGCCTGAAGCGGCTCCAGACCGATTACGTCGATCTCTACCAGACCCACTGGCCCGATCACGGCACCGGCTATGACGAGACGATGGAGGTGCTGGACGAACTGATCCGCGCCGGCAAGGTGCGGGTGATCGGCTGTTCCAACGAGACGAGCTGGGGGCTGATGAAGAGCCTGGCGGCGTCGGAGCGCGGCGGCTTCGCGCGCTACGTGACCATCCAGAACAATTTCAGCCTCAACAACCGCCGCTTCGAGGACGAGCTGGCGGAAGTCTGCCGCCAGGAGAAGGTGAGCCTCATCCCCTATTCGCCGCTGGGCGGCGGCGTGCTGAGCGGCAAGTATCAGGGCGGCGCGACCCCGGACGGGGCGCGGTTCTCGACCTACCTGACGATCGGCGGGCGGCAGGCCGTGATGGCAAGGCGCTATGTCAACGAGAAGAGCCTCGCCGCCACGGCGCGCTACATGGAGATCGCCGCCGATCTTTCCATCGCGCCGGTCACGCTGGCGACGGCCTGGAGCATGGCCCACGATTTCGTCGCCTCGACCATCGTCGGGGCGACCCATGCCGATCAGGTGCCCGACATCCTCGCCGCCGCGAACGTGACGCTCGACGCCGCGACGCTGAAGCGGATCGACGCGGTGTCGAAGGAGATCATGTACCCGATGGGCTGAGGGTATTGGGCCTGAGGGCCTTGGCCCTCAGGCGAGTTCCAGACCCTCCAGCGTCCCGGCCTCGCGCCAGTCGTCGAGCAGGCGCGTATAGGCGATCGGCCCCTTGCCGTACGGCCCGTTGCGGATCGCCAGCGGATTGGGCTTGCCCTCGTTGTTGTAGTAGCCGGGCGTGCATTCTTCCTGGAACTTCCGGTTGAAGACCGAAGTGTCGATGATGGTCTGCACCCACGCCTCCTCGGCGGCGGCGCTCGGCTCGACCGTGCGGGCCTGACGGCCCATCGTCTCGGCGATGATGTAGGCGATGTGGCGCGCCTGTTCGCCGATGACCGACGGGAAGTTTACCGCGAATCCGGCCTGCGAGGGCTGGATGACGAAGGCGTTGGGGAAGCCGCGCGAGGAGATGCCGTGCAGCGTCGAGACGCCGTGCGACCACTTGCCCGACAGCGTGAGGCCGTCGCGGCCGGTGAGGTCGTAGCCGGAGCGGCGGGTGTAGTCGGTGCCGACCTCGAAGCCGGTGGCGTAGATCAGGCAGTCGACCTCGTAGGCCTTGCCGTTGGCGATGACGGCGTTTTCGGTGATGCGCTCGACGCCGCGGCCTTCGGTATCGACCAGCGTCACGTTCGGCCGGTTGAAGGTCGGCAGGTAGTCGTCGTGGAAGCAGGGGCGCTTGCAGAACTGGTTGTACCAGGGCTTGAGCGCCTCGGCGGTCCGCTTGTCCTTGACCACCGCGTCAATGCGGGCGCGGATCTGCTCCATCTTCTTGAAGTCGGCGAGCTGGACGAGATCGGCCGGGTCCTTCTGGCCGGCCGCCGCGGCGGCGCGATGCAGCAGCAGGATGTTGCGGATGATCTCCGTCCAGCCGTCATTGACCATGTCCTCGTCCTGGAAGCCGCCGGTGACGAGGATGCCGAAATTGTCCATCCGGCGCTTCTGCCAGCCGGGGGTGAGGGTCTTCACCCAGTCCGGATTGGTCGGCGTGTCGTTGCGCACGTCGACGGACGAGGGCGTGCGCTGGAAGACGTAGAGCTGCTTCGCCGCCGCGCCCAGATGCGGCACGCACTGCACCGCCGTCGCGCCGGTGCCGATGATGCCGACGCGCTTGTCGGCGAGGCCGGTGAGGTTCCCCTTCGCGTCGCCGCCGGTATAGGCATAGTCCCAGCGGCTGGTGTGGAAGGAATGGCCCTTGAAGCTCTCGACGCCCGGAATGCCGGGCAGCTTGGGCCGGTGCAG
The DNA here is from genome assembly GCA_046348585.1 of Alphaproteobacteria bacterium. Lineage (GTDB taxonomy): Bacteria > Pseudomonadota > Alphaproteobacteria > Micropepsales > Micropepsaceae > JADZAI01. The sequence goes on from JAXMDZ010000009.1 coordinate 77,178, forward strand.
CGGACCGTTCGCCTGGACGACGAAGCGGGCCTTCATCGCGTCGCCGCGATTGGTGCGGACGATCCAGCGCGCCGAGGCCTCGTCCCAGTCGAGGCCGGTGATTTCGGTCTGGAAGCAGGCGTCGCGGTAGAGATCGAAGTGCCGGCCGATGGCGCGGCAATGTTCGAGGATCTCGGGCGCGGGCGTGTATTTGGAGGCCGGCATGAAGCCGATCTCCTCCAGCAGCGGCAGGTAGATGTAACTCTCCACGTCGCAGGCGGCGCCGGGATAGCGGTTCCAGTACCAGGTGCCGCCGAAATCGCCGCCCTTCTCGATGATGCGCACCGACTTGACGCCGGCCTCGCGCAGCCGCGCCCCGGTGAGCAGGCCGCCGAAGCCGCCGCCGATCACCACCACATCGACCTCGTCGGTCAGCGGCGCGCGGGTGAATCCCGGCTCGACATAGGGGTCGTCGAGATAATGAGCGAACGCCCCGGCGATCTCGACATATTGCTCGTTGGCGTCGTCGCGCAGGCGCTTGTCGCGCTCGGCGCGATACTTCGCCTTCAACGCATCGGGGTCGAAGCCGAGTTCGGCGGCGGACTGGCTCATAGGATGTCGCTCCCTGGTCGCCCTCGCGAGGGCGTCTGACTTTTTGTCAGGCGAGGGTCCGACGTGGCGCGGCCGCCGTCAAGGTGCCGGGAACGGAAGCGTGAGGGGCGGTGCGTCCTTCGAGACGGGCGCTTTGCGCCCTCCTCAGGATGAGGAGGGCTTGGGGCGTCAGGCCGCGGCGGCGGCGCGGGGATCGTAGTTGAGGATCGGGGCGAGCCAGCGTTCGGCTTCGGCGACGCTCATGCCCTTGCGCGCCGCGTAGTCCTCGACCTGATCGCGCTCGATCTTGCCGATGCCGAAATAGGCGCTCTGCGGGTGGCTGAAATAGAGGCCGCTGACCGCCGCGCCCGGCCACATGGCGAAGCTCTCGGTCAGGCGGATGCCGGCCTCGCGCTCGGCATCCAGCAGACGGAAGAGCGTCGCCTTCTCGGTGTGGTCGGGTTGGGCCGGGTAGCCGGGAGCGGGGCGGATGCCGCGATATTTCTCGGCGATCATGTCGTCGTTGGAGAGCGCCTCGTCCGGCGCGTAACCCCAGAACTCCTTGCGCACGCGCTCGTGCAGGCGCTCGGCGAAGGCTTCGGCGAGGCGGTCGGCGAGCGCCTTGGAAAGGATCGCCGAATAATCGTCATGCGCGGCGACGAAGCGCTTGGCGACCTCGTCCTCGCCGTGCCCGGCGGTGACGGCGAAGGCGCCGATATAGTCGGCGACGCCGCTCTCCACCGGGGCGATGAGGTCGCTGAGCGCCATGTTGGGGCGGGCGGCGTCCTTCGCCTGCTGCTGGCGCAGGGCGTGGAAGCGGGCGCGTTCCTTCGTGCGCGTCTCGTCGGTCCACACGACGATATCGTCGCCCAAGGCGTTGGCCGGCCAGAAGCCGACGACGGCCTTCGCCGTCAGCCACTTCTCCGCGATCATCTTCTTCAGCATCGCTTCGGCGTCGGCGAAGAGATTGCGGGCGGCCGCGCCGACCGTCGCGTCGTCGAGGATCGCGGGATAGCGGCCGGTCAGCTCCCAGCTCTGGAAGAAGGGCGTCCAGTCGATCCGCTCCGCCAGTTCGGCGAGCGGGTAGGCGTCGAAGCTGCGGGTGCCGAGGAAGGCGGGCTTGGGCGGGCGGTAGCCTTTCCAGTCGAGCTTCAGCGCATTCGCCCGCGCCTGCTGGATCGTGAAGCGCCGGTCGGGGCGGCGGCTCGCTGCGTGGCGCTCGGCGATGGCGGCATAGTCGGCGCGCAGTTCGGCGGAGAAACCGTCCTTCTGGTCCTTCGACAGCAGCGAGGAGGCGACCGCGACGGCGCGCGAGGCGTCGGTCACATAGACCGCCTGACCGCGCGAATAGTTGGGCGCGATCTTGACGGCGGTGTGGACCTTCGAGGTCGTCGCGCCGCCGATCAGCAGCGGCACGGCGAAGCCCTGGCGCTCCATTTCGGCGGCGATGTGGCACATCTCGTCGAGCGAGGGCGTGATGAGGCCGGAGAGACCGATGATGTCGGCTCCCTCGGCGCGGGCGGTGTCGAGGATCTTCTGGGCCGGGACCATGACGCCGAGGTCGATGACCTCGTAATTGTTGCACTGGAGCACGACGCCGACGATGTTCTTGCCGATGTCGTGGACGTCGCCCTTGACCGTCGCCATGACGATCTTGCCGGCGGCCTCGCGCCTGGCGCCTGCGGATTCGGCTTCCATGAACGGCATCAGCCAGGCGACCGCCTTCTTCATCACCCGGGCGCTCTTCACCACCTGGGGCAGGAACATCTTGCCCGCGCCGAAAAGGTCGCCGACGACGTTCATGCCGTCCATCAGCGGGCCTTCGATGACGTGCAGCGGGCGCTCGGCCGCGAGCCGGGCTTCCTCGGTGTCCTCGTCGATATAGTCGGCGATGCCCTGGACGAGCGCATGGGCGAGGCGCTCGCCGACCGGCAGCTTGCGCCATTCGAGGTCGGCGTCCTTCTTCGCCGCGCCGCCGCCCTTGTAGCGTTCGGCGATCTCCAGCAGGCGCTCGGTCGCGTCCGGACGGCGGTTGAGGACGACGTCCTCGACGCGCTCGCGCAGTTCGGTCGGGATATTCTGATAGACGCCCAGCTGGCCGGCGTTGACGATGCCCATGTCCATGCCCGCCTTGATGGCGTGGAACAGGAACACGGTGTGCATCGCCTCGCGCACCGGCTCGTTGCCGCGGAACGAGAACGAGACGTTGGAGACGCCGCCCGAGACATGGGCGAGCGGCATCAGGCGGCGGATCTCGCGCGTCGCCTCGATGAAATTGACGCCATAGACGTCGTGTTCCTCGATGCCCGTCGCCACCGCGAAGATGTTGGGATCGAAGATGATGTCCTCGGGCGGGAAGCCGGCCTCGCGGGTGAGCAGCTCGTAGGAACGGCGGCAGATTTCGATTTTGCGTTCGATCGTGTCGGCCTGGCCGGCGGTGTCGAATGCCATGACGACGACGGCGGCGCCGTAGCGGCGCAGCAGCTTCGCCTGTTCGACGAATTTCTCCTCGCCCTCCTTCATGGAGATCGAGTTCACGACCGGCTTGCCCTGAACGCATTTCAGGCCCGCCTCGATGATCTCCCATTTGGAGCTGTCGATCATGAAGGGAACCTTGGCGATCGAAGGCTCGGCCGCCATCAGGTTGAGGAAGCGCACCATCGCGGCTTTGCCGTCGAGCAGGCCCTCGTCCATGTTGATGTCGACGATCTGCGCGCCGTTCTCCACCTGGTCGCGGGCGATGTCGAGCGCGGCCTCGTAGTCGCCGGCGGTGATCAGCTTGCGGAACCTGGCCGAGCCGGTGACGTTGGTGCGCTCGCCGACGTTCACGAAGGGAATGTCGGGGGTGAGGGTGAACGGCTCGATGCCGGAGAGGCGCAGCAGTTTCGGCTTCTCCGGCACGGCGCGCGGGGCGACGTCCTTCACCGCCTCGCAGATCGCCGCGATGTGCTCGGGCGTCGTGCCGCAGCAGCCGCCGACGATGTTGAGGAGGCCGCTCTGGGCAAATTCGCGCACGAGACCGGCCATATATTCGGGCGTGTCGTCATAGCCGCCGAACTCGTTGGGAAGGCCCGCATTGGGATGGCAGGCGACCAGCGTTTCGGCGCAGTTCGACAGCTCCATGACGTACTGGCGCAGCTCCTTCGCCCCCAGCGCGCAATTGAGGCCGACGATCAGCGGCTCGGCATGGCGGATCGAATGCCAGAAGGCCTCGACCGTCTGGCCGGTGAGGGTGCGGCCCGAAAGGTCGGTGATCGTGCCGGAGACCCAGATCGGATAGCGGCGGCCGATCTCGTCGAACACCGCCATGCAGGCGAAGAGCGCCGCCTTGGCGTTCAGCGTGTCGAACACCGTCTCGATCAGCAGGATGTCCGCGCCGCCGTCGATCAGCGCCCGCGCCGCCTCTTTATACGCGACGACCAGCTCGTCAAAGGTGATGGCGCGGAAGCCCGCGTCGTTGACGTCGGGCGAGATCGAGGCGGTGCGGTTGGTCGGACCCATCGAGCCGGCGACGAAGCGGGGTTTTCCCGGCGTCGAATAGCGGTCGGCGAGCGCGCGGGCGAGGCGCGCGCCCTCGTAGTTCAGCTCGTAGACGAGGCCCTCCATGGCGTAGTCGGCCATGGCGACGGTCGTCGCGCTGAAGGTGTTGGTCGAAACGATGTCGGCCCCGGCCTTGAGGTATCCCTCGGTGATCGCCGAGACGATCTCCGGCTGGGTGAGGATCAGAAGGTCGTTGTTGCCCTTCACGTCGTGCGGCCAGTCCTTGAACCGCTCGCCGCGATAATCCGCGTCGGTGAGGTTGTAGGTCTGGATCATCGTGCCCCACGCGCCGTCGAGCGTGAGGATGCGCTTCTTGCTCTCGGCGAGGATGTAGGCGCGGGCGTCGGGACGGGCGGTCATGCTACTGGGCCTCGGACTCGTGACGGGCGGTCGATGCGGGCGGCGCTCAGGCCGCCGCTTCCATCCGCTGCGATCCCGGCTTGATGCCGAGGATGCGGCAGATGGCGTAGGTCAGATCGGCCTGGTTCAGCGTGTAGAAATGGATGTCGGCGAAGCCGATGGCGGTGAGCCGTTCGACCTGTTCGGCGGCGACGGTGGCGGCGATCAGCTTGCGGGTCTCCAGATCGTCGTCGAGGCCCTCGAAGCGGTCGTGCAGCCAGGCGGGCACGCTCGCGCCGCAACGGCCGGCCATCCGCACGATGCCCTTGAAATTGGTGGTCGGCATGATGCCGGGGACGACCGGGATCTTCACGCCGAGCCGCCGGGCGCGCTCCAGGAAGCGGATATGGGCGTCGGTCTCGAAGCAGAACTGGGTAATGGCGCGGGTCGCGCCGGCGTCGATCTTGCGCTTGAGCAGGTCGATGTCGGCGTCGAGCGTCGGGCTGTCGGGGTGCTTCTCGGGATAGCAGGAAACCGAGACCTCGAAATCGCCGATCGCCTTGATCCCTTCGATGAGGGCGGGCGTCGACTCGTAGCCGCCGGGCGTCGCGCGATAAGGCCCCATGTCGGGCATGTCGCCGCGCAGCGCCACGATGTGGCGCACGCCCGCCGCCCAGTAGTCGCGGATGACGCCGTCGATCTCGTCCCGCGTCGCGCCGACGCAGGTGAGATGGGCGGCGGGCTTCAGCCGCGTCTCCTCGACGATGCGCTTGACCGTCGCGTGGGTGCGCTCGCGGGTCGAACCGCCCGCGCCGTAGGTGACCGAGACGAAGGAGGGGCAGAGCGGCTCCAGCCGGCGGATCGCGCGCCAAAGGGTCTGCTCGGCCTCTTCGCTCTTGGGCGGAAAGAACTCGAAGGAGACGTTCAGGCTCATCTCACGCGGCCTCCCCGGCCCGGCGCGTCGCGGCGCCTTTGGGTTTTTCCAGCAGCCACAGCTTCACGGTGAGCTGCGCGCCAACGGCCCCGGCGGGCGGCAGGTCGCGCGTCTCGGCCAGAACGAGGCCGGCATTTTCGGCCCAGGCCTGCACCTCGCGGTCGGAGAAGCCGAGGCGGCGATGGGCGTGGCTCTCGCGCAGATGCTCCAGCGCATGGGGCGCGAAGTCGGCGATCAGCATCCGCCCGCCCGGCGCGACGAGGCGGGCGGCCTCGACCACCGCTTCCTGCGGGTGCTCCAGGAAGTGCAGCACATGATGCAGCACCGCGACATCGGCCTGCGGCATGACGCCGAGCGCGCCCGGATCGAGGCGCAGCATGTTGCCGTAGCGCACCTGCGCATGGGCGAGGCCGGCGCGCTCCAGATTGGCGCGCGCGATGCTCAGCATCTCGTGGCTGGTGTCGATGCCGATGGCGCGGTCGGCGCGCGGCCCCAGCACTTCGAGGATGCGCCCGGTCCCGGTGCCGAGATCGAGCAGCGTGCCGATCCGCTTCGGCCCCAGCATGTCGGCGATCGCCTGTTCGACCGCTTCCTCGGGCAGATAGAGCGCGCGGATCTCGCTCCAGCGGTCGGCGTTCTCGGCGAAATACTCGGCCGCCTCGGCGGCGCGCGCCTTGCGGATCGCGGCGAGGCGGGCGGCGTCCTCGGCGAGGACGGGGTCGTCCTTGTCGATGAGCGCGTCGATGGCGCGGGCGAGGCCGGCGGCCGGGCCGTCCTCGGCGAGGCGGTAGAAGACCCAGGTGCCTTCCGGGAACCGCCGCAGCAGCCCGGCCTCGACCATCAGGCGCAGATGGCGGCTGACCCGGGGCTGGCTCTGCTGGAGAACCTGGGTGATCTCGGTGACGGTCAGCTCGGCGCGCGCCAGCAGGGCGAGCAGACGCAGGCGCGTCGGCTCGGCAACCGCTTTCAGTCCTTCCAGCAAATCATGCATCGCGCGGCACCATCCCGCGAAAACATAAACATATCTTTATATGGTCATGCAAGTTTGTCGGTCGGGTCGGTGCGCCGTTGCCGCAGGCCTGAAAGGCGGCGCGGCGGGTCGGATTGGAGTATGGTGCCGCCATGCGCACGCTTTCCCGCATCTTCTGGACGGTCCTCGCCGTCCTCTTCCTGATCGAGGCCTGGCTGTGGCGGCATACCGAGCCGCTGGTCGAGGCCGTCGTCCGCGCCATACCGCTTGCCCGGCTGAAGGCGGCGATCGCCGCCGGGGTGAACCGCCTGCCGCCCTTCGCGGTGCTGTTCGTGTTCGCGGTCCCCATGGCGGTGCTGTTGCCGTTCAAGCTGGCGGCGCTCTGGCTGTTCGCCGAAGGACAGTTCCTGCTCGGCATAGGGGTCTTCGTGCTGGCGAAGCTGGTTGGCGTCGCGGTGGCGGCGTTCCTGTTCGAGACCTGCAAGGCGAAGCTGCTGCAGATGGGCTGGTTCGCCGCCCTCTATGCCTGGGTGATGCGGGTGTGGACCTGGGCGCACGGACTGGTCGATCCGATCAAGGCGCGCATCAAGGCCTGGGCGGCGCGGATTCGCGGCAAGGCGCGCAGCGGCTTCGCGCGGCGCTTCGCCTGGCTGCGCGGCCGGGCGCATCGGGGCGGCGACGAGACGGCCTGAGAAGGGCGGCCGCTCGGGCCCCGCATCGTTTCGGAAAAGCAGAAGGGCCGGGGCTTGTCGCCGCCGGCCCTTGGTTTGACGGTGCGGACTGTTGCCTCAGAGGAAGAACAGAATGGCCCCGAGGAAGAGGAAGACAGCACCCGTGGTCAGCACACCGGCCTGTTGCATGTGAACTCTCCCTGAACGAACGATTAAGCGAGTGTGGCCCAGAAGCGACGACTCGCCAAATTAAAACGATATTGCAGCGCACCTACCCCGGACCGCCTTGTTCCAGATCAAAGGCCGTCCCGGCCGGGTTCGCCCCCTTTCTAGGCGGAAAACCGCGCCGGAGCGATGAGCGGGACTTAATCGTCGGTTGAGCCGGGCGACGGCGCGCCATAGCCGCCGCCGCCGGGGGTTTCGATCAGGATGGCGTCGCCGGGGGCCATTTCGGCCTGATCGGCACCCTTCAGCGGCTCGATCCGTCCGTCCGCCCGGATGACGCTGTTGCGGCCTCTGGCGGCGTCGCCGCCGCCCGCGAGGCCGAACGGAGCGGTCTCGCGCCGGGTCGACAGGATCGAGCAGGTCATCGGGGCACGGAAGCGCAGCCGCCGCACCACACCGTCGCCGCCCTTGTGCGCGCCCGCGCCGCCCGAGCCGCGCCGGATCGCGAAGGATTCGACCAGCACCGGGAAGCGGCTCTCCAGCACCTCCGGATCGGTGAGGCGCGAATTGGTCATGTGGGTGTGGACGGCGGACTGACCGTCGAAATCCGGCCCCGCGCCCGCGCCGCCGCAGATCGTTTCGTAATACTGATAGCGCGCGTCGCCGAAGGTGAGGTTGTTCATCGTCCCCTGCGAGGCGGCGAGCACGCCCATCGCCCCGAAGATCGCGTCGGTGACGGCCTGGCTGGTTTCGACATTGCCGGCGACGACCGCGGCGGGGTAGCGCGGCTTCAGCATCGAGCCGTCGGGGATGGCGATGTCGAGCGGGCGCAGGCAGCCGGCGTTGAGCGGGATGTCGTCGTCGGCGAGGCAGCGGAAGCAATAGAGCACGGCGGCCTTGGCGACGCTGGCCGGGGCGTTGAAATTGTTGGCCTGCTGCGGCGAGGTGCCGGCGAAGTCGATGCGGGCGGAGCGGGTCGCCGCGTCGATATCGATCCGCACACGGATGACCGCGCCGCCGTCCATCTCCACTTCGAACGATCCGGGCTTCAGCGCGGCGATCGCCTGGCGCACGACCGCCTCGGCATTGTCCTGGACGTGGCCCATATAGGCCTTCACGACATCGAGGCCGTAGGCCCCGGTCATGCGGTGCAGTTCGGCCGCGCCCTTGGCGCAGGCGGCGATCTGGGCCTTGAGGTCGGCGACGTTCTGGTCAGGGTTGCGCGCCGGGTGGGGACCGGCGGCGAGCAAGGCGCGCAGGCCCCTCTCGTCGAAGCGCCCGGCGCGGACGATCTGCACCGCATCGAGCAGCACGCCCTCGTCCTCGACGCTCGCCGAGAAGGGCGGCATCGAGCCGGGGGCGATGCCGCCGATGTCGGCATGATGGCCGCGCGCCGCGCAGAAGAAGCGCGGCACGGTCTCGCCCTCGCCGAAGACCGGCATGACGACGGTGACGTCCGGCAGATGCGTGCCGCCGGCATAGGGCGCGTTGAGCGCGAAGGCGTCGCCCGGGCGCATGTCCGGATGGGCGGCGCGCACCGCCGCGACGCTGTCGCCCATCGAGCCCAGATGCACCGGCATATGCGGCGCGTTGGCGATGAGCGCGCCGTCGCCGTCATAGAGCGCGCACGAGAAGTCGAGCCGCTCCTTGATGTTCACGGACGCCGCGGTCTTTTCCAGCGTCAGGCCCATCTGCTCGGCGATCGACATGAAGAGATTGTTGAAGATCTCCAGCATCACCGGGTCGGGTGCGCCGGTGGCGGAGAGGCTGTGCGTCCTTCGAGACGGCCGCGTTGCGGCCTCCTCAGGATGAGGAGGGGCGGCGGAAGCCTCCTTGCGCAGGATCACCTCGCCGCCCGGCGCGATGGCGGCCCGCCAGCCGGGTTCGACGACGACGGTCTGGTTGGCCTCGATGACGAGGGCCGGGCCGGGAACGGCGTGGCCGGGCGCGAGCGCCTCGCGGCGATGCACCGGGGCCTCGCGCCAGCCCCCGGCCATGAAGATGCGCGCCATCGCGGCGGGGGCGGGAAGGGGTGCGGCGGCCGGGGCGGCGCTCGGGCGCGGCAGGGTCTCGCCGCCGCCGCTCGCTTCGGCCTGAAGCGAGTCGACCACGAGGCCGCGTCCCTCGAAGCCGAACCCGAAGCGGCGGGTGTGCGCGGCGGCGAAGGCCGCCTGCATGGCGGCGAGATCGCCGAAGGGGATTTCGAGCGTCGTGTCGGTGCCCTCGTAGCGGATATGGGCGGAGAGGGCGGTGTCGATGCGCGGCTTCTCGGGATGGCGATCGTGCGAGTCGGTAAGCTGCGCCTCGATCTCGGCGCGGGTCTCGGCGGCAAGATTGGCGGCGATGCGCTCAAGCTCGGGCATCAGCGCCGCGGCGAGCGTCTTGCCGGCCGCGCGCTGGCGCACCGCGCGCAGCCGGGCGAGGCCGATGCCGTAGGCCGAAAGCAGGCCGGAGAAGGGGTGGATCAGCACCGTCTCCATGCCGAGCGCGTCGGCGACGAGGCAGGCGTGCTGGCCGCCCGCGCCGCCGAAGCAGTTGAGGGCGTAGGCCGTCACGTCGTAGCCGCGCGCGACCGAAATCTTCTTCACCGCGTTCGCCATGTTGGCGACGGCGATGGCGACGAAGCCCTCGGCGATCTCCTCGGGCGGCCTGCCGATGCGTTCGGCGAGCGCCGCGAAGGTGGCGCGGACGGCCTCGGCATCGAGCTTCTCGTTCTCGCCGGGACCGAAGATCGCGGGGAAGAAGTCGGGCCGCAGCTTGCCCAGCATCACGTTCGCATCGGTGACGGTCAGCGGTCCGTCCCGGCGATAGGCGCGCGGCCCCGGATCGGCCCCGGCGCTGTCGGGGCCGACGCGCATCCTCAGGCCGTCGTAATGCAGGATCGAGCCGCCGCCCGCCGCGACGGTGTGGATCAGCATCATCGGCGCGCGCAGGCGGACGCCCGCCACCATCGTCTCCTGCTCGCGCTCGTAAGCGCCGTCGAAATGGCAGACATCGGTGGACGTGCCGCCCATGTCGAAGCCGATGATCTTGTCGAAGCCTGCCGCCCGTCCCGATTCCGCCGCGCCGACGACGCCGCCGGCGGGGCCGGAGAGGACGGCGTCCTTGCCCTGGAAGCGGTCCGCGCCGGCGAGGCCGCCCGAGGACTGCATGAAATGCAGCGGCGTCGCGGCGCCGAGCCCCGACCGGACGCGCGCGACATAGCGGGCGAGGACCGGCGAGAGATAGGCGTCGACGACCGTCGTATCGCCGCGCGAGACGAATTTCTGCAGCGGCGAGACGCGGTGGCTGACGCTGACCTGCGCGAAGCCCATCTCCGCCGCGATGGCGGCGGCGCGCGCCTCGTGCGCCGGATAGCGATAGCCGTGCAGGAAACAGATGGCGCAGGCCGTCACGCCGCGCGCGCGGGCCGCGGCGAGGTCGCGGCGGAGCGAGGCTTCGTCCAGGCTCGCGAGGATCTCGCCCTCGGCGGTGACGCGCTCGTCCGCCTCGACCACGCTCTCGTAGAGCATGTCGGGCAGGTCGATGCGGCGGACGAAGAGTTTCGGCCGGTTCTGGTAGCCGATGCGGAGCTGGTCGGCGAAGCCGCGCGTGACGACGAGGACGAGCGGCTCGCCCTTGCGTTCGAGCAGCGCGTTGGTGGCGACGGTGGTGCCCATCTTCACCGCGCCGATGCGCTCGGCCGGGATCGGCGCGCCGGGCGCGAGGCGGAGGAAGCGGCGGATGCCCTCGACCGCCGCGTCGTCGTAGCGGCCGGGATTTTCGGACAGCAGCTTGGCGGCGGCGAGCGCGCCCGATGGGTCGCGGGCGATCACGTCGGTGAACGTGCCGCCGCGATCGATCCAGAACTGCCAGGTGCCGCTCATGCGTCCCCTGTGTAGCGGGCAACGGGGCGGGCGTCATGACGTCTTCGCGCGGCGCGACTGGTGCGCCACGCGAGATTGCCAGCCGCGACCAACGATGGCAAACTTTGCCAAACCGAGCAGAGGCCCCAACCATGGCGACCATGAACGTCTCGTTGCCTGAGCGATTGAAGGAATTCGTCGCCGAAAAGGTCGCCAGCGGCGTTTACGCCAATGCCAGCGATTATGTCCGCGAACTGATCCGTCGCGACGCCGAAGCGGTGGAGCGTCTGCGCGCCGAGCTTGAACGCGGCGAGGCGAGCGGGATGAGCGAGGACGGCGTCGAAGATGTCATCGCGGATCTCAAGCGCCGCCGTGCCTAGCACCGATGGCGTCCTACCGGCTTTCCAGGCAGGCCCGCGCCGACCTTGATGCGATAGGCGACTACACAGCGGAGCAGTGGGGGCTCGGCCAGGCCGTTCTCTACCTCGAAGGGTTGCGGGATCTGATGGCGAGGCTGGCCTCGACTCCGCGCCTGGCGCGTAGCTATGCGGATATTCGCCCAGGCTATTTCGGCATGCGCTACAGGCAGCATCTCGTCTTCTTCCGGCTCGCGCCGCATGGAATCGATGTCATGCGCGTTCTTCATGCGCGCATGGATGCGCCCCGCCATCTCTGACGCGCATGACAGGATCGGGCCGATCCCCTAAACAGGGGCCATGTCCATCTGGGGAAAAATCGGCGGGGCGGCGGCCGGATTCCTGCTGGGCGGGGGACCCATCGGCGCGGCGTTGGGGGCGCTCGCCGGCCATGCCGTGTTCGACCGCGAGCCGGGCGAGGGCGAGAAGCAGGTCGCCTTCACCATCGGCATGACCGCGCTCGCCGCCAAGATGGCGAAAGCCGACGGGACCTCGACCGACCTGGAGTTCGCGGCCTTCAAGCGCATCGTGCATATCGAGCCGGGTTTCGAGGGCGACGTGCGGCGCGTCTATGAGATGGCGCATGAGACGGTCGCCGGGTTCGAGGGCTATGCCGCCCAGCTCGGGCGGCTGTTCCGCGACCGGCCGGGTCTTCTGGAAGACCTGCTGGACGCGCTCTTCTTCGTCGCGGCGGCCGACGGCGAGGTGCACGACGCCGAACTCAGCTTCCTGCGCGAGGTGGCGCGGCGCTTCGGCCTCTCCGATGCGGCGTTTAACAATCTCTGCGCCGCCTATGGCGGGCCGTGCGAGCCGGACCCCTATGCGCTGCTCAACGTCGATGCGACCGCGACCGACGAGGAAGTCCGCAAGGCGTATCTGAAGGCGGTGCGCGAGAACCATCCCGACCGGATGATGGCGCGCGGCGCGCCGGAGGAGTTCCTGGCGGTGGCGACCGAAAAGCTGGCGCGCATCAACGCCGCCTATGACGCGATCAAGGCGGGGCGCGGACTGTGACCTTGCGGCTCGTGCCGATGCCCTCGCCGAACTTCAACGCGCGGCCAGAAGGCCAGTCGGCCGAGATGCTGGTGCTGCACTATACCGGCATGCCGGACGCCGCCTCGGCGCTGGCGATCCTCACCGACGGGGCGCGCGAGAAGCGGGTGAGCGCTCATTACACGCTGGACGAGGACGGCACGGTCTATGCCCATGTGCCGGAGGCGATGCGCGCCTGGCACGCCGGGGTGTCGTTCTGGCGCGGGCGCGACGACGTGAACGCCCGCTCCATCGGCATCGAAATCGTCAATCCCGGCCACGAATGGGGCTATCGCGCCTTCCCCAAGCGCCAGGTCGACGCGCTGATCGCGCTTTGCCGGGGCATTCTCGCCCGCCATCCCATCGCCGCGCGCGACGTGGTGGGGCACAGCGACGTCGCGCCGGGGCGCAAGACCGATCCGGGCGAGAAATTCCCCTGGGCGCGCCTCGCCCGCAACGGCATCGGCCTCTTCCCGCGCGCCGGCGAAGCGGCGGTGGCCGAGGACGCAGTGGCGGCGGCGCTGGCCGCCATCGGCTACGGCGTGCCGGGCGCGGTGGACACGCCGCTGGAGACGGTGATCGCCGCCTTCCAGCGCCGCTTCCGCCCGGCGCGTATCGACGGCGTCGCCGACGCCGAAACCCGCCGTGCGCTGGCGGCGGTGGCGGCGACGGTAAGTCGCTAGGCGGCCTGGAGCGGCTTGATCGCCGCGATTTCGGCCTTCTTCAGAGCGGCCTCTTTCGACAGGTCGAAAGCCGCCTGCATGTTGAGCCAGAAATTCGGCGTCGTTCCGAAGTAGCGCGCGAGGCGCAGGGCCGTGTCCGGCGTGACGGAGGTCTGTTCCGCGGCGATGCGCTCGATGCGCGTGCGCGGCACGCCGAGATGGCGCGCCAGCGAGTAGGGCTTGAGGCCGAGCGGCGCCAGATACTCCTCGCGGAGGATTTCGCCGGGATGAATCAGGCGCTTGATCTTGGCGGTCATGGCGTTCGGTCCCTAATGATAGCCCGCGATCTGAAGCGCGTGTCGGGACCTCACAAGCAGGAATTGACTCCCTCCTTGACGAGAGTCGCCCAATCAGGGCCGAGCACATCACGCGCCGGAATTGCGCGCTCCGCGCCAGGTTGGCCAGCCTTGAACATCTGAATTGCGAACGACTGATCGTGCGAGCCCGAAATGATCGTCGGTCCCGGCTGATATGTGGAGGTTCCGTTGTAAGTGCCGTAGTTGCCGCTATAGGTGACGGTGCCAGAAGTATAAACTGTTCCCGGCCCTTGTGAGACCTGCACATTGTTTGCTGATGCCGCATCAAGAATGATGTATGCGTCATAGCCCGCTCGGATGGTCTCGATCGCAGCCATAGCTTGAGCGACCTTTGCGGCTCCATTTGCTCCGCAGGCGGGCGCTGCAGAGGTCTGGATAATCATCGTGTCAGCCGACGTTCTGACCGCTTGGCTGCTCGCACATGCCGCCAGACTAGCAGTCGCCAGAAGTGTGATCGTTAGGAGAGAGCCCTTCATAAACATCTCCTGTAGCCGCGCCACAATTCTTGCAGGTATTCAAACATACATCATACAACGATGCGCACTTCAACTCGACCGCATGGGTAGTGCGTGCCCTTGACGGCGCGGGCGCGAAGGCGCACCTGACGGGCGCGTCAGATGGCTGGATGGCCGCGGCATCTTCGGGTGTCGAGGAAAGTCCGGGCTCCACGGAGACATGGTGCCGGGTAACGCCCGGCGGGGGCGACCCCAGGGATAGCGCCACAGAAAACAGACCGCCCGCGCCTGTCGCGGGTAAGGGTGAAACGGTGAGGTAAGAGCTCACCGCGGATGCGGCAACGCAGACGGCACGGCAAGCCCCACCAGGAGCAAGACCGAATAGGGGCGGCACATGGGCCTGTCTTCGGCTCGTCGCCCGGGTTGGTCGCGCGAGGCGTCCGGCGACGGACGTCCCAGAGGAATGGTCATCCATCCGCGCAAGCGGGGGACAGAACCCGGCTTACAGGCCATCTGACGCTTTTCGATCCCGGCGGGCTGCAGCGGCGAGGGCGGCCCCACAGAGTTCTCCACAGGCGGATCGGGCCGGTGGCGGGCCGCAAGCGGGTGCGGGATGGGGCGGGGAAAACCGCTCCTCAACGGGGAAATTTCGGGATATCAACAGATGTATGCACAGATGTTCTTGCGATGTTCCCGTTTTTACCAATCGTTTACTGTATAGTTGCACAGTTCCGTCCACAGATCGGGAAAAAGTCCAGACGTTTCAAAGTTCTACAGCCGAATTCCATTGACGGCCCGGTTTTCCCCATGGTATCCCAAATTGTCCCAAACGAGGGGCGAGGGGTGCCCGCACGGGCCCATTCAGCGATCGCCGCCTGAGTCAGCCCTTCCGCCGCCTTGTTGCCGGGATGTCCGGCATGGGGATGCCGGGAATGGCGGGGTTCATGTCGAAGTTCTTTTCGAATTTCGAGAAACAGATCGACGCGAAGGGTCGCGTTTCGGTTCCTGCGCCGTTTCGCGCCGCGCTGGGCGCGCTCGGCGGCGACCGCATCTATTGCTTCCCGAGCTTCGTCGACGCCGCCATCGAGTGCTATCCGCCCGAGGCCTATTTCGCGCTGCTTGAGCGCATCGAGGGCATCGTCGAGAGCCCCGAGGCGCGCGAGCAGCTGGAGCTTGCCGTCATCACGCGCGGCGTCGAACTCGCCTTCGACGGCGAGGGCCGCGTCAGCTTCCCCGAACGCATCCTGAAGGCCGCCGGCATCGACAAGGCGATCACTTTCGCCGGGCGCGGCGACCGCTTCCAGGTCTGGTCGCCCGAGGCCTTCGCCGCCGTCGAGGCCGCCGCCATGGCCAAGGCGGCGCAGTTCCGTCACCTGCTGCTGACCGGCAAGGGCCCGGTCCTGCCGCCTGCCTCCAAGGCCCCGGCCAAGGCGGAGGGCGCGGAATGACCGCCCGCCACATTCCCGTCCTGCTCGACGAAGTGATCGGCGCGCTGTCGCCGAGGTCCGGCGAGCGGATGATCGACGGCACGTTCGGTGCGGGCGGCTATACCCGCGCGATCCTGGCGGTTCCGGGCGTCCGCGTGCTCGGCATCGACCGCGACCCGTCGGCGATCGCGGCGGGCGAGGCGCTGGGCCTTTCCGGGCTGACGCTGGCGCGCGGCGTCTATTCCGACATGGAGCGGCTGGCGGACGAGGCGGGTTTCGCCCCCGCCGATGGCGTGGTCCTCGATATCGGCGTTTCGTCCATGCAGATCGACGAAGCGGCGCGCGGCTTCTCGTTCCAGAAGGACGGCCCGCTCGACATGCGCATGTCGGGCGAGGGACCGAGCGCCGCCGATGTCGTCAACCGGGCGGCCGAAGGCCTCATCGCCGACATCCTCTTCCATTACGGCGAGGAGCGCCGGGCGCGGGCCATCGCCCGGGCGATCGTCGCGGCGCGGCGCGAGAAGCCCTACGAGCGCACCGTCGAACTGGTGCAGACGGTCGAAAGCGTGCTGGGACGCGGCCGTCCCGATCAGAGCCATCCGGCGACCCGCACCTTCCAGGCGCTGCGCATCTATGTGAACGACGAACTGGGCGAGCTGACGCGCGGGCTGGAAGCGGCCGAGCGGCTGCTGGCCCCCGAGGGCCGTCTCGCCGTCGTCACCTTCCATTCGCTGGAGGACCGCATCGTCAAGCGGTTCCTCGCGGCGCGCTGCGGACGTCAGGCGGGACCGTCGCGCCACGTGCCGGCCGCCGCCACGGTCGTGCCCAGTTTCGCCGCCATCACCAAAGGCGCGGTGGGTCCGAGCGAGGCCGAGCTGAAGCGCAATCCGCGCGCCCGCTCGGCCAAGCTGCGCGCCGCCGCCCGCACCCATGCTCCGGCCCACAAGGCCGAGGCCCGTTCGCTCGCCGTGCCTGAACTTTCTCAAGAGGAGTGGCCGCGATGATCCGCGCTCTCAACCTCGCCATGCTGGCGCTTACCGTCGTCATCTGTTTCGGCCTCTACCGCGTGACCCACGCGGCGCAGGAGCGCGAGGCGGACCTCAGGTCGATCGAGACGAAGATCGCCGAGGAGGAACGGGCGATCGGCGTGCTGAAGGCCGAATGGACCCATCTCAGCCAGCCCTCCAAGATGCAGGCGATGGCCTCGCGCTATCTCGATCTGGAGCCGATGAAGGCGACGCAGATCGCCTATCTCAACGACATTCCGATGCGCCCCGAGGGCACGGCGACGATGGCCGACATCGCCGCGCTGCCCTTCGCCAGGGGCGCGGACGGCGCGCCGGTCTACGATGCGAGCGCGCCGCTGCCGGTCGCCAAACCCGCCAGCGTGAGGCGCTGACGCCATGGGGCACGGCGAAGACCTGAGGGCGCGGCGCGGCGGACAGGCAAGGCCCGATCCGACGCGGGGCCGCATCGCGGTCGCGGCGGCGGCGTTCGTCGCCGTCTTCGCGCTGATCGGCGGCCGCATGGCGCAGATCGCGCTGTTCTCGGGCGGCGAGCCGGAAAGCGCCCCGGCGATGGCCGAGGCGGGGCCGCAGGGCCGTCCCGACATTCTCGACCGCAACGGCGTCATTCTGGCGACCGACCTTGAGGTCGCCTCGATCTACGCCGATCCGCGCAGCGTCTGGGACGCCGCCGAAACGGCGCGGGCGCTGAGCGGCGTCTTCCCCGACCTCGACGTCGAGGAACTGACGCTGAAGCTTCAGGCCAAGACCGCCTTCGTCTGGATCAAGCGCGACATCACCCCGCGCCAGCACGCGGCGGTGCACGATCTCGGCCTGCCCGGCATCGCCTTCCGCCAGGAATTGAAGCGCGTCTATCCGAACGGCCGCGCCGCCGCCCATGTGCTGGGCTTCGTCGATGTCGACAACAAGGGCCTCGCCGGCATGGAGCGGGCGATCGACACCACGCTCGCCGAGCGCACCGCCCACGGCGAGCCGGTGACGCTGTCCATCGACCTGCGCGTCCAGCACGTCGTCGAGGACGAACTCGCCAAGACCATCGAGACCTTCAGCGCCATCGGCGGCGCGGGCCTGGTGATGGATGTGGAGACCGGCGAAGTGGTCGCCATGGTCTCGCTGCCCGATTTCGACCCCAACCACGTCAACGACGATCCGGCCGAGAACCGCTTCAACCGGACGACGCTGGGCGTCTACGAAATGGGCTCGACCTTCAAATCGTTCAACACGGCGATGGCGCTCGACGCCGGGGTTTCGTCCCACGACTATTTCGACGCCCGCGCGCCCATCCGTATCGGACGCTTCACAATCAAGGACTATCACCCGATGGGCCGCGCCCTGACGGTGGAGGAGATTTTCGAGCACTCGTCCAATATCGGTTCCGCCAACATGGCCCGGAAGATGGGTGCGGAGCGGCAGAAGGCGTTTCTCGCCTCGCTCGGCCAGCTCGACCCGGTCCCGCTGGAACTGCCCGAACGCGGCATGCCGCTGTCGCCGTCGAACTGGAGCGAGGTGTCGATGCTGACCATCTCGTTCGGCCACGGCATCGCGGTCAGCCCCATGCACGTCGTCACCGGCGTCTCGGCGATGGCGAACGGCGGCATGTTCATCACGCCGACAATCCTGGCGCGCGAGCCGGGCAAGCCGATGCCGGTGCGCCGCGTGCTGAAGGAAGAGACCAGCGCCGAGATGAACCGCCTGTTCCGCCTAGTGGTGGAGAAGGGCACGGCGCGCAAGGCCGACGTGCCCGGCTACCCGGTCGGCGGCAAGACCGGCACCGCCGAAAAGGCGACCGGACGCGGCTATGCCCGCAAGGCGCTGCTGTCCTCGTTCATCGGCATCTTCCCGGCGAACGACCCCAAATACGCGGTGCTGGTCATCATCGACGAGCCGAAGGGCACCAAGGAAACCTCGGGCTTCGCCACCGGCGGCTGGACCGCCGCCCCGGCGACCAGCCGCATCGTCGCGCGCATCGCGCCGATGCTGGGCGTCGAGCCGGTGCGCGCGCCGGAGGACGAGGCCGTGGCGCTCGCCCAGGGCGAATCCAAGAGCGACGCCGTTCTTCTGGCCCAGGACCACTGAGACGATGAAGCTCTCCGCCCTCATCGACGGCTGGACGGGGGCGGGCGATCCCGAGATCGCCGGCCTGACCGCCGACAGCCGGGCGGTGAAGCCGGGGTTTCTGTTCGCGGCGCTGCCGGGCGCGAAGGCCGACGGCCGCGCCTTCATCGCCAAGGCGATCGAGGCCGGAGCCGCGGCGGTGATCGCGCCGCCGGGCACCGCCGCCGCCATTCCCGTCGTCGCCAACGACAATCCGCGACGCGCCTTCGCGCTCGCCGCTGCGCGCTTCTACGGCCGCCAGCCGGAGATCGTGGCGGCGATCACCGGCACCAACGGCAAGACCTCGATCGCCGCCTTCGTGCGCCAGATCTTCGCCGCCTGCGGCCGCAAGGCGGCCAGCATGGGCACGGTCGGCATCGTCTCGCCGTCGGGCGAACGGACGCTCAGCCACACGACGCCCGATCCGGTGGTGGTGCACCAGGAACTCGCCCGGCTCGCGGACGAGGGCGTCACCCACCTCGCGCTGGAAGCGTCGAGCCACGGCCTCGACCAGCACCGGCTGGACGGGGTGCGCATCGCCGCGGCGGCCTTCACCAATCTCACGCGCGACCATCTCGACTATCACGCGACGCTGGAAGCCTATCGCGACGCCAAGCTGCGGCTATTTTCCGAAGTCGTGCGGGACGGCGGCCTCGCGGTCGTCGATGCCGATGGCGAGGGCGCGGCCGATTTCATCGCGGCGGCGCGGGCGCGGGGCCTTGCCCTCGTCACCACCGGAAGGGCGGGCGAGACGCTGAAGCTGACGGCGCGCGAGGCGCATCTCGACAGCCAGGTGCTGACCGTCCTTCACGCCGGGGTCGGCCATGTCGTGCGGCTGCCGCTCGCCGGATCGTTCCAGGCCTCGAACGCGCTGGTCGCGGCGGGCATCGCCATCGGCCTCGGGGAAAACCCGTTCGCCGTGTTCGCCGCGCTTTCGACCCTCAAGGGCGCGAAGGGCCGGCTCGACCATGTGGCGACCGCCCGCAGCGGCGCGCCGATCTTCGTCGATTACGCCCACACGCCCGACGCGCTGGAGACGGTGCTGAAGACGCTGCGCCCGCATGTGCAGGGCCGCCTGCATGTCGTCTTCGGCTGCGGCGGCGACCGCGATCCCGGCAAGCGCCCGCTGATGGGCGCGGCGGCGGCGCGCAACGCCGACGTGGCGATCGTCACCGACGACAATCCGCGCAGCGAGGACCCGGCGGCGATCCGCGCCGCGGCGATGCAGGGCGCGGGGCCGAAGGCGCGCGAGATCGGCGACCGCGCGGCGGCGATCGCCGCGGCCGTCGAGGGCCTCGGCGAAGGCGACATTCTGGTGATCGCCGGCAAGGGTCACGAGCCGGGCCAGATCGTTGGCCAGACGGTGCTGCCCTTCGACGACAGCGACGAGGCGCGCCGCGCCGCGACGGCGCGCGGAGGGAAGGCGCTGTGAAGCCGCTGTGGACATCGCGCGAGGCGGCGGAGGCGACGGGCGGCAAGGCGGCCGGAAGCTGGGAGGCGCACGGCGTCTCCATCGACACGCGCACGCTCCAGCGGGACGATCTCTTCGTCGCGCTGGTCGGCGAGAACCGCGACGCCCACGCCTTCGTCGCCGAGGCGCTCGACAAGGGCGCCTGCGCCGCGATGGTGTCGCGCGCGCCGGACGGAATCGACCCGGCGAAGCTGCTGATCGTCGCCGACACGCTGGCCGGGCTTGAGGCGCTGGGCCGCGCGGCGCGGGCCCGCACTTCGGCCAAGATCGCCGCCGTCACCGGCAGCGTCGGCAAGACCAGCACCAAGGAGGCGCTGCGCTTCGTGCTCGGCCAGCAGGGCGCGACCCATGCCTCGGAAGCCTCCTACAACAATCTCTGGGGCGTGCCGCTGACGCTCGCCCGGATGCCGGCGGAGACGAAGTTCGGCATCTTCGAAATCGGCATGAACCATGCCGGCGAGATCCGTCCTCTGGTCGCCCAGGTGAAGCCCGACGTCGCCGTCGTCACGACGATCGAGGCGGTGCATCTGGCGCATTTCGATCATGTCGAGGCGATCGCCGACGCCAAGGCGGAAATCTTCGAGGGCCTTGCGCCCGGCGGCGTCGCGGTCGTGAACGCCGACAATCCCCATGCCGCCCGGCTCGC
>JAXMDZ010000010.1:0-97230 GCA_046348585.1 Alphaproteobacteria bacterium
GCGCGACCCATGCCTCGGAAGCCTCCTACAACAATCTCTGGGGCGTGCCGCTGACGCTCGCCCGGATGCCGGCCGAGACGAAGTTCGGCATCTTCGAAATCGGCATGAACCATGCCGGCGAGATCCGTCCTCTGGTCGCCCAGGTGAAGCCCGACGTCGCCGTCGTCACCACGGTCGAGGCGGTGCATCTGGCGCATTTCGATCATGTCGAGGCGATCGCCGACGCCAAGGCGGAAATCTTCGAAGGCCTTGCGCCCGGCGGCGTCGCGGTCGTGAACGCCGACAATCCTCATGCCGCGCGGCTCGCCGCCGCCGCGACAAGGGCCGGGGCGCGGGTGTGGACGTTCGGCGAGAAGGGCGGCGAGGCGCAGCTCGTCTCGGTGGCGCTGGGCGAGGCCTCGTCCGACATCGAGGCCGTCATCTTCGGCCAGCATCTCGGCTTCACCTATGGCGCGCCGGGACGGCATTTCGCCCAGAACGCGCTCGGCCTGCTGCTGGTCGTCAAGGCGCTGGGCGCCGACGTCGCGGCGGCGGCCGCGGCGCTGCGCGGCGTGCGGGCGGTCAAGGGCCGCGGGGCGCGCGAAACCATCGCCATCGCGGGCGGCAGCTTCGATCTGCTGGACGAATCCTACAACGCCAATCCGGCCTCGGTCGCCGCCGCGCTGGCGCTGCTCGGCGTCTCCAGGCCCGGCCCCGGCGGACGGCGGATCGCGGTGCTCGGCGACATGCTGGAGCTGGGGTCCGAGGCCGCCGCGATGCATGCGGGCCTCGCCGCGCCGGTTCTGGCGGCGTCCTGCGATCTGGTCTTTGCCTGCGGCCCGTCGATGTCGCATCTGTGGGCGGAACTGCCCGTTTCGATTCGCGGCGCCTACGCGCAAAGCTCAGCGGACTTCGCCCAGATGGTCGCGGCCGACATCCGGCCGGGCGACGTCGTCATGGTGAAAGGCTCGCTCGGAAGCCGGATGGCCCTGGTCGTGGACGCCCTGAAGGCGCGCGCGCTCGAAGCGGCGGCAGGATAGGGGACCGCCATGCTTTACCTTCTGCTCGAACCGCTCAGCTCCGATTTCCAGCTCTTCAACCTGTTCCGCTATCTCACCTTCCGCACCGGCGGCGCGATCATGACGGCGCTGCTGATCGGCCTCGTCTTCGGGCGGCCGCTGATCGACTGGCTGAAGGTGAAGCAGGGCAAGGGCCAGCCGATCCGCGACTTCATGGGCGACGCCCATGTGGTCGGCAAGAAGGGCACGCCGACCATGGGCGGCCTGCTGATCCTCATCTCCGCCTTCGCGGCGACGCTGCTGTGGGCCGATCTCACCAACCGCTATGTCTGGGTGGTGCTGGGCGTGACCGCCCTCTTCGGCGTGCTCGGCTTCTACGACGACTATCTGAAGGTGACCAAGCAGAAGGCCGACGGCGTTTCGGGCAAGCTGAAGCTGGTGGTGCAGTTCGCCGGGGCGATCGCCGCCTCGTGGCTGATCATGGAATGGCATCCGGCGGCGCTGTCGGGCGAGGTCGCGGTGCCGTTCTTCAAGGACTTTCTCGTGCCGCTCGGCTACGGCTTCATCGTCTTCGCGACGCTGGTGATCGTGCTGTTCTCGAACGCGGTGAACCTGACCGACGGGCTCGACGGCCTCGCCATCGTACCGGTGATGATCGCGGCGGCCTGTTTCGGCCTCATCGCCTATCTCGTCGGCAGCCTCAACTTCGCCGAATATCTCCAGATCCATGCCGTGCCCGGAACGGCGGAACTCGCCATCGTCTGCGGCGCGCTGCTGGGCGCGGGCCTCGCCTTCCTGTGGTTCAACGCGCCGCCTGCCATGGTCTTCATGGGCGACACCGGCTCGCTGGCGCTCGGCGGCACGCTCGGCACCATCTCGGTCATCACCAAGCACGAGATCGTGCTGGGCATCGTCGGCGGCCTGTTCGTGGTGGAGGCGCTCTCCGTCATCGTCCAGGTCGCCTCGTTCAAGCTGACGGGCAAGCGGGTGTTCCGCATGGCCCCCATCCATCATCACTACGAAAAGAAGGGATGGGCCGAGCCCACCATCGTGATCCGGTTCTGGATCGTGGCGGTGATCCTCGCGCTCATCGGCCTGTCGACTCTCAAACTGAGGTGACGTCCGTGATCCCCGTTCCTCTCTTTCCCAACGAAACCGTCGCCGTCTTCGGACTGGCGCGGTCGGGGCTGAGCACCGTGCGCGCGCTGAAGGCGGGCGGAGCGAACGTCGTCGCCTGGGACGACAACGAACGGGGACGGGCGGCGGCGGAAGGCGAGGTCGATCTGCGCCCGCACCGCGAATGGGACTGGTCGAAGCTGAAGGCGCTGGTGCTGTCGCCTGGCATTCCGCTGACCCATCCCAAACCGCACGAGGTCGTGCTGGCGGCGCAGGCGCACGGCGTCGAGATCGTCGGCGACATCGAACTGTTCTGCCGCACGCTCAAGGCCGCGGGGCATTTCAACGGCAATGGCGGGCCTGCTTTTTTTTCGCAAGGAACGGTTAACCCTACCCACGGGTTAAGGGCGAACGGCAACGGTAACGGTTCGAAAGCCAAGACGCCGCTGATCTGCATCACCGGCACCAACGGCAAGTCGACGACCACCGCGCTGATCGGCCATCTGCTCGCCCGCAACGGCTGGGACGCGCAGGTCGGCGGCAATATCGGCAAGCCGGTGCTGGAGCTGGGCGCGCCGCGCGAGGGCACGATCTATGTGCTGGAGCTGTCGTCCTATCAGCTCGACCTGACGCCGAGCCTGAAGCCCAATGTCGCGGTGCTGCTGAACATCACGCCGGACCATCTCGACCGCCATGGCGGCATGGACGGCTATATCGCCGCCAAGCGCCGCATCTTCGCGCGCCAGGGGCAGGGCGATCTGGCGGTGATCGGGGTCGATACCCCGGCGGCGGCCGAAACCTGCACGGCGGTTTCGGCGCGCGGCGGACCGGCGGTCGCGCCGGTCGCGGTGGACCGGGTGATCGGGCGCGGCATCTATGCGCTGGACGGGGTTCTCTACGACGGACTCTATTCGCCGCCCGCCGAGATCGCCGATCTGAAGGACGTCGCCACGCTGACCGGCGCGCACAATTGGGAAAACGCCGCCGCCGCCTATGCCGCCGTGCGCGGCTACATCAAGGACCCCAAGGCGATCGGCCGGTCCTTCGCCTCGTTCGGCGGCCTGCCGCACCGGCTTGAGGCGGTCGGGCGGATCGGCAAGGTGCGCTTCGTCAACGACAGCAAGGCGACCAACGCCGACGCCGCCGCCAAGGCGCTCGCCGCCTATCCGGGCGACATCCACTGGATCATCGGCGGCGTCGCCAAGGCGGGCGGGATCGAGAGCCTGAAGCGTTTTTTCCCGCGCATCGCCCGCGCCTATCTGATCGGCGAGGCGGCCGACGAGTTCGCCGAGACGCTGGCGAAGGCGGGCGTCGCCTATAGCCGCTGCGGCACGCTGGAGGCGGCTTCGCGCGAGGCGCTGTCGGAGGCGCAGGCCGAGACGGCCGAGAACCCGGTCGTCCTGCTGTCGCCGGCCTGCGCCTCGTTCGACCAATTCAAGGACTATGAAGAACGCGGTAACCATTTCCGCCGCATCGTCGCCGGACTCGAACGGGGCGACGGAGCGGCGGCCGCAGCATGATGACATTCGATCGCACCAACCGCAGCGCGCTCGCGGAGTGGTGGTGGACGTCCGACCGCTGGCTGTTCGCCACGGTCTCCGCGCTGATGTTCGCCGGCGTCCTGCTGGGCATGGCGGCGAGCCCCGCCATCGCCGAAAAGCTGCGCTACGACACGTTCCATTTCGTCTCGCGCCAGATCGTCTTCGCGGTGCTGGCGCTGACCGTAATGATGATGGTTTCGCTGCTGAAGCTGCGCGACATCCGCCGCCTGTCGCTCGCCGGCTTCTTCGCAGGGATCGTGCTGATGGGCCTCGCGGTCGCCATCGGCCCCGAGGTCAAGGGCGCGCATCGCTGGCTCGATTTCGGGCCGCTGTCGATCCAGCCGTCCGAGTTCACCAAGCCCGCCTTCGTCGTGCTCTGCGCCGCCTGCCTCGCGCAGTGGCAGCGCACCGGCAAGCCCATCGGCCTCATCGCCGGGATCTTCATCTACGGCGTCTTCGTCGCCATGCTGGTCCAGCAGCCCGATTTCGGGCAGACCCTGCTCGTCACCGTCACCTTCGGGGCGCTGCTCTTTTTCGCCGGCATCTCGCTCTGGATCATGGGCGTCTTCGCCGGCATGGGGGCGGGCGCGGCGGTCCTCGCCTACACCTTCTTCCCGCACGTCCAGAGCCGCGTCGACCGCTTCCTCAATCCCGACAGCGGCGACACGTTCCAGGTCGACCGCGCCATGCGGGCGCTGGAGCATGGCGGGTTCCTCGGCGTCGGGCCGGGCGAGGGCACGGTCAAGGCGAGCATTCCCGACGCCCATACCGACTTCATCATGGCGGTGGTGGGCGAAGAGTTCGGCCTCGCCGCCTGCATGGTGCTGGCGGCGGTCTTCTGTTTTCTGGTGCTGCGTGCGCTTCATCGCAGCGTCCAGTGCCCGGATGCGTTCTCCCAGATCGCGGCGGCCGGCCTCGCGGTGATGCTCGGCCTCCAGGCGGTCATCAACATGTCGGTCAATCTTCAGCTCATTCCGGCCAAGGGCATGACGCTGCCCTTCATCTCCTATGGCGGCTCGTCGATCCTGGCGCTGGCGCTCAGCGTCGGCTGCCTCATCGCCATCACCCGCAAGCGGCCCGGCGCGCGGCGGAGGAGGCCGGTCAGGTGACGCGGCCCATCGTCATTGCGGCGGGGGGAACGGGCGGACACACATTTCCGGCGCAGGCGACGGCGCAGGCGCTGATGGCGCGCGGCCACCGCGTGCTGCTGGCGACCGATCCGCGCGGCGCGGCCTTCGCCGCCAAGGTGCAGGGGGCGGAGCTTCTGCCGATCCGCTCGGCGACTTTCAGCGGCCGCAACCCCATCAGGATCGCCGCCGCGTCGATCGAGATCCTGCGCGGCGTGATGCAGGCGCGCGCCGCCTTCCGCCGCGAGAAGCCGCTCGCCGTCGTCGGCTTCGGCGGCTATCCGGCGCTGCCCTCGATGCTGGCGGCGCGGCTGACCGGCACGCCCTCGATCCTGCACGAAGCGAACGCCCTGCTCGGACGGGTCAACCGGCTCGTCGCCAAACGCGTGACGAAGATCGCCGTCGCCTTCCCCCGCACCCATCTTCTGCCCGCCAACGCGGCGGCCAAAACCATCCTCGTCGGCAATCCGGTGCGCCCGGCGATCGTCGAGAAGGCGACGCCCTATTCGCCGCCAGGCCCCGAGGGGCCGATCCATCTGCTCGTCTTCGGCGGCTCGCAGGGGGCGCGGGTGATGAGCGATGTGGTGCCGGCGGCGCTGGCGTTGCTGCCGGAGGGCCTGCGCGGGCGGCTGCGCGTCGTCCAGC
Source organism: Alphaproteobacteria bacterium (assembly GCA_046348585.1). Lineage (GTDB taxonomy): Bacteria > Pseudomonadota > Alphaproteobacteria > Micropepsales > Micropepsaceae > JADZAI01. Next base: position 5,428 of record JAXMDZ010000010.1, read on the forward strand.
AGGCGCGCGGCGAGGATCTGGAGCGGGCGCGGGCGGCCTATGCGGCGCTCGGCGTCGCGGCCGAGACCGCCGATTTCTTCACCGACATCCCGGAGCGCATGGCGGGGGCGCATCTGACGATCTGCCGCTCGGGCGCGTCCTCCTGCGCCGAACTGACGGCGATGGGGCGGCCCGCGCTGCTCGTCCCCTATCCGTTCGCCACGGACGACCATCAGAGCTACAACGCGCGCGTTCTGGCCGATTCAGGAGCCGCGAAGATGATTCCCCAGCCCGCTTTCACCGCCGACGCCGTGGCGCGCGAGATCGAGGGCCTGTTCGCCGATCCGGCCCGGCTCGCTGCGATGGCCGCGGCGGCGAAGGCGCTCGGCCGCCCCGACGCGGCCGAGGCGCTGGCCGACGCGATCGAGGCGCTGGGACGATGATGCCGCCGCCGGAAGCGGTCGGCGCGATCCATTTCATCGGGATCGGCGGCATCGGCATGTCGGGCATCGCCGAGATGCTGGCGGTCAAGGGCTACCGCGTGCAGGGCAGCGACGCGGCGGAGGGCTACACGCTCGACCGTCTGCGCGGCCTCGGCGTCGCCGTCTCCGTCGGCCATGCGGCGTCGAACGTGGACGGGGCGCGGGTGGTCGTCGTCTCGTCGGCGATCCGGCCCGACAATGTGGAACTCATGGCCGCGCGGGCGGCGGGCCTCGCCATCGTGCGCCGGGCCGAAATGCTGGCCGAGCTGATGAAGCCGCTGGAGGCGGTGGCGGTCGCCGGCACGCACGGCAAGACGACGACGACGACCATGGTCGCGGCGCTGCTGGAGGCGGGCGGGCTGGACCCCAGCGTCGTCAATGGCGGCGTCATCAACGCCTACGGATCGAACGCCAAGACCGGCAAGGGACGCTGGATGGCGGTCGAGGCCGACGAGAGCGACGGCACGTTCCTGAAACTGCCCGCCCGGGCCGCGGTCGTCACCAATGTCGATCCCGAGCATCTCGATCACTTCAAGACCTACGACGCCGTGAAGGCGGCGTTTCGCAGCTTCATCGAGGGCGTGCCGTTCTACGGCTTCGCCGCCGTCTGCGCCGATCACGCGCCGACGATGGAGATCGCCGCCGCGATCCGCGACCGCCGCATCCTCAGCTACGGTTTCGCCGAAGGCGCGGACGTGCGCGCCGGCAATCTGTCCGCCGACCGCAACGGCATGGTCTTCGACGTGACCTTCTCGGCCCGCGTGACGGGCGGGGCGGCGACGCTGAAGGGCGTGCATCTGCCGATGCCGGGCCGCCACAACGTCGCCAATGCGCTGGCCGCGATGACGGTGGCGCGCGAACTCGGCGTCGCCGATGCCGACGCCGTGAAGGGCCTCGCCGCCTTCGAGGGCGTGCAGCGGCGCTTCACCAGGGTCGGCGTCTGGAACGGCGTCACCGTGATCGACGACTACAGCCACAACCCGCCCAAGATCGCAGCCGCCATCGAAGCGGCGCGGCAGATGGCGGAGGGCCGGGTCATCGCCGTCGTGCAGCCGCACCGCTTCACGCGCGTGCGCGACCTCTGGGACGGCTTCGTCGGCTGCATGGACGGCGCGGACGTGGCGATCGTCTCCGACATCTACACGGCGGGCGAAACGCCCATCGAGGGCGTGACCGGCGCGGCGCTGGCCGAGGCGATCGGCCGCCACGGCCACGCCGACGCGCGCTATCTTCCGTCCCCGGACGATCTGCCCGCGCTGGTGCGCGCCATCGCGAAGCCCGGCGACTACGTGATCGTCCTCGGCGCGGGCTCGAACACCTACTGGGCGAAGAAACTGCCGTCGCAGCTGGCGGCGTCATGAGCGATCTCGTCTCACGTCTGCCCAAGGTGCGCGGGGCCTACACGCCGAACGCGCCGATGAGCGAGCTGACCTGGTTCCGCGCGGGCGGGCCGGCGGAGGTGCTGTTCCGTCCGGCCGACGTCGCCGACCTGCAAGCCTTCCTGAAGGCGAAACCGGCGGACGTGCCGGTGATGACGGTCGGCGTCGGCTCGAACCTTCTGGTGCGCGACGGCGGCGTGAAGGGCGTCGTCATCCGGCTCGGCGCGGCGTTCGGCAAGGTGAGCGCGGAGGCGGGGCATCGCCTGCGCGCCGGGGCGGCGGCGCTGGACGTGGCGGCGGCGCGCGTCGCGGCGGACGCCGGGATCGCAGGGCTTGAGTTCCTGCGCGGCATTCCGGGCACGATCGGCGGCGGGCTGCGCATGAACGCGGGCGCCTATGGCGGCGAGTTCAAGGACGCGCTGGTCGAGGCGCTCGCCGTGGACGGGGCGGGCGACCTCAGATCGTTCGCGCCGGCCGACCTGAAGATGACCTATCGCCATAGCGAAGCGCCGGAGGATCTGATCTTCGTCGAGGCGCTGTTCCAGGGCCGGCCGGGCGACCCGGAAACGATCCGCCGGGCGATGGAGGAGATCACCGCGAAGCGCGAGGCGAGCCAGCCGATCCGGACGCGGACGGGCGGCTCGACGTTCAAGAATCCGGACCCCACCGCAAGTGGCGGACGCAAGGCGTGGCAACTTATAGATGCGGCCGGATGCCGAGGCCTGAGGCGCGGAAACGCCATGGTTTCCGATCTTCACTGTAACTTCCTCGTTAACCTTTCTGAAGCAAAGGGAAACGAAATTGAGGCCTTGGGCGAAGAGGTTCGGGCGGCGGTGAAGGCGGCCACCGGCGTGGACCTCGAATGGGAGATCAAGCGGATCGGCGACGCCTAATCGCCATCCCTAAGGGTCTGATTTTGAGGGACAATCCTCACGTCGCGGTGTTGAAGGGCGGCTGGTCGGCCGAGCGCGAGGTGAGTCTCGTGTCGGGCGCCGGGTGCGCGGCCGCGCTGCGCGAGGAAGGCTTCAACGTCACCGAAATCGACGCCCAGCCCGAACTCGCCGAAATTCTTTCGCGCCTGAAGCCCGATGTCGTCTTCAATGCGCTGCACGGGCGCTGGGGCGAGGACGGCTGCGTCCAGGGCCTGCTCGAAATCCTGAAGATCCCCTACACGCATTCCGGCGTGCTCGCCTCCGCCCTCGCCATGCACAAGGAACGCGCCAAGGCGATGTTCCGCACGGTCGGCATCCCGGTGGCGAAAAGTCTCGTCGTGCCGCGCCGCGCGGCGTCCGAAAGCCACCAGATGGAGCCGCCCTATGTGGTGAAGCCGGTGGCCGAAGGATCGAGCGTCGGCATCTTCATCATCCGCAAGGGCGACAACCGTCCGCCGGGCGCGCTCGGGGCCGAGCAATGGTCGCTGGGCGAGGACGTGATGGTCGAGGAGTTCGTGCCGGGGCGCGAACTCACCGTCGCGGTGATGGACGGCAAGGCGCTGGCGGTCACCGAGATCACCACCAGGGGCCACGCCTTCTACGACTACGAATCCAAATACGCCGCCGGCGGTTCGGACCACACGATCCCCGCGCCGATCCCGGACGAGGTCGCGGCCGAAGCGATGCGCTACGCCGAGCAGGCCCACGCGGCGCTCGGCTGCCGCGGCGTGACGCGCACCGACTTCCGCTACGACGACACCCAGCCCGGCAAGCGGCGGCTGATCATTCTGGAGATCAACACCCAGCCCGGCATGACGCCGACCTCGCTGGTCCCCGAGCAGGCCGCCTATCGCGGCTACAGCTACGGCAAGCTCTGCGCCTGGATGGTGGAGGACGCGTCGTGCGGGCGGTGAGGCGCGAACCCGATTTCGACGAAGCGCCGGCGCGCCGCACGCGCCGCGCCGCCTCGCTCGACGGAGCCTCGCGGACGGTGCTGGTGCGCAACGGACGCGGCGGCCGCCCGGGCGGGCGCAAGGCCTCGCGCGGCGAGGACGGCGGCTGGCGCTTCCTGCCGCGCCTCACCCGCCTTTCGCCCGGCATGATCGCCATGGCGGGCTTCCTGCTGCTGGCGGCGGGCGCGGGGCTGATCCAGGGCGGCCATTTGAGCTTCGGCGGCGGCGACGCCAAGGGCGAGGGCGCTGTCGCCGCGTCCGAGGCGTGGTTCCCGATCGGCGAGATCCTCGCCTCCGGCCATTATCACACGCGCCGCGCCGACCTGCTGACCGCCATCGGCTTCAAGCCCGGCGACGACATGCTGGACGCGGGACCGGAAGAGATCCGTCTGCGCGTCGAGGCGCTGGAGTGGATCGACAGCGCCAAGGTCTCGCGCCTGTGGCCGGCGACGCTGAAGGTCGATGTGGTCGAGAAGGAGCCCTATGCGCTCTGGCAGACCAAGGGCGTGACCTGGCTGATCGACCGCAAGGGCGAGAAGATCACCAAGGACGACATCGCCGAATTCGCCGGCCTGCCGCTGGTGGTGGGCGACGGCGCGCCGCGGCACGCGGGCGAACTGATCGACATCCTGATGCGCTTCCCGGCCATCCAGCGCGTGACCAAGGCGTCCGTGCGGGTCGGCGACCGCCGCTGGGATCTGCACCTGAAGAACGGAATCCAGGTGCGCCTGCCCGAAGACGGCGTCGAGGACGCGCTCCGCCGTCTGACCGTGCTGGAGCAGGAGCAGCGCATTTTCGAACGCGATATCGAGACGATCGACCTCAGATTGCCGGACCGCCTGGTGATCAAACCGCGCGGGGGCGCGGCGGAGTCGATCGCGAGGGGCGAGAGCACATGATCGGGCGGATGAGCAAGGACAAGCGGGCGCGGAAGTCCGGCGGCGAAGTCAAGCCCGGCGTCTATGCCTCGCTCGACGTCGGCAGCTCCAAGGTCGTCTGCTTCGTCGCCAGGGCCGAGCCGGGGCGCGACGGAGCGCGGCCCAAGACCAAGGTGCTGGGCGTCGGCTACGGCGAATCGGCCGGCATCCGCCAGGGCCAGATCGCCGAGCTCGACCGCGTCGAGGCCTCGATCCGCCAGGTCGTCACCCGCGCCGAGGAAATGGCCGACACACAGATCGAGGACGTCTTCATCTCGTTCTCGTGCGGCCGCCCGCAGAGCCAGATCGTGCGCGTCGAGACGCCGCTGGGGCAGGGCGAGGTCACCGACGCCGACATCCGCCGCGTCGTCTCGATGGCCCGCCAGCAGGGCAACCGGCAGGACCGCGAGATCGTGCACAGCGCGCCGCTCGGTTACGCGGTCGATGCGGCGACCGGCATCCGCGATCCGCGCGGCATGTTCGGCGAGCGCCTCGGCGTCTCGGTCCACATGGTCTCGGCCGCCGTAGCGCCGCTGCACAATCTGGAAGTGTGCGTCGAGAAGTGCCACCTCGACATTTCGGGCCGCGCCGTCGCGGCCTACGCCGCCGGCCTCGGCTGCCTGCACGACGAAGAACTCGAATACGGCGCGACGATCGTCGATATGGGCGGGGGAACCACTTCCATCGCGGCCTTCTCGGAAGGCAAATTGGTGTTCTGCGACGTGATTCCCGTAGGAGGACGCCACATCACCAACGATATCGTGCGCGGCTTGTCGACGCCGTTCCGCGAAGCCGAGCGCCTGAAGACGCTGCACGGCAACGCGCTGCCCGTGCCGGGCGCTCATGGCGAGATGATCCGTGTCGCCCAGATCGGCGAGGAACGCGACGTCGACGGCAACCGCGTCCCGCGCGAGGAGCTGATCTCGATCATCCAGCCGCGCGTCGAGGAGACGATCGAACTCGTCTCCGACCGGCTGAAGGCGGCGGGGGCCGACAAGATCGGCGGCAACGTCGTCGTGCTGACCGGCGGCGCGTCCGAACTGATGGGGCTTCAGGAATTCGCCAGCCGGGCGCTCGCCAAGCGGGTGCGGATCGGCCGTCCGATGCGGCTCGACGCGCTGCCGCCGTCGGTGTCGGGTCCGGCCTTCTCGGCCGCCGCGGGGCTCATCACGCTCGCCCAGGCCGGCGGCCCGCGCGAGCAGCAATCCGTCATCACCGCGCCCGCCCGGGCGCAGTCCTTCGGGCGCTTCGGCGCCTGGATCAAGGAGACGTTCTTATGAAATGCGGCGGACGCCCGAGGGCGTGTGACCACACCAGTTCGACCGGCGACCACGCCGGCGGATGCCAGGACCAATGGCGGGGATCAGGCGAAGTGACTCAAACGGAGGCAGTCCATGTCTATTAAATTCCATGCCCCGGAATCGCCCGAGCTGAAGCCCCGCATCGTGGTCTTCGGCGTCGGCGGGGCCGGCGGCAATGCCGTCAACAACATGCTGGCGTCCGAGCTTCAGGGCGTGGAGTTCGTGGTCGCGAACACCGACAGCCAGGCGCTCGCCCAGAACCTCGCGCCGCGCAAGCTGCAACTGGGCGCGAACGTGACGCTCGGCCTCGGCGCCGGCTCCAAGCCCGAGATCGGCGCGCAGGCCGCCGAGGCCAGCGCCGCCGAGATCGAGGAGATCCTGGCCGGCAGCCACATGGCCTTCATCACCGCCGGCATGGGCGGCGGCACCGGCACCGGGGCCGCCCCGGTCATCGCGCGGATCGCCCGCGAGATGGGCGTGCTGACCGTCGGCGTGGTGACCAAGCCGTTCCACTTCGAAGGCGACAAGCGCATGCGCCAGGCGGAATCCGGCGTCGCCAAGATGCAGGAAATCGTCGATACGCTGATCGTCATCCCGAACCAGAACCTGTTCCGTGTCGCCAACGAGAAGACGACGCTGGCCCAGTCCTTCGCGATGGCCGACGAGGTGCTGCATTCGGGCGTGCGCGGCATCACCGATCTGATGATCGTGCCGGGCCTGATGAATCTCGACTTCGCGGACGTGCGCACCGTGATGATGGAGATGGGCAAGGCGATGATGGGCACGGGCGAGGCCGAAGGGCCGAAGCGCGCGCTCGACGCCGCCGAGGCCGCGATCTCCAACCCGCTGCTCGACGACGTGTCGATGAAGGGCGCCAAGGGCGTGCTCATCCACATCACCGGCGGCCCCGACCTGACGCTGTTCGAGGCCGACGAGGCCGCCAACCGCATCCGTTCGGAAGTCGATCCGGAAGCCAACATCAAGGTCGGCTCGACTTTCGATCCCAAGCTCGAAGGCCGCATCCGCGTGTCGGTCGTGGCGACCGGCATCGACGCGATGGAGCGGGCGCAGCCCAAGCCCGCCGCCCAGCCGGCCGCCTCGGCGATCGGCCGCGGCTTCACGCCGGTCCGCGCCGCCGCGCCGCAGCCCGCCGCGGCCCCGATCGCTGCCCAGGCCCCGGCCGCCATGCCGGCGGCGGCGCAGATGCCGCTGCCCGAGGCGGCGGCGATGCCCGCGCCCCAGCCCAACGCCGTCCATGCGTTGCAGACGGCGGCCGAGGAAAAGCTGAAGGCCGATATCGCCGCCCAGGAACGCGCGCTCGCCGAGGCTCGCGCCCGGGTCGCCGAGGCCGAAGCGGCGATCAGCCGCCAGCGCCACGCGCCGGCTCAGCCGGCCGCCCAGCCGGCGGCGCGTCCGACCGTCACGTTCGACGATTTCGCCATCACGGCGGAATCGGGCGGGATGCGCGGCGGCGAACCGCCGATCCACCGTCCCGCGCCGCCCGCCGAGGCCGGCGGCGGCGGCCTGATGGGCACGCTCGGCGGTCTCTTCTCGCGCTCCAAGGCCAAGCGGGCCGAGGCCGCGCCGCAGACCCGCTACCAGCCCGACCCGGACGCCCAGCCCGCGCAGCCGCGTCCGATCGAGCCGCGCTTCGCGGACGCCGGCCAGCCCAAGGCGAGCGCCCGCACCGTGAAAGCGCCCGAAACGCCGTCGCTGTTCGCCAACGGCCCGGCCGACGATCCGCTCGAGATCCCGGCCTTCCTGCGCCGTCAGGCCAACTCGTAAGGCCTCGCCGCCTTCCGAAAGATCGCGCCGCCCCGGAGAAATCCGGGGCGGTTTGCGTTGGGGGCGCGGGGCGGCTTGCGTCACGTTCACCACCCGGGCCATGAAGGGGGCGGCGGACAGGCCGTGAGCGCGTCGCACAACACATTGATTATATTGTCATATTTTGTGAAACAGACTGAAACATTCGTTCATTCGCTGCAACGCAGCGAAGATACTATTTACTGTGATCTTGAAGGCCGGGAGTCCCTCCCCGCATTCGATCAGGAGTTCGGCGTGAAGTCTCACCAGACCACCATCAAGCGGACCGTGTCCTGCAAGGGCACCGGCCTGCACTCGGGAGTCGACGCCGAACTGACGCTGCGCCCGGCGCCCGCGGGCCACGGCATCGTCTTTCGCCGCGTCGATGTCGCGGGCGACGACGCTCTGGTTCCGGCGCGCTTCGATCTGGTCGGCTCGGCCGCCTACGGCACCACGCTGCGCAATGCGGCGGGCGTCGAGGTGCGCACGGTCGAGCACCTGATGGCGGCGCTGGCCGCCGCCGGGGTCGATAACGTGCTGGCCGAAATCGACGGCATCGAGATTCCGATCATGGACGGCAGCTCGGCCGATTTCGTCGCGCTGATCGAGGCGGCCGGGCTTCAGCCCCAGGCCGCGACCCGCCACTACATCCGCATCCGCCGCCCGGTCGAAGTGATCGACGGCGACAAGATCGCCCGCCTGACGCCGCATGACGGCTTCCAGATCGACTGCGACATCGTCTTCGAGGCGGCGGCCATCGCCCGCCAGCGCTTCGTGTTCGAGGTCGCCGGCGAGACCTTCAAGACCGAGGTCGCCCGCGCCCGCACCTTCACGCTCGCCCGCGACATCGAGGCGCTGCACGCGCACGGCCTGGCGCTGGGCGGCTCGCTCGACAACGCGGTCGTGGTCGACGGCGGCGAGATCCTGAACCCGGACGGCCTGCGCTTCGCCGACGAGTGCGTCCGCCACAAGGCGCTGGACGTGCTGGGCGACCTGGCGCTGGCCGGCAAGCCGATCCTCGGGCGGTTCGAGGGCGTCAAGATGGGCCACGCCATGAACAACAAGGTTCTGCGCGCCCTGTTCGCCGACCCCTCGGCCTACGACATCGTTCCGGCCGGGGCCGGGCGCGGCGAAGTGGTCAAGCTGCCTGTCGCCGCCTCGCCGATGTGACCTGCCGCCTATGGCGGTCGGCTTCGCTTTCTTTTAAGAGACTTGGGCTGGGTCCGGATTCGAGGCGTATTGCGGTACGCCGCCGGGCTCGTTTGTGTCAGTCCTTTCGTGGCGTATGAGGTCAGCATGTCGTTTGCGGGCGGTTTCGGCCGGTTTTCGAGGCTCTGGCCTGCTGTCGCCGTGCTGGCGGGGGCGCTCAGCCTCTCCGCCTGCGAGACCCTGGACAGCATCAACCCGTTCTCCAGCAGCGATCCGGAATACGCGCCCGGCCAGGGCGAGATGCCGGTCGAGCAGATCTACAACATGGCGATGGATCAGCTGCTCGCCGAGGACTACCGCTCGGCCGCGCCGATCTTCGAGGAGGTCGAGCGCCAGTATCCCTATTCGGTGTGGGCCCGCCGGGCGATCCTGATGTCGGCCTACTGCTATTACGAGGTCAACAAATACGGCGACGCGATCAACGCCGTGGACCGCTTCCTGGCGCTCTATTCGGGTAACAAGGACGCGGCCTATGCCTATTACCTGAAAGCGATTTCCTACTACGAGCAGATCGTCGACGTGGGCCGCGACCAGGCGACGACGCAGCAGGCGCTGGTGGCGCTGAACGACGTCGTGCAGCGTTTCCCCGGCACGATCTACGCCCGCGACGCGCGCCTCAAGCTCGACCTCGCGCTCGACCACCTGGCGGGCAAGGAAATGGCGATCGGCCGCTACTATCTGCGCCGCGAGCAGTATGTCGCCGCGATCAACCGCTTCCGCGTGGTGGTCACCAATTTCCAGACCACCTCGCAGGTGCCCGAGGCGCTGCACCGCCTGACCGAGGCCTATCTGGCGCTCGGCCTCACCGGCGAGGCGCAGACCGCCGCCGCCGTGCTCGGCTACAACTACCCCGGCAGCCGCTGGTATGAGGAATCCTACGCGCTTCTGACCGGCCAGGAATTGCAGCCGCGCGAAGACGAAGGCTCGTGGATCTCGCGCACCTTCGGACTCTAGGGCCGCTCAAGAGGGGCTTTCCATGCTGACCCAGCTCTCGATCCGGGACGTCGTCCTGATCGAACGGCTGGACCTGGCGCTCGACGCCGGGCTGAATGTGCTGACCGGCGAGACCGGGGCCGGCAAATCGATCCTGCTCGACGCGCTCCAGGTGGCGCTGGGCCGCAAGTCGGACCGGGCCGCCGTGCGGCAGGGCGCCGCCATGGGCGCGGTGACGGCGGTGTTCGATCCGGGACGGCAGCACGCCGCCTATCGCCTGCTCGCCGAAAACGGCATCGAGGCGGAGGACGAGATCATCCTGCGCCGGACCATCGCCGCCGACGGCAAGAGCCGGGCCTTCGTCAACGACCAGCCGGTCGGCGCGGCGCTGCTGCGCGAGGTCGGCGAGACGCTGGTCGAGCTGCACGGCCAGAACGACGGACGGGGCCTGCTCAGCGCCGCCGCCCACAGGACGCTGCTCGACGCCTTCGGCGGCCACGACAAGGAGAGCGCGGCCGCCGCCGCCGCTCATGCCGCCTGGCGCGCCGCCGCGGCGGAGGCCGAGGCCTTCGCCCGCGAGATGGCCGAGGCGCGGGCCGACGCGGACTATCTTCAGGCTGCCGTCTCCGAACTCGGCAAGCTGGCGCCCGAGGAGGGCGAGGAGGACCGGCTGGCGGCCGAGCGGGCGCTGCTGATGTCGTCGGAGAAGCTGGCCGGCGAACTCGCCGCCGTGGTCGAGCTGCTGGGCGGCGGCGACCGGGCGGTCGATACCCGCCTCGTCTCGGCCTCGCGGCGGATCGAGCGGCTGCGGCCGCAGGCGCTGGGGCGGCTCGACGCGGCCGGCGAGGCGCTGGAGCGCGCCGTGCTGGAGGCGACCGAAGCGCGGGCCCAGGCGGAAGCGGCGCTGGAGGCGATGAATTTCGATCCCGCCCGGCTCGACGCCATCGAGGGGCGGCTGTTCGCGCTGCGCGGCGCGGCCCGCAAATACAAGGTCCAGGTCCACGACCTGCCGAAACTGACCGCCGAACTCGCCGACAAGGTGCAGGCGCTGGCCGACGCCGAGGGCCGCACGGCGAAGCTCGCCCGCGCCGAAACCGCCGCCCGGCTCGCCTTCGCCGACGCCGCCGGGGCGCTGACCGCCAGGCGCAAGGCCGCCGCCGCCAAGCTGGAGACGGCGGTGACGAAGGAGCTGAAACCGCTGAAGCTCGACAAGGCGAAGTTCGCGGTCGCGCTCAGCCCCCTGACGCTGGAACAGGCGACGGCGGCGGGCCTCGATGCGGTCGAGTTCCAGATCGCCACCAACCCCGGCACGCCCGCCGGGCCGCTGACCAAAATCGCCTCGGGCGGCGAACTCGCGCGGGTGATCCTGGCGCTGAAAGTGGCGCTCGCCGAACGCGGCACCGCGCCGACGCTGATCTTCGACGAGGTCGATCAGGGCGTCGGCGGCGCGGTGGCGGATGCGGTGGGCGCGCGGCTCGCGCGGCTCGGCCGTCAGGCGCAGGTGCTGGTCGTCACCCACTCGCCGCAGGTCGCGGCGCGCGGCGACCGGCATTTCCGCATCGCCAAGAAGACCGCCGGCGGCGTCACGCTGACCGGCGTCACGGCGCTCGACGAGACCGGACGGCGCGAGGAGATCGCCCGGATGCTCTCCGGCGCCTCGATCACCGACGAAGCCCGCGCGGCGGCCGAAACGCTGCTCGCGGCGCGCGGCTGAGGCGCGCCCATGGCCGCGAAAAAGACCTCTCCCGCCGCCAAGGCCCCCGAGGCGCTGACCGAGAAGGAGGCGAAGGCCGAACTGACGCGCCTCTCGCTGGTCCTCGCCGAACACGACCGCCGCTACTACCAGGAGGACGCGCCGACCGTCAGCGACGCGGACTACGATGCGCTGAAACAGCGCAGCGCGGCGATCGAGGCGCGCTTTCCGCATCTGGTCGGGCTCGACAGCCCGTCGCTGCGGGTCGGCGCGAAACCGGCTGAGCGGTTCGAGAAGGTCCGCCACGCCAGGCCGATGCTCTCGCTCGACAACGCCTTCAGCGAGGAAGATGTCGCGGAGTTCCTCGCCCGCATCCGCCGCTTCCTCGGCCTTGCCGACGACGCGGCGCTGGAGATCGCGGCCGAGCCGAAGATCGACGGCCTGTCGGCGAGCCTGCGCTACGAGAACGGCGAACTGACGGTCGGCGCGACGCGTGGCGACGGCGCGGAGGGCGAGAACGTCACCGCGAATCTGAGGACGGTCGAAGGCGTTCCGCACCGGCTAAAGACCGCGCATCCGCCCGCGGTGTTCGAGGTGCGGGGCGAGGTCTATTTTCCGGCCGAGCGTTTCGCCGAACTGAACGCGCGCCAGGCGGCGGAGGGCAAGGAGCCCTACGCCAATCCGCGCAACGCGGCGGCGGGCTCGCTGCGCCAGCTCGACGCGACGATCACCGCTGAGCGCAGACTGCGCTTCTTCGCCTATGCCTGGGGCGAGACGAGCGAGCTTCCGGCCGATACGCAGACGGGCGTCGTGCAGGCGCTGAAGGGTTGGGGCTTCGACATCAACCCGCTGATGACCGTCACCCACGGGCTCGACGGGCTGATGGCCTATTACCGCGCCATCGAGGAACGCCGCGCCGGCCTCGGCTACGACATCGACGGCGTGGTCTACAAGGTGAACCGGCTCGACCTGCAGCAGCGCCTCGGCTTCGTCTCGCGCAGCCCGCGCTGGGCCATCGCCCACAAATTTCCCGCCGAGAAGGCGACCACCGAACTGCTAGGCATCGACATTCAGGTCGGTCGCACCGGCGTGCTGACCCCGGTCGCCCGGCTGAAGCCGGTGACGGTCGGCGGCGTCGTCGTCACCAACGCGACGCTGCACAACGAGGACGAGATCGCCCGCAAGGACGTGCGCATCGGCGACACGGTGATCCTGCAACGGGCGGGCGACGTGATCCCGCAGATCCTCGGAATCGTCGCGGAGAAGCGCCCGCACGGAGCCAAACCCTTCGCCTTCCCGAAGATATGTCCTGCCTGCGGCAGCCACGCGGTGCGCGAGGAAGGCGAGGTCGCCACGCGCTGCACCGGCGGCCTCATCTGCCCGGCCCAGCGCAGCGAGCGGCTGAAGCATTTCGTCTCGCGCAACGCCTTCGACATCGAGGGCCTGGGCGCGAAGCACATCGACGCATTCCTCGCCGACGGGCTGATCGAAACGCCGTCCGACATCTTCCGTCTGGAAGAACGCTACGGCGCGGGCGAGAAGGCCATCGCCGAACGCGAGGGCTGGGGCGCGCAGTCGGCCGCCAAGCTGTTCGAGGCCATCGCCTCCCGGCGCACCATCGCGCTCCACCGCTTCATCTTCGCGCTCGGCATCCGCCATGTCGGCGAGACGACGGCGAAGCAGCTCGCCCGCGCCTATGGCGGCGGCGCGGCGTTCATCGCCGCCATGCGCCGCATCGCGGCGGGCGACGCGGCGGCGCTCGCCGAACTCGACGCCATCGACCAGATCGGCGGCACGGTGGCGGAAGCGATCGCCGATTTCTTCGGCGAGGCCCACAACATTGCGGAAGTGGACCGCCTGCTCGCCGTGCTGACCATCGAGGATGCCGAGCGGCCGGCGACGGACTCGCCGGTCGCGGGCAAGACGGTGGTCTTCACCGGCAGCCTCGAAAAGATGACCCGCAACGAGGCCAAGGCGCGGGCCGAAAGCCTCGGCGCGAAGGTCGCGGGGTCGGTGTCGGCGAAGACCGATCTCGTCGTCGCCGGACCGGGCGCGGGCTCGAAGCTGAAAGAGGCCGAGAAGCACGGCGTCCAGGTCATCGACGAGGATGCCTGGCTGAAGCTGATCGAGGGACTGTAGCCGCGCTACGCCGTCACCTGCCGGATCGCCGCCGCCAGCCTGCCCGGGGCGGAGAAGAACGGCGAGTGGCTGGTGTCGAGAACGGCCTCGGCCGCGACCGGCGAGCGCGCGATCATGCCGCGCTGGATCGCCGGACCGATGGCCCGGTCGCCCTCGCAGACGATATAGGCGCGGCGCACGCTGCCGAAGCGTTCGGGGGTCAGCGCGGCGGGGGCGCTGAACGGCTCGGCCGATTGCGGCACCAGCATCAGCCGGGCGAGCGCGATGTCCTCCTCCGCGCAGTCGGCGAAAAGCGACGGCCTCAGCCCCTCGTCCTTCACGACCAGCCGTCCGTCGTCCAGCGGCGTCATGTAGCCGCCCAGCACGGATTCCGCATCGCCCGCCGCGTTGGCGAAGATCGACTCGCCCGCGCGCGGCAGGAAGGCGCAGAGATAGACGAGGCTCGAAATGCGCTCGGGCACCCGTTCGGCCGCCGCGCTGATGACTTGGCCGCCCATCGAGTGGCCGAGCAGCACGGCGGGCCGGCCGATCTCCGCCAGCCGCTCCGCCACCGCGTCGGCATAGGCGGCGAGGCTCTGCGTCTCGCCGGCGCGCAGGCCGTGGCCGGGCAGGTCGAGCGTGTGAGGTTCGAAGCCCGCCGCCTCCAGCGCGGGGATCGCCTTGTACCAGCACCACGCGCCGTGCCAGGCGCCGTGGACGAGCAGGATGGGGGTCATGGCTTCTCTCCTTCCGTCCGCGCCGTCCGCCGCTTCAGGTGCGGCCTCACCCGCGTTTCAAGCAGGGCGACGAGGCGCGGGTCCATATAGTCGTAGTCGTCAGGGATGTTCAGGCAGACGATCCTGACGCCGTTCATATGGCGTTTGAAGCCCGCCGTCAGCCGCCGCCGGTGGACGGGCTCCATGACGAAAACGATGTCCACGCCGTCCAGATGGTCCGGCGTCAAAATCTCGTCCGCGTCGGGCGCGAGACCGGCGGAGGCGACCTCCAGCGAGGGGTCCGCGGCGAACAGGCGTTCGGCGGTCGGGCTGCGGCGGCGGTTGCGGCTGCACAGGAACAGCAGGCGCCGCACCCGGCCTCAATCCTCGGCCAGTTCGACGATGACGCCGCCCGCATCCTTCGCGGCGACGACGAGGCCGTGATGGCTGTCGGCATAGGGGATGCGCGCCATGTCCAGCATCGCGCCGGCGGCGTCGGCCTCGTTGACGACGATGGAGAGCGCGGCGAGGCCGGGCAGGGGCGCGAGGCCGGCGACCGCCTTCGCGCCGAAGCGCTGGGCGAGGCCGACCGGGTTCGTCACCGCCAGTGCGATGCCGTCGAGCACGACGGAAAGCCCGTGCGGACCTTCGGCGACATGGTCGATGCCGAAGAGGCGTTCGAGCGCGGGACGGAACTCGGCCGGGTGCTCCGCGCCGATGACGATCTCCGACAGGGCGGTCGCGCCGTTGGCGTGCAGCTGCCATTCGGCGCGAGCCCGCGTCAGATGCGGCGTCTCGTGATGGCAGGCGAAGGCGAGGACGCCCGAAAGCCCGCCCTCGAACAGCACGTTCTTGAACGAGACCGTCTCGGTGCGGCCGTCCAGCTCCAGCGGCCGCGACAGGGCGACGGGGTCCTGCGTGGCGACGCCCGCGTCGCGCAGCGCGGCGGCGGTCGCCTCGGCATCGGGGGCGGCGAAGGCGATCCCCAGGCCGCCGGGGCCGCGCGCCGCGAGGACATCGGCCAGCGGCGACGCCGCCGCGCCGGTCGGGGCGATCAGCTCGATATAGGATTCGCGGAACATCACGCAGTGATTGGCGGTCGCGCCGCCGCCATGGACGGCGCGCGGCGTCAGCGTGAAGCCGAGACCGCGCCAGATCTTGTGCAGGGCGTCGAGGGCGGGAGCGCCGATCATCACGTGATCGACGGCGGAAAGGGGACCGGCCATCGTCACACCGCCCGCGTCGCGGATGTCAGCCAGGCGGCCGTTTCGGCATCGACCAGCGGCGTCAGCGTCTCGCGCACCCGGGCGTGATAGGCGTTGAGCCAGGCCTTCTCGGCGGCGGTCAGCAGCGACGGTTCGACCAGATCGACGTCGATAGGGGCGAGCGTCACCGTCTCGAACTCCAGCATCGGCCGTTCGGCCCCTTCGATCGCCGCCTCGCGCACCACGATCAGGTTCTCGATGCGGATGCCGTAGCCGCCGGTCTTGTAGTAGCCGGGCTCGTTCGAACAGATCATGCCGGGCAGCAGCGGCTGGGCGACCGGGCGCTTGGAGATGCTCTGCGGGCCTTCATGGACGCTGAGATAGGCCCCGACGCCGTGGCCGGTGCCGTGGTCGTAGTCGAGACCGACTTCCCACAGCGGGGCGCGGGCGAGGGTGTCGAGCTGCGCGCCGGTGGTCCCGGCGGGGAAGCGCGCGGTGGCGAGCGCGATATGGCCCTTCAGCACGCGGGTGAAGCGGTCCTTCATCTCGGCGCTCGGCGCGCCGAGCGCGACGGTGCGGGTGACGTCGGTGGTGGCGTCGAGATACTGGCCGCCGGAATCGATCAGGAACAGCTCGCCGCCCGCGAGACGGCGGTCGGTCTTCTGCGTCACGCGGTAATGGACGATCGCCCCGTTCGGGCCGGAGCCGGAGATCGAGTCGAAGCTCAGATCCTTCAGCGCGCCGGTCTCGCGGCGGAAATCCTCCAGCCGTTCGCAGGCCTCGATCTCGGTGACGCGGCCCGACGCGCCCTCGGCCGTCACCCAGCGCAGGAAGCGCGTCAGCGCCGCGCCGTCGCGGATATGGGCGGCGCGCACGCCCGCGAGTTCGGCGGCGTTCTTCTGCGCCTTGGGCAGCAGCACGGGATCGGCCCCGCGCACGACCGCCGCGCCCGCCGCGCCGAGCCGGTCGAACACCCATTGGGCGGCGGTGCCGGGATCGGCGAGCACGGTCTTGCCCTTCAGCTCGTCGAGACCGGCGCCCAGTTCCTCCGGCGCGCGCAGGCGCACGCCGTTGCCCAGATGCGCGGAAAGGCCCGGCGTCACCTTGCGGGGATCGAGGAAGAGATCGACCGCGCCGTCGCTCTTCAGCACGGCGAAGGAATGGGGCAGCGGCACGTGGCCGACATCGCCGCCGCGGATGTTGAGCAGCCAGGCGATGGATTCCGGCAGCGTCAGCACGGCCGCGTCCTGCTTCGCCTTGGCCAGCGCGGCGGCGATGCGGGTGCGCTTGTCGGCGGCCGCCTCGCCCGCGATCTCGATGGGGTGGGGCACGACCGGGGCGAGCGGCGGCGGCGGCTGGTCGGTCCAGGCGGCATCGACCGGCGAGTCCGCCGTGGCGACGAGCGCGCCGCCCGCCTCGGCGACGGCCTTCTCCAGCGGCGCGAGGCCGCTCGGGGTGTGCAGCCAGGGATCGTAGGCGATGCGGTCGCCGGGCTTCACATGGGCGGCCAGCCACTGGGCCGGCGGCTCCTCGATCAGGTGCTGGGGCGCGAAGATCGACAGGTCCACCTGGTCGCGGACCTGAAGCGTGTAGCGGCCGTCGATGAAGACCGCCGCGCGGTCGGCCATGACGATGGCCATGCCGGCCGAGCCGGTGAAGCCGGTCGCCCAGGCGAGGCGCTCGTCGTGCGGAGCGACGTATTCGCCCATATGGGCGTCGCCGCGCGGGATGACGACTCCGGCGAGGCCCCGGCGGGCGAGTTCGGCGCGGATGGCGGCGACCCGCGCATGCGTCGCGCTGGGCGGCGGCGGGTCGTCATAGGTCTGGAAGCGGCGGGACGGGGAAAGGGTCTCTGACATGGGCGGAACCTAGGGAACCTTCCGCCCGTCCGCAATCCGCCGCCTCAGCCCTGCATGCCGGGGTTGATCCGCGACAGCAGCAGCGACAGCACGAGGCCGATGATCGACATGATGACCGCGATGATGAGCGCGCTGCCCCAGCTCGGGCGGCGATCCTCGGGGTCGCGGACGAAGACGCGGACGGTCCAGCCGATCAGCAGGATGCCGACCGCCGTGCTGGCGATGAAGGTGGGCAGGCCGTAGGGCATGATCGCGTTCATCCCGCCGGCCTTGGCGGCCTGCAGGTCGCTCATATGCACCATGCCGGCATAGAAGGCCGCGAAGCCGATGGCGCTGGTGATCAGGCTGTAGATGAACATCGCCGAGAAGGCGCTGGAGAACTTGACCGTTCCGCCCAGGACCGCCTGGCCGACGAATTTGAGGATGATGCCGAGGATCAGTCCGCCGATCGCCGCGCCGATCAGCGCGCTGACGATGACAATGCCGGGCGTCAGGCCCAGCTGGTCCGGGGTGATGGCGGGGTCGCTCGCGACGCTCTGCTGCAGGGCGAAGAGAATCTGCATGGGACGGGTCCTTGTCGGGTGGGTCCGGTTTAAGGCCCCAGTCTAGCGGTCCCGCGCCGCCGCGCCATGCGCCATGGCGTCATGGGCGTCCGTTCAGAGGCATCCCCAGGGCCGAGATCGCCAGCGCGATCAGCAGCGAGACCACCTGCATGATCGCCGCGACGACGCCGGACTGGGCGAAATCGGGCCGCGTCCCGTCGGGGCGGCGCACGAAGACGGCGATCGAGAAGGCGAGGATCACCAGCCCGACGACGAGACCGACGATCTGAAGCGAGATGGAGCCGGCGCGGGCGAGATCGACCACCCTGAGGCGGACCAGGGCGAGGATCAGCGCGGTCAGCAGGGCATAGGCGACGAACAGCGCCTTCAGCGCGTCGAGGATGCGCACCGGGCTGCGATAGACCGACTCCGCCGCCAGCTTCAGCGGCAGCGCCAGCAGGGCGGCGACGATGAGCGAGCCGAGCAGCACGCCCAGGGCGAGTTCGGCGAGCGTCGCGGTCTGGATCGCGGGCGGCATGGCGGGGTCCGGTCTGGTGACGCCTGTTTGTGGTCGAGCGCGGCCCCGGCGTCAAAGCGCCAGCAGCAGGACCGACCACGGCCCCAGCCGCCAGCGCCGCGCCGGCCGGAAGCCGAGCGCGCGGTAGAACGACAGGACCATCAGCTCCTGCGTCCGCAGCAGCCCCGACAGGACCACCCGTCCGCCCGGCGCGAGGTGCTCGCGGATGCCGGGGGCGAGCTGGGTCAGCGGCCCGGCGAGGATATTGGCGATGATGAGGTCGTAAGGTGCGCTGGCGGCGATCAGGGGATGGGCGAAGCCCTCCGCGACCACCGGACGGATGCGCATCTGCCCGCCGTTGAGGCGCAGATTCTCGCGGGTCACGCCGATCGCCTGCGGGTCGATGTCGGAGGCGACGACGGGAATGCGCCACAGCCGGTCGGCCCCCAGCGCCAGCACGCCGGTGCCGCAGCCGAGGTCGAGCGCGTTGCGCGGCGCGAAGCGGGTCTGCGCCAGCCATTCCAGGGCCATCAGGCAGCCGGTCGTGGTCTCGTGATGGCCGGTGCCGAAGGCGACCCCGGCGTCGATCGCCAGCGCGATGGCGTTGGCCGGGGCCTTGCCCTTGTCGTGCGCGCCATAGACGAAGAAGCGCCCGGCCCGCACCGGCGGCAGGCCCTCCTGGCTCAGCTTCACCCAGTCGACATCGGGCAGCGCCTCGACCTTGACCGCCTGGCCCAGAATGGCGCTCAGCGCCGCGCCGTCCGGCGCTTCGTCGTAATAGGCCTCGATCACCGCATCGTCCTCGTGCGGATGGGTCAGCACGATGACCGATTGCGGCGCGGGTTCGGGGGTCAGCTCGAACAGCGTGGACAGGCGGTCGATGTCCTCATGCGCGGCGCGCGTCGAGGCTTTCCAGAGCGGCGGGTTCATGGGGCGTGTTCTTAGCCGCGGCTGAGGAAGGCGGCGATCACTTTCTTCTCGCCCGCCTCGTCGAATTTGACGGTCAGCTTGTTGCCGTCGGCATGGACGACGCGGCCCCGGCCGAACTTGGCGTGCCGCACCGTGTCGCCGCGCGCGAAGCCGGCGCCGTCGGGGTCGCTGCGGGCGACGAGGGTCGCCTGCGCCTCGATCACCGGCGGCCGGGGGCGCAGGCCGCCGGGCTGCACCTGGGACTGGGCGCGCCGCCAGCCGGGGCTGTCATAGGCGCTGGAGAAATCGGCCTGCGACCAGCGGTTCTCGGCGAAACCCGTGCGGCCGGCGAAGCCGCCGCCGACGCCCTCTTTCAGCTCCACCGCGCCCGGCGGCAGTTCCGAGACGAAGCGCGAGGGGATCGCGCTCTGCCACAGGCCGTGGGTGCGGCGGTTGGCGGCGTAGGAGATCTGCACCCGCTTCTTGCCGCGCGTGATGCCGACATAGGCGAGGCGGCGTTCCTCCTCCAGCCCGGCGAGACCGTTCTCGTCCATCGAGCGCTGCGAGGGGAAGAGGCCCTCTTCCCAGCCGGGCAGGAAGACGGTGTCGAACTCCAGCCCCTTCGCGCCGTGCAGGGTCATGATCGAAACCTTGTCGCCGGTCTCGTTCTGCTCGGCCTCCATGACCAGCGAGACATGCTCCAGGAACCCGGTCAGGTTCTCGAAGCCCTCCATCGAGCGGATGAGTTCCTTGAGATTGTCGAGACGGCCTTCGGCTTCCACCGATTTGTCGGCCTGCCACATCTCGATATAGCCCGACTCCTCCAGCACCAGCGTCGCGAGATCGGGGTGGGGCAGGCTCGTCATCGCCGCCCGCCAGCGGTCGAAGCCGTCCATCAGCTGGCGCAGGCTGGTGCGCGCCTTGCCGGTCATCTCGTCGCTGGAGGAAAGGTGGCGCGCCGCGACGCTCAGCGACACGGCCATGCGCCGCGCCGCCACCTGCACGTCCTGCATCGCCTTGTCGCCGATGCCGCGCTTGGGCTTGTTGACGATGCGCTCGAAGGCGAGATCGTCGTCGCCCTGCGCGACCACGCGCAGATAGGCGAGAGCGTCGCGGATCTCCTGACGCTCGTAGAAGCGCGGACCGCCGATCACCCGATAGGGCAGGCCGACCGCGACGAAGCGTTCCTCGAACTCGCGCATCTGGTGCGAGGCGCGCACCAGGATCGCCGCCGAGGCGAGGCGCTCGCCGCGCTTCTGCATCGCCTCAAGCTCGTCGGCGATCTGGCGCGCTTCCTCCTCGGCGTCCCAGACCGACAGCACCGCGACCGGGCCGCCGCTCGCCGCCTCGGTATGCAGCGTCTTGCCGTGCCGGCTGCGGTTTTCCTTGATGAGGCCCGAGGCGGCGCTGAGGATTTCGGGCGTCGAGCGGTAATTGCGCTCCAGGCGGATCACCTTCGCGCCCGGATAGTCGCGCTCGAACGAAAGGATGTTATCGACCTCCGCGCCGCGCCAGCCATAGATCGACTGGTCGTCGTCGCCGACGCAGCAGATATTGTTGCGCGGTTCGGCCAGCAGCTTCAGCCATTGGTGCTGGGCGACGTTGGTGTCCTGATACTCGTCCACCAGGATATAGACGAAGCGGCGGCGATACTCCTCCAGCACGTCGGGATTCTCGCGCAGCACCTTGATCGTGGAGAGCAGCAGGTCGCCGAAATCGGCGGCGTTCAGCTCGGCGAGACGCTGCTGGTAGGCGGCATAGAGGATCGCCCCCTTGCCGGCGGCGTAGCCGTAGGTCTCGCCGTTCGGCACGTCGGCCGGCAGCCAGCCGCGATTCTTCCAGCGGTCGATCAGCGCCGCGAGCTGGCGCGGCGGGTGGCGCTTCTCGTCGAGATCGGCGGCGGCGACGACCTGCTTGATCAGGCGCAGCTGATCGTCGGCGTCGAGGATGGTGAAATTGGATTTGAGGCCGGCGAGTTCCGCATGGCGGCGCAGCATCCGCGCGCCGATCGAGTGGAAGGTGCCGAGCCACTGCATCCCCTCGACCACGCCGCCGATGAGCAGGCCGATGCGCTCCTTCATCTCGCGCGCCGCCTTGTTGGTGAAGGTGACGGCGAGGATCTGTCCCGGATAGGCGCGGCGCGCATAGAGGAGGTGGGCAAGCCGGGTCGTCAGCACGCGCGTCTTGCCGGTGCCGGCCCCGGCGAGCACCAGCACCGGACCGTCGGAGGCCAGCACCGCCTCGCGCTGCTCGGGGTTCAGGCCCGTGAGGTAGGGCGGCTCGCCGGACACCGGCGCCGCCGCCTCGCTGAGGGCGTCTTCGAACGACTGGGACATGCACCGCTTTTAGGGCCGCCGGGGCCGCCGCGCCACGCGAAGTTTGCGCGGCCGCCGCCGCTCAGTCCGGCAGCACGAATTCCGGCGGCAACAGGCGGTAGCAGGGGCCGAGTTCGGCGCATTCGCCGCTGAAGATCGCCTCCATCAGCCAGTCGTCGGAAAGCTGGTCCCAGGTGCAGCCCTCGACCGCCGGTTCGGGCGCGTCGGAATAGCGGAAATCGCAGGGCGAACGGGTCAGCGTCACCGGCTCGACCAGCGAGGAGGCGGCGCTGTGCGCGGTGCCCGCCGCCGCGTCGGCGCTGGTGAAGGTGACGTCGAGCCAGAAGGAGACCGCGCCTTCGGGATCGTGCTCGTCGCGGAACTGGATGACGACGTGCGGCCCGTCGGAGGGCTTCGCCCACCAGCGCCCGACGCCCAGCCATTGCTTGCCGTCGGCGATGCTGACCGTTTCGGCCCCGGCCATGCCGTCGAGCGCCAGGAAGGCGCGGTCGTGGAAATTGGTCTTCTCCACGACCCAGCCGCCGGTGAGATCGGGCGGGTAGGCGACGGTCGATTCGACCGGCGCGGCGGGGGCTGGCGGCGGCGCGCCGGGGTCGGGCGGGGAGGGCTGCAAGGCCCCGCCCAGCGAGACCGGCGCGTCTTGAGCGAAGGCGGCGGGCGCGAGGCAGAGCGCCGCCGCGAGGCTCAGCACGACGACAGGGCGCATCGTCTCCATCCCTTGCAATTGACAGGACGGATATTCGGCCACCAACTCGCGGTTGCCGTTGACCTCCGTCAATGGCGGCGCGCCGGGGGGCGCCAACGACAGAACAGCCCGCCGCGACGGGCCGGGGGAGAGGACGCGATGGCCGAAGGTAACGCCGACCAGATCGCCTATTGGAACGCCGCCTCGGGCCGCAAATGGGCCGAGGACGCCGACAAGATGGACGCGATGATGCGCGAGATGGCGGACGCCGCCATCGCCGCCGCCTCGCCCGCGCCCGGCGAGACGGTGATCGACGTCGGCTGCGGCTCGGGCGGCACCACGCTGCTGCTGGCCGATGCGGTCGGCGCGCACGGCCATGTGCTCGGCATCGACGTGTCGCATCCGATGCTGGAGGTCGCGCGGGCCCGCGCGGGGGGCCGCGAGAACGTCTCGTTCCTGGAAGCCGACGCCTCCTCGCATGTGTTCCACGGCCGGGGGGCCGACCTTCTGTTCTCGAAGTTCGGCGTCATGTTCTTCGCCGATCCGGAAGCGGCCTTCCGCAATCTGCATCAGGCGCTCAAGCCGAGCGGACGGATCGCCTTCATCTGCTGGCGGCCGATGGCGGACAATCCCTTCGCCCTGCTGCCGACCCAGGCGGCGCTGAAGCATCTGCCGCCGCAGCCCCGGCCCGATCCCAATGCGCCCGGTCCCTTCGCTTTCGCCGACGCCGTGCGGGTCGGCCACATCCTGACGCAGGCCGGCTTCAAGACGCCCGCCTTCGCGACCTTCGACACGACCATGGTCGTCGGCCGCAAGCCGGAAAGCGCGGCGAAGGAGGCGGTGCTGGTCGGCATGGCCTCGCGGCTTCTGATGAACGAAAGCGACGAGCTGAAGGCCCAGGTGATCGAGGAACTGACCGAAACCTATCGCGGCCATCTCGGCCCCGACGGCGTGACCCTGCCGGCCCGGTGCTGGATCGTCACCGCGAGCGCCTGACGGACGCCCGGGTGCGCATTCTCGTCCTCGGCGCCTACGGCGTCATCGGCAGCGCCGTGACGGCGCGGCTGGCGCGCGACGGCCACACCGTGCGCGCCGCCGGGCGCGAGGCGGGGCGCGCGCTGCGGCGGCTGGGCGAGATGGAATTCGTGCGGGTGGACCTCGCCCATGCCGACACGCCGCAGATCTGGCTGCCGCTGCTTCAGGGCGTCGATGCGGTCGTCCATGCGGCCGGAACGCTTCAGGACGGCCTCAACGACAATGTGCGGGCGGTGCAGCTTCTGGGCACGCGGGCGCTCTACGACGCCTGCCGCGAGGCCGGCGTGCGGCGGGTGATCCACATCTCGGCGCTCGGCGCCGACATGGCCGCCGACACCACCTTCATGACCACCAAGGCCGAGGCCGACGCCAGCCTCGCGGCCAGCGATCTCGACTGGTTCATCCTGAAACCGGCGCTGGTGATCGCCCGCCAGCCCTATGGCGGCACGGCGATGCTGAAGGCGCTCAGCGCCCTGCCGGGCTTCGTGCCCGTTCCGCCCGGAACCTCACCGATCCAGACGGTCGATGTGGACGACATCGCCGAAACGGTGGCGCGTCTGGTCGTCTCGGACGGGCCGTTCCGCCGGGTCTTCGATCTCGCCCATCCGACCCTGCACACGCTGGGCGGCATCGCCTCGGCCTACCGGGCCTGGCTCGGCCTCGCGCCCGCGCCGGTGGCGACGGTCCACGGCTTCGCCATGTCGGCCGCCTTCGCTGTCGGCGGCCTCTTCGCCTGGCTCGGCTGGCGCAATCCGGCGCGCTCCAATGCCGGGCTGGCGCTGGCGGCGGGCGTGGCGGGCGCGCCGGAGGCCTGGATGGCGGCGACCGGCATCGCGCCGCGTTCTCTCGCCGAGTCGCTCGCCCGCTCGCCGGCCGGCGTGCCGGACCTCTGGCACGCGCGGCTGTTCCTGCTGAAGCCGGTGATCTTCGCGGCGCTCGCCCTCTTCTGGATCGTCAGCGGCCTCGTCGCGCTGGGGCCGGGCTGGGCGCAGGCCGAAGCCGTGCTGGCGGCGGCGGGGTTCGGCGGCCTTGCGCCTCATGCGCTGGTGGCGACCGCGACGCTCGACATCCTCATCGGCGCGGCGATCGCGCTGCGCCGCACGGCGGCGGCGGGCCTTGCGCTGTCGGCCCTCGTGACGCTCGGCTATCTCGTTGGCGGGACGCTGATGCTGCCGGATCTGTGGGCGGACGCGCTCGGCCCGCTGGTCAAGACCGGCCCGCTTCTGCTGCTGACGGCGGTGGCGGCGGCGCTGCTGCCGAGCCGCTAGGATGACGCTGTTTCTCCTTCTCAAGCTGCTCCACATCGTCGGCGCGACGGTCCTGTTCGGCACCGGCGCGGGCATCGCCTTCTTCATGCTGATCGCCCACCGCACGGGCGACGCGGCGGCGATCGCCCATGTCGCGGGCACCGTCGTGCTGGCCGATACGATCTTCACGGCGACGGCGGTGATCGTGCAGCCGCTGACCGGCTGGGCGCTGGCGGTGGAGGCGGGCTACGGCTTCGAGGACTGGATCGCCGCCTCGCTGGCGCTCTACGTCCTCACTGGCGCGTGCTGGCTGCCGGTCGTCTGGATCCAGATCAGGATGCGCGACCTGGCGCGGGCCGCCGCCGCGTCGGGCGCGCCGCTGCCGCCGCTCTATCGTCGGCTTTTCGCCGTCTGGTTCGCCTGCGGCATTCCGGCCTTCGCCGCCGTGACGGCGATTTTCGCCTTGATGATCTTCCGGCCCTCTCTATGACGGGGACCGGGCCGGAGCCCGCTCCGGCCGGCCGCACGCCCTACGCCCGGATGGTCCCGCCATGAACCAGGCCCGCGCCGCAGAACCTCCACGCCGCGATCCGCTCCGTCCGGCGGCGCCGCAGCCGCTCCCGGCGATCGTCAAGCCCGGCCTCAAGGACGTGATCAGGTTCGTCAACCGGGCGCGAATCAATCTGGTTTCGGCCTTCGACGAGGCCGTCTATCGCGTGCCGATCCTCAGGCGGCGCTCGTTCGGAGCCGATGTGTGGATCGTCTCCGAGCCGGAAGCGGTGAAGCGCGTCCTGCTCGACAACGTCGCCAATTATCCCAAGGGCGTGCAGCAGCAGCGGCGGCTGAAACCGGCGCTGGGCGACGCGCTGCTGACCGCCGAGGGCGAATCGTGGCGCTGGCAGCGCCGCACCACCGCGCCCGCCTTCCAGCACAAGCGCATCCTCGGCTTCGCGCCGGCGATGGTGGAGGCGGCGGCCGAAATGGTCGCGCGCTGGGAGGCCGAAGGCGAGGCCGAACGCGACATCGCCGCCGAGATGATGGGCCTCACCTACGAGGTCTTGTCGCGCACCGTCTTCGGCCGCGACGCGCGCATCGACGCGCGGCGCATGGGCGAGGCGTTCGGCCTCTATTTCGATACGGTCGGCCGGCTCGACATGGCGGCCGTCTTCAACCTGCCCGAATGGGTGCCGACGCTGGGCCGCCTGCGGGCGCGTCCGGCGCTGCGCTTCTTTCAGGGCGAGGTCGGGCGCATCGTCGCCGAGCGCCGGGCGCTGATGGCCCGCGACCCGGCGGCCGCGCCCGACGATCTGCTCACCATGCTGCTGACGGCGCGCGATCCCGAGGACGGCCGCCCGATGGACGAGCAGCAGGTGATCGACAACGCCATCACCTTCATCGGGGCGGGCCACGAGACGACGGCGAACGCGCTCTGCTGGACGCTCTATCTGCTCTCCGCCTTCCCGTGGGCGGAGGCGCGGGTGAGCGAGGAGCTTGAGCGCGTGCTGGGCGGGCGGACGCCGACCGCCGCCGACATCGACGGCCTCGTCTATCTGCGTCAGGTGCTGGACGAGGCGATGCGGCTCTATCCGCCCGCGCCCGCTTCCTCGGCCGCGAGGCGGCAGGCGCAGACGAGCTGGGCGGCGCGCCGGTGAAGCCAGGCACGCAGATCGCGTCGTCTCGCCCTGGATTCTCCACCGCCACCGCACGCTATGGGACGAGCCCGAGCTGTTCGATCCCGAACGCTTCGCCCCGGAGCGGCGCGAGGCGATCCACCGCTTCGCCTTCATCCCGTTCAGGGCGGGGCCGCGCATCTGCATCGGCATGGCCTTCGCGTTGCAGGAGGCGATGCTGCTGCTCGCCGTCATCGCAACGCTACCGCCTGACGGTGCGGCCGGGCTTCACGGTGATGCCGCTCGCCACCATCACGCTGCGCCCCAGGGCGGCCTGCCGATGCGGCTGGAGCTGCCGGGCCTGAAGCGGCATCCGCTCGCGCCGGACCGCAGTTCCTTCCTCATGGCCGCCCTTGAGGCAGCCATCCAGCCCGCCGGTGGGCGCGAGACTGGATGGCCGGGTCAGGCCCGGCCATGAGGAGGGGATCGTCTCGGTCAGTCCATTGCCGACATGCGCTGGCCCTCACTCGTCCAGCTTCTTGCCCGCGAGTCGCGGTCGGCCTTGGCGCGTTCGGCCTCGGCCGCCTGCCGCTCGGCCTTGGTGCGGCCGAACTTGGCGCGGTTGGCCTCGGCGGTGCGCTCCTTCTCGGTGCGGGCCTTGGCCTTGCGGACCGATTTCAGATTGACGATCTCAGCCATTGTCCTTCGCCCCGGCGCGCGAAGGCCGGCCGCACGACGCAGCGCTTCGCATAGTCGGCGATCGCCGCCGATTGCGGCATGATCGGGCTCTGACCGAACATGGCGAAGGTGCCGCCGAACAATATGTCCGCGCCGCTGAAATCGTCGCCCAGCAGATAGGGCCAGTCCTTCAGCGTGTTCTCAAGAAGGTGGGCGACCGCATAGATCACCTTCACCCACCCGGCGGTGCCGCGCGGCGCCTCGGTATTGAGAAAAGCGCGAGACGAAGGACGGCTCCATCACGCCCGCATAATACGCGAGCCAGGTCAGATACGGCCCGCGCTTCGCATCGCCGATCCGCGGCCCCAGCCCCGCCTCGGGGAAGAGGTCGGTCAGATAGAGCACGATCGCCGCCCGCTCGTGGATCAGCGCGCCGTCATGCAGCAGGGCAGGCACCTTGCCGTGCGGATGCGGATGGCGAAGTCCAGCCCCTCCTCGCTGCCGGCCCGGCGGATGGTGACGCGGCGGATGTCGTAGGCCGCGCCCAGCTCCTCCAGCAACCAGATGATGCCGGTCGAGCGCGACTGGGGCGAATGGATGAGGGTGAAGGTCATGGCCAGTTCCGGGTTGGAACAATACAAGAACAGATTGGCGCGCCCGCGTCAAACCGTTTGGCGCAGCAGCCCCTCAGGCGGCCGACGACATAGACGCGGATGGCGCTCGACAGCAGGCTTCGCCCGGGCCTGCGTCGGCACGTCGATCTCGGCGACCAGCGCGGCGACGAGCACTTCCTCGGCGCGGGCGATCTCCTTCAGCGTCTCCCAGAACACCGGCTCCAGCGAGATCGGTGCGGTGCCCGGCGATGGTCAGCGAGCGTTTGACTTCACGGCTCATGGATCGAACCCCCAGCGCCGCCTCAAGCGCGCGCGGTGGCGAGCAAACCACAACATGGCGATGATCGTGAAGCCGTGAAGGCCGGTCCTCGTCGATCGCCGCCAGCACGGCGTCGGGCGAGGCAGCAGGCTCGTCGCCTTGATGCTTCGCCAGCATGTTGATGCTGTTGATGGGTATCGTCGCGCGCACGAACTCGGCCTCGGCGCGTTTTCCGGCGGTGCGCGGCGCGGCGGCATCGGCCCGGGCGGCGAAGAGATGCGCTCGCCGAAGCGAAGGCCGGTAGAGAACAGCCAGGTGAGCGGGCACGATGTCGGTGGGCTCGATCCCCAGTTCCTCGGCGACCGTCTCGCGGCGCGCCGCCTGCTCGGGCGTCTCGCCCGGCTCGATCAGCCCGGCGAACGTTCGACGATAGGGCAGGCAGGCCCGCGAGATAGACCGGAAAGCGGAACTGGCGGTGGGCACCACCGTCGCGTTCAGGGTCATAGGCGACGATCGCGGCGATGCCGCCGATCTCGTAAACGTCGCAGGCGACGTCCAGCGGCCCGTGCGCGGTGGCGATGACGCCCTCGTGCCGCACGGGCTGCGATAGCCGCGAAACGCGTCTCGGCGCGATGGCCGCCGAACTCGGCGATCCGGTCGCCCGCCGCGTGTTCGTCGCCCGCCATGATCCGTCCGCCTGTCGCAAGCCGCAGCGGCAGCAGCGGCGCGGCGCGCGGGCGTCACGCGGACGAAGGCCGCGTCTCGGCCAGAGGCCGATCATCTTCGAAGGATCGGCCGCCTCGTCGAACTCCTTGTCGGACAGATAGCCACCGCCGCCGACCTTCCTGGCGCAGCGTGGTGCCGTTCTTGTGCGCGGTCTTGGCGATCTTGGCGCGTCGTAGCCGAGCTTGCCGTTCAGCGCCGTCACCAGCATCAGCGAGTTGTCGAGGCCGCGCTTGATGTTGTCGAAGGCGCAACTCGATCCGCCGCGGTAATCGTTCAACCTGACCGCCGCGTCGGCCATCAGACGCACCGACTGGAGGAAATCCTCGACATCTCCAGGTTGAAGACGTTGAGCTCATGATGGCGCTCGCGGCGACGGTCATGTCGTGCGGTTCCCCATGACCTGCTGGACATGATCAGCACCTCTGCTGGTCAGTTCACCTTGCCCGGCATGATCGAGGCCGGGCTCTTCGTTCTCGCGCAGGCTGAGTTCGCCAGGCCCGAGCGCGGCCCCGGCCCCAGAAAGCGGATGTCGTTGGCGATCTTGAACAGCGGCGCGGCGACCGTGTTGATCGCCCCGTGGGTGAGACCATCGCGTCGTGGGCGGCGAGCACCTCGAACTTGTTGGGGGCGGTGGTAGTTCTTCCAGTGATCTTGGCGATCCGCTCGGCGGCCCCGCCGGCGAAGCCGACGGGCGCGTTGAGGCCGGTGCCGACCGCCGTACCTGCGCCAGCTCCATCAGCATCGGCAGCGTCGTCTCGATGCGCCGGATGCCGTTGGCGAGCTGCTGGGCGTAGCCGGAGAAATTCGGCCGAGGGTCAGCGGCGTCGCCGTCCTGGGTGTGGGTGCGGCCGATCTTGATGATCTTCTTCCAGGCCTTCGCCTTGGCGGCCAGCGCCTTGTGGAGATGGCGCAGCGCGGGCAGCAGATCGTGCGTCACCTGCTCGGCGGCGGCGATATGCATCGCCGATGGGACCGATGTCGTTGAACGGCCAGCTCATATTGACGTGGTCGTTCGGGTCTGGACTCGGCTTCTTTGATCCCATCGTCCCGCCCGCGCATCAGTAGCGCGGTTCGAGATCACCTCGTTGGCGTTCATGTTCGACTGGGTGCCCGAACCGGTCTGCAGACGACCAGCGAAATGCTCGTCCAGCTTGCCGTCGATCACCTCCTGGGCGGCGGCGACGATGGTCTTGGCGAGCTTGTCGAACCATTGGCGCCGCGTTGGTTTCAGCGGCGGCGCGGCGATGATGCCGAGGGCGCGGATGACGGGCTTGGGCTGCTTCCTCCCCAGCCGATCTTGAAATTGCCGATCGAACTGCGACTGGGCGCCGATGTGGCTACTGGCGTCGACTTCGATGGGGCCGAACGTGTCGGTTTCGTTGGGTCTTAGTCATGGGGCCTCGGCAAGATCTGGCGCGGGTCGTGCTTACGGCAGGGCGGGGCGCTGCTCATCGCCCGGCTTCGGGCCTTAACCGGCCGGTGCGATGGATCAAGGCGGCGGCCCCGGCCGGGCAGGCCTCGCGCGTCAGCAATTGGATGGGACGTGGCGCCGATGTCGCGGATATGGCCCGTCCCACGGGCAGATGGGCCGCCGCTCGGGCGTGAAGGTGCGGGCGTTTCTGGACTCGGCCCTGGCCGCGCCCGCTGCGCACGGCGAACTGGGCGACGTCGGGCACCTATTCCGAGATCGACGCCTGCCGGCGCGCGGATGGCACGGCAAGCTCCATGCCCGCGGCTGGGTCGCGCCGGTCTGGCCGGCGGCCCATGGCAGGGCGGGCTGGACCGCCCGCCATGCGCCTCATCCTTCGAACACGAATGCGCGCTCGCCGACGCGCCGATCCTGTTCGCGGGCGGCATCCGCACGATCAGCCCGCTCTCCTCGCCATGGGCAGCGCGGAGCAGAAAGGCGCGCTATATCTGCCCGGCGATTCTCGCGGGCACGGATTTCTGGTGTACCAGGGCTTTTCGGAAACAGGGGCAGGGTCGGACCTCGCGGCGCTGCAATTGCGGGCGGTGCGCGAGGGGCGGGCCTATGTGCTGAACGGCGCGGATCTGGACACCGGCGCACGAGCGCTGGCCGCATCGTCCGCGCTCGGTGCCGCCTGCCGAAGGCGAAGAAGCAAGGACGGCATCACCAGCCTGCTGATCGACATCGCCGACGCCAACGCATCGCGGTGCGGCCGATCTTTTCGCTCTCGGGCGATCCACAAGTTCAACGACGATGTCGAGCCGCGTTCCTGTCGGCGGCGCGTCGGCGCGGAGAACGAGCTGGGCGGTCGCCAAGCTGCTGATGCGCTTCGCCGCAGAGCAACACGACCTCGAGCCTCGTGCGCCACGCCGATGGCGGCGGCAGAAGCAGGCGATGGCGGACTGCGCCGACGCCGCGCTGCTGGCGCGCCGCGCCGGCGCAGGAAGATCGAGCTGACGGCGCTGGAGGCGCTGGAGCTGCGCCTGCTCTACCGCGGCAATACCTGCAGGCGCTGGACGGGCGGCCTCGTCGCTGCTGAAGACGGTGGCGACCGAACTGCACCGGCGCGTCGCCGGAACTGGCGCTGGACGCGGCGGGGGCCGAGGCGTTCCCGGCGGCGGCGCGCAAATATCTCAACGCCCGCGCCGCCAGCATCTATTCCGGCACCAACGAAACTGCCTGCAATCTGCTCGCCGCCCACCTCATCGGACGGCTCTAGGGCCTTCAGGGCGCGGCGGCGCGCGCGTCGCAAAGAGCGGGCAGGGTAGCGCAACGGCAGCGCGTCGGTATCCACGATATCGACGCTGCCCATGTCGTCTTCCTTCAGGCACTCGCCGGAACCCGTGACGATCGCCTTGAAGAACGCGCCGGGGCGGCTCGCCGATGGAAGTTCCGCCGGACTGCATGCAAGTGTAGGTCTCGCTCGCCCATTCCGGGGCCAGCTTCGCCCGCAGCGTGAAGGGCGTGAGGTGACGAAGCCGTCCTTGGGCGGCATCGCCTCGAACGTGAACGAGCCGGTGATCGCGCCGGTCACCTCATAGGTGTAGCTGCCCCCGAACGCCCATCGCGCAGGAGGATTTTTTTCAGCGTGATGACCGCACGCCCATAGGGCGATTGCGAGGAGCTGGCCGCCGGCCGGCCATTCGCGGTTGAGGCGGCGACGCCGCCGGTCAGGTCGTCCGAGCTGAGGCCGGTCATCTGCATCGTGCGTTCCAGGTCGAGCACGAATTTCGCCGTCTGCCGCCCCATGTCGCTGGTGGGCGCAGCGGTCGCGAAGCCATCGGCGTAGCGCCGCATGATCTCCTCGGTCCGTCCGCCGATGCCGGTGGTCTTGCCCAGAAGCTGCGCCTGGCGCTCGGCGGCGAGGATATCGCGCATGAGGTCGGTCAGGCGGTCGAGATCGGCAGGATCGCCCCGTTCGGCGATGGTCTCGGCGACGCCCCCGCCAAATCCTCCGACTCGGCGACGCCCTCGTCGGCTTGCGCTGAATCGCGCGGCGGCCTCCGCCGCCTCGGCGGCGAGCCGCTCCTTCAGGTCGTTGATGATGCCGATTTCGGTGTCGTGCTTCACCGCGTCGATGCGGCCGGACTGGTAATCCTGTTCGGTCTGGGCGCGCCGCCAGTCGGCGGTCCTGGCTGACGCCGGCGGACGACGACGAGACCTCGCGAGGCGCACCGGGCGGCGACCGCGCCCGAAACTCCGGCCCGCCGGCAACGACGCGCCGATGCTGAAATGCCAGACCGTCATGCCGGACTGCCCTTTCCAGCGGCAGGGCGGGGCGGGCCTTGCCGCCGTCGGCGCCGGGCGGGCTTTCGAACCGCAGATGTCGCCGGCCAGCGCCTCCTTGGGCGTGACAGTCCGGCCACCCCGGCAGGCGAGGGTGAACTCGGTTCCCGCCGGCTCCATGGCGACGGCAGGCGTCCGCGTCGCTCCGTCGTCGTCGTGCGGTGGCCCCGTCCAGCAGCGTCAAGGTGATCGTCGCGTCGGCGCCGGCGTGTCGGGTTCGATCTTCAGCCAGGAAGACGTCGCCCGCCGCGTTGACCGCCTCGATGGTCCCGCCGGTCTCGGCCTCGATGTGCTTGGAGACGGCGCGCGCCTCGTCGCGGGTATAGGCGCGAAGGGCTCCGGCGCGGGCAGGGGCTCATCGGCCGCCGCCGCTCCCGCCCACATCAGCGCCGACGCCGCCAGGAGAGCGAGCGCGCATGGGCCGCCTATTTCTTGCGGAACTTGTCGAGGCTCACGACCTCGCCGCCGGTCAGGGCGGGCTTGTCGCCGCCCTCCGCCGGAGCGGCCTCGGGCTTGGTCTCCAGCCGGGCGGGCTGGGCGGCGGGCTGCTCGGCCGGCTTGCGGACCGCGCCCGGCTGGGCTGCGGCGGGCTTGAACTGGAGCATGAACTGCACGCTCGGATCGAAGAACGCCTTCACCGCCTCGAACGGCACGGTCAGCGGCTCGCCGACCTTCTGGAAGCTCAGCGTGATGTCGAAGGAGTCCAGCGGCCGGACGCGAGGCCCCAATACTGGTGCTGGACGACGATCGTCATCTCCTCCAGGTAACGCTCCTTCAGCCAGTCCGACATCTTCACGCCGGGGTGCTGCGTCTCGAAGGTGATGTAGAAGCTGGTGGTCGCCTGCCCGGCAGGCCTTGCTGGGAGACCCGCTCCAGCGCCATGCGCACCACGCCGCGCAGGCGTTCTGCGCGAGCTGCTCGTAATTCATCCAGTCCGCCAGCCGCGAAAATCGTCTATGCCCGGCGCGCTTCATGAGCAATGAGACGAAGCGTTGCGGAGCGCCGCCGGGGCGGCCAGCATGCCGCACAACGACATCAGGGAGACGATCATGGCCGACGCGAACGATCATCCGGACGATCCGGGGCGCTGGATGCAGGGCTTCCCGCCCGCGCCCGACCGGCTGATCCGCTTCGCCGACCCGGCGGCCTCGCAGTTCCCCAGGCTCCGCTGGACGCTGAACCTTGCCGCCAGATGGCGCCGGCCCGCACGGTGCGCCGCGCCCCCGCGCCGCACGCTCTGCCGCGCGCCGAACGCGAGGCGGCGCTCGACGGCCTCAAATTCCGCACCATGGCGGGCGAGGAGACGGACTGGGCCGCCGGCTTCGCGGCGATCCACACCGATGGCCTTCTGGTGCTGCACCGGGGCCGCATCGTCTACGAGCGTTATTTCGGCGTCTGCCGGCCGGAGCAGCCGCATATCCTGATGTCGGTCACCAAGTCGTTCGTCGGCCTGCTGGCGCAGTGGCTGGTCCATGAGGGGGCGCTCGACGAGACCGCCCCGGTGACGCGCTACCTGCCCGAGATGGCGGGCACCGCCTATGACGACGCGCGGGTCCGCGACGTCATGGATATGCGCATCGGCGTGCGCTACAGCGAAAACTACGCCGACCCCGCCGCCGAGGTCTGGGACTATGGCCGGGCCGCCGGCGCGATGCCCAAGCCCGAGGGCTATCGCGGCCCCCGCTCGATCGACGCCTTCCTGCGCGATCTGGTGAAGGAGGGGCCGCACGGCGAGGGCTTCGCCTACAAGACGGTCAACACCGAAGTGCTCGGCTGGATCGTCAAGCGCGTCGCCGGCAAGCCGCTCGCGGCGCTCGGAGAGCGCATCTGGAGCCGCATCGGCACGGAGGAGGACGCCTATTTCACCATCGACGAGTCGGGCGCCGAGATGGGCGGCGGCGGCCTCAACGCGACGCTGCGCGACATCGCGGATGGGCGAGATGATGCGCTACGACGGGCGCTGGAACGGAGACCGAGATCGTGCCCAAGGCGGTGATCGACGACATCCGCTTCAACGGCTCGCCCGAGGCGTTCCACAGCGCGGGCTACGTCACGCTGCCCGGCTGGTCCTACCAGGGCATGTGGTGGGTTCCGAACAACCCCCACGGCGCCTACATGGCGCGCGGCATCTACGGGCAGAACATCTTCATCGGCTTGGCCGAAATGGTCGTGGCGCGGCTCGGCTACCGCATCGCCGCCAACACCGCGACCGATCCGATCGTGCTGCCCGCCGCCTATCAGGCGGCGGCCGAGGCGCTGATGGCGGGACGGCTCTACGGTCGGCGGCGCGGCGCGAGGGCGAAGCGGTCTGGACCGTCTCCGGCAAGGTGCGCGCCCGCGAGGCAGGGCGTCGTCACCGTCGCCGTGGACGGCATCACCACGCAGGCCAAATACTATAAGCCGCTGCTCTACGAGTTCTTCCGCAAGAATGGCGCGGCGCGCGCCGGCCTGGGGCGACCGCACGGTCGAGATCATGGTCGAACACATCGGCGAGCCGCCCTGGATGGACCTCGACAATCTGGCGAAGGCCATCCTCGACGGCATCAAGGGCTGGCTCTTCCACGACGACAGCCAGGTGCCCGGCTGCTGGTCGAGCGCCGGCCGGGGACGCGCGAACGGATCACCGTCACGATCGCACCGGCGCGGCCGCGCGCCGTCAGTAAAGCGTCGCCAGCGAAGCGGGGTCGTAGCCCTTGAGGCCGTCGATGTCGCCCGCCCGGACGCGGTTCACCCAGTCCGGATTGGCGATCAGCGCGCGGCCGACCGCCACCAGGTCGAACTCGCCGCGCTCGAAACGCGCCGCCAGGCCCGCGAGGTCCTTGCCCGTCGCGCCGACCTGATCGGCCGCCGCGAACGAGGTGATGAAGTCGGTGCTGAGGCCGACCGAGCCGACCGTGATGGTCGGCTTGCCGCTGATCTTCTTCACCCAGCCCGCGAGTTCATGTCCGGCCCCTCGAACTCGGCCTCCCAGAAGCGGCGCTGCGAACAGTGATAGATATCGGCCCCGGCACGTCGGTCAGCGGGGCGAGGAACTCCTCCAGCAGCTCGGGCGTCGCCGCCAGCTTGGCGGCGTAGTCCTGCTGCTTCCACTGCGACCAGCGCAGGATCAGCGGGAAGTCGGGACCGACCGCGGCGCGGACCGCGCGCACCACGTCCGCGCCGAACCTCGTGCGGGCGATCAGGCTGCCGCCGAAGGCGTCGGTGCGCTGGTTGGTCGCCTCCCAGAAGAACTGGTCGATCAGATAGCCGTGCGCCTCGTGCAGCTCGGCCCCGTCGAAGCCGAGCCGCTTGGCGTCGGCGGCGAACGCTCGCATAAGCGGCGATGAGATCGGCGATCTCGCTCTCGCCCAGCGGCTGGTTCACCTGCTTGCCCGGCCGCGAAGGCCGGAGGGCCGATGGAAGCGCGTCGGGATGGCGCGCCGCCGCCTGACGGCGGGCAGTGCCGACATGCCAGATCTGCGGCACGATGGCGGCGCCGGCCGCCTTCACCTCCTTCACCACGCCCGCCCATCCGGCCAGCGCGTCCGCGCCGTAGAAGCGCGGCACCTCGGCATCGGCGTCCGAGGCGGGGTGGTCGATGACCGTGCCCTCGGTGACGATCAGGCCGACGCCGCCCTCGACGCGGCGGCGGTAATAGGCGGCGACCTCGGCGGTCGGCACCTGTCCGGGCGACTTGCCGCGCGCGTCACGGGGCCATGACGAAGCGGTTGGGAACGCTCAACGTCTTCAGCGAGAACGGCTTGAACGGATCGAGAACGGAACTCATGGGCGTACCCCCCAGGGCGATGGATCGACGCGCTGACATGGGGTTTCGGGCGGCGGCTGTCCAGCGCGGCGGGCGTGAACCGTTGCGTGGTTACCGCGCCGCGGGCTTATCGGTTCCGCCCACGATGACCGAAACTCGGCGACCGCCGGCCCGGCGGCTCCCCCTCACCGACGTCTTCCGGCACCGGAACTACCGGCTGTTCTTCGCGGGACAGTTGCTGTCGCTGATGGGCTCGTGGATGCAGACAATCGGCCAGCCTGGCTGGTCTGCTGCCGACCGGCTCGCCGCTGGCCCTCGGCCTCATCGGCTTCCTGCAACAAGGCCCGGTCTTCTTCTTCCCGGTGCTGGGCGGCACGGTCGACCGGGTCGACCGCCGGCGGCTGATCATGCTGACCAGGCCGCCTTCCTGGTTCAGGCGGCGACGCTGGCGATCCTCTCCTTCACCGGCCTGGTGGAACTCTGCACGTCGCCCGCCTGGCGCTGGCCTTCGGCCTGCTCAACGCGGTCGACGTGCCGACGCGCCAGTCGTTCACCGTGGAAATGGTCGGCCGCGCCGATCTGCAAAGCGCCATCGCGCTCAACTCGATCATGTTCAACATGGCGCGCGTGGTCGGCCGGCGGTCGCCGGCGTCACCATCGCCATGGTCGGCGATCCGGTGCTTCGCGATCAACGCTCAGCTATCTCGCGTGCTGACCAGCCTTTTCCTGATGCGGGTCATGCCCTTCGTGCGGCCCTCGGAGATGCAGCATCCGCTGAAGGACATCGCCGAGGGCTTCCGCTATTTGATCGCCCACCGCGAGATCTGCACGGCGCTGCTGGCGCTGGCGGTCTCCAGCTTCGCGGGCGGCCGTATTCGACCATGATGCCGGTCTTCGCGCGCGAGGTGTTGGGCGCGGACGCCGATGGCTACGGCCTGCTGATGACGACGAAGCCAGCGGGGCGCTCTGCGGGGCGCTGGCGATGGGCGGCTGCGGCCGGACCTGCTCGCCAAGGCGCTCGGTCGCCGCCATCGGCTTCGGCATCTTCCTCGTCGCCTTCAGCTTCGCGCAGTTTTTCCTGCTCGCCATGGCGCTGATCCTGCCGGACCGCCTTCTGCCTGATGCTCCAGGGCAGCGCGACCAATATCAGCGTGATGCGTCGACGACCGGATGCGCGGGCGGGTGATGGCCTATTACACGATGCGTTCCTGGGGGATGATGCCGTTCGGCCTGCTCGCCGCCGGGGCTGTGGCGGCGCAGATCGGCGTGCTGCTCACCCTCACCTGCGGCGGCATCGTCTGCGCGCTGGGCGGGATCGCATCGCTCTGGTTGCGCCGGCGGCAGCCCGGCTGAAGCACAGGTTGCGGCAGAAGGGTGCATTGTTCCGGAACCGCAACCGTTAACCAATGTTACCGGCGTGATCTGGGTCAAATATCTGACTCCGTTAACCATTTTGGCTTTGGAGCCTGGTTAAAAATGAGTTAAGGAAAAGGCCTCGCAGGTTTTTGGTCGAGGTAAAACCATGAAGTCGATTGTTGCAGGTCTGAGCCTTCTCGCTCTCACGGTGCCGGCCCACGCCGACATCTTCGCTCGTACGGCGAACGACTCGTCGACCCTCGTCGTCGGCGGCCTCCTGGCCGCGGTGGCGGCGCTGGTCGTCTATCGCTCGGGCGCCAAGCGCGCCGTCTGATAGCTCCATGGCCGGGCGTTCGCGCCCGGCTACGGACTGTCGGTCCCTTTGAGTTCGATCTGGCCGCCGCAAGGCGGCCATTTCGTTTCCGGGCCTTCGCCCGCCGCGGATGGTTAGCTCTCTAACCTGTTGCCCGTCCCGGCTCGCCGGTGCAGCCTCGCGTCCGCATCCAAGGGGCGGGGACCATGACCGACGAGGCCGACTGGCAGGCGCTGCCGCACAGACTTCTCTGCACGGTCGAGTTCCGCATGGACGGGGCGATGATCCCGGTCGGCGCTACGCCTTGAGGCACGCGGCGCATCGGCATCTCCGGCGGAACGGTAAAGGGCGAGCGCACCTCGGCGAGCAGGGTCCTGCCGAAGGCGAGCAACCTGGGCTGAGCAGACCGCATCGCCGACGGCACGGCGATCTCCACCTTCGACGCGCACCGTCTGGCGCACCCATGACAGGGCGACGATCTATGTGACGCATGGCGGGCGCGGCGGTCCGCCCGCCTCGGCAGCGGCTTTCGCCGATCCGCAGGCTGCGGCGGCGATGGACAAGTCCGGCCTGCTTGCCGCGCATCCTCGGCGCCATCGCCGAGAACAGCGGACCTTGTCACGGCGAAGACTTCATCGTAGCGATCAGCTTGCCGGACGGCATCCGCGGTGATCTTCCTGGTCTTCAGGTATCGTAGGCGCTGCAGGATCGCCACCGTTCAGGATGTTCAGTTCGGAAATCACCGAACTTCAGGACCCGCCTGGAAGGGCCGCTTGCCGTGGATAGGTGGTAAGTTCACCTTGCTGGCTACCACCAGGTACGTACGGCGGCGGCCTGGTAGGCGAGGCAGGGCCATTTCGTGGCGTTTAGCGCTTGTGCGACGATACGGCATCTTGGATATCATACCGGGCAAAAGCGCTACGTCTTGCACGTCCGTCGATCGGCTTCGCCCCATCAGCTGAAACCCCTTGAGGTTCACTTGGTGGAAGGCGCCGAGCGCCCCCGGGTCGAGCCGCCTTCACACGCGCGTTTATCGCCATAGCCGGGCAAGCCGGCACCGATGAATATAGGGGTCGCCTCAGGAAAAATCATCCCCCTTCGCCGGCGGGCCGGTTTCAGCCGTTCCGGGGCCGGCATCGGCCGGCCGCCGGACCGCGACATGTATCCCTGGCGGCTACTGAATATGTTCACTATATTGGGTGGCTTCCGGAGAGCGTTTCCGGGCAAAGCCGGCCGGGCGAACCTCCGCTCCCCGGCGAGGGCAAGATGCTGTTACGCGCCCCCCGGCATTTCCTTGGCTTGGCGCCGGTGATCATCCACAGGAAGCCGGTCCGGAGATCGCCGCAGATCAGGCACACTGGCGGCGGACCGCGACCGGCAGGAACGGGCGGCGAAGGACCGGGGCAGCAGAGGACTGGCGATGCGCCAATATCTCCGACCTGATGGAGCTGGTCCTCAAAACCGGCGTGAAGAAGACCGATCGCACCGGCACCGGCACGCGCAGCCGGTGTTCGGCCATCGATGCGCTTCGACCTGACGGAGGGCTTTCCGCTGGTCACCACTGAAGGTCCACATGAAGTCCGTGATCCACGAGCTTCTCCTGAAGGGCGAGACCAACATCGCCTATCTCAGGCAGAACGGCGTGCGCATCTGGGACGAGTGGGCCGACGAGCGCGGCGATCTCGGCCCCGTCTACGGCCATCAATGGCGCTCCTGGCCGGCCCGCGACGGCGAGACCATCGACCAGATCGCGGCGCTGGTGGAGATGATCCGCCGCTCAACATCGCCTCCTATGCGCTGCTCACGCTGATGCTGGCGCAGGTGACGGGGCTCAAGCCCGGCGAGTTCATCCACACGCTGGGCGACGCGCATCTCTACTCCAACCATCTGGAGCAGGCGCTGACTCTCGCGCGCCCCCAAGCCGCTGCCGGTCATGCGCATCAATCCGGCGATCAAGGACATCTTCGCCTTCGCCACGAGGATTTCCGCCTCGGGGGCTACGAGGCCCATCCCCACATCGCCGCGGTCGCGGTGTGACGGTCCTGACGATCCGCCGAGGCGATGCGACGTCGTCCTCCAGCTGCTGCACGAGCTGGCGGTCTTCGAAAAGCTCGACATGAGTTCTTCCGCCTGACCGAGGCGATCGTCGCCCGCGATTTCATCGGCCCCGCCGCGCGGGTGGCGGCGGATCTCGGCTATTGGGGCAGCGAGGCGGCGGGGATCCGTCTGTCGCACCTACACCACCTTCACGCCGCGCCCGGCCCTGTTCCTCGAAGACATCTTCGTCCGCCTTTCGCGGCTTCGGCATCGGCCGCTCCTTCTTCGTGCATCTGGCGCGCGTCGCCGCCGCCGAGGCGGACCGCATCGACGAGTCGGTGCTCGACTGGAACGAGAAGGCGATCGGCTTCTACCGCGCCATGGGGGCCGCGCCACCTTGACGGCTGGACCAGTACCGCCTGCGCGGCCCGGCCATCGCGGCGCTGGCGGACGAGCGATGAGCGGCCCGCTGAGTACTGCTGATGGTCGCCGCCGCCCGCAACGGCGTCATCGGCCGCGAGGGGCGGCTGCCCTGGCGCATCCCGGAAGACATGCGCTGGTTCCGCAAGCACACGATGGGCAAGACCGTGGTGATGGGGCGCAAGACCTGGAGAGCCTGCCCAAGGCCCCGCTGCCCGGCCGCACCAACATCGTCGTCACCCGCAACCCGCAGCTGGGAGCCCTTCGACGAGGCCGCCTTCTCCAAGAACCAGTCGGAAGGCCACCGCCTGCTGGTGACCTGGGGGCTCGACGCGGCCATCGAGCACGCCCGCGGCGACGCCCCGGCCCCGAGGATCGTGGTGATCGGCGGCGCCGAACTCGCCGCCGCCCTGCCGCTCGCGGGGCGGCTCTATCTGACCGAGGTCGATCTGGAGCCGGAGGGCGACGCCTTCATGCCGCCTTTTCGACCGCAGCGCGTGGACCGAAGGCTTCGCGCAGACCTTCCCGGCGCTGCCCGGCACGACCCCCGGCTTCACATTCGTGTGCTGGAACGCGGGACTTGATCTCGCCCGTTGCGTCAGCCGCCGAAACGGCCTAACGTGCCGCCGCACATTCGCCGCGACCCACAAGAAATTCAGGAAACGCTCATGGCCATCACCGAAGTCGCCACCGGACTGAAATTTCCCGAAGGCCCGTCTCGTCGCGGACGACGGCTCAGTCATCGTCGTCGAGATCGCCGCCGGGGCGATCACCCGGGTGCTGCCGAACGGCCGCAAGCAGACCATCGCCAGAAAAGCCGGGCGGCCCCAACGGCGCGGCCATCGGCCCCGACGGCGCGCTCTATGTCTGCAACAATGGCGGCTTCGAGTATCACAAGGTGCGCGGTGATGATCCCGGCCACCGAAACCAGAACCTCCGGCGGCCGCATCGACGTCGATCTTTCGACCGGCAAGGTCGAGGTGCTCTACCATTCCGGCGGCGTCGCTGCGCGAGCCCCAACGACATCGTGTTCGACCGTCAGGGCGGCTTCTGGTTCACCGACCGCCAAGTCGACGCACGATTTCGCCAGTGGGGCTGCTGCACTACGCCGAGATCGACGGCAACCACATCCTCGACCGAGATCGCCAGCATCATGGCCCCGAACGGCGTCGGCCTCTCGCCCGACGAGAAGACGGTCTATTACGCCGAGACGCTGTCGAGCCGCCTGTTCAGCGCGGCGATCGCCAAGCCGGGCAAGCTCGCCAAGGGCGCCGGCCTCGTTCGACGTCTTCGTCAGGGCACGGCGCCGACGCACGCCTATTTCGACAGCCTCGCGGTGCAGGCGAACGGCGACGTGTTGATGGCGATATCCTCAACCCCGGCATCACGACCTTCACGCCGAAGGGCAAGGTCCGCTTACCTCGCTCGCCCAGTTCGCCGACCCGCTGGTCACCAACGCAAGCCTTCGGCGGCAAGGCCATGAAAACCGCCTACATCACGCTGTCGGGACGCGGAAGAGCTCATCTCGATGCCGTGGGCGCAGGCCGACTGGACGTGAGACCTATTCACACGGTCCGAACTTCGATCTTTCTTCAGTTCGCCACCACAAGGTCGGCCTGCTGCTCTCGCTTTGCGGCGAGGCGTTGGTATGTCCACGTCGATCTGATGACGGGCGCCCTGGAAATCGCCCGCCTATCTGGAACGCAACCGCTTCGGCGTCGTGCCCACGCTGATCGACCGCGAGGCGGAACGCAGATGGCGCAGTCTCGGCCATTCTCGAAGAGATCGCGCTGCTGACCGGCAAGTTCTACAGCGGCAGCATGACCGAGCGGCGCGCGGCGCGCGAATGGAATTGCTGTGGGGCTGGGACCGGCCAGCGAAGGGCATCTACCGCTCGCGCGCCGCTCTGCTGTACGCCAAGTTCGGCTTCGTCAAATATCCCCGAAGTCGTCGACCATTATCGCAGCAGCGAAGGCAAGCCGGGCTGAAGGCGCTCGACTGTTCGAAGGGCCAGGAGTGGATCTGCGACGGCGCGCAGCCGACCGACATCGACCTCTTCGGCTTCGCCATCTATGCGAGGGCGAAGCGGGTCCTGTCGCTGGACGGCCTCAGCCATCTCCAGGCCTGGATCAAGCGGATCGAGGCGCTGCCCGGCTATCGCAACCCCGGCTGACTGCTGCCCAAGGAAAGCCACGGCCGCCTGACGGCCGTCTGGGCCATCACGATGCGCGGCGGCAGCACGGAGCGACGCCCGCATCGAGCTGGGCGGCCACGCGCTCGGCGACGGCGATGAAGAGCGCGCCTGCATCCGGATGGGCGGCGGCGACCAGGGCGCCGTCATCGATCGCGGATCGACAGGTGCAGCAGGATCTCGCCGAGGAACTCGGTCCCAGCTCCGCCGCGCACTTGCGCGCCCCATGACCGAACAGGTGCGCCTCGTGCCGCAATTCGGGCAGACAAGACTCATGTTTTCGACGACGCCCAGCACCGGCACTTCGAGCTTGCGGAACATGGCGATGCCCTTGCGGGCGTCGAGCAGAACGATGTCCTGCGGCGTCGAGACGACGACCACGCCGGTCAGCGCGACGCGCGAGGCTGAGGTGGATGTCGCCTGTGCCGGGCGGCATGTCGATCACCAGCATCGAGTTCGCCCCAGCCGACCTGGGTCAGCAATTGGTGCAGCGCGCCCGTCGCCACCGGCCCGCGCCAGACGGCCGGCGCATCGCGGTCAGGCCGATCGACATGGCCTTCCGGGCCATAGCGCTCCATCGGCTCCAGCATCTTGCCGTCGGCGAACGCGGCCGGCGCTGAGGCAGAAGATGCGGCACCGAAGGGCCGTAGATGTCGGCATCCATCAGCCCGACCCGCTTGCCGAGGCGGGTGAGGGCGAGGGCGAGATTGACGGCGACGGTGGACTTGCCGACGCCGCCTTTACCGCTGGCGACGGCGACGATGGCGCCGACGCCCGGCAGCGGCTGCGCATAGGATCGGCACGGGCTCTTTCGCGGTCCGGCCTCGGCGGTGAGGACGGCGGTCACCGCCCCGCGCACCGACCGGGCCGCCTTCTCGCAGGCCGCCCGC
This sequence comes from Alphaproteobacteria bacterium, assembly GCA_046348585.1. Lineage (GTDB taxonomy): Bacteria > Pseudomonadota > Alphaproteobacteria > Micropepsales > Micropepsaceae > JADZAI01. Next base: position 48,771 of record JAXMDZ010000010.1, read on the forward strand.
ACGGCCTCGTAGAGGGGCCACATCGGCGGCGACCTCGATCATGAAGCCCACCTCGCGCACCACGAGGCCCTGAACAGGCCACATCCATCACGCCGCGCCCGGATTTCGGGTCGCGCACGCGGTTGAGGCGGCGGCGATCCTGGTCTCGTGGGCTGTGTCATGGCGCGCCTGAATATCGGTCCGTTCAACGGTTCGGGGTCCGGCGTCCGATATAGCCCCCGCTCTTGTTCCCGGCCGTCCGACGCTTACATGACAGCTCAGGTGGAGAAACGGTTGCATGCCTTGGCGAGAATAAGCTCGGGCGGCCCATGGGGCGGCGGCGGCAAGGACGGCGGCCCGTCGTGGGGGCGGGGTGGCGGCAATCGCGGTGGCAACGGGGGCGGCGGCGACCAGCCGCTAATCTGGAGAACCTGATCCGCCGGGGCCAGGAACGGGTGAAGCAGGTCCACCCGGCAACCCGATCGGCTCGCGCGCGGTCTGGCGCTGATCGCCCTGCTGATCGCGCTCGCCTGGCTGGCGACCGGCATCTATACCGTCGAGCCGGACGAGCAGGGCATCGTCAAGACGTTCGAGGCCTATAGCCGCCAGACCGGGCCGGGTATCGGCTATCACCTGCCCTGGCCGATCGAGAGCGTCGAGACCCCCAAGGTCACGCGCGAGAACCAGATCAATGTCGGTATCCGCAACGACGGAAGCCGCCCGACCGACGTGCTGGAAGAAAGCCTGATGCTGACCGGCGACGAGAACATCGTCGACATCGACTACGGTCTTCTGGGTGATCCGCGACGCGCCGGAATATCTGTTCGACACGTCGAGGACGTGGACGCGACCATCAAGGCGGTCGCCGAGTCGGCGATACGCGAGGTCGTCGGCCGCAGCAACCGCAGCGGCATCCTCACCGAGGACCGCGACAAGACCAGCGCGAGGTCCAGCAGCTGATGCAGGCGACGCTCGACGCCTACAAGGCGGGCGTCACCGTCCAGCGCGCGTTCGGATCCGCCGCAGGAAAGTGATCGAGGCCTTCCGCGACGTGCAGGCGCGCGCCGATGCCGAGCGTTCGCGCAACAAGGCCAGAAAGCGTATCACGCTAAAAGGTGCCGGACGCTCCAGGGCGCGCGGCGCAGATCAAACAGGACGCCGAGGCCTACAAGTCGCAGACCGTGGCGCAGGCCCAGGGCGAGGCGCAGCGGTTCCTGTCCGTCTATGAGCAGTACAAGCTGGCGCCCGACGTGACGCGCGAGCGCATCTATCTGGAGACGATGGAAAGGTGTTCGGCGGACCAACAAGATCATCGTGGATGGCGGGGGCGGGCGTCGTGCCTATCTGCCGCTCGATCGGCTGACCAAGCCGGCCGCCCCGGCCGAAGCGGCGCCGGAAGCCGGCCCGGCTCGACCTCGCCGTTCGGAGGCCGCTGACATGCGCGACCGCATCGCCCTCGGCGCGCTCTTCGGCGGTCTGCTGCTGGTGTGGAACTTCGTGTTCTTCACCGTCGATCAGACCGAGCAGGCGCTGGTCGTCCAGCTCGGCCAGCCGCAGCGCGTGGTCACCGAGCCCGGTCTCAACGTCGAGATATTCGCTGCTGCAGAACGTCATCTATTTCGAGAAGCGCGTCCTGGCGCTGGATGCGCCGTCGGAGAAGTCCTCTATCGACCAGAAGCGACTGGTGGTCGACATGGCCGCCCGCGCATCGTCGATCCGCTGAAATTCTATCAGACGGTCAACAATGTCAGTCCAGGTGAGCAGCGGCGGGGAGCGCCATCCTCAATTCGAACATCCGCGTGATCCTGGCGGGCGCTTTCCTTCCAGGCGGTGCTGTCCGGGTCAGCAGGCCGAACTGATGCGGATCATCCGCGACGAGACAAACGAAGAGGCGAGGCGCTGGGCATCGAGATCGTCGACGTGCGTCCGCCGCGCCGACCTGCCCGAGGCCAACAGCAACGCCATCTTCAACCGCATGCGCACCGACCGTCAGCGCGAGGCCACCGACATCCGCGCCGGGGCGCTCAGGCGGCCCAGGAGATCAGGGCCGAGGCCGACAAGCGAAGGTGACCATCATCCTCGCCGAAGCGCAGAAGGCCGCCGACATCATGCGCGGCGAGCAGACCTGGCCGCATCTTCGCCGAGGCCTTCTCGAAGGACCCCAGCTTCTTCGAGTTCTACCGCTCGATGCAGGCCTATGCGGCCTCGATGGGCGGCGAGGACACGACCATGGTCCTGTCGCCGGACAGCGCCTTCCCGCTATTTCCGCGGCGGGGCAAGCGGCGGCGCGCCGCAGTAACGAACGCGCAAGGCAGGCGGGCCTAGGCTCGCCTGCCGTCCGCAGCCCGGTGCGCGGCTTCGCCGCAATGTGATCACGATCCGGTGCTGGGGTCGGGCAGTGTCGCGCCGGGCGAACGGCGTCTTTCGGCAGGAGTTAGCATCTTGGCCTCTCTTCGCATCTTCTCGGCGGCCTGTCTTTCTGCGGCGCTGGCATTCGCGGCCGCGCCGCCGCCTGCGCTCGCGCGCTCAGCGCCCGATAGTTTCGCCGATCTGGCGGCGCGGCTTTCCCCGGCCGTGGTCAACATCTCGACCAGCCAGAAGATCGACCGGCCGGACCTCGACGAGGTGCCGCAATTCCCGCCCGGCTCTCCCTATGAGGAGATGTTCAAGGACTATTACGAAGAGCAGCAGGCGAGCCAGGTGACCTCGCTCGGCTCTGGCTTCGTGATCGACGCCGGCGGCGTCATCGTCACCAACAATCACGTCATCGAGGGCGCCGACGAAATCACGGTCAACTTCCCGGACGGCCGCAGCTTCACCGCCGAACTCGTGGGCAAGGATGAGAAGACCGATCTTGCGGTGTTGCGCGTGAAGGCGGACGCGCCGCTGCCCGCCGTCTCGTTCGGCGATTCGGACGCGGTGCGGGTCGGCGACTGGGTGATGGCGATCGGCAACCCGTTCGGGCTCGGCGGCACGGTGACGGCCGGCATCGTCTCGGCCCGCAACCGCGACATCGCGTCGGGGCCGTATGACGACTTCATCCAGACCGACGCCGCCATCAACCGGGGTAATTCGGGCGGGCCGCTGTTCGACATGGACGGCAATGTGGTCGGCGTGAACTCGGCGATCATCTCGCCGTCCGGCGGCTCGATCGGTCTCGGCTTCGCCATTCCCTCGTCGATCGTGAAGCGCACCGTCGATCAGCTCGTCCAGTTCGGCGAGACCCAGCGCGGCTGGATCGGCGTGCGCATCCAGTCGGTGACGCCCGAACTCGCCGAAGGTCTCGGTCTCGACAAGCCGCATGGCGCGCTGGTCGCCGAGACGACGCCCGGCGGCCCCGCCGAGGCCGGAGGCATGAAGCCGCAGGACGTCATCCTCACCTTCAACGGCCAGGAAGTGCGCGACAGTCGCACGCTGCCGCGCCTCGTCGCGGAGACCGAAATCGGCAAGGCCGTGCCGGTCGAGGTCTGGCGCGACCGGCAGAGCGTGACGCTGACGGTGACGCTGGGGCGTCTGGAGGATTTCGAGAAGAGCGAGACGGCGGCGGCGACGCCGGCCGAACCCGAGGCCCCGCCCCCGGCGGAAGCCGGCGCGGTGCGGATCGACGCGCTCGGCATGACGGTCGCCGAAATGAGCGACGCCCTGCGCGAGCGCTTCAAGATCGGACCCGACGTGAACGGCGTGGTGATCACCGATATCGCGCCCGACTCGCCGGCCGGCACGGCTGCGGCAGAAAACCGCATCCGGACCGGCGACGTCATCGTCGAGGTCGCGCAGGCCGAGGTGGCGACGCCCCAGGCCGTGGCCGACAAGGTGGACGAAGCGGTTGCGGCCCAGACGCGGGTGATCCTTCTCCTGCTCAATCGCGGCGGCGATCTCAGCTTCGCGGCGATCCGGTTGGGTGAATAGTCCTTTCGCCTCTGGCATGAGCGGCGAAGACTGGTAGGTTCACGGCGCAATCGCATCGTGAGCGTCGTTTCGTGGCCGACGTCTTTATCAGTTTCGCGCCTGAAGACCGGGGGTGGGTCAGTTCGCTTGGCGGCGCGCTGAAGGCCGCGGGTTTCGACGTTCTGTGGGACCTCGCGCCCAGCCTCGGACAGGCGGTGCAGCGCGACCTGGAAGTCGAGCTTGAGTCCGCCAAGGCGATCATCGCGGTCTGGTCCAACGCCTCGCGCAATTCCAACTGGGTGCGCGACGTCGCCGAGGAGGCGTTCGGACGGGGCGTCCTGCTGCCGGTGCTCAAGGATATCGACCGCCCGCCGCTCGGGTTCCGCCAATTGCGCTGCGCCGATCTGCGCGGCTGGACGGGCGGGGCGGACGGGCTGGAAGAGGTCGTCCAGCAATTGCGCGAACGGGTCGGCGGCCTGCCGGCGGCGCCGCAGCCGGTTGCCGACGAGTTCGATTTCGAACGCTCGACGATCATCCTGAAGAGCCGGGCGGAGGAATCCTCCGGCGGCCAGAACGCCGCCGGCGTCAGCGGGAGCCTTTCCGGCCCGCAGCCGACGGCGCCTTCGGTGAGCGCCAAGGTGGTGAAGGGCGCGCCCGGCCGCAACGGCCCGGCGGATCTGCGGCCGGGCGACGAGATCGGGCAGTACCGCGTCGTGCGGCGGCTGGGGGCGGGCGGCTTCGGCGCGGTCTATGAGGCCGCCAACATCCACAACGAGGACGAGCGCGTCGCGCTGAAGCTGCTGCTCGCCGACATCGCCGAAAGCGAGCGCTTCGCGCAGTTGCTGCGGCTGGAAGCGAACGCGCTGCTGCGCCTGAAGCATCCGGCGGTGGTGCAGTACCGCGTCTTCGGGCGCATCGCGGACTCCGACCAGTTCTATCTGGTGACCGAATTCGTGCCGGGGCCGACGCTGCGGGAGTGGCGCCGCAACCACACGCCGGACCTCGACCAGGTCAGCACGCTGGCCGTCCGGCTGGCGCAGGGACTCGCCGCCGCGCACCGGCGGGGCATCGTCCACCGCGACCTCGCGCCCGACAACGTCATCGTCATGAGCGAGGATTTGTCGGAAGCGACGCTGATCGATTTCGGCATCGCCCGTTTGGCGGAAGGCGATGCGCTGGGCGGGGCGTTCGCCGGCAAGTTCTCCTATGCCGCTCCGGAGCAGTTCGAGTTCGAGGGCGGCAAGCTGGGGCCGTCCATCGATATCTACGCCTTCGGCCTGCTGATCGCCGCCTTCGTGCGCGGCAAGCCGCTGGACATGGGCCGCGATATCGAGGCGGCGCGGGCCAAGCGGCTGATCGTGCCGCCGCTGGACGACATCCCCGAACGGCTGCGTCCCCTGCTGACGGCTCTGCTGCAGCCCGATCCCGCCGACCGCCCGCAGGCCATGGACGATGTCGCCCGGCTGTTCGCGGGATTGTCGAACGACGCGATCCTGCCGGATGCGCCGGTCGCCGGGACGTCGCCCTCCGCGCCGGAGCCGCCGCACGAGGACTCGTCGTCGATCGCCCTCTCGGTGCCGTCTCTGGTGGTCGCCAATGCGGTGCTGGCGGTCGAGCCGGCCGCCGCCGCGCCGCCGCCGGAGCCCTCCGTCGCGCCGGAGATGCCGCCTGAGGCGGCCCCTCCCGCGCCGCCCGAGGTGGCGGCCGGTCTCACCTACAGCGAGCCGGAACCGGCTCCGGAGCTCGAGCCCGAGCCGGAACCCGAGCAGGCCGAACGGCGGCGGTTCGGCTCATCGCTTCAGCTGACGGTGATCGCGCTGCTGGCGGCCGGGGCGACCTATATGCTGTGGCCGCGCGATCAAGGCCCCGGTCCGGTCGCCGAAGTGACGCCGACTCCGACCATCGCGGTCACGCCGGAGCCGACGGCTGTACCCACGCCGACGCCGGCCCCCACGCCCGTTCCGACCGCCGTGCCGGTTCCGACGCCGACACCGAGCCCCATGCCGACCCTTTCGCCGTCGCCCTCGCCGACGCCGGATGCCCAAGGGACACCAGCGCCGACGCCGGAGGCCCAGGGGACCCCCAGCCCGACGCCGGACGCGCAAGGCACGCCCAGTCCGACGCCGACGCCCGAGGCGACGCCGACCCCGACGCCCGAGGCGAAGATCGCCTCGGGGGCCATCGAACCGGCGCCGCCCGGCACGAAGCCTCAGGCGCAGAACGGCGCTTCCTACGGCAAGGCGAATGCCGATGCCCGTATCGTCTATGTCGTACGCCGCGACACCGAGCTGAAGGTGGCGTTCGGTCCCAACCTGGGGACCGTCGGCATCGAGCGGGCGGTCAAGAAGGGCGACAGCTATCGCCTGCCGAACCGCGCCGACATCGCCGTTTCGACTCCGGATGCGGGCGCGCTCGACGTTTTGCTGGACGGCAAGTTTATCGGCCGGGCGGGCAAGGACGGCTATCGCCTGGTCGATTTCCGGGCGACGCCCGCCGCCTATGGCGGCCCCGAGACGCTGCCTACGCCGACACCCACACCGACTCCTGCGCCGACACCCACGCCCACACCCACCCCGACGCCCGCTGTGCAGGATACCGACGACGGCGCCGAACTGGCGGGCGCGCAGAGCAGGGCGCTCGCCATTCTCAACGCCATGCGGGGGAATGCCGGGATGCGTCCGGTCGCGGCGAGCGGCGAACTGAACGACGTCGCGGTCCAGCTCGCGGCCAACAACGCCGCCGCCGGGCGCTTCGTGCCGCCCAGCTCGAACGAAGTGCTGCGGATGATCATCGCCTCGGGTTACGGCAACGCCCGCGCCTCGCAGAGCCATGCGCGGCGGCAGAAGAACGTGGCCGCCGTGTTCGAGTTTTGGAAGGGGCAGGCGGGGATTTATGCGCTGCTGACCGATCCCAATGTGGTGGCGATGGGCTTCGGCGCGGCGCGAGCGGGGGACGGGACGATCTATTGGAGCATCGTCCTCGCCGGGCCGCCGCAATAGTCAGGCGTCGGTGAACTCCGCTTCGCGGTAGCCCTGGAAGTAGAGCAGGGCGGTGAGATCGGCGTGGTCGATACGGGCCCGCGCCGCCGCGGCGACCACCGGCTTGGCGCGGTAGGCGACGCCGAGGCCGGCCGCGCCGATCATCGCCAGATCGTTCGCGCCGTCGCCGACCGCGAGCGTCAGCGCGGGCGGAATATCGTTCTGGGCGGCGAGGTCGTTGAGGGCGGCGAGCTTCGCCTCGCGGCCGAGGATGGGTTCGTCCACCTCGCCGGTGAGGACGCCGTCCGCCTCGCGCAGCGTGTTGGCGCGGTTGAAGGCGAAGCCGGCGGCGGCGCCCACCAGACCGGTGAAGAAGGTGAAGCCGCCCGAGATCAGCGCCGTCACCGCCCCCGCCGCGCGCATGGTGCGCACCAGCGTGCGGGCGCCGGGATTGAGGCGGACGCGCTCGTCATAGGCGCGCTGGAGGGCTGTGAGCGGCAGGCCCTTCAGCAGAGAGACGCGATGGCGCAGGGCTTCGGGGAAGTCGAGTTCGCCGCGCATCGCCCGCTCGGTGATCGCCGCGACCTCGTCCTTGACGCCCGCGAAGTCGGCGAGTTCGTCGATGCACTCGCAGCCGATGATGGTGGAATCCATATCGGCGATCAGCAGGCGCTTGCGACGGTCCGCGGCTGGCAGGACGGCGACATCGACCGGCGCGTCCGCGAGCGCGGCGCGGATGGCGGCTTCGGGATCGGCATGGCCGTCCGCGTCGAGATCGAACTCGGCGGCGAGGCCGTCCGCCAGCCAGCGCAGGCCGCTTCCGGAAGCGGCCGAGGCGGCGGCGGCGGCGAGGCTCGCCGCGAGGCCCGCAGATGTGCGATTGCCGACGAGGACGGCGGTGTATTTCATGGCCGGATTCGGAGTGCGGATGTGATCGACACGGTGCTTATTGCAGGGCCGACGGCCAGCGGCAAATCGGCCGCGGCGATCGCCGTGGCGCAGGCGACCGGCGGGGTCGTCGTCAACGCGGACTCGATGCAGGTCTATCGCGAACTGCCGATCCTGTCGGCACGGCCGACGGCGGCCGACGAGGCGGCGGCGGAGCATCGGCTGTTCGGCATGGTCGGCGTGCTGGAACCCTTTTCGGTGGCGCGCTGGCTGGAGGCGGCGCGCGTCGCGCTGGCCGACATCCATGCCGCCGGGCGGCTCGCCATCGTGACCGGCGGGACCGGGCTCTATTTCAAGGCGCTGACCGAGGGACTGTCCGACGCGCCGTCCAGCGAGGCGGCGGGCCGGGCCGCCGCGCAGGCGCGCCGGGCCGAACTGGGGCCGGAAGCCTTCCATGCCGAGCTGGTGCGGCTCGACCCCGCCTCGGCGCGGCTCAACCCCGGCGACACCCAGCGGACGCTGCGCGCCTGGGAGGTGGTGATGCGCTCGGGCCGCGGCCTCGCCGATCATGCCGCTGCGCCAGTCGTTCCGGCGCTTGACCCCACGCGCACGCTCGGCGTCGTCATCGAGGTCGAGCGGACCGCGCTCTATGCGCGGATCGACGCCCGCTTCGAGGCGATGCTGGCGGCCGGGGCGCTGGAGGAGGCGCGGGCCTTCTGGGCGCTGAAGCCCGATCCGATGAGCCCGGCGGCGAAGGCGCTGGGCCTGCCGCAGTTCCGGCGCGTGCTGGACGGTGGCGAGACGCTGGAGGCGGCGGTCGCCGAGGCGAAGATGATGACCCGGCGCTTCGCCAAGCGTCAGGGCACCTGGTTTCGCAACCAGACGCCGGACTGGACCCGGATCGATGCGACCGATGGCGATGCCGGACGGATTGCTGCGGACATTCTCGCGCTGCTGAGACCTGCGCGGCGCTAGGAACCGCCGGTCCCGCCGCGCATAGCGGCGTCGAGGGCGGCGAGCCGCTCGGGCAGGTCGGGCAGGCTGGGGCCGAGTTCTGGATCGGCCATCGCAGCTTCGAGCGAGCGGTGGGCCTCGGCATAGTAAGGCAGCGCCGCGTTGCCCGGCGTGCGGCGGGCGCGCTCTTCCAGCACCACATAGCGGTTATAGGCGGCGACCGGATGGATGCGTCCATCCTCAAGCCCGCGCCCGGCGACCGCGTCGTAGCAATGGGCGGCCTCGTCGAGCCAGCCGAGCCCTTCGCCGCCGCCCTTCAGAAGCGCCAGGCCCTGAAACGCGGCGCCGCGATAGAATCCGGCCTCGACCCAGAGCGCGCGCGATGTCTCGGGCGTCACCAGCTCCCAGACCGTGGTGAAGGCGTTGGCCGCTTCGGCCAGCGCGTGGCCCTTGTCGTCGCCATCCAGGCGGTCGGCGGCGCGTGACAGCGCGAGGCCACGGAGATTGGCGAGCGAGGCGCGGAAGGCGGGGTGGTCGCTCTCCGTCAGAACGGCGAGCGCATCGTCGAGAACGTCCCCGGACTCGGTCAGCACGGCGAGCGCGGCGGGACCGTCGAGCGCATCGGCATAGGCGATGAGTTCGCTGCCGAGCATCTGTTGCGCCATCGCCCAGTCCAGCCGGTCGCGGCGGCGGTCGAGCGCCGCGGCGGCGCGGCGCGCGGCCTCGACGCCGGCGCGGGGGGACGGCCCGGCCTCGCGCGGCGCGGCGGGGGACGCGGGCGATGCGCCGAACAGCCGCTTCAGGAAGGATCCGATCGCCATGCGCGTCTCCTCAAAGGGCTCGAGGGCAAGTGTCTGCCGGGTGCGGACGCCCGTCCAGCCCGGCACGGCAAGGCAAGGCGGCGTTAACGCAAGCTATTCAGGCTGTATTCAAAGCCGGCCGCTATCCTTCCGTGCAATCGGGCGGGCCTCAAGGAGAAGATCATGTCTGTCGGTATCAAGTCCCTTTTCGCGGCGGCGCTCGTTTCGGCCGGCGCGCTGATCATGTCCGCCCATGCGGATTCGCCGAGCTATCAGCTGACCTGCACGTCGGGCGGCACGATGCAGGCGCGGCTCAACCACTCGACCGACCGGGCCGGGCAGATTACCGGCTCGTCGCTGTCGATCTGGTTCACGCCCTCGGGCGGCGCGGCCACGGCGGTCCAGCCGCCGCCAGGCACCTGCGCCTGGTCCGACCGGATGCTGCGCAGCGGCGAGCCGACCCAGCTCTGGCTGACCGCGCCCGGCGCGGCGCTCGACTTCAACCTCGGCCAGAACGGCGCCGATGCGGTGGTCGGCGTCGGCCCCGAGCCCTATCGCTCGCGCCTGCAGTTCCTGGCCCGTGCGCTGACCCGGCCCGGCTCGACCTTCACGGTGATGGCGCGCACCAATAACGGCGTGCTGGAAATCACCGACATCGCGCCCTGAGCGCGGCCCGGCGGCGGGCGGTGACGCGCGCCGCCGGGCAGACGGTCTTCAGGGCAGCCGCCGCAGCACCGTGAAGACCAGGTGCCGTCGCGGCGCGAAGCCGAGCTTGCGATAGACGGCGATCGCGCTTTCGTTGCCGGGGACGACATGCAGGAACGGCGTCTTGCCCTCCGCGAGGATGCGGCGCGCCACCTCCGACACGAGGCGGCGGGCATGACCGCGGCCGAGATGATCGGGATGGGTGCAGACCGCGCTGACCTCGCGATGGCGCGGCAGGTTCAGGCGCTGGCCGGCCATGGCGATCAGCCGTCCCTCGGCGCGGATGCCGAAGTAATCGCCCATCGCGATGGTGCGCCGCGCGAACGGGCCGGGCTTGGTGAGATCGGTCAACGCCAGCATCTCATCGGCGTCGGCGGGGGACAGCGTCTCGATCGCCGCATCGCCCTCCACGGCGGCGACGTCGTCCGCCACCATTTGCAGGACTTCCAGGACCATCGCGACCTCGAAGCCCGGCGGGGCTTCCAGCGCTGCGCCGGCGAGGGCCGCGCCGGTTTCGCCCGGCGGCACGGCCGCGGCGAGATCGTCCGGCATGCGGCCTCCCTCGAAGGCCATGAAGGGCGAGACGTCCGGCGGATAGCGCAGGACCGGCGGCGCGCCGAGGGCCAGCGCCGCGTGCGGGCCGGTAAGCGCATGCCAGGCGGGGTTGTCGAGTTCGTGGTGGGACATTGGGGCGCCTTGATGATTGAACCCGGCTAGCATGCCTGGGCGGCCGCGCGCTTGCTCGCCGCAATCGGACGGGCAAGGGTGCGGCGCCACAAGAGGCTTGACAGCGCCGCCGCCGCACGGCATCTACGCGACACGATATTTCAAGGCAGTCTCGTCATGCGCAACAATTCGCGGGTACTTATCCGGAGCGCCGCCCGGCCGGGGTCCTGAAGGACCCGCGGACACGGCGGCGCGCGCACAGGCCCACGGGGGCCTTTTTTGTTGCCCGAAGAGACGCAAACGGAATGAAGATCATGGACCGCGAAGGCACCACCACCGAGACCGAAGCCGAGGAACTGACCGGCGCGGAAATCGTCGTGCGGGCGATGCGCGACCAGGGGGTCGCCCACATCTTCGGCTATCCCGGCGGTGCGGTGCTGCCGATCTATGACGCGCTGTTCCAGCAGGACGCCGTCGAGCACATCCTGGTCCGCCACGAACAGGGCGCGGCGCACGCCGCCGAGGGCTATGCCCGCTCGACCGGCAAGCCGGGCGTTCTGCTGGTGACGAGCGGACCCGGCGCGACCAACGCGGTGACCGGCCTCACCGACGCGCTGATGGATTCCATTCCGCTCGTCTGCTTCACCGGCCAGGTGCCGACGCATCTGATCGGCGCGGACGCTTTCCAGGAGTGCGACACGGTCGGCATCACCCGGCCCTGCACCAAGCACAATTATCTGGTGAAGGACGTCAACGACCTCGCCCGCATCATCCACGAGGCGTTCTATGTCGCGACGCACGGCCGTCCCGGCCCGGTCGTCATCGACATCCCCAAGGACGTGCAGTTCAAGAAGGGGCGCTATGTCGGCCCGGCGAATGTCGAGCACCGGACCTATCGCCCCAACACCAAGGGCGATCCGCGCCGCATCGAGCAGGCGCTCGACCTGATCGCCAAGGCGAAGCGGCCGGTCTTCTACACCGGCGGCGGCGTCATTAACGCAGGCCCGGCGGCGAGCCGGACGCTGCGCGAGCTGGTGCGCGCGACCGGCATTCCGATCACCTCGACGCTGATGGGCCTCGGCGCCTATCCGGCGAGCGATCCGCAATGGCTGGGCATGCTGGGCATGCACGGCACCTATGAAGCCAATCTGGCGATGAACCGCTGCGACGTGATGATCAATATCGGCGCGCGCTTCGACGACCGCGTGACCGGGCGGCTCGACGCCTTCTCGCCGCAGTCGAAGAAGATCCATGTCGATATCGACGCCTCGTCGTTCAACAAGACGGTGCGCGTGGACGTGCCGATCCATGGCGACGCCGGCGAGATCCTGAACGAGCTGCTGGCCGGGTGGAAGGCGCGCAAGGCCTCGCCGGACGCGGCCGCGATGAAGGCCTGGTGGGCGCAGATCGAGGAATGGCGCGGCCGCAAGAGCCTCGGCTATCGCCGCTCCGACACGATCATCAAGCCGCAATACGCGATCGAGCGGCTCTACGAGCTGACCAAGGGGCGCAAGACCTACATCACCACCGAGGTCGGCCAGCACCAGATGTGGGCGGCGCAGCACTACCATTTCGAGGAGCCCAATCGCTGGATGACCTCCGGCGGGCTCGGCACGATGGGCTATGGCGTGCCGGCAGCGGTCGGCGTGCAGGCGGCGCACCGCGACGCGCTGGTCATCGACATCGCCGGCGAGGCGAGCGTGCAGATGACGATCCAGGAAATCTCGACCGCCGTGCAGTATCGGCTGCCGATCAAGATCTTCATCCTCAACAACGAATACATGGGCATGGTGCGCCAGTGGCAGCAATTGCTGCATGGCGGGCGCTATTCGCATTCGTACTCTGAGGCGCTGCCCGATTTCGTGAAACTGGCCGACGCCTATGGCGCGGTCGGCCTGCGCGCGACGCGGCCGGATGAACTGGACGGCAAGATCATGGAGATGATCTCCATAGACCGGCCGGTCATCTTCGACTGCGTGGTCGACAAGACCGAGAACTGCTTCCCGATGATTCCTTCCGGCGCGGCCCATGACGAGATGATCCTCGGCGACGCCGGCGATCAGCCCGGCGTGACCGAAGCCGGCCGGCAGATGGTGTGACGATGAGCCCCGATCCTACCCAGCCCAAATCGGCCTATTTCCTGGTCGAGGAGCACGAGGCGATCATCAAGCGGACGCTTTCGGTGATCGTCGACAACGAACCGGGCGTTCTCGCCCGCGTGGTCGGGCTGTTCTCCGGCCGCGGCTACAACATCGAGTCGCTGACGGTCGCTGAGACCGATCACCAGAAGCACACCTCGCGCATCACCATCGTCACGTCGGGCACGCCCGAAGTGATCGCCCAGATCAAGGCGCAGCTCGGCCGCCTGGTGCCGGTGCACCGGGTGGTGGACCTGTCGGTCGACCGGCCCGGCATCGAGCGCGAAATGGCGCTGATCAAGGTGGCGGGCGAGGGCGACAAGCGGGTCGAGGCGCTGCGCCTGTCGGACGCCTTCCGCGCCCGGGTGATCGACACGACGCATACCAGCTTCGTGTTCGAGCTGACCGGCGCGCCTTCGAAGATCGACGCCTTCGTCGACCTGATGAAGCCGCTCGGCCTCGTCGAAGTCAGCCGCACCGGCGTCGTCGCCATCGCGCGCGGCGCGGAGGCGATGTAGGACACCGCCATTGAAGCATTCCGCCGGGCGGCCTGTCCGGCGCCGATCCAAACGAGTTTTTGCGAAGGAAGCAACACCATGCGCGTTTACTACGACCGCGATGCGGACGTGAATCTGATCAAGGGCAAGAAGACCGCGATCATCGGTTACGGCAGCCAGGGCCGCGCGCATGCGCTGAACCTGAAGGATTCGGGCGCGAAGGAGCTGGCGATCGCGCTGCGTCCCGGCTCGACCACCGCGCTGAAGGCCGAGGCCGACGGCTTCAAGGTGATGAGCGTCGCCGAGGCGGCGAAGTGGGCCGACGTCATGATGATGGCGACGCCCGACGAATTGCAGGCCGAAATCTACAAGGCCGACATCGCGCCGCATATCCGCGACGGCGCGGCGATCGCCTTCGCGCACGGCCTCAACGTGCATTTCGGGCTGATCGAGCCGAAGAAGACGGTCGATGTCATCATGATCGCGCCCAAGGGTCCCGGCCACACGGTGCGCGGCGAATACCAGAAGGGCGGCGGCGTGCCGTGCCTCGTCGCCATCGCGCAGGACGCCTCGGGCAATGCGCTCGACATCGCGCTCTCCTATGCCTCGGGCGTCGGCGGCGGCCGTTCGGGCATCATCGAGACGAGCTTCAAGGAAGAGTGCGAGACCGACCTCTTCGGCGAGCAGGCGGTGCTGTGCGGCGGCCTGGTCGAGTTGATCCGGGCCGGCTTCGAGACGCTGGTGGAAGCCGGCTACGCGCCCGAGATGGCCTATTTCGAGTGTCTGCACGAGGTGAAGCTGATCGTCGACCTCATCTATGAGGGCGGCATCGCCAACATGAACTACTCGATCTCGAACACCGCCGAGTGGGGCGAATACGTCACCGGCCCGCGCATCATCACCGCCGAAACCAAGGCCGAGATGAAGCGGGTGCTGACCGACATCCAGACCGGCAAGTTCACCTCCGAGTGGATGCAGGAGTATCGGGCCGGCGCGGCGCGCTTCAAGGCCATCCGCCGCAACAACGACGCCCACCAGATCGAGGCGGTCGGCGCGAAGCTGCGCGAGATGATGCCGTGGATCGGCAAGAACAAGCTGGTCGACAAGGCGCGGAACTGATGCGCCGCGCGCTGCCCGCCTTCCCGGTGGAGGGCGGGTGCGTGTGCGGGGCGGTGCGGTATCGGCTGAGCGGCCGGCCGCGCACGCTCTATGCCTGCTATTGCCATGACTGCCAGCGCTTCGCGGGCGGGGCGCATTCGATGTCGATGCCGGTCGCGGCGGCGGACGTGACGCTGCTGGCGGGCGAGACGGCGCGCTACGACAAGGCGGCCGACAGCGGCCGGATCATCGCCGTCCATTTCTGCGCCCGCTGCGCGACGCGGCTGTGGCACGCGCCATCCCGCAGTCCAGACGTGCTGAACCTCAAGCCGGGGACGCTGGACGATACGTCGTGGATCGTTCCCGTCGCCCATGTCTGGACGGCGAGCCGGCAGGCCGGGGCGGCGATCCCGGCGGGGGCGCTCAGTTATGAAGGCCAGCCGCCCGATCACGCGGCGATGGAGGCCGCGTTCGCGGCGGCGTTCAGTTGATCTAACGTAATTCCCGGGCGCGGAGGCAGGACTAGGCTGCTCCGGTCGCCAAACCGGGAGATGCCCCATGCCCCGATCGCTTGCCGCAAGCCGCCTCGTCCGCGCGGGACTGATCTTCGCACTTGCCGCAGGCGGGCATTCGATGGCGTGGGCCGAAGAGGCCCAGCCGACCCTCAACGCGCGGCTCGATGCCGGGCTGGCGGCGGTCGGGGCCGAGGCCGCCGATCCGGCCGCCGCCCGCACGCTGGTCGCGGCGCGGACGGCGCTGGAAGCCTATGAAGGCGTGCAGAAGGGCGCGCGAGGAACCTTTCTCACCGAGGGCGGCAACAGTCTCGATCAGGCGCTGCTGCTGGAAGATATCATCCGCCGCAACAAGCCTGAGGCGCGGCTGCGCTTCGCGGCCTGCGAACTGGACGATGTCGGGGCGCTGGCGGAATGGGGCACGGTCGCGGCTCGCGCGGCGTCGCCCGGAACGGCCGACCGCGGCGCGGCCCTGGCGGCAGCGATCGCCGATCCCGAATTGCGCGAGGCGGTGACGGCGGCGCTCGCCCTCCATGCCGAAGCGGCGAAGGAGCAAGGCGAGACGGCGGCCTATCTGGCCGGAGGGCTGGCGGCGGCAGCCTATGCGCCGCTCGATGCGGCGACCGCCGGCGTCGCGGCCCTGCGCCATCACGTCTGGCTTCAGGCCGAGCAGGACGGGGCGTGGCAGGATTTCGACACCACGACGGCCGACGGCGCGGCTCCCTGCGCGGCGGCGGAGACCTATGACGCGCTGCCCGATGCCGCCTTCCGCACGCTGCGCATCCGGCTGATCGTCGAGCGCCGCAGCGCCGGGGAACTGGCCGAGGAGACGATGCTGGACAGCACGATGAACGTCGCAGATCTGGTGACGGCGCGGGTGGCGTTCGGGTTCGGCGAGCCGATGGGGCTGGTGGAGCCCGGCGAGGCGGACGTGGAGAGCGCCGTCTATACGCCTGTGCTGCGCGTCGACAATGTCTCGGTCGAGGGCACGAAGCTGCGCCTGCCGCCGCCGGTCAAGGATCTGGCGGTCGGGATGGCCGATGCGATCGGGGGCATCGGCGAGGATGAGCCCGCAGAGGAGGACTCGGGCGATGGCGTCAGCGCGGCCTATCTCGACTTCGCCTTCGCCGGGCCGGGCGAGCCGGTCCACCTGACCAGCGCCGTGTTCGACCGGCTCGGACCGGCCGCGCGGCGGAACGAGGCAGCGACCGCCGCGCTCGCGCCGCTTGAGGTCGCGGGTGGCGACTATGCGGCCGTCGATGCGCTGTGGCAGATCGCGGTGACGGCCGGTCCGGCGCGCGGCGAGGCGGCGCTGCCGGAGGGGACACTGGACCTCGCCACGCTGGACGGGCTGTCGGGCGCGTTCGACGGAATGCTGCGCCTCTTCCCGGCGCTGCGCGCGGATCTGGGCGGCGGCGCGGGCGACGGGGCTTCGATCCTGATCGGCGGCCTGACGCCGTTCGCCGCCGAGGACGGCGCGGCCGCCTTCCGCGTGGTGCTCGACGCGCTGTACGTCCCGGCGCGGGCCGGGGCGGATGCCGCTTCGGCCGCCGCCGACGCGGCCGCCATTCCCGCCGCCGAGCGCCTGCTGGCCGGGCTGGCGGGCGAGGCGCTGGCGCGGGCCGAGAATGCCGGCACGGTGCTGTCCGTCGCCAGGTCGGCGCAGAAAAAGCTGGTTCCGTTCGCCGCCGATCCGGCGGCGCTGGCCGTGGCTGGCGCATCCGCCGATGCGGCGGCG
This sequence comes from Alphaproteobacteria bacterium, assembly GCA_046348585.1. Classification (GTDB taxonomy): domain Bacteria; phylum Pseudomonadota; class Alphaproteobacteria; order Micropepsales; family Micropepsaceae; genus JADZAI01. The sequence continues at coordinate 65,612 of JAXMDZ010000010.1, forward strand.
CGCATGGCCGAAGACCTTGCCGCCGGGAGGATCGTGCTCGCGCCGGACAGCGCCGTCGTCATGGACGGCCGTTCGGTCATCGCCTGGTGGACCATCGATCCGCTGACCGGCCTCGTGCGCGACCGGCACGAGAACGGCCGTCACAGCGAGACCGTGGAATACGAGACGACCAACACGCCGGGGCTGACCGCCGCCGACCGCTTCCGCCGCTTCGCCTGCACCATCGTCCGGCCGCTTGCGCTGGCCGGCGCGATCATCTTCGGCGCGAGCGGCGGCACGGCGGGCACGGACATCGTCAAGGCGGCGGTCAAGATCGCGACGGCGGCCGACGAGACCCGCAAGAAGGGCCAGGCCGCGACCAAGATCGCCTGCATGGGACAGGGCGGGCAGGGCGCGCCTTGACGGCGCTGCTCAGTCGCCGATCAGGCTGACGGCGACGACCCGTTCGAGCGTCGCGCCGTCGCCGCTGCAGCAAGGCAGCCAGAGGCTTTCAAGCGTACGCTCGTCGCCATTGGGGAGAGCCACGGCGCGCGGCGCCTTCAGATGCAGCGGCTCGTGGGTCTGGTCGATGACGCCCAGGATGGAGACGATGGCGCGCCGGGTCCGCTCCGGGGCGATTTCCTCGACCGGGCGGCCGGTGATCCGCGTCCCGAGATATTCGGAGATGCGGGTGCCGGTCAGGCGGACGGTGAAGCGCGGCGGTTCCGGGCTGACATTGTAGATGTGGACGTCCGGCAGCACGGGCTTGAGCTGGGCCGGGCCGAGCGCATTGTGGGGGGCCATCTTCCGGCCCCCGGCGGCGTGCCGCCAGATGCCCAGCACGTCGGCCAGAAGCGGGTGCGGGGACGCCAGAAGCGCGCCGCTGGCCCACTGGCCGGGGAAGGCCGCCATTGTTCGTGCGAGGGTTGTCCCATCCATGGGGATACACTTTGGCCGCCAAAACCTAAGTATCCCTTACGCGACTTCCCTGGCGGCAGCGCTGTTTTTTGCACCGCAAGCCTTGCCGCACAGGTTAACGACCGCTACAAGAGCCAAGTCCGATCAAGGGTTTCACGAGTCGTTAAGAACCGGCCGTTAACCTTTGTTCACAAACGGCAAATTCGTTCGCGCCGGCGAGGGCTAGCGGTGGTCGCAGCAAGCGTCGATTCTGGGGAGATCGCTCCGGCGGCCATGGCCGCGCCGGGGCGTTCGTGCGCGTGCATTCGACTTCGCGAGGGTCTGCTCCTTAGACGCCCCTAGGCGTCGCCATCGCTCTTTGTCCGTTCGAAGAGCCGGCGTCTAGGGGAGGGACGACCAGCCGCACGAACGCAGACACACCGGGATACAGGGCCTCGCAGCCATGAGCATTACCTCAGAACCCAATCGGGTCATCATCTTCGACACCACCTTGCGCGACGGCGAGCAATCGCCCGGCGCCGCCATGAATCTGGAAGAAAAGCTCCGCATCGCCGAGGCGCTCGACGCCTTCGGCGTCGATGTCATCGAGGCGGGCTTTCCGATCTCGTCCAATGGCGACTTCGAGGCGGTCAGCGAAATCTCCAAGCTGGTGAAGCGCGCGACCGTATGCGGTCTCGCGCGCGCCGGCATGAAGGACATCGACCGCGCCGGCGAAGCGGTGAAGCACGCCAGGCGCGGCCGCATCCACACCTTCATCTCCACCAGCCCCGTGCACATGAAGCACAAGCTCCAGATGAGCCCGGAGCAGGTGCTGGAGGCGGTGTCGGCCAGCGTCTCGCGGGCCCGCGACCTGGTCGAGGACGTGGAGTGGTCGGCGGAAGACGCGACCCGCACGGAATTCGATTTCCTGTGCCGCTGCATCGAGGCGGCGATCCGCGCCGGGGCCTCGACGGTCAATCTGCCCGACACGGTCGGCTACGCGACGCCGCAGGAATACGCCGAGTTGTTCCGAAAGGTCATCGCCCGCGTGCCGGGCGCCGACACGGTGCGCTTCTCCACCCATTGCCACAACGATCTCGGCCTCGCGGTCGCCAACTCGCTGGCCGGCGTCATCGGCGGGGCGCGCCAGATCGAGTGCTCGATCAACGGCATCGGCGAGCGGGCGGGCAACGCGGCGCTCGAGGAAATCGTCATGGCGCTGAAGGTGCGCCATGACGCCATGCCCTACGACACGCATATCGACACCTCGCAGATCGCCCGCATCTCGAAACTGGTGTCGTCGACCATCGCCTTCCCCGTGCAGTACAACAAGGCGATCGTCGGCAAGAATGCCTTCGCGCACGAGAGCGGCATCCACCAGGACGGGATGCTGAAGAACGCCGAGACCTACGAGATCATGCGGCCCGAGGATGTCGGCGTCGCAAAGTCGTCGCTGGTGCTGGGCAAGCTCTCGGGCCGCCACGCCTTCCGCGAGAAGCTGGCGGCGATGGGCTACGAACTCGGCGCCAACGCCCTGCAGGACGCCTTCGAGCGCTTCAAGGCGCTGGCCGACAAGAAGCGCCACGTGTTCGACGAGGACATTGTGGCGCTGGTGGACGACGAGCTGGCGCGCGGCCAGGACCGGCTGCGCTTCGAGAACCTGCGCGTCGTCGCGGGCACCTTCGGGCCTCAGAGCGCCGAGCTGGAATTGTCGATCGACGGCGAGAGCCGCGTCGGCCTCGCCCGCGGCGACGGGCCGGTGGATGCGATCTTCAACGCCATCAAGATGCTCTATCCGCACGAGGTCGACCTGCAGCTCTATCAGGTCCACGCCGTGACCGAGGGCACCGATGCGCAGGCCGAAGTCACCGTGCGCCTTGAGGAAAACGGCAAGACCGTCACCGGCCGGGCCGCCGATACCGACACGCTTGTCGCTTCTGCCAAGGCCTATCTGAACGCGCTGAACAAGCTTCTGGTGAAGCGGCAGAAGACCGCGCCCGAGGCGATGTCGGCATCGCACTGACCGCGCGAGCGGTTCGACACTGAACGCTTGCTCCGGGGCGGGCCGCCGTCCGCCCCGGAGGCACACACAACGAATGGGTTAAGCGAGTGGGTCTGTTTGGAAATCTGATGGGGGCGCTTTCGGCCGACATGGCCATCGACCTCGGCACCGCCAACACGCTGGTCTATGTGCGCGGCCGGGGCATCGTTCTGAACGAGCCCTCGGTGGTCGCCATCATGTCGCGCGGCGGCAAGAAGCAGGTGCTGGCGGTCGGCAACGACGCTAAGATGATGCTGGGCCGCACGCCCGGCCACATCGAGGCGATCCGCCCGATGCGCGACGGCGTCATCGCCGACTTCGAAGTCGCCGAGGAGATGATCAAGCACTTCATCCGCAAGGTGCATAACCGGCGCAGCTTCGCCAATCCGCTGATCATCGTCTGCGTGCCGTCGGGATCGACCGCGGTCGAGCGCCGGGCGATTCAGGAATCGGCCCAGTCGGCCGGCGCGCGGCGCGTGTTCCTGATCGAGGAGCCGATGGCGGCGGCGATCGGCGCGGGCCTGCCCGTCACCGATCCGACCGGCTCGATGGTCGTCGACATCGGCGGCGGCACCACGGAAGTCGCGGTCATTTCGCTCGGCGGCATCGTCTATTCGCGCTCGGTGCGCGTCGGCGGCGACAAGATGGACGACAGCATCATCGCCTATGTCCGCCGCCACCATAACCTGCTGATCGGCGAAGCGACGGCCGAGCGGATCAAGAAGACCGTCGGCAGCGCCATGGTGCCGCCGGACGGCGTCGGCCTGACCATCGAGATCAAGGGCCGGGACCTGCTGAACGGCGTGCCGAAGGAAATCACGATCTCGCAGAAGCAGATCGCCGAGAGCCTGTCGGAGCCGGTCGGCCAGATCGTCGAGGCGGTGAAGGTGGCGCTGGAAGCGACGCCGCCCGAACTGGCGGCCGACATCGTGGACAAGGGCATCGTGCTGACCGGCGGCGGCTCGCTGCTGGCCAATCTGGATCAGGTGCTGCGCGAGCGCACCGGGCTGCCGGTTCTGGTCGCGGACGAGCCGCTGAACTGCGTGGCGCTGGGCACCGGGCGCGCGCTGGAGCAGTTCGCGAACATGAAGAGCATTCTGTCGACGGCGTTCTGACGGGGAGGGCGGCGCAGGAGCATGGCGCGCGCGAATTTCAAGCGGCAGGGTTGGAAAACCCCCGTCGAGCTGCGCGCCCATCGCCGCGGTCTGATCGCCTTCGGGTCGCTGGCGGCGATCCTGCTGGCGGTCGGCCGGGCGGAACTGCCGATGATCGACGATCTGCGCATGGCCGCCGCCGACGCCTCGCGCGCCGTGCTTCAAGCGGGCTCGGACGCGGCGGGCATCGTCGCCGACGGCGTAGAGACGGTCTCCAACGCCGTCACGCTCTATGGCGAGAACGAGCGGCTGCGGGCCGAGAACGAGGAGCTGCTCGCCTGGCGCGCGAAGGCGATGGAATACGAGCGCCGCATCGCCGCCTTCGAGTCCATCCTGAATATCTCCTACACGCCCATCGCCGGGGTCACCGCGGCGAGCGTCATCGCCGATACCGCCGGACCGTTCTCGCGCGCCGTCATCGTCAATGCCGGGGCGAAGCAAGGCGTGCGCAAGGGCGATGCGGCGCTCGACCGCTTCGGCCTGGTCGGGCGGGTGATCGCGGTCGGGCAGGCGTCCTCGCGCGTCCTGCTGCTGACCGACACGACCAGCCATGTGCCGGTCATCATCGAGCCGGGCGGCGTGCGCGCGATCCTGTCGGGCGACGCCGACGGGCAGGCGCTGATCCAGTTCGTTCCCCCCGGTGAGACGCTGAGCGACGGGGCGGGGATCGTCACCTCGGGCGATGGCGGCGTCCTGCCGCCCGGCCTGCCGGTCGGCGTGGTGCGGCTGCGCCCGGATGGCAGCGCGATCGCCGCGCTCTATGCCGACATCGCGCGCGTCGAGGTGGTGGCGCTCAAGCGCTATGAGGTGATCAACGACGTCGATCTGCCGCCGCTGCCGGAACCCGACCTGCCGGGGCCGGTGCCGCTGCCCGAAACGCCGGTGGCGGCCAATCCCGCCGCGCCGGGCGAGTAGGGGGCGGCATGGCCATATCGGTTTCGCAGTTCCTCAAATGGGTGGGCGGAAGACTGCCCTTCCTGCTGGCGCTCCTCGCCTGCATCGCGGCGATCATTCCGCTGCGCCTGCCGGGCGACCTTGAGATGACGCCGCTCTATCCGCTGATGGTCGTCTTCTTCTGGGGCACGCATCGCGGCGATCTGATGACGCCGGGGCCGATCTTCTTCACCGGCCTCTTTTACGATCTGCTGTCGGGCGCGCCGCCGGGGCTGTGGGCGCTGGTGTTCCTGGCCTGCCATGCGTTGGCGCTGGTGCTGCGCGATCTCTTCGGCCGCATCCTCTATTCGGCCTGGGCGCTGTTCGCGGTGACATGCGTGGCGGCCGTTGCGATGGCCTGGCTGCTCGCCTCGCTCTACGGCTGGACGGTGGTCGATCCGCTTCCCTTCGCGGTGCAGGCGCTGACGACGATCGGGCTCTATCCCTTCTTCGGCTTCGCCTTCGCCTTCGTCGAACGGCGCGTCGTCGTGCCGATGCGGGCCTGACGCCATGCACACGAGCAGCGAACGCGACGACTACGAACGCAGCGCCGGCTTCTCGCGGCGGGCGCTGATGCTGGGCGCGGGCGCCACGGCGCTGATCGGCGGCCTGATCTCGCGCATGTACCAGTTGCAGATCCTGGAGTCGGAGAAGTACCGCACGCTCGCCGACACCAACCGGATCAACCTCCAGCTCCTTCCCCCGCCGCGCGGCCGCATCCTCGACCGGGGCGGCCGGGAGCTGGCCGGCAACCGGCCGAACTACCGCGTGCTGCTGGTGCCGGACCAGACCGACTCGATCGACATGTCGCTCGATCTCGTCTCGCACTTCATCGCCGTTACGCCCAAGATGCGCGAGAAGATCAAGCGCGAGGCGCGCAGCAAGTCCGGTCTTGCCGCCGTCACGGTGGCCGAGGATCTGAGCTGGGAGGTCTTCTCGCGGGTCAACCTCGCGGCGCCCGATCTGCCGGGGATCGTCGCCGATGTCGGCCAGGTGCGTTCCTATCCCTACGGCGTGGAACTGAGCCATGTGCTCGGCTATGTCGCGGCGGTGTCGGAGCGCGACCTCCAGACCCGCGACGACGGCGATCCGCTGCTGCGCCTGCCCGGATTCCCGATCGGCAAGAACGGGGTGGAGAAGGCGGTCGACCGCGATCTGCGCGGCAAGGGCGGCGTGCGGCAGATCGAGGTCAACGCCCATGGCCGCGTCATCCGCGAACTGGGGCGCACCGAGGGCCGTCCCGGCGCCGACATCGAGCTGACGCTCGATATGGACCTGCAACGCTTCGCGCAGGAGCGGGTGAAGGACCTGAGCGCCAGCGCCGTCGTGGTGGACGTCAGCAGCGGCGAGATTCTCACCTTCGTCTCCAGCCCCGGCTTCGATCCCAACGAGTTCATCGCCGGGTTCAGCCAGCGGCGCTGGGACGAGATGAACGCCGATCCCTACAAGCCTCTACTCAACAAGGCGCTGGCGGGCGTCTATGCGCCCGGGTCGACCTTCAAGATCGTCACCGGGCTCGCCGGCCTGGAGACCGGAGCGATCGACGGATCGACGCGCATTCGCTGCCCCGGCTATCTGAAGCTCGGCAGCCATACCTTCCATTGCCACCGGCGCGGCGGGCATGGCGCGGTGACCGTCGCCGACGCGCTGAAGGTCTCGTGCAACGTCTTCTTCTACGAGGTCGGGCGGCGGATCGGCGTCGATGCGATCGCCGCAATGGCCCATCGCCTCGGCCTCGGCGAGAAGTTCAATTTCGAAGTGCCGGGCGAGCAGCGCGGCTCGATCCCCTCGACCGCCTGGAAGATGGAACGCTTCGGCGAAGCGGTCTTGCCCGGCGACTCGCTGAACGCGGCGATCGGGCAGGGCTATGTCGCGGTGACGCCGTTGCAGCTCGCCGTGATGACGGCGCGGGTCGCCAATGGCGGGCGCGCGGTCATGCCCCATATCGTGCGCCGGGTCGGCGGCGGGCCGGTCGCCGCGCCGCCCGCTCCGCCGACCGGCATTGCGCCCGAGCACATCGCGCTCATCCATGCCGGCATGGACGCGGTGGTGAACGCGGCGGGCGGCACGGCGGGCCGGTCGCGCCTGACCGGCGAGGGGATGCGCATGGCCGGCAAGACCGGCACCGCTCAGGTGCGCGGTGCGGCGGCGGTCGGCGGCACCATGAAGGGCGACGCGGTGCCCTGGCATCTGCGCAATCACGCGCTCTTCGTCTGTTTTGCGCCGGTCGATGCGCCGCGCTACGCGATGGCGGTCGTCGTCGAACACGGCCAGGGCGGCGGCAAGGCGGCCGCGCCGGTCGCCAAGGACATCATGGAGATGCTGCTGAAGCGCGACCAGCAGCCGCCCGGCGCCCCGGTCGCCGTCAACTCGGCGCCGGCCTGAGCCATGGCCGTCCGCGCGCTGGCCATCGACCGGCCCAAGCCCTCGCCCCTCGCCAAGCTGCTCGACCTGCATTGGCCGCTGCTGCTGGCGGTGACGGCGATCGCCTCGATCGGTTTCCTGATGCTCTACTCGGTCGCCGGCGGCAGCCTGGACCCCTGGGCGATGCGCCAGATCGTCCGCTTCGGCGTCGGGCTGGTCATCCTGCTGACCTTCGCCATGGTCGACATCCGCATCTGGATGAGCGCCGCCTATCCCTTCTACATCGCGACCATCGGACTGCTGCTGGTGGTTCAGTTCGCGGGCACGTTCGGCAAGGGGGCCGAACGCTGGATCGATCTTGGCGTCGTGCAGATCCAGCCGTCCGAGCTGATGAAGCTGGCGCTGGTGCTGGCGCTGGCGCGCTATTTCCACGGCCGCAGCTACGAGGACGCGATCAAGCTGAAATCGCTGATCGTGCCGCTGGGGCTGATCGGCATTCCGGTCGTGCTGGTGCTGATGCAGCCCAATCTCGGCACGGCGCTGATCCTGTGCTTCATCGGCGCCTGCATCCTGTTCGTCTCCGGCCTGCGCTGGTGGGTGATCATCGCCGGCCTGGCGGCGGTTGCGGCGGCGCTGCCGGTCGGCTGGGAGATGCTGCACGACTATCAGCGCCAGCGGATCCTCACCTTCCTCGACCCCGAATCGGACCCGATGGGCGCGGGCTGGAACATCATGCAGTCGAAGATCGCCATGGGCTCGGGCGGATTGTTCGGCAAGGGCTTCATGGGTGGCACGCAGAGCCAGCTCGACTTCCTGCCCGAGAAGCACACCGACTTCATCCTGGTCTCGCTGGGCGAGGAGTTCGGCTTCGCGGGCTGCATGATCCTAGTCGGCCTCTATGCGCTGGTGCTGCTGATCGGGCTGGCGATCGCGCTGGGCGCGCGCAGCCATTTCGCGCGGATCACGGCGCTGGGGCTCACTATGAACTTCCTCGCCTATATCCTCATCAATATGTCGATGGTGATGGGGGTGATCCCGGTCGTCGGCATCCCGCTGCCGCTGGTTTCCTATGGCGGGACGGCGATGCTGACCGTGATGATGGGCTTCGGCATCCTGATGAGCGTCCATGTCCACCGGCAGACCGAGGTGCCGCGCCAGACCGGGTGGCTGATTTAGTTCGCCGGGCGACTGGACAGGCCGTGCGGGGTGCTCTATACGCGCCGCCTCCGGTCGGGTGATTAGCTCAGTTGGTAGAGCAGCTGACTCTTAATCAGCGGGTCGAAGGTTCGAATCCTTCATCACCCACCATTTTCCTTCATATAAATCAAAGACTTAAGAAATCGGCCGCGAGAACAAAGCGGAACATGGTCAAATCTTCGGATTTGACCAGGTCAAATCCGTGCCGTTCCGAGGGGTCAGAGCTGGGAGCCGCCTAAGCCGCTACGCTGGCGGTATGCTGCGCCAGGCGGGAGGGGCGGGCTATGGACGCATTCGAGCAGGTCGTTGCCGAGATACTCTGGCGCGAGGGCTATTGGGTCCGCACGTCGGTGAAAGTCGAACTCACCAAGGAGGAGAAGCGAAAGATTGGGCTGCCCTCCGCTCCCCGCTGGGAACTGGACGTGGTCGCCTACAATGCCCGCGGCAATTGCCTGAAGGTGGTCGAGTGCAAGAGCTATCTGGACTCGCGGGGCGTAAGGCTGTGCGGCTTCGACGCTGCCCATGCAGACGCCACCCGCTACAAGCTGTTCAACAGCGCGCCACTTCGCGAAGTGGTCTTCGGACGTCTGTGTAAGCAGTTTGAGGAAGTGGGCGCTTGCCTGCCTGGCGTAACAATTCAGCTTTGCCTCGCCTGCGGTCGCATAGCATCTGACGCCGACCGTGAAGGCTTGCGGCAGCTCTTCTCCAAACAGGGTTGGGAATTGTGGGACGAAGAGTGGCTGGTACAGAGACTCCGGCACATGGCGAACGGTGGGTACGAAAACCAAGTGTCAGCTGTCGTAGCCAAGTTGTTGTCGCGTTGACGGACTCCCCCGCATCCAAGTTGATCGAGGCAGCGCGCCGTTGATCGGGGTCAATTCGCCTGGGCTGGGCCGGCGTATCCTTAAGTCTTATTCGGCGGAGGCGACCATGGCGGTCAGGAGCGGCGGGATCGGGCAGGCGGTTCGGGCGGGTCTGTGGGCCGGCGTGCTGGTGGCGTCGCTTGGCAGTGCGCTGGCGCAGGAACCGGCCCCCGACACCTCTGACGGTTTCGCCTGCACGGGGCCGTGCCTCGCGTCGCGCGATGTCTGCCTGAAGGCGGTCGAGATCTGGGCCCCGCGGGTCGCCAGCCTGGAGGAGATCATCCCCGGCCAGAAGCGCGAGCTCGACTCCTGGTTCGCCGCCATGCAGGAGGCGGAGAAGGCGCGCGGCTGGCTCGGCGCGGCGATCGACGCAGTGTTGGGGCTGACGAACGCCCCCACACCGCCGCGCGTCCTGGCCGAGGTGAACCAGAACATGGGCGAGAAGGAGGGTTTCGGCGAAGTGCTGGCCGAGTGCCGGGCCGAGATCGCGAGGGTCGAGGCCCAGGCCGGGCCATCGCCCGCGCCCGCCGACACATCGAAGGCCGACTATCGCGCGGCTTTCGACGCCTTCGCCGTGCGGCTCGCCGCGCCCTACAAGGCCAAGGGCGACGAGCATTGGGAGATCGCCCGAAAGCTGAAGGCGATGTTCGACGCCTCGCCCTACGAATACCGCCTGGCGACCGAGGCCAATTGGGAAGTCGGCTATTCGACCGCCTGCCGCGAAGTCTCCGAAAGGGTGCTTGCCCTCCGCTTCGGCGGCACCGAGGAGGGCGGAACATTTCCGCCGCCCGCCGACGACTATTGCCGCAAGCTGCTGGAGGAGCAGCCCTATTTCTGCGTCATGCCGCCGATGTGCTCCGATTGCGACACCGAGGCCTATGAACGCGATGCGGCACGCTGCTGCGCGGTCGAGGTGACGAAGTAGGCCCCGGGATCAGCGGAAGATCTTCGCGCCGCTATAGGCGCTCGCATATTGCTGCGCCGCGTCCCCGGGCAGGAAGGCGCGCAGCGCTGCCTCCTGCGCCTCGATCGTGTCGTTGGCGGGATCGCGTGGCATGGCGGCGATCAGGTCGAACACCCGCGACGGCGACTGCGCCCACAGCCAGTGGAAGAACAGGATGTTGCCGTAGTCCATCTGCGTCACCGCCTTGGCGCTGGCGATGTCGGCGTAGCCCAGATTGATCTTCTTCTGCGCATCGAAGCCCGGATAGGCGAGCATGGCGACGAGGTCGGCCGAGCCTTCCTTCCACCAGGCGGCCGATTCCAGCAGCAATTGATGCGACCAGTTCCACGACTGGACGCAGTGGAAGGCCTCGTGCGCGACGATGAACTTGAACATCGCCAGGTTGGTCTCGGGCGTGAATCGCGATGCCGGAACGACGGTGAGCGCGATGATGCACTCCGACCGTCCGCGCCAATAGGTGACGCCGGACATCATCGCTTCGCGCCGCTGGCCGTAGACCTCGACCGGCAGCACCGAGACGTTGTGGAAGTTCAGCTTGCGCTCGGCGGCGACGACGGCGAAGGCGCGGTCGATCACCTCGACGGCGGCCTCCTGGTATTCGGGGGGAAGTTCGGCGTCTTCCTCATCATCCGCAAGGATGCGCAGCGTCACCGTCTGATCCTGGACGGTCAGCTTCGTGCGGGCGACTTCGCGGCAGTCCACGTCGTCGCGGTAGATCTGGCTCTTGAAGACCGGGCCGTTGCAGTCGATCGGCTCGCCGACCGGCTGGGCCGGGAGGAGCAGCGCGGGCGCCGGCGTCGCGGCGGCGACGAACGCAAGCACGGCGGTGACAAGCATCGATCAAGGCTCCGAAACGGCGACTCGCCGTCAGCCTAAGGCCCCGAACCTTAACGGAGGCCCGATCCGGGCCCTCCCAATTCTCGTCAATTTGAAGCGACGGATCGGCGGGCGCGCAGCCGTTTGTCGCAGAACCGGCGCTGGCGCCGTCCGTCCGGCGGGCGCAGCATAAGGCGCGGGGCGTGACCTGGAAGGAGGCTGCAATGCCTGGACTGGAGATCATCGTCGTCTGGATGGCCGTGGGCGCCATCGCCGGCTGGCTGGCCGGCATGCTCGTCAGGGGGGCCGGGTTCGGCCTCGCCGGAAACGTCATCGTCGGCATAGCCGGGGCTGCGCTCGCCGGTTGGCTGCTACCCCGCCTCGGCGTCCACTTGACGGTGGGCGGACGACTGACGACGCATGTCGCCCAGGCGGCGATCGGCGGCGTTGTGGTGCTGGTGCTGCTGACGCTGGTGCGCCGCAGGGCCTGACCTTTCAGCGCTCAAGGAAATCCGATTTCAGCAGCGTCCTGTCGACGACGCGCACGATGCGGCTGTCGGGTTTCGCCAGTTCGGGCCGCTTGCCGCCATACTCGGACCGGTCGAGCAGGTCTCGGATCACGTTGAGCCGCGCGCGCTTCTTCGAATTGGCGTGGACCGCCGTCCACGGCCCGCGCTTGTGGCAGGTGCGCACGAACATCCGGTCGCGCGCGGCGGTGTAGTCGTCGAACTTGGCCATCGCCTTGGCGTCGATGGGCGAGACCTTCCACTGCTTGAGCGGGTCCTTGCGCCGCGCCTCCAGCCGCTCCTTCTGCTCGGACCGCGAGATGTCGAGATAGTATTTGAAGAGCTGGATACCCGACTTGACCAGCATGGTTTCGAAGTCGGCGACCTCGTCGAAGAAATGCTCGGTCTGCTCCGGCGTACAGAATCCCATCACCGGCTCGACGCCGGCCCGATTGTACCAGGAGCGATTGAACAGCACGAACTCGCCGGCCGAGGGCAGGTGGCTGACGAATCGTTGGAAATACCACTGCGAGACTTCGCGGTCGGAAGGCTTGGGCAGGGCGACGACGCGCGTCTCGCGCGGCGAGAGGTTCTCGACCATGCGCTTGATCGTGCCGTCCTTTCCGGCGCCGTCGCGGCCCTCCATGACCACCAGCACCTTCTCGCCGTTGGCGATGATGTCGCGCTGGAACTTCACCAGCTCGACCTGGAGGTCGTAGAGGGCGGCCTCGTAATCCTCGTCGGACAGCGAATCCGGCTTGCCGTTCCCGTTACCGTTCTTGCCCTTCTTCGCCATCGCGGAAACCTTCCATCGCCGTCGGGGCGTTCATTGAAACGGAGTTGCGCAAAAGCGCAACCAGCCGTTCCGCGGGCGCGTTGTGGGGCGCTGGAGGTCCGCCTATCATAACGTCAAGCTGAGCGAGGACGCGCAGAAATGGCCGATCTCTTCGAGAACCCGATAGGGACCGACGGATTCGAATTCGTCGAATACACCGCCCCCGACACCGCCGAGCTCGGACGCCTGTTCGTGCAGATGGGCTTCCGCGCCGTGGGCAAGCACCGCTCCAAGGACGTGACGCTCTACCGCCAGGGCGACGTCAATTTCATCGTCAACGCCGAGCCGGACAGCCACGGCGCGAAATTCGCCGCCGCGCATGGGCCGTCGGCCTGCGCCATGGGCTTCCGGGTGCGCGACGCGGCCAAGGCCTACAAGAAGCTGCTGGCGCTGGGGGCCGAACCGCACGACGCCGATGTCGGGCCGATGGAGCTGCACATCCCGGCGATCAAGGGGATCGGCGGCAGCGTCATCTATCTCATCGACCGTTATGGCGACCGTTCGATCTACGACGTCGATTTCGTGCCCACCGATCCGGCGCGCGGCTTCGAGCATCTGGGCGCGGGACTGACCGAGATCGATCACGTCACCCACAACGTCTATCGCGGCAACATGGACAAGTGGGCGGGCTTCTACGAGAAGCTCTTCAATTTCCGCGAGATCCGCTATTTCGACATCGAGGGCAAGCTGACTGGGCTCAAGAGCCGGGCGATGACCAGCCCTGATGGCAAGATCCGCATTCCGATCAACGAAAGCTCGGACGACAAGTCGCAGATCGCCGAGTATCTCGACCTCTACAAGGGCGAGGGGATTCAGCATATCGCGCTGGGGGTGCGGGACATTTACTATTCGGTTGAGCAGCTTGCGGCGCATGGCGTGAAATTCCAGGACACGCTCGACGCCTATTTCGACCTGATCGACGAACGCTTGCCCGGCCATGGCGAGGATGTCGCCCGGCTGCGCGCCGACCGCATCCTGATCGACGGCGGCCCGGATCAGGGCCTGCTGCTTCAGATCTTCACGCAGAACGCGATCGGGCCGATTTTCTTCGAGATCATCCAGCGCAAGGGCAATCAGGGCTTCGGCGAAGGCAATTTCCGGGCGCTGTTCGAGTCGATCGAACTCGACCAGATCCGCCGCGGCGTGCTCGCACCGACGGCCTGAGGCGATGGGCGCGCTGATCCACTACACCTACGCCGCCTCCTCGGCCGCCTACCGGACGCGGATCGCGCTGAATTTCAAGGGCCTCGCCGCCGAGGAACGCTATGTCCATCTGCTGAAGGACGGCGGCCAGCAGCACGGCGCGGCCTATGCCGGGGTCAACCCGCAGGAGATCGTGCCGGCGCTGGTCGATGACGGGCAGGCGATCGGTCAGTCGCTGGCGATCGTCGAGTATCTGGACGAGGTCTATTCCGAGCCGCCGCTGCTGCCGCGCGCGCCGCTGGCCCGCGCCCGCGTGCGCCAGGTGGCTCTGGCGATCGCCTGCGACATCCATCCGCTGAACAACCTGCGGGTGCGCCAGTATCTCGCCGGATCGCTGAAGGCGGACGAGGCGACCGTCACGGCCTGGATGCGCCACTGGATCGAGCTGGGATTCGCGGCGGTGGAGCGGTTGCTGGACGCCGACGGGCCCTATGCCTGCGGCCCGGCGCCGACGATGGCCGACGTGGTGCTGGTGCCGCAGGTCTTCAATGCGCGGCGGATCGGCATGGCGATGGACGCCTGGCCGCGCATCGTGCGGGCCGACGCGGCGGCGCGCGGCCTTGCCGAGTTCGCGGCGGCGGCCCCGGATCGCCAGCCGGATTTCGGGTCGTAAATTAGGCCGAAGGGGCGGGCGGGCTCGTCTCGGGGTCGGCCATGCGCCGCCCGAGCAGCCGGAAGACGGCGACGAACGCCGCCTGTCCGACGATCGCGCCGAGCGCGGCCCAGCCTCCCGCCATCGCCGCCAGCGTGCCGAGCCCGGCGACCGCGAGATAGAGCGGCATGCTGAGGACGCCGACCGCATGGCGCAGGATGTGGTGGAGGTGCTGGCGGTCCGGCTCGAAGGGCGAACGGCCGCGGCCGCGGCGTTCCAGCATCAGCCAGACGCAATCGACGACCGGCACCGTCATCACGGCGACGATCTGGCCGTGGTCGATGGCGCCGCTGCCCGCGCCTGCGAGCATCAGGCCGATGACGAAGGCGCCGATGCCGTAGGCGCCGATATCGCCCAGGAAGACCAGTCCGGCGAGATTGAAGGCCAGGACGACGGCAAGGCCAGCCCCGGCGATTATGGCGGCCTCGCTCCAGCCGGGGCCGAGCTTGGCGGCGAGGAAGGCGAGCCAGATCAGCAGCAGGCCGGGACAGAGACCGTTCTGACCGTCGGCCATGTTGATGGCGTTGAGCGCCCCGGCCGCGCCGACGATCGCAAGTAGCGCCAGCGCGCCCGCGCCAAGGGGAACCGCGACGCCGCCGAATCTGAAATCCGGCGGCATGAGATGGGGTGACATCAGCACCAGCCCGGCGAACAGAGCCAATGTCATAAGCAACCGCCGCGAGGGCCGCACCTCGATGCGGTCGTCGGCGTAGCCGATGAGGAAGAAGCCGAACACCACGGCATAGAGGATGGCGACCGCCGCGTCGGGCGCGCCGCCCGAAACGGCTTCGACGCAGGCAAGGGCGATCGCCGGGAAGACCGCCAGCCCGCCGACCAGCGGCGTGATGCGGGCGTGAAACTTGCGGCGCGAGTCGGGAATGTCGAGGAGATGCACCGTGCGCGCGATCGGCATGCGCAGCAGGCAGACCGTCAGCGCGCCGGCTGCCGCGAAGGCGCAGGGCAGTGCAGTGGCTGGCAGCTGCACGCGGCGCGCCTCCCTTGTGTCCTTGTCGGATTCTTCTAGGGGGTCGGCGGCGGGTGAAGCAATCGCCGCGCCGCACATTGTATTGATTCAAACTTGTGCGGCGTCGTCCGCGCGGGCGGTGCGGCCGCTCAACCTCAGGAGGCGGCCGTGCAGGACTTCGCGAATCTTCTGTGGATAACGCGAAAAGACGGTCCACGGCGTCGCGGGAATGCCATTGGCGCGGCAGCTGCGCAGCAGTTCGGCCGAGGCGGCGCGGCTGGCCTTCAACCCCTGGGTGCTGAGGCCGCCGAGCCGCATATAGGTGACGACGCCCGGGCGGTAGGCGGCGCGGAAACCGGGCGTGAGGATCAACCGGGCCATCAGGTCGAAGTCGGCGGCCCGGCGATAGGAGGTGTCGAAACCGCCGGCCGCCCGCAGCGCCCCGGTGCGCGCATAAAAGGCGGGGTGCGGCGGCGCGACGCCGCGATGGAGCTTGCGGGCCGGTGCGCCGTCGCCGCGGATCATCCGCGCCGGGCGGTCGGCCGCATCGACCTGGAGCACGTCGCCGATCGCCGCGTCGGCGCCGGTCTGACGCACGGCGGCGATGAGGCCGGCCAGCGCCTGCGGATGGGCAAAGGCGTCATCCGCGTTGAGAAAGCCGGTCAGCATTCCGCTCGCCAGCGCGAGCCCCTTGTTCATCGCGTGATAGAGTCCGCGATCGGGTTCGGACACGACATGAGCGAAGCCGTCGCGATAGCGCGCCACGATATCGAGCGTCGCGTCGGTCGAGCCGCCGTCGATGAGGATGTGCTCGACCTCGACGCCCTTCTGCGCCCGGACGGAGCGGATCGTCCGCTCGATCGTCGCGCCGGCGTTGAGGCAGACCGTGACGACCGAGACGACCGTCACGCCGGCACGCCGCCCAGGCGGTGCACGGTCTCGCGCAGCATCGTCATCACCGCGCGCTTGTCGCCCGCGGCGGCGATGCGCTCGAACGGGATGACGTCGCCGATCGAGATGGGCAGCCGCGAGCCGATACGGCGGTGAACCTCGCGGAAGATCAGCGCGAGGCGCAGCGTCATGCTGAGCTGGCTGGCGATCTGGAAGAGGCGGCTGTTCTGGCCGTGGAAATAGACCGGCAGCACCGGGGCCTTGCCCTGAAGGATCAGACGGGCGGTGAGCGGCTTCCACTCGGCGTCGATCGCCCGCCGCGAGAAGGCGCGGGGCGTGGTCGCGACGCCGCCCGCCGGGAAGACGACGAGCGCGCCGCCCTGTTCGAGGAAGCGGCGGGCCTCGGCGCGGGTCTTGATGTTGGTCGCCAGGGCCTCCGGGGATTCGGTGAAATCAACCGGAAGCAACCACTGGTAGATTTCAGGAACCCGGTAGAGCGCGCTGTTGCTGAGGATGCGGAAATCGGTGCGGAGTTTCAGCATCAGGTGGCAGATCACGATGCCGTCAAGGACGCCGAACGGGTGGTTGGCGACGACGACGAGCGGCCCGGTCTTCGGCGCCGCCAGCAGCTTCGCCTCGTCGAAATCGAGATCGAGGCGGAGCTTCTCGACGCCTGCGGTGAAGAAATTGCCCGAGCCCTCGCCGCGCGCCAATTCCTCCTGGAACTCCAGATAGAGGCGCTTCAGGTGCGGCTGGCCGGTCGCCCGCTCGACCGCGCGAATGATCATGCGCCGCGCCTTCGAATCCGACGGGGCGGCATAGGTGAACATCTCAAGGTCGGTTTCGGGGACCATGATTCCCGATAGCCCCGAACCCCGTCCGCCCGCAAGCAGCCATGCTTTCGCGCGGCGGCGCGGTCTATGGTAGACGGCGATCCGCAGCGAATCGGCCCGCGGACGGGGGACGGAATGAGCATGAAGGGCAAGCGCGTCCTGGTGACGGGCGCGACGGACGGCATCGGACTTCAGGCCGCGATCCGGCTGGCGGCGATGGGCGCGAGCCTGCACATCGCCGGGCGCAACCCCGAGAAGCTGGCGCGCGCTTCGGCGCTGGTCGCGTCTGCGGCGGGCGGCCCGCCGCCGGCGACCTATCTGGCCGATCTGTCGTCGATGGCCGGCGTGCGCGGCCTCGCCGAGGAGGTGAAGGCGAACTGCTCGTCGCTCGACGTGCTGCTGAACAACGCCGGCGGCATTTTCCCGCGGCGCGAGGTTTCGGCCGACGGGCTGGAGATGACCTTTGCGCTGGATCACCTCAGCTATTTCCTGCTGACCCATCTGCTGCTCGACACGCTGAAGGCTGCGCCGGGCCGGGCGCGGGTGGTCAACGTCGCCTCCGACGCCCATCGCGGCGTGCGGCTCGATCTCGACGACCTGCAAGCGGAGCGCCGCTATTCGGCCTGGCGGGCCTATCAGCGGGCGAAGCTGTGCAATCTCTATTTCACCTATGAATTGGCAGGCCGGGTCGATCCGGCGCAGATCGGCGTCAACTGTCTGCATCCGGGCTTCGTCGCGTCGAACTTCGGCGGGGGGGCGGGCGGTGTGCTCGGCTGGGTGCTGGGGGTGGCCAAGCGGGTGGCGGCGATCGCGCCGGAGAAGGGCGCGGAGACTCCGGTCTATCTGTGCTCCTCGCCCGAGGTCGAAGATGTCAGCGGGCGCTATTTCGACAAGTGCAAAGAGGCGCGGTCGTCGGTCCAGTCCTATGACGAGGCGGCGCGCAAGCAATTATGGGCGGTGAGCGAACGCCTGACGGGGATCATGCCGTGAAGCTGCCTATCGACCCCGCCAGCGTGAAGGGTTTTCTCGATCCGGACGAGGGGAGTGCGCTCTATCGCTGGGCCCACGATGCGGTCGCCTGGGGGCCGTGCCTGGAGGTCGGGTCCTATTGCGGCAAGTCGGCGCTCTATCTGGGAGCGGCCTGCAAGTCGCGCGGCGGCCTTCTGTTCACCGTCGATCATCATCGCGGCTCGGAGGAGATGCAGCCGGGCTGGGAGCACCACGACGCCGAGACCTGGGACGCCCGGGCCGGGACGATGGAGACGCTGCCGTTCCTGCGCGACACGCTGCGCCGGGCGCAGCTTGAGGATCACGTCATTCCCATCGTCGGGCGATCGGCCACCGTCGCCCGGCACTGGCACACACCGCTCTCGATGATCTTCATCGACGGCGGGCACGCCATGGAACAGGCGCTGGCCGATTATCGCGGCTGGGCGCATCACGTCATGCCGGGCGGCTACCTCGCCATCCACGACGTGTTTCCGAACCCCGAGGAAGGCGGCCGCCCGCCTTACGAGATCTACAAGGCGGCGCTGGCGAGCCGGCTGTTCCGCGAGCTAGAGCAGATGAAGTCCCTGCGCCTGCTGGTCCGCCTCGCCGGGTGAGTGGCGCGTGAAGAGATTGGCGGCGGGCGAGAGCTTGTAGATGGCGTCGGCCGCGAGGATCGCGGCGGCTGCCGTCCAGGCGGGCTTCTCGACCGGCCAGGGGACGTTCTCGGCGTATTGGTAGCCCATCCAGTAGGCGTGGCTGTCGTCGCGCCACTGGTCCTGGAGATGCAGCATCCGCCGCGCCCGCTCGGTATCGCCAACCGCCATCAGCGCCATGGCGAGTTCCGAGCCCTCGGCGATCGTCACCCAGGGTTCGCCCAGCACGCAGCGGCAGCCATGGCCCTCGACCACGAACTCGTCCCAGCGCGAGGCGAGCCGCGCCCGCGCGGCCTCGCCGGTGATCGCGCCGCAGAGGACGGGGTAGTACCAGTCCATCGAGAAATTGGTCTTGGGCGCCCAGGTGCGGTCGAAGCGATGGGGCTTCTCGCGGATCGCCTCGCCGACGGCGGCTCGGGCGCGCCGCCAGGCGGTCGCGTCATGGCCGAGCGTCTCGGCGATGTGGATGGCGCAGTCGAGGCTTTTGTAGATGGACGAATTGCCGGTCAGCAGCGCGTCGTCCTGCTCGGCTTCAGGCCCCGGCGCCGCCCAGCGTATGTCGCCGTGCGGGCTTTGCAGGGCGAGCACGAAGTCGATGGCGGCGCGCACCATCGGCCAGTAGCGGGTCAGCAGCTTGCGGTCGCGGGTGACGAGATAGAGATGCCAGACGCCGGTCGCGGGATAGGCGCAGAAATTCGTGTCGCGCTTTTTCGGTTCGTCGCCCGTGCCTTCGTAGCGGCCGGTTTCGAGCGATACGGTCGAGCCGTAATGCGCCCACCACGAGCCGTCGGCCTCCTGGGTCGCGGCGAGGTGGTCGTAGGCGCGCTTCGCCTCGGCGACATGGCCGAGCACGGCGAGCCCCATGGCGGACTCGGTGTGGTTCCAGGGGTCGAACACGCCGACATCGAACCATGGGATCGCGCCGTCGGGTTTCTGCAGGCCGAGAATGCGCTTCACCGCGCCGTCGAAGAAGCCGGCCGGCAGGCTCATGCGGCGGCCTTCGTGAAGTAGAGGACGACGCTCTTGCCCATCAGCGGGTCGGCGATCTTCTCAAGGACGCGGGTGAGAAGCGGGCGCTTGAGGATGTCCCATTCGAGGAAGGTGCGGTAGGCGCGGACCATGCGGCTGGTCTCGCGCTTGTCCCACATCGCGCATTGCAGCCACCAATAGGGCGAGTGCAGGCCGTGCGCCCAGTGGCGGCGGTCGAAGCGGAAGCCGGCGGCGCGCACGTCGGCCTTGAGGCCCGAGGTGCGGAAGATGCGGACATGGCCGCCGGGATTGTTGTGGTAGCGCTCTTCCAGCTTCCAGCAGACCCATTCGGGGAAAGCGCGGGGCACCGAAACGCCGAGCCGGCCGCCAGGCTTCAGCACGCGGGCGATTTCCTTCAGCGCGGTGCGATGGTCGTGGATGTGCTCCAGCACTTCGCTGCAGACGATGCGGTCGAAGGTGGCGTCGGGGAAGGGCAGGCAGAGCGCGTCGCCGACCGTCAGGCTGTAGGCGCGCTTCGTGTTCGGGTCCATGTCGGGGGCCTGCTTGAAGCCCTCGCGCGTGCGCACGACGTCGTCGAAGCCGAGGTCGAGGCCGATCACGTGGCAGACCGCATGGTGATACATGCGGTGGACGTGGCGTCCGGCCCCGCAGCCGAGGTCGAGGGCCCGCATGCCGTCGCGCAGGTCCAGCAGCTTCAGATCAATCGTCTGCACGCGCCATTCCGTAGTGCTTGGCGATCGCCTCCTTGTAGACGGCGACGGCGTCGGCGGCGGCGCGGGTCCACAGGAACTTCTCCTGGATGCGGCGATAGCCGGCCGCGCCGATATTGGCGCGCTTCTCCGGGTTGTCGAGCAGGTCGCCGATCGCCGCGGCGAGGGCGTCGGCATCGCGCACCGGCACGATGACGCCCGCATCGCCCACCACCTCGGGCAGCGAGCCGCCGTTGGTGGAGACGACCGGCACGCCGCAGGCCATCGCCTCGCCGGCCGGGAAGCCGAAACCTTCATAGACGGACGGGCTGACGGCGATGGTAGCCTCGGCGTAATAGGCGCGCATCTCGGCGAGGGTGATGCCGGAGACGAACTTCACCTTGTCGCGCAGGCCGAGTTCGTCCAGCTCGCGCGAGGTGTTGCCTTCGCGCAGTTTGGAGACGACCAGAAGTTCGAGATCGGGACGCTCCTTCACCAGCTTGGCGTAGGCGCGGATGAGATAGATGAGGCCCTTGAGCGCGACGTCGGCGCTGGCGACCGCCATGATGCGGTTGGTCTTGCGCACGATGCCGGGTTCGGGGTGGAAGTCGCGGGTGTTGATGCCGTGCAGCACGACGCGCATGCGCGCCGGATCGACGCCGAACTCGGTCACCACGTCGCGCTTGGTCGATTCCGAAACGACGATCACCGGGTCGAGGCGCTGCGCCACCTTCTTCTGCATGTTCACGAAGGAGTGCCAGCGGCGGATCAGCAGCTTCATCCACAGCGAGCGGGCATGGGCGATGGCGATGTCGCGGTCGCGGGTGATCGGGTGGTGGATGGTGCCCGCCACCGGCAGGCCGAGATCGCGGACCTTGAGAAGGCCCCAGCAGAGCGTCTGGTTGTCGTGCACCACATCGTAGAGATGGGCGCGGCCGCGCATGTGCTTGTAGAGCCGCTCGCCGAAGCTCTTGAGTTCGCCGAAGCCGCCCGAGATGTGCGTCAGATATTCCTGGATGTCGGTCCAGGTCTTCGACGCGCCCTTGGGATAGCTCGGAATGCCCATCCAGTTCTTGGGCTTGGCGTAGAGGTCGAGCGATTCCAGCTTGGTCAGCGTGATGCGCGGGTCGAGGCGCGGATAGGGCGGGCCGGAAATGACCTCGACCTCGTGGCCGAGTTCGAGGATCGCCCGGGACATGTAGTCCATGTAGATGCCCTGACCGCCGGTGTGCGGATCGGAGCGGTAGCTGGGCAGCAGAATCCGCAGCGGCTCGTCGCCGCGCAGCACGGCCTCGCGGCGGCGCGCGGCGGCGGCCGGATCGGCCGGGGCCGGCACGGACGCCGCAAAGGCGGAAGGGGCAGGCTGAGACGTCAAACGATCCACCTGACGGACACGGAAGGCGGGGAGGAGTGCCAGATGCACACGGGGGCTGCAAGCCAACGTAACGTCAGCCGGGCCGCGCCGGGGCGCTATTCCGGGCCGGAGGGGCGGTCGCCGAGGACGTAGCGCGGCCCGGCGCCCAGCCGCGCGGCGCGGTCGTCCGGATTGTAGAGCGTGCATTTCCTCAAGGAGAGACAGCCGCAGCCGATGCAGCCGTCGAGGCGGTCGCGCATTCGGGCGAGGGCGGCGATCCGCTCCTCGATGGTGGCGCGGACCTGGCGGCTGATCGCCTGCCAGTCCTGCCGCGTGGGGGTGCGGCCCTCCGGCAGGCGGCGCAGCTCGGCCTCGATCTCGTGGATCGAGAGGCCGAGCATCTGGGCGATCACCACGAAGGACAGGCGGCGGATGTCGGAGCGCGGGAAGCGGCGCTGGCCGCCGGAATTGCGGATGGGATGCACGAGGCCGCGCGCCTCGTAAAAGCGGATCGCCGAAACCGAGAGGCCGGTGCGTTCGGCGAGCTGTCCGATGGAAAGGAGATCCGTCGCGCGCATGGGGCTTCGCCGGTCGATCAAATGCTTGACCTCAACTTAGGTTGAGGAATTAGGAATGGCAAATCGCGAACGAACTTGCCGACCCGAGGCGGGCGGCGGAAGGAGAGAACGATGAGCGAAGCGGTGCTTGAGCATGTCAACATCACGGTCAGCGATCCGGCGCGGACCGCGGCGCTGATGGAGAAGCTGTTCGGCTGGAAAGTGCGCTGGCAGGGTCCGGCCAAGGCGGGCGGCCATTCGGTCCATGTCGGGACGCAGACGTGCTATCTCGCCGTCTATACCAACGGATCGTCGCCCCCGATGGGGCGGCTGAACCATGTCGGCGTGGTGGTGGACGATCTCGGCGAGGCCGAGCGGCGGGTGATCGCGGCCGGGTACCGGCCGTTCAACCACGGCGACTACGCGCCGGGGCGGCGGTTCTATTTCCTCGACGAGGACGAGGTGGAGTTCGAGATCGTCAGCTATGCCTGAGCGGCGCGCCCGCCTTCAGCGCGGGCGCTTCGCGTGCGCCACCTCGCCGTGGCGGAAGCAGTCGGTCATGTGGTCGTTGACGAGGCCGCAGGCCTGCATCCAGGCATAGACGATGGTCGGGCCGCAGAAGGTGAAGCCGCGCTTCTTCAGATCCTTGGAGAAGGCGGTGCTGAGCGGGGTCGCGGCCGGAACGTCCTTCATGGTGCGCGGTCTGGGCTGGAGCGGTTTGCCGTCCACCCAGTTCCAGCAATAGGCCGAGAAACCGCCGGGATGCCCGGCCTCGATGTCGAGCCAGGCGCGGGCGTTCTTCACCGTGCCCTCGATCTTGCCGCGATGGCGGATGATGCCCTCGTCGGCCAGCAGGCGCGTCACGTCGCGCTCGGTGTAGCGGGCGACGCGCGCAGGTTCGAAGCCATGGAAGGCGCGGCGGAAGTTCTCGCGCTTGCGCAGGATGGTGATCCACGAGAGCCCGGCCTGGAAGCCATCGAGGACGAGCTTCTCCCACAGCGCGCGCCCGTCATATTCGGGCACGCCCCATTCCTCGTCGTGATAGGCGAGATAGAGCGGATCGGTTCCCGGCCAGACGCAGCCGCCGCGCGGGCCGCTCATCCGACGATGCAGGCTTCGATCTTGTTGCCGTCGAGGTCGCGCACGAAGGCCCCGTAATAGGCCGGACCGTAGTCGGGACGCGGGCCGGGCGGGCCGTCGTCGGTGCCGCCGGCCTTGATCGCCGCTTCGTAGAACGCGGCGACCTGTTCCTTCGAGGCGGCGGCGAAGGCGACATGCACGCCATTGCCGACGCTGGCCCGGCCGCGATCGTAGGGCGCCTGAATCCAGAACTCGGGATGGTCGATGCCGTAGCCGACCGCGAACGGCGCGAAATCCATCACCCGCTTGTAGCCGAGCGCGCCGAGCGCGGCGTCATAGAGAACCAGCGCCTTCTCCATGTCGTTGGAGCCCAGCGAAACGTGATGCACGATGCCCATGACGGCCTCCCCAGATGGCGAGCGCACAATAAGAACAAAAACAGAACTGTCAAGCCCCGGTCTGGAGCGGCAGACCATAGGCGAGAGGCGCGAGGCGGACCGGGCGGCCATCCACGCTGAGCGTCTGGGCCTCACGCAGGCGGTCGAGGCGGAGCGAGGCGAGGGCGCGGCCGCTAGCGGCGGAGGCGATTTCGCCCAATTCCGTTCCATTGGCACCCGTAACCGTCGCGCCGGGCGAAACCTCGCCCTCGATAAGCAACGGCACGAGGCGGCGGCGCGGCTGGGTCTTGTGCTTCATGCGGGCGGTGACTTCCTGACCGACAAAGCACCCTTTGCGGAAGTCGAGCCCGTTCAGCTCTTCCAGATTGGCGTCGAGCGCGAAGGCCCCGGCGACATCGGCGGTGTCGGGAACCCCGAGCGCGAGGCGATGCCGGGTGTAGGCGCCGAGATCAGCGTCGGTTTCGGCGGTCTCGGCGATCCAGCGGCGGCCGAGCGCCGGGAGGCGCGGGTCGGCCGGCTGCCCGGCGGACGCGCCGCCGGCCTCCCACGAGGCGAAGACGTGCAGGTCCGGGCGCGGGTCGAGGGCGACGGCGGCGCGCAGGCGATAGAGCTTCAGGCGCTTC
This sequence comes from Alphaproteobacteria bacterium, assembly GCA_046348585.1. GTDB lineage: Bacteria > Pseudomonadota > Alphaproteobacteria > Micropepsales > Micropepsaceae > JADZAI01. Next base: position 90,038 of record JAXMDZ010000010.1, read on the forward strand.
AGCAGATCGTCCGCCGCGGCGGCCGCGACATCGATGAGGAACCCGCCCGCTCCATCGGCGAAGAGGAAGAAGTCGGTCTGCACTTTGCCCTGCGGCGTCAGCAGGGCCGCATAGACCGGCGTCACGGCCGTCACCCGCGTCACCGTGTTGGTGACGAGGCCCTGGAGCAGGGCGGCGGCGTCCGGGCCGGTGACGGCGAGGACGGCGCGGTCGGTCAATCGGGCCGAGGGCATCGTCCAGACATGGGCCAGGCGGCTAGGAACGGCAAGGGGCCGATCCTATAAGGGCGGCATGTCCGACACATTCGACCTCGTGATCCGCAACGGCCAGGTGGCGACGCCCGGCGGCCTCATCCAGACCGACATCGGGGTCAGCGCCGGGCGGATCGCGGCGCTCGGGCCGATCGCCGCCGCGCAGGCGGGCGAGACGCTGGATGCGGCGGGCCTGCATGTGCTGCCCGGCGTGATCGACGCCCATGTGCATTTCCGCGAGCCGGGCCTCACCCACAAGGAGGATTTCGAAACCGGATCGCGCGCCGCCGTTCTGGGCGGGGTGACGACGGTGTTCGAAATGCCGAACTCCGATCCGGTGACGACGACCGCCGAACGGCTGCTCGACAAGCTGGTGCGGGCGAAGGGGCGGATGGCCTGCGACTACGCCTTCTATATCGGCGGCTCGGCGGAGAATGCCGGGATGCTGGGCGATCTGGAGCGGCTACCCGGCTGCGCGGGCGTCAAGATCTTCATGGGCGCGTCGACCGGCTCGCTGCTGCTCGCCGACGAGGAAGGGCTGACGCGCGCGCTGCGCAGCGGGCGGCGGCGGATCTCGTTTCATGCCGAGGACGAGGAGCGGCTGCAGGCCCGCAAGGCGCTCGCCATGCCGGGGCGTCCCGAGACCCATCCGGTCTGGCGCGACGCGGCGTGCGCGCTTCTCGCGGGCGAACGGCTGATGCGTCTCGCCCGCGCCGCCGGACGTCAGGTCCATGTGCTGCACGCGACGACGGCGGAGGAGATGGCGCTCTACGCCCTCCACCGCGACATCGCGACGGTCGAGGTGACGGTCAATCATCTGACCATGACGGCGCCCGACTGCTACGAGCGGCTCGGCGCCTATGCCCAGATGAACCCGCCGGTGCGCGACGCCACGCACCGCGCGGCGCTATGGCAGGCGGTGGCCGGCGGGCTGATCGACGCGATCGGCTCGGACCACGCCCCGCACACGCGCGCCGAGAAGGACGGGATCTATCCGCAGACCCCCTCGGGGATGCCGGGCGTGCAGACTCTGGTGCCGGTGCTGCTGACCCATGTGGCGGACGGGCGGCTCAGCCTTCAGAGGCTGGTGGACCTCACCTCGGCCGGTCCGGCGCGCATTTACGGCGTCGCGGGCAAGGGACGGATCGCGGTGGGCTATGACGCCGATTTCACGCTGGTCGACCTGAAGGCGGTGCGCACCATTCGCAACGCGGACATGGCTTCGCGCTGCGGCTGGACCCAGTTCGACGGCATGCAGACGACCGGCTGGCCGATGGCGACCGTCGTGCGCGGGCATGTCGCCATGCGCGACGGCGAGGCGCGTTCGCCTGCCGGCGCGCCGGTGCGATTTCAGTAGGCCTGCGGGCCGTCAGTGCATCCGCAGTTCCGCGCCATAGACCTTCAGCTCGGTCGGCGCGATCACGCCGCGCACCGCGACGCGCACGGAATGCAGCTTGCCGTCGAGATTGCCTGACCAGTAGTCGAGGAACCTGGTAAGGATCGGGAATTTCGGCACGATATCGAGATCCTGCCACAGGAAAGTCTGGAGCACCGAAGGGTGGTCGGGCAGGTGGTAGAGAATTTCGGCGGTGGTGAGCTTGTAGCCGTCGAGACGCTTCGCCAACGAATCTTCCATGGTCAGGCACAACCCTCTTTCAGGTTTCGCACCTCCCCCTGACCGACCCGCGCACCGTTCTTGCGGTCATAGCGTGGGCCGGATTCGTCAACGAACGGTAACAAAGCGGCGCGCCGCCGCAAGAGGCGTCACGCCATGAGCCAGTCGAGGATCGCCGGGTTCATGTCCTGCGGATAGGTGTGGCTGAGATCGGCGATCTCGCGGTGGACGACCGCCGCGCCTCCCGCCGTCAAGGTGCGGTTCGCCTCGCGCGCCAGTTCGGGCGGGAACATCCAGTCGAGTGCGCCGTGGACGATATAGACCGGCAGGCCGTTCAGCCGCTCGCGGTCGGCGAACTCCGCCAGCATCGGGTGGAAGGCCGCTGCGACCGGGGCGAGATGGGTGAAGGGCGAGTCCGCTTCCAGCCCGCTCACATAGGCGAAGGTGCCGCCGTCGCTGAGGCCGGTCAGCAGGATGCGGCGCGGATCGACGCTCCAGCGTTCGCTCACCTCGGCGACGATGCGTTTGAGGTTCGGCGTGTCGGGGTCGGGGCCATTGAGCGCCCAGGTCGGCCCGGTGGAGGTCGGCGCGGCGACGATGACGCCGCGGCTGCGGGCGTCGCGCAGCCAGCTGAACAGGAAAGCACGGCCGTGCCCGCTGCCGCCATGCAGGGCGACGACGAGGGGGAGGGCGGTTTCCGGCACATAGGTCTCGGGTACGTAGAGCGAGAAGCCGCCGCGCGAATCGTAGGTGTTGTCGACATGCAGAAGGCCGGTCTCGGGCCGCGGCTGCGCGGCGGCGAGGCGTTGCTGAAGATCGAGATCGGCGCGCCGGTCAGGGCTGAGGAAGAAGCGGCCGACCGGGGGCAGGACATAGGCGAAGGGGTAGAGCGCCTCCAGAGCCAGCGGCAGATGGCGGAAGGCGCGAAAGGCTGGGATCGGCCCCTCGTCGCCGGCTGCCGCCGTGCGCAGCGCATCGAAGGCGGCGAGCGCGTGGTCCGCCGCCCGCACCAGCGGAGCGCGCAGCCCGGCCCGCTCCGGCGGCCAGGCATCGAGCCGGGGCCGCGCGGCGCGCAGGGGCTCGTCGCGCGCGCCGACACCGGCCATCAGCTCGGCCAGGCGCGGCGGATGAAAGTGCCGTCCGACGAAGCCAAGGGTTTCGAGCGCCTGAAGCAGCACGGGCACGAAGGCGGCCAGATCGTCGAGTGTGGGGTCGGTCAAGGCAAGGTCCTGCGCCGGCGAGGCCGCCATATTGCCTCAACCGCCGCGGCGTTGCCCATGCCATCCGGCGGCGGTGCGGCGCGGGGCATGCGCTCCGCCTTGACCCCAGCGTCAAATTCCTATGGTTTCCGGCGCGCAGAACACATCTTGGGGGCGAAACGCATGGCTGGGACATTCCGCGCGCTGCTTTTGGAGAAGGGCGAGGACGGGAAGACGGCGGCCCGGTTCGCCGACCTGACCGACGCCGATCTGATGGACGGGGATGTCACCGTCGCGGTCAGCCATTCCACCATCAACTACAAGGACGGCCTGGCGCTGACCGGCGCGGCACCGGTGGTCCGGCGCTGGCCGATGATCCCCGGCATCGACTTCGCCGGGACGGTCGAGACCTCGGCCAACCCTGCCTGGAAGCCGGGCGACAAAGTGGTGCTGAACGGCTGGGGCGTCGGCGAGACGCATCTGGGCGGCTATGCGGCGCGGGCGCGGGTCAAGGGCGAGTGGCTGGTGCCGCTGCCGGCCGCCTTCAGCCCGGCGCAGGCGATGGCGATCGGCACCGCCGGCTATACCGCGATGCTGTCGGTGCTGGCGCTGGAACAGCACGGCCTGACGCCCGCGAGCGGCCCGGTCCTGGTGACCGGGGCGGCGGGCGGCGTCGGCTCGGTGGCGATCGCGCTGCTCGCGAAGCTCGGCTTCACGGTGATCGCCTCGACCGGGCGGCCGGAGGAGGCGGACTACCTGAAGGGCCTCGGCGCGTCTGAGATCATCGCCCGCGCCGAGCTTTCGGGCGCGCCCAAGCCGCTCGCCAAGGAACGCTGGGCGGGGGCGGTGGACAGCGTCGGATCGACGACGCTGGCGAATGTGCTGTCGATGACGAAATACGGCGGCTGCGTCGCCGCCTGCGGTCTTGCGGCCGGCATGGACCTGCCGACCTCGGTCGCGCCGTTCATCCTGCGCGGCGTGACGCTGGCCGGGATCGACAGCGTCATGGCCCCCAAGGCGCGGCGTCTGACCGCATGGGAACGGCTGGCGCGCGACCTCGATCCCGCTAAGTTGGACGCCATGACCTCCACCGTATCGCTGACCGAGGCCGCCCGGATGGGGCCGGACATCCTGCAAGGCAAGGTGCGCGGACGCATCGTCGTGGACGTCGCGGCGTGAACGCCCTGGCGCCGTTCCGCCGCGGGGGCAACCATCCCCCCCGCGTCGAGGTGGAGCGCCGCCCGGACGGGTCGATCCTGCTGCGCAACCCCTATCCGCTGGTGACGCCGCCGGAAAACCTGATCGCCCCGTTCCGCCGCTGGGCGGCCGAGGCGCCGGACCGAATCTGGCTGGCCGAGCGCACCGGGCCGGGACCGGGCTGGCGGACGGTCACCTATGGCGAGGCGCTGGAGCTGATCTCGCGCATCGCGGAAGGTCTGCTGGCGCGAGGCCTCGGCCACGCCTCGGGCGGCCACGCGCCGCTGATGATCCTCAGCGGCAACAGCATCGACCATGCGCTGATGACCTATGGCGCGATCCTGGCGGGCTGTCCGGTCGCGCCGGTCAGCCGCAGCTATTCGACCCAATCCAGCGATTTCGCCAAGCTGCGCTATGTCGTCGATCTGGTGAAGCCGCGGGCGATCTATGCCGACGACATGCCGGTTTACGAGAAGGCGCTGGCGGCGCTGGACCTGACCGGCATCAAGCTCTTTCACTCCAGGCGCCCGCACAGCGCCGGATCGACGGCAATTGCGGAGCTCATCGCGACGCCCTCCGGCGCGGCGGCGCGCGAGGCCTACGACCGGCTCGCCTTCGACGATGTGGCGAAGTTCCTCTTCACCTCCGGCTCGACGGGGATGCCGAAGGCGGCGATCAACACCCATCGCATGATGTGCACGAACGCCGCGATGCTGCGCTCGATGCTGGCCGATCCGGCGAACGAGCCGCCGGCGGTGACGCTGACCTGGCTGCCCTGGAACCACTCCTTCGGCGGCAATTCGGTGCTGAACGGCACGACGAGCTGGGGCGGGACGATCTATCTCGACGGCGGCGCGCCGACCCTGCAGGGCTTCGCCGAGACGCTGCGCAATCTGCGCGAGGTGTCGCCGACCACCTATTCCAACGTGCCGGCCGCCTGGGCGATGCTGACGCCGGAGCTGGAGCGCGATCCGGTTCTGGCGGCGACCTTCTTCCGCGACCTGAAGCAGCTCGCCTATGGCGGCGCGGCGCTGAGCCAGGATCTGGGCGACCGCATCCAGGCGGTCGCGGCGCGGGCGGTCGGCCACCGTCTGCCGTTCTCGTCGGGCTATGGCGCGACCGAGACCGCGCCGACCATCTGCAACGTCCACTGGGCGACCGAGCGCATGGGCCTGATCGGCCTGCCGCTGCCCGGCATCGTGCTGAAGCTGGTCCCCGTGGGCGCCAAGCTGGACGTTCGGGTGAAGGGCGACTGCGTGACGCCCGGCTATTTCGGGCGGCCCGACCTCACCGCCAAGGCGTTCGACGAGGAAGGCTTCTATCAGCTGGGAGACGCCGCGAAATTCGTCGATCCGGACGATCCGTCCAAGGGCCTCGTCTTCGACGGCCGTGTGGTGGAGGATTTCAAACTCGACACCGGCACATTCGTGAACGCCGGGCGGCTGCGCATTCAGGCGATCGAAGCGGCCGACGGGCTGATCCAGGATGCGCTGGTCGCCGGGATCGACCGGTCCTATGCCGCGATTCTCGCCTGGCCGAACGTCGCCGCCTGCCGTGCCTTCGTGGGCGAGGACCTGAGCGTCGCGGAGATCGTCGCGGACCAGCGCATCCTCGCCCGCATCGGCGAGGGACTGGCGCGCCACAACGCCGATCATCCCGGCTCCAGCACGCAGATCCGCCGCGCTTTGCTGATGACCGAGCCGCCCAGCCTCGACGCCGGCGAAACCACCGACAAGGGCTATGTCAACCAGTCGCTGTCGCTGGAGCGGCGCGCCGATCTGGTGAAGCGACTCTATGCCGATCCGCCCGGGGCGGAGGTCGTGGTCGCCTGATGCCCGACACCAAGATCATCCTCGACTGGTTCTGGCTGGTCGCCACCGGCTTCGGCTTCGGCTTCATCGCGGCCGCCCCGATCGGCGCGGTCAACATCATCTGCATCCGCCGGACGCTCCATTTTGGCCCGGTGAACGGATTTCTGTCGGGGCTCGGCGCGGCGCTCGGCGACGGCTTCTTCGCAGCGCTCGTCGCCTTCGGCTTCACGAGCCTGTCGAGCTTCATGACGGGCAATCAGACGGCGCTGGAACTGACCGGCGGCCTCATCCTGATCGGCTATGCGGTCTACGCGCTCGCCACCAAGCCGCCGATCCGCCGGATCGAGGCCAAGGGCGAGATGGTGGAGGAGCACACGACCGGTTTCCTCAGCGCCGCCTTCTCGACCTTCGGCCTGACGATCATCAACCCCGCGACGCTGTTCTTCTTCGCAGCCGCCACCGCCTCGGTCGCCAGCCTGGTGCCGGCGGGTGCGCCGAGTTACTTCGGGGCCGGGGTCTTCGTGCTCGCGGTGGTTGCAGGATCGACCTTCTGGTGGCTGGTCATCGTCTCAATCACCTATTTCGCTCACAAGCAGATCGGCGATCAGGCTATCGTCATCATCAACAAGGTCACCGGGGTTCTGATCGGCCTGTTCGGCATCGCCGTACTGGCCAATTTGTTCTTCGGGCATTGGATAGGCTGAGGAGGCGGCGCCCATGGACAAGACTGTCATGACCGGGGCGGAGTCCCTCGTGCAGACGCTGGAGGCATCCGGGGTCGACCGCTGCTTCACCAATCCCGGCACGTCCGAGATGCACGCCGTCGCGGCGATCGGCCGGGCCGACAAGCTGAAAGCGTCGCTCTGCCTGTTCGAAGGCGTGGCGACCGGGGCGGCCGACGGTTATGCGCGGATCGCCCGCAAGCCGGCCTGCACGCTGCTGCATCTGGGGCCGGGCCTCGTGAACGGCCTCGCCAATCTGCACAATGCGCGGCGCGCGCGCTCGCCGGTCGTCAACATTGTCGGCGACCACGCGGTCAGCCACCGCACGCTCGACGCGCCGCTGGCCAGTGACATCGCGGGCTTCGCCGCGCCGGTCTCGCAGTGGATCAAGTCGGCAG
>JAXMDZ010000011.1:0-90677 GCA_046348585.1 Alphaproteobacteria bacterium
CTGAATGGAGAAGCGAGCTTCGGCGGGATCGCCGCCCGGCTCAAGTGCTGCGCGCGCTCAGCCGGGGCCGGAGGTGACGGGGCCGGGGCCGGACGTGCCGAGCGCGAGGTCGCAGACGTAAGGGTTCATCTGGCGCTCGCGGCCGAAGGTGGACATGTTGCCGTGGCCGGGGACGAAGGCGGTTTCGCCGCCCAGCGGCCAGAGCCGCTCGACGATCGAGCGCACGAGCTGGTCGTGATTGCCGCCGGGAAAATCGGTGCGGCCGATCGAGCCCTGAAAGAGCACGTCGCCGACCAGCGCCAGATGCACGTCCGGGCTGTGGAAGACGACATGGCCGGGCGTGTGGCCGGGGCAGTGGACGACGTTCAGCGTCAGCTCGCCGACGCTGACGGTGTCGCCGTGCTCCAGCCAGCGGTCGGGGGTAAAGGGCCGCGCCTCGGGCAGGCCCATGCGGGGGCCGGCGTCCTTCAGGCCCTCGATCCAGAAGGCGTCGCCCTTGTGCGGGCCTTCGATGGGCACGCCCAGCCGTTCGGCGAGCACGCCCGCCATGCCGCAATGATCGCCGTGGCCGTGGGTGATGAGGATCTTCTCGACCGTCACGCCCCTGGAGGCGGCGGCCTCGATCAGGCGGTCGATGTCGCCGCCCGGATCGACGAAGGCCCCGCGCATGGTCTTCGTGCACCACAGGAGCGTGCAGTTCTGCTGATAGGCGGTCACCGGGACGATGATCGCGTTCAGGGGGGTGGTGGCGGCGGTCATGGGGATGAGGTGAGGCCTTGCGGCGCGGCTGTCAATCGGCGGCGGCCGAAAGCCCGGCCGCGGCCAGCGCCGCATCGGCGTTGGCGGCGCGTCCGCAGGCGGCCGAGAGCGCCCGCGCCAGCCGGGCGATGCCGGGCGACGGCGCGAGGCCGCTGTCGCGGGGGGCGAGGAAGAGGCAGGCTTCGGAGGCGAAGATCTCGCCGTCGGCGAGAATCCTCAGCCGGTTGTCGCGCAGCGTCGCGCCCGAAGTGGTGATGTCGACGATGAGATCGGCGAGGCCGCTGGCGGGGGCGGCCTCGGTCGCGCCGGTCGAAAGCTGGATGCGGTAATCGGCGACGAGATGGCGGGCGAAGAAGCTGCGCGTCAGGCGGACATATTTGGTCGCCACCCGCATCGGGCGCTTCTGGCGCAGGCGGATTTCGCCCGCGATCTCGCGCACGTCCTCCATCGTCTCGCAGTCGAGCCAGGCCTCGGGCGCGGCGACAACGAGGCGGGCCGGGCCGAAGCCGAGGCGGCAGGCGCGCACCGGACCGTCCGTGCCGACGGTCTGCACGTCGTCGTGGCGTTCCGCGCCGCCGAGCGCCCCCAGCGCCTCGCGCAGCACGTCCTCGCCGGTGATGCCGGCATGGAACTCGCCGCGCCCCATGCGTTCGGCGATCTCGCCCGCCGAGACGAGCACGACCCGGACGCCGGGAAGGCCCTCGATGGCGGTCTCGTAGGCGCGCTCGGCGGGCGGCGTCACCGCGAGGCCGGCGCGGGCGAGGAGCGCCAGGCACTCCTCCTTCAGCCGCCCCTTGCTGGGGATGGCGAACAGCGCCTCGCTCATCGCCGCGCCTCCGCGACCGCATCGAGGAAGACGGCGCAGCCGACCGCCGGAATGTGAAGGCCGGGCCGTCCGGCGAGTTCGCCGAGCAGCGCGTCGTAACGGCCGCCGCCGGCCAGCGTCACGCCGCCCGCTTCGATGCGGAATTCGAGGCCGGTATAGTAGTCGAGCGGGGCGTGGATGCCGGTGTCGAAGGCGATGGCGGCAAGCGGCACGCCGCGCGCTTCAAGCTCCAGCGTCAGCGCCGCGAAGCGCGCCGGGGTGGTGGAGGCGATGGCGTGGCGCGCGAAGAAGGCGTCGAGGGTCGCGGCGGCTTCTTCCATCGGCGCCTGGAGCGCGAAGAACTCAGCGAGCGCCTGACGCGCTTCGGCCGGAATGCTGCGCGCCTGGGCGCGCGCGGCGCGGTCGGCGAGGCGGCGGGCGATGTCGTCGACCGTGCGTCCGCCGGTGAGGGTGAGGCCCGCCGCGTCCAGATCGGCGGCGACTTCGACCCGCGCCAGATCGAGATCGAGGGCGCGCACGGTTTCACCGTCCGCTTCCGGCGGCAGGTGATCGGCAAGGGCCGAGCCGTGAATGTCGAACAGCGACTTGAGGCGCGCCCGCTGGCGGTCGGTGAGATCGAGCCCGGCGATCAGATCGAGGAAGGCCGCCGCGTCGCCGAGCGCGACGCTCGCCCCCGCGATGCCGCAGGCGGCGAGCGCCCGCCAAGCGAGATGGATCGCCTCGGCGTCGGCGACCGGGCGTTCGGGCGCGCCCAGAAGCTCGGCCCCTGCCTGTGCGCTCTGGATCAGCGCGCCGAGGCCTTCGTCGGCGAGACGGAAGACCGGGCCTTCATAGCGCAGGCGCAGCGGCGCGGCCCCGGCATAGCCGCCGTCGAGCGCCATGCGGCAGACCGGAATGGTGATTTCCGGCCTCAGGCAGAGCTCGTGGCCGGTGCCGTCCTCGAAGAAACAGGTCTGGCGGCGGAAGCGTTCGCCGAGGCGTTCCAGAAAGACCTCGGCGGCGGCGAAGATCGGCGGTTCGACCGGCGCATAGCCCGCGGACGCGAAGACGCCGGACGCGGCGGTGCGCGCCGCATCCAGCCGCGCCGCCGCGCCGGAGTCGATCATTGCGCGTTCTCGGCCAGCATCGCCCGCACCGTGGCGGCGAGATCGGCGCGCGGCACCGTCACCTGGGCGCGCGCCTTGGCGGCGGCGCGCCATTCCTCGTGGCTGCCCGAGGCGGTCGCGGCGGCGATTTCGGCCCCCAGAACGAGGTTCTTCACCGAGACCGTGCCGGCGGCGAATTCGTCGCCGCCCGCGATCACCGCGACCGGCGCGCCCTTGCGATCGGCATAGCGCAATTGCGGCTTCATGCCGCCTTCGCCGAGGAAGATTTCGGCGGGGATGGCGGCGGCCCGCAATTCCTCGGCGATGCGCACATAGTCGGCCATGCGGGTGCGGTCGAAGGCGACGATGAGGACCGGGCCGGTCGCGCCGCCATTGCCGATGCGGCCCGCCGCGTCGAGCGCGGCGATCAGCCGGTCGACGCCGATGGAGACGCCGGTGGCGGGCAGTTCCTTGTCGAGGAAGCGCCCGACGAGGCCGTCATAGCGGCCGCCGCCGGCGACCGAACCGAACTGGCGCGGACGGCCGTCCTCGTCGGCGATCTCGAAGGTGACCTGCGCCTCCAGCACCGGGCCGGTGTAATAGGCGAGGCCGCGCACGATGCCGGGATCGAAGGCGACGGCGGCGTCGTCGAGATTCATCGCGTCGAGCAGGGCGGCGATTTCCTCCAGCTCGCGCACCCCTTCCTCGCCGCGCGCCGAGCCCTTCACCGCGTCGGCGAGGGCCGCGCAGGTGGCGCGGCGGCCCGGCTGGCCCGAGGCCATGAAGGCGAGGATCGTATCGGCCTGCGCGTCCGAAAGCCCCGCGCCCTTGGTGAAGTCGCCGCTTTCGTCCTTGCGGCCACGGGTCAGCAGCAGGCGGACGCCTTCGGCCCCGAACTTGTCGAACTTGTCGATGGCCCGCAGCGCGGTCATCGCCTGCGGGTCGGCCGAGGGCTGGCCGAGGCCGGCGCGTTCCAGCACGCCGTCGAGAATCTTGCGGTTGTTGACCGCGATGCGGACCTGGCCTTCCAGCCCGAGCGCGCTCAAGGCCCGCGCCAGCACCGCGCAGTTTTCGGCGTCCGCCACCATCGAGGACGAGCCGACCGTATCGACGTCGAACTGGGTGAACTCGCGGAAGCGCCCCGGACCCGGCTTCTCGTTCCGGAAGACCGAGCCGATCTGGTAGCGGCGGAAGGGCAGCGGCAGGGTCTGGATGTTCTGCGCGACATAGCGCGAGAGCGGCGCGGTCAGATCGTAGCGCAGCGCGATCCACTGCTCGTCGGCGTCCTTGAAGGCGAAGATGCCGGCGTCGGGCTGGTCGCTTTCGGGCAGGAACTTGCCCAGCGTCTCGACATATTCGACCGCCGGGGTCTCCAGCGCCTCGAAGCCGAAGCTCTCGTAAACCTGGCGCACCGTTTCCACCATGCGCCGGCGGGCATGCAGGGACGCGGCCGGCGCATCCTTGAAGCCTTTGACGAGACGGGGAACGAGGCGGGACATGATCTTCGGGCCTTTCGGCCGCGCGAGGCGCGCGGCGAGCGCGGGTTCTCTAGCCCGCGCCGCCGCAGGCCACAACCGGCGGCGGCGGCCGCTACGGCAGCTTCGGGCAGGCGGCGGCGCGCTTTTCGGCCGCCGCGTCGCTGACTCCGGCGGCGAGGCGGGCGATGTCGGCCTCGACCGTCGCGGCGCTGTGGCCGAGCCTTTCGGCGGTCGCCCGCCAGGCCAGTCTTTCGCGCTCCAGCCGCTCGGCCTCGCTCTGCGAGAGGGCATAGGTCGGCGAGTTCAGCAGCGCGGTGCGGGCGGCGGCGCAGGCGATCGCCTCGTCATAGGCGATGGCGGCGGGCGGCGGCGGCGCGGCGGCCGGCGTTTCCTCCGCGGCGGGCGGGTCGATGAGGACCGGGCCGCCGGACGCCGCGGCCGGCACCTCGCGCGCCCCCGGCGGGGCCTCGCCCGGCGGATAGACCCGCGTGCCGCGCACGGTTTCGACCGGCCCGGAGCGGATCACCACGCAGCCCGAGAGAAACCCGGCCAGCGCCAGGGCGGCGAGCGCGGCGGCGATCTGTCGTGAAGCCATGGCGGTCGCCCCCTTCGGTCAGGCCTCAGAGTGGGCCGGGGCTGGGTCGGGATCAATACGGGTGGCATAGGCCAAGGGTTTGCGCCAATGGGTTGCGGGTGAGATTGACTCGCAAATCTGGCTGGATTATCAGATTGCGACGCGGTCGCATGACCGTCCGGACGAGGATCGGGGTTCCCGGCATGTATGTCTGCAACTGCAACGGCGTCCGGTTCCGCGACATGCAAGCCGCAATCGGCACGGTCGCGGCGAGCGGCGCGCCCGGCGTGGACGCGGTCTATGCGGCCTGCGGCGTCACCCCCAAATGCGGCCGCTGCAAGGTCGATATCGCCCGGATGCTGGACGAGGCGCTCCCCTCCCCCTGCGCCCTCGCCGCCGAGTGAGGGGGCGGGCCGCAGGCGGCGACGAATTATCGCCCGCGCCCCTTTCGCCCCGCCGCCGCTCTGGCGCACAATGACACCAGCGAATCCCGCCAGCCCACGCCGTCCGGAAGGCTTCCCGTCATGAGGGGCGAACCCGCCATCATCGCCAAGCTGAACGCCATCCTCACCGTCGAGCTGACGGCGGTGAACCAGTATTTCCTGCACGCGCGGATGTACGAGAACTGGGGCTTCGCCAAGCTGGGCAGGAAGATCTACGAGGAATCGATCGGCGAGATGAAGCACGCCGACAAGCTGATCAAGCGCGTGCTGTTCCTGGAGGGCCTGCCCAATCTGCAGGATCTGGGCAAGCTGGCGATCGCCGAGAGCGTGCCCGAGGGGCTGTCGGCCGACCTGAACCTCGAGCTGCGCGGGCGCGCGACGCTGATCGAGGCGATCCAGATGTGCGAGCACGCCCGCGACTTCATCAGCCGCGAGATCGTCAAGGAGATCCTCGACGACACCGAGGAGCATATCGACTTCCTGGAGACCCAGCTCTCCATCCTCGCCTCGATCGGCCTCGACAACTACCTCCAGCTCCAGGCCCATCCGGCGAACGGCGGATAGGCGCTTTCCGCCTTCATTCCGCCATCGCCGCGCTGTTAGAAGGCGTCATGCGGACCGTCATCGCCCTCGCCTTCGCCACGACCCTGCTCGCCGGTTGCGCCAGCGACGTGCTGCCCAGCACCTCGCGCGAGACGGCCGGGCCGTTCGAGAGCTACGAGATCGCCGAGATCGCCTATCGGGTGATCGAGCCGGGGGTCACCGATTCGCGCAAGCTGCGCGAACTGGGCATCGATCCGCGCACCACGCCCAATCTGCGCGTCATCAACTATGTCGAGGTGATGCGCGTCTTCATGCCGACCGACACGGTGACGCTGAAAGACCTCGATCCGGCGGTGCAGGGCTGCATCGGCGCGAAGACCGCCTGCGTCGGCTATGTCCTCGCGCCCGAGGCGAGCGCGACGCAGCGCACCGGCCATATCTCGCTCGACGTGCTCGGCTTCCAGCGCGAGACCGAGGAGACCGGCTGGGCGGCCTCGATGCTGCTGCTGCTGGTCGACGACCTGGTGGTCTATAAGCTGTGGTCGGGGACGCAGCGGGTCGAGGAACGCTCCAAGGAGACCAATCCGCTCGGCCCCGCGCAGGACCTTTCGGGCACAGCGAAGGACGCCATCGACGGCGCGATTCCCAAGCCCTGAGCGCGATTTGAAGTGCCGCGGCGGCCGCCGGACGCTAAAACCGCCTCCATGACCCGTCGCGCCGCCCTCTTCGCCCTCGTCCTCGCCGCCGCCGCGCCGGCCGCCGCCGCGACCTACGAGTCGGGGCGCTGGCTCGCCGATCTGGAGGAGATCAAGACGGTCATCGCCGAGCGCGCGCCCAATCTCGACTGGAGCATCGCCGAGCGCGGGCTCGACCTGCCGGCGCTGGCGCACGAGACCGCAGAGGCGCTACGCGAGGCGGGCAGCGAGGCGATCGCCCGTCAGGTGCTGCGCGACTTCGTCGGCCGCTTCGGCGACGGCCATATGTCGCTGGTTTTCCCCGACGAGGTCAGCGAGGAGACGCTGCCCTGGGGCACGGCCTCGATCTGCCGGGGGCTCGGCTACGAGGAGGAGACGCGGCCCGCGGGCCTTCCGTTCGAGCGCATCGGCGGGCGGGCGATCGAGACGCCGGACAGCGCCGTCTTTCCGATCCATGTGCTCGACCTGCCGGCCGGCAAGCTGGGCGTGCTGCGCATCCCCAGCTTCTACGAGTGGGGCTATTATCAGTTCTGTCCGCAGGCAGTCGCCGAAGTCGGCCTGCCCGAGGACGGCGAGTGCAACGAGGAATGCGGCGCGGCGATCGGCCAGAAGGCGGCCGAATTGCTGACCATGGCGGTCGCCCGCCAGATCGAGCGGCTGAAGGCCGAAGGGGTCGCGGCGCTCGCCGTCGACATCACCCAGAACGGCGGCGGCTCGTTGTGGCTCGATCCGGTGGCGCGGATGCTGACGCCGGTGAAGCTGAAAGCCCCGCGCCTCGCCTTCACCCGCACCGAAGGCTGGCGGCAAACCTTCGCCGACAATCTCGGCCTCATCGACGGCGATCTCGCCAACCCGTCGCTGAGCACGGAAGACCGCGCGACGCTGGAGGCGGCGCGCGCCGCGACGCAGACCGCGATGGACGAGGCGGCGAAAGGCTGCGACCGCTCGGGCCTGTGGGTCGGGCAGGCGACGCATTGTTCGCTGCTGGGGCCGGCGATGTTCTATGCGACCGGCACGCTCGACTACGCGCCGCCCGGCGCCTTCGCCAGCCTGGCGGCGGCCCCGGCGCTCTTCTTCTCGGCGCTCTATCTCTATCAGGAGGGGCTGTGGCAGGGGCCGCTCTATGTCCTGATGGACGAGGGCTCGGCGAGCGCGGCCGAACATTTCGCCAGCATCCTGAAAGACAACGGCGCGGCGACGCTGATCGGCGAGCCGACCTTCGGCGCGGGCTGCGGCTGGATGTCGTCGGGCGAGCAGACCGTGACGCTGAGCGGCACCGGGGCCGAACTCTATATGCCCGACTGCGTGTGGGTCCGCGCCGACGGCGAGAACGAAGTGGCGGGCGTCGAGCCGGACATCCTGGTGCCGTGGCGCTTCTACGACGCGCCGCTGCAGAAGGTGCGCCGCCTGGAAGGCGTGCTGAAGGCGCTGGATTTCGCCGCGCCGCCGCCGGGCGCGCGGCCCGCCGCCCGCAGCGGACCCTGACAATACCGGACGGCTTTGTGACCAGCGTTGCAGGCGCAGAGGCCGCGCCGTGGCCAGATGCGCGCCGCATCAGACCGGGGAGTGCCATGTCCGCCATCAAGACGACGCTTCTTTGCGGCGCCGCTGCGTTCGCGCTGGCGGCCGGGATCGCCATCGCCGAAGAGGTGAAGGGGCCGGTGCACATCACCGCCTTCGGCGTCGAGTATCTGGGCGAGGACGACGCGGTGGTGAGCGGCGCGTCCTATCGCGTCAGCGCCGCCGACATGCACGAGATGGCGAGCGCGGCGCGCGAAGCCGCCCGCGCGGCGGCCGAGGAAGCCCGCGACGAGGCGAGGGACGCGGCGCGCGAAGCCCGCGAGATGGCGCGCGAAGCGGCGGCCGAGGCCCGCGAAGCGGTGCGCGAGGCGATGCTGCACGCGCGCGCCGTGACCGTGACGATCGACAGCGAAATCGAAGCCGCGCTGGACGAGATTTCCGGCGCGCGGCTGGACCTGGTGGCCGAGGCGGAGCGTCTGGCGGCGGTCGCCGACGGCGATTTCTCGGACGTGGTGATCGTGCGCGACGGCAAGATGTCGTGCGGCGACACCGCCAAGCACCCCGGCTGCGCTCCGCTGACCGAGGCCGACAAGGCGCGGCTGAAAGAGACGCTCGCCGCCTCGATGGCGGCGGCCGGCGAGGCGATGGAAGCCGCGCAGGCCGGGCTGGAAGCGGCGGCCGAGGCGATGAACGCGGCGCCCTGAGCGCCGCGCTCACCCAAAATCTCG
This sequence comes from Alphaproteobacteria bacterium, assembly GCA_046348585.1. Lineage (GTDB taxonomy): Bacteria > Pseudomonadota > Alphaproteobacteria > Micropepsales > Micropepsaceae > JADZAI01. The sequence goes on from JAXMDZ010000011.1 coordinate 8,653, forward strand.
CGGCGGAGTGTGACGGTGGATGCATCCCGTTTGCCGGGAGAGGCGTTTATCCGTCCGCACATTCTCGCAAACGGACCCCCCGCCATGTTCCCCCGCGCCGCCTTCCGCCCGCTTCTCGCCGCCGCCGTGCTGGCGCTGACGGTGGGGTCCGCGCGCGCCGCCACGGCGGACATGCTGAGCCCCGAGGGCGACAGCGACACGGCCTCGGCGCTGAGCGGCGCGCGGGCCGACCTCGCGGACGCCGAGGCCTATCTGGCCGAGCTGGAGGCCGGACATTTCGAAGGCATCTTCGCGGTGGACGGAGATGCTCTGCGCTGCGGCGAGCCGTCGGCCCAGGCGGGCTGCCAGCCGCTGACCGGCGAGGACAAGGCCGAGGCGATCGCCGAGGCGCGCGAGATGGTCGCCAACGCGACCGCCGCGATGAACGCGGCGCAATCGGCCTTCGCCGCGGCCGGGGGCGTCGAGGCCGCCGCTTTCCTGGAATAGACGCGCGCGCCGCGGCGCGGTTTCTTCCCGCATGGCGGCCCTTGCGGCGGCCTGCGGAGCGGCGGCGGGCGTGAGGCTGGATGGCCGGGTCAGGCCCGGCCATGAGGACGGAATCGTCCAGGCCCGGCCGTTCGCAGGATGCTCCGGAGCGGTTGCGCGCACCGCCGCGCGAAACGAAAAAAGGCCGGGCATCGCCCGGCCTTTGTCGTTCGCCGCCGTCGCGCTTCAGCGCGGGGCCATCACCATCTGCATCTGGCGGCCTTCGAGGCGCGGTTCCTGCTCGACCTTGGCGATCTCGGCGACCTGCTTCTTGATGCGGTCGAGCACTTCCATGCCGAGATGCTGGTGCACCATCTCGCGGCCGCGGAAGCGCAGCGTGAACTTCACCTTGTCGCCTTCGCCGAAGAACTTCACGGCCGAGCGCATCTTCACGTCGTAGTCGTGATCGTCGATGCCCGGCCTCATCTTGATCTCCTTGATCTCGATGATCTTCTGCTTCTTGCGGGCTTCGTTGGCCTTTTTCTGCTGCTCGTACTTGAACTTGCCGTAGTCCATGAGGCGGCAGACCGGCGGCTTGCCCATCGGGGACACTTCCACCAGATCGACGCCTTCCTCCTCGGCCATGCGCAGCGCGTCGCGGCGGCTGAGCACGCCGCGCTTTTCGCCGGCCTCGTCGATGACGAGGACTTCGAACGCGGTGATGTCGCCGTTGATGCGAGGGCCGTCGTCGTTCTTCGGCGGAGGGCCGGCAAAGCTGGGTCTACGGGGCGGCAGGGCAGTTCTCCTTAACGCATGGATTCATTGGTTTTCGGTCAGGCGGCGCGTGCCGTGGCACGGAAGATGTCGCCTGTCGCCGATCCGTATCGATCCATGCGTGAAGCGCCGCTCCCGTGCTGCCTGACGCGCGGCCGCCCCATGCGGACGTCCACGCGGGGCAAGATGTAATCCGAATGGCCGCCCCTGTGAAGCGTTTCCGCTCAGGACGAGCCGCCCGACATGTTGAGGACCTGCCCGGTCATGAAGCCGGCGCGGCCTTCGGCGAGGAGCGCGACAAGCTCGGCGACCTCGGCCGGATCGCCGAGGCGGCCGAGCGGCACCCGGGCGAGGAGCTTCGCCGCCTTCTTCGCGTCCTCCAGCCAGGCCTTGGGGTAGTACATCTCGGTCTGGATGAAATTGACGGCGACCGCGTTCACCGGAATGCCGGCCGGGGCGAGTTCCAGCGCCAGGCTCCTGACCGCCCCGGTGATCGCCGAACGCGCCGCCGCATAGGCGCCGAAGGCCGGAATCCCGCCGAGCGGGCCGGCCGAAGTCATGAAGACGATGCGCCCGCCGCCCGCCCGCTTCATGTGCGGCACGGCGGCGGCGGCGAGGGCCAGCGGCTCGATCGCCAGCTTCTCGAAGAAGGGCCGCGTCGTTTCGGCGTTGAGCGTTTCGACCGGCGTGCGGGGCGCGGGATAGGCGGCCGAGACCACCAGCGCGTCGATCCGCCCGGCGAGGGCGATCGCCGCTTCGACGAGCGCCTCGGGCGTATCGTGGCGCAGCCGGTCGCCGCCGTCGGCATAGGTCTCGTCGGCCTCGATCACCCGCCCGCCGCCGGCGCGCAGCCGCGCCGCAAGCGCCGGGCCGACGAACGAGGCGGCGTCGGTGAGAAGGGTGACGGTTCCGCTCATGGCCAACGCCTCAACCCGCGCGCACGTCGCGGAAGGGGATGGTGCGGTCGATCTCGGGTTCCTTGGGCAGGCCCAGCACGCGCTCGCCGATGATGTTGCGCTGGATCTGGTCGGTGCCGCCGCCGATCGAGGTGAAATAGGCGTTGAGGCTGAGGAAGTTGGCGTCGTCGGCGCGTGCGTGCGCATCGCCGTCCAGCAACGACTGCGCGCCGAGCAGCGTGGTGCGCAGGCGCGCTTCCTCGTGCAGGATGCGCGACATCGCCAGCTTGCCGAGCGACATCACCGAGGACGAGGTGCCGAGTTTCAGGTCCGCCTTGGCGCGCGCGTTGTTGAGCGCGTTGAGGCGGCGCCAGGCGACGACCTGGGCGAGGTGCTGGCGCACGACCGGATCGCCGAGGCGGCCGGCCTCGCGCGCCAGATCGACCATGGTGGCGCGGTCGCCGCCGCGCCGGGGACCGCGCGCCGCGTCGCCCATCACCGAACGCTCATAGGCGAGCGCCGTCTGCAGCACGCGCCAGCCATTGTTGAGGCCGCCGAGCATGAAGTCGCCCGCGACCCGCGCGCCGTCGATGAAGACCTCGTTGAAATGGGCCTCGTCGGTCACCTGGCGCAGCGGGCGGACCTCGACGCCGGGCTGCTTCATCGGCAGGAAGAAGAACGAGATGCCGTTATGCTTGGGCACGTCCCAGTCGGTGCGGGCGATGAGCATGCCGTAATCGGCGGTCATCGCGCCGGAGGTCCAGACCTTCTGGCCGGTGACGACGAAATCGCCGCCGTCCGCCTCCGCCCGGGTGCGCACGCCCGCCAGATCGGAGCCCGCGCCCGGCTCGCTGTAGAGCAGGCACATGTTGATGTCGCCGGTCAGCATGCCTTGCAGCAGCGCCGCCTTCATCGTTTCGGTGCCGAAGTTGAAGGCGGTGATGGCGTAGAGATGGGTGCGGTCCTGGCCCGACCCCGGCGCGCGCACGGCGGCGAATTCGGCCTCGACGATCTTCGCCTGGCGGTCGGCGAGGCCGCGCCCGTACCATTCGACCGGCCAGCGGTTCACCGCCCAGCGGGCATCGACCACTTTCGCCTGCCAGGCGCGCTGTTCGGGGCCGACCGTCCACTGGTCGCTGCGCGGCGGCAGGCCCTTCCATTGTTCCTTCAGGAAGGCGCGGACCTCGGCGCGCAGCTCGTCGTCGGACATCGGTTTGAGAGCGATTGCGGTCATGGCTCAGGCCCCCATCGCCTGGAGGAAGCGTTCGCGGTGATAGGCGGGGCCGCCCAGCAGATGCTGGTCGGCGCGCGCCCGGCGCAGATAGAGATGGGCGGGATGCGCCCAGGTGAAGGCGATGCCGCCATGCATCTGGATCGCGTCGGCCGCGGTCTTCGCATAGGCGTCGGCGCAGGCGAAGGCGGCGAGGTGCACCGCCTCGGCGGCGTCCGGCGCGCCCGAAGCCAGCGCCTCGGCGGCGGCCCGTGCGGCGCTGGTCGCGCTTTCGCTTTCCAGCAGCAGATCGGCGGCCATGTGCTTGATCGCCTGGAACGAGCCGATGGCGCGGCCGAACTGGATGCGCGTCTTGGCGTATTGAACGGTCATCTCCAGCACGCGGCGCGCGCCGCCCGCCTGTTCGCCGGCGAGGGCGACGAGGGCGAGGCGCAGCATCGCCTCGACCGCCTCCCAGCCCGCCTGGCCGAGCCGCGCCGCGGGAACGTGGCGGAAATCCATCTTCGTCAGACGCAGCGTGCGGTCGAAGCTCTGCAGGCGCTCGATCGCGAGGCCGGGGGCGTCCGGCGCGACCTCGAAGATCGCAAAGCCGCCCTCGATGCGGGCGACGGCGAGGACGAGATCGGCGGCGGCCCCGTGCAGCACGAAGGAGGCCGTGCCGTCGAGGAACCAGCGCTCGCCATGGGCGTGGGCGGCGAGCGCGACGCCGTCCGGCGTCCAGGTACCGGACTCGCCGGTCAGCGCGACCGTGGCGATGCGGCCGCGCGCGAGGCCGGGCAGGAGGCGGTCCGACGCCGCCGCGTCGCCGCAGGCGGCGATGAGCGCAGCGGCCATCGTCACCGCGAAGAGCGGGGCGGGCAGGAGCGCCGCGCCGGCTTCCTCCATGATCGCTTCGAGCTCGACCGGGCCGCCGCCGAGGCCGTCATGGGCGGGGTCGATGACGAGGCCGGCGACGCCGAGATCGACCAGCGCCGTCCACAGCGCCGGATCGTAGCCCGCCTCGCTTTCCATCGCACGGCGGATGCCGGCCTCGGTGCAGAGATCGGCCAGCAGGCGGCGGACGGAGTCCGCCATCGCGGCCCGGTCCTCGGCCGTGAAACTGCTCATGGACGCTTCTCCCGGTTCTTGTCGTTCAGCCATCGTCGCGCGCCCCGGCAGGGGCGGCAAGTGGCCGTAACGGCAAGGATGGGGAATTAGAGCGCACTTTCTCTTTGCTCTTGATGGTTCCCGGGCGCAAATATGGAGAGCCAATTTCAGGACGCAGAATTTATATGCGCGGCGCATAGTAGATAGCCGAACTGAAAATCGAATGTTTTGAGAAATGCAACGGGGAAATTTGTGGCGCAAACGATAGTTGCCTATTTGTTCCCATTTTTCCCACAAACGGAATCGGTTATTGGAATGGAGTGTAGTTCGGCTCCCTCTTTCGGGCCCAAGCGAATCGGGTGAGGAATCAACGGAATGAAGTTGGGGAAGAGAATCGGAGACGTTTCAGACCTTCCCGAGGAACTTCTTCGGCAACTGAATGCAACCAAGAAAGATCTCTTGGAAACCCAGATTATCGAGACGATACGCGGACGCTATGAGGGGTCGGCCGTTCCGGTGCGAACCTCCATAACCCATGCCAACCAACAGGTTCACGATGACCTGTTCGAAAAACGATGGGCTGTTGCCCCGAATACGCTGCAACAACTCAACGCCGAGCGCGGTTGATAGAGCTTGGCTAGCAGCCTCGATTTGCTCCTCGGGTGTGGACTCCTCCAGGGTATCGAGAGCTGGCGCGGGTTCAATCCTTCGATCCTCGCTCGGGTTGGCTCGCGACGACAGGTAGAATTCCTGAAATGCGGGAATTGTCATCAATAGCTGATTGTCGATCCGATCTGGGTGTCTGCTCAGCAACTCCCGTCCAGCAACGCTTGCAACAAAGCGTCCGCGACTCGGCTGGTCGATCAATCCCGCTCGGGACAAGTAGAATTTCGACCAGTGAATGCGGTTGTGGAGAACCTTCTGCCTGCCGCTTGGTAGCAGCTCGTCGCGTTCGGCCTGGGTAAGCGAGAATTCATCAGCAATCCGTCCTTCAATGTCCGGAATGCGCGTCTCACCCTCTGCAGATATGCGCAGCAGCGGCAGCATCAATGTTTGATAGTCGGGTATTGCCACAGCACCCTCAATCAGCCCGCAACTGTTCAATTGCGGGCCGACGGTAGCGGACGACGGCGCCCGCTAGAAGCGTCAACTCACGCCACTATACCTCAACGCAGGTCGGGCGGCAGGGCTTCGGCGCGGAGCATGGCGATGGCCTCGTCCACGCTCATCGTTTCCTGCTTCTCGACGCCGAGGCGGCGCACCGTGATGCGCCCCTCCTCGGCTTCGCGCTTGCCGGCGATCAGCATGAGCGGAACCTTGGCGAGGCTGTGCTCGCGCACCTTGTAGTTGATCTTCTCGTTCCGCAGATCGGTCGCGGCCCTTAGCCCCGCCGATTTCAGCTTGCCCGCCAGCGTCCGCGCGTAATCGTCCGCGTCGCTGACGATGGTCGCCACCACCGCCTGCACCGGCGCGAGCCAGAGCGGGAACTTGCCGGCATAGTGCTCGATCAGGATGCCGATGAAGCGTTCATAGGTGCCCAGGATCGCCCGATGCAGCATGACCGGGCGGTGGCGGGCGCCGTCCTCGCCGACATAGGTGGCGTCGAGCCGTTCGGGCAGGACGCGGTCGGACTGGATGGTGCCGACCTGCCAGGTGCGGCCGATCGCGTCGGTCAGGTGGAACTCCAGCTTGGGCGCATAGAATGCGCCTTCGCCCGGCAGTTCCTCCCAGCCCCATTCGGCGGTGGCGCGGCCGGTCGCCGCGACCGCGGCGCGCAATTCGCCCTCGGCCTTGTCCCACATCTCGTCGCTGCCGAAACGCTTGTCGGGGCGCAGCGCCAGCTTGATCGCGTATTTGTCGAAGCCGAGATCGCGGTAGATCGTGTCGAGCAGGTCGCAGAAGCTCTGCACCTCTTCGACGATCTGGTCCTCGCGGCAGAAGATGTGGGCGTCGTCCTGGGTGAACTGGCGCACGCGCATGAGGCCGTGCAGCGCGCCGTGCGGCTCGTTGCGGTGGCAGCAGCCCATTTCGGCGAGCCGGATCGGCAGGTCGCGGTAGCTCTTGATCCCCTGGCGGAAGATGAGGACGTGGCCGGGGCAGTTCATCGGCTTCAAGGCCATCCAGTCGGCCTTGCCGGAGATGACCGGACCCTCGTCCTCGGTGCTCGGCACCTCGTCGGGGATGACGAACATGTTTTCGCGATACTTGCCCCAGTGGCCGGACTGTTCCCACTGGCGCGAATCCATGATCTGCGGCGTCTTCACCTCAAGATAGCCGCTCGCATCGAGGCGGCGGCGCATATAGGCCTCCAGCGCCCGATAGATGACGAAGCCGTTGGGGTGCCAGAACACCGAGCCGTGCGCCTCGGACTGGAGATGGAAGAGGTCCATCTCCTTGCCGATCTTGCGGTGGTCGCGCTTCTCGGCCTCCTCAAGGCGGGTGAGATAGGCCTTCAGCTCCTTCTCGTCGCGCCAAGCGGTGCCGTAGATGCGCTGAAGCTGCGCGTTCTTCGCGTCTCCCCGCCAATAGGCGCCCGAGATCTTCATCAGCTTGAAGGCCGCGCCGATATGGCCGGTCGAGGGCAGATGCGGGCCGCGGCAGAGATCGTGCCAGTTGCCGTGGTAATAGACCGAGACGTCCTCGCCCGCCGGCAGGTCGCGGATGATCTGAGCCTTGTAGCTTTCGCCGATCTGCTCGAAATGGCGGATCGCTTCCTCGCGCGGCCAGACGGTGCGGCGGGTGGCGAGGTTCGCCTTCACCAGCTCGTGCATCCGAGCCTCGATCCTGGGCAGATCGTCGGTGGTGAACGGCTCGTTGCGGAAGAAATCGTAGAAGAAGCCGTCCTCGATGTTCGGGCCGATGGTGACCTGGGTGCCGGGGAACAGCTCCTGCACCGCCTGCGCCATCAGATGCGCGCAGTCGTGGCGGATGAGGTCGAGCGCCTCGGCCTCGTCCTTGCGGGTGATGAGGCGCAGCCGCGCGTCGGCGCGGATCGGGGTGTCGAGGTCGCGCAGGACGCCGTCGATCTCCGCCGCCAGCGCCGCCTTGGCGAGGCCGGGGCCGATGGCGGCGGCGATGTCCGCGCCGGTCGCGCCCGCGGTCGTCGTCCGCACGCTGCCGTCGGGCAGGGTGATGCGGATCTCGGCTGGGGTTGCGGCAGACACGGGCGGAATCCTTCCTGTTCGCCCGCCGGGGATCGGCGGGGGCGCGCACACTCGTTTCGGGCATAGGACAAGTCAAGCCGCAGGCCCCGGGGGCGCGCGGCGGGCGGCGCGGCGGGGCGCGCCTGGAACGCGCCTAGAACGCGGCTGTCGCCTTCAGGGCGAGGAAGGCTTCGATATGGGCGGGCAGAGCCTCGGGCGCGTCCACCGTGAACTCGCCGTCGGCGAGATCGGCGGGGATGTCGTCGCGCGCGGGGGCCTCGTCGCCCTCCGCAAACCTGCGCCAGAGACCGGTCATGCGTCCCTCCCGGCCCGGGGTCGAATCTCCCCTTCGGCCTTCGTCATTCACTATGATGGCGAATGGTGAAGCAAGGCTGAAAGGGGCGCGCCGCCTAGACCTGGGGGGTCATCCGGTCGATCGCCTTGAAGGCCTTGCGGGCCGCGGCGACGACCTGGCCGTCGGTGGGATGATCGACGGTCTCGACCTTCACCACGCGCTTGGCGACGCCTTTGTCGTGCGCCTCGACGTGATGCATGAACTCGGTCTTGGCCGAGCCGGGGCCGCAGACGAAGATCTCGTGCGCCGTGCCCGCCGCCGCCGCGATGTCGTGGTAGAAGGCGTCGTTGCGGTGGGCGTGGCCCGAGCCGATCGAGCCGGCCTTGTGGTGCTGGTGGCGCTCGCCGGCGCTCTTCACCGTGGTGCGCACATAGTCGTCCGGGCCGATCGCATAGACATGGGCCTCGGCGTGATCCAGCCAGATGGCGGCGTGATAGGTCATGGGGCGTCCTTCCTGACGTCTGCGTGCGAATGAGCGAACCGCGCAGCTCTGGCGGCCGCCTTGATCGTCGTCAATGCCCCTCGGCGGCAAGAATCGCCGCAAGGCCCTCGCGGTAGGACGGATAGCGCGGCGCGATGCCGAGCTCCGCCTTCATGCGGGCGTTCGAGATGCGGCGGTTCGCGCCGTAGAACTCCAGCGCCATCGCGCTGAGGCGCGGCCGGGCGGCCTCGAAATCCTCCTCCGGCGGCGGGGCGACGCCCAGCAGCCGCGCGGCGTGGGTCACCACATCCTGCGGCGGGGCGGGTTCGTCGTCGGCGAGGTTGAGGACCGTGCCCGCCTCCAGCGCCAGCGCCGCTTCGATAGCCGCCGCCAGATCCTCCACATGGATGCGGCTGAAGACCTGGCCCGGCTTCACCAGCCGCTTGGCGGTTCCGGCGCGGAGCTGGTCGAAGGCGCTGCGGCCGGGGCCGTAAATGCCGGGCAGGCGGAAGATCACGGCGGGCGCGCCGGTATATTCGCTCACATCCGCCCAGGCCTGTTCGGCGGCGGCGCGGCGGCGTCCGCGTTCGTGAACCGGGGCGAGCGGCGCGCCCTCGTCCACCCAGGCCCCGCCGGCATCGCCATAGACCCCGGTGGTCGAGAGATACCCCGTCCAGCGCAGCTTCGGCGGCGGGGTCTGGAGCAGGTCGCCGTGCAGGGCGAGCAGCGGGTCGCCGCTTTCGCCGGGCGGGGCTGCGGCGAGGATGTGGGTGACGCCGGCCAGCACCCGGTGCGCGTCCCTGAGGCCGGCGGCGGTGACGAGCAGCGGCGTCGCGCCCGCCGCCTCGATCGCCGCTGCGCCGTCCAGCCGCCGCATCGTGCCGGAGATCCGCCAGCCTTTGGGGGCGAGCCGCCGGGCGAGAAAAGCCGCGCTGTAGCCGAAGCCGAAGATGAGGAGATGGGGGGCGCTCATGGGGCGAGCTTCCGCCATGCCGCCCGCATGATACAAGCCGCCCATGAAGCCGGCCCTCACCGACGCCCAGCTCGACCGCTATGCCCGCCACATCCTGCTGCGCCAGATCGGCGGCGCGGGGCAGCGGAAGCTGCTGGACGCCGCGGTGCTGGTGGTCGGGGCGGGCGGGATCGGCGCGCCGGCCCTGCTCTATCTCGCCGCCGCCGGGGTGGGACGGATCGGCATCGTCGACGACGACACGGTGGCGCTGTCGAACCTCCAGCGCCAGATCCTCTATGCGACCAGCGAGGTGGGGACGGCGAAGCTCGACGCCGCCGCCCGGCGTCTGACCGCGCTGAACCCCGACGCGCGGATCGAGCCGCACCGCGTGCGCCTCAACGCCGCCAACGCCGCGGCGCTGATCGGCCCTTACGACCTGGTGCTCGACGGCTGCGACAATTTCGAGACGCGCTTTGCGGTTTCCGACGCCTGCGTGGCGCTCGGCAAGCCGCTGGTTTCGGCGGCCATCGGCGAGTTCGACGGGCAGATCGCGGTCTTCCGGCCCGACGGGCGCGAGCGGCCCTGCTATCGCTGTTTCGTGCCGGAGGCCCCGCAGGGCGCGGCGACATGCACCGAGCAGGGCGTGGTCGGGGCGCTGGCCGGGACCATCGGGGCCTGGGCGGCGCTGGAGACGGTGAAGGAGATCGCCGGTTTCGGCGAGAGCCTCGCCGGGCATCTGGTGCTGTTCGACGGGCTTGCCGCCGAAACGCGCAAGGTGCGGCTGAGGCGCGATCCGGCCTGTCCGGCCTGCCGGGGCCTCGCGCCCTGAGTCCGGGGCGTGCCCAATTCGGTCCCGCGAGCGCCGTATTTCCCCCACAGTCGCGGCGATAATGCCTCGCTCAGTTTGCCGCAGGATCCGCCATGACCATGACCCGCGCCATCGCCTTCGCCTCGCTCGCCGCCGCGATCTGCGGCGCCGTGCCGCCGGCCGCCTTCGCCGCGGCGATGCCGCCGCTTTCCCCCTCGCTGCCCGCCGCGAGCGGCGAGACCCCGCCGCCGGTGCCGGCCGCCGCCGCCGCCGACGCGCGCTGGTATGTCGTCATCGACGGGCAGGCGGTCGGTCCGCTGACCGACGAGGCGGTGCTGCGCCGGATGGACAAGGGCGAGATCGCCCCCGACTCGCTGGTCTGGCAGGCCGGGATGAGCGACTGGCAGCGCGCCGACGAGGCGATGCCGCTGGTCGCCAAGCGGGTCGAGGCGGCGCTGACCCATCCCAAACCCCCCGCCCGCATCGGCAAGGCGTTCGCGCTCTACGCCAGCCTGCGCTGACGCTGGCGCGGCTGCCCGCCCTCGCCTAGAAGGGCGCGGGATCAATCGGGGAGCGCCATGCAGGCCGCATCACGGGCACGCGCCGGGGACTGGGCGGTTTTCGCCGCCGGTCCCCTCGCCATCGCGCTGCTGGCGCTGTGGCTCGGCCAGTCGACCTCGTGGGACCTGCGCAATTACCACTGGTACAACCCCTACGCCCTGCTGCACGGACGGATCGCCTTCGACGCCGCCGTCGCCCATCACGCGACCTATTACAATCCGCTGATCGACCTGCCGCTGTGGCTGGTCGGCAATCTCGCCCCGGCGACGGTGGCGGCGGCGTTCCTCGGCCTCGTGCAGGGGCTGAACTTCAGCTTTCTCTATCTGCTCGCCCGCGATGCGCTGTCGCCCGCGCTGATCCTCAGACGGCCGCTGGCGGCGCTGCTGGCGCTCGCCGGGGTCAGCGGCGGCTATGCTGTGATCCTGACCGGCACCACCTATTATGACAACGTCGTCAGCGTGCCGGTGCTGGCGGCGCTGTGGCTGATCGTGCGCGACCGCGTGCTGCTGGACGCCGGACCCTGGCCGAAGGCGCGGCGCACCGCGATCTGGGCGGGGGCGCTGGTGGGCGTCGCCGTCGGCCTCAAACTGCCGACCGCGCCGTTCGGCCTCGCCATCCTCGCCGCCGTCGCCGCCGCGCCCGGCGCGCATGCCCGCCGCGCCGGGCTGGTCTTCGTCACCGGCCTCGCCGCCTTCGCCGGACTGATGGCGGCGTCGGGCTGGTGGTTCTTCGTGCTGTGGCGCGAGACCGGCAATCCGCTCTTTCCCTATTTCAACGACCTGATCGGCTCGACGCTGATCCTCGATTCGTCCTATCGCGACACGCGCTTCCTGCCGAAAAGCGCATGGGACGCGTTCGCCTTCCCGTTCCGCTTCGCCGCCGACTGGCGGGTGTCGTCGGACTGGGCGGTCAACGACTGGCGCATCGCCTTCGCCTATGTCGCCGTGCCGCTGGGGGCGCTGGTCGCCGCGTCGGGCCTTGCCTCCAGCGCACCGCCCGCGCCGCGCCGGGCTTCGCGCATCCTCTTCGCCTTCGCGGCGGCGGCCTACCTTTCGTGGCTCGCGGTCTTCGCCATCTATCGCTACATCACGCCGCTGGAGATGATCGCCCCGCTGCTGATCGTCGCGGCGATCGGTCTTGCCCCCCTGCCCTCGCCGGCCCGCTGGGGCGCGATCGCCCTGGCGCTGCTGGCGGTCGTGGGGCTGACGACGCTGCACAAGGGCAACCGCGCCGCCTTCGCGGAACGCTTCGTCGAGGTCGCCGTCCCGGCGATCGCCCGGCCCGAGGCGACGATGGCGCTGATGACCGGGGTCGAGCCGATGGGCTTCACCGTGCCGTTCTTCCCGCCGAAGATCGCCTTCCTGCGGGTCGACGGCTATCTGGTCGGGCCGGACAAGGACACCGCGTTCCTGCGCCGGATGCGCGACCGCATCGGCGCGCATCTGGCGGGCGGCGGCGATCTCTTCACGCTGTTCCTGCCTGCCGAGGCGGCGCGCGGCGATCGCGCGCTGGACCTGCTCGGCCTCAAGCGCACCGGCGACTGCGCCGAGGTGCGTTCCAATCTCGCCCCGACCCTTGCCTGGTGCCGCGTCGTGAAGCCGGAGACCGCCCCATGAAAATCGCCGTGCTCCTGCCCTGCTACAACGAGGAAGGGGCGATCGCCAAAACGGTCGCCGATTTCCGCGCCGCGCTGCCGGATGCGGACATCTATGTCTACGACAACAATTCCAAGGACCGCACCGCCGAGGTGGCGCGGGCGGCCGGCGCGATCGTCCGGCGCGAACCGGCGCAGGGCAAGGGCAATGTCGTGCGCCGCATGTTCGCCGACGTCGAGGCCGACATCTACATCATGGCCGACGGCGACGACACCTACGACGCCGCCGCCGCGCCCGCGATGATCGAGCGGCTGAAGGCCGAGCAGCTGGACATGGTGGCCGGCAAGCGGATCGAGACCGCCGAGGCCGCCTATCGCAAGGGCCATCGCTTCGGCAACTGGCTGCTGACGAGCCTGGTGCGCTGGTTCTTCGCCGCGCCCTTCGAGGACATGCTGACCGGCTACCGCGTCATGTCGCGGCGCTTCGTCAAGTCGGTGCCGTTCGCCGCCGCCGGGTTCGGCATCGAGACCGAGCTGACGGTCCATGCGGTGCGCATGATGACGCCGGTCGCCGAGGTCGAGACCGCCTACAAGGAGCGCCCGGCGGGCACCGTCTCGAAGCTGCGCACCTATCGCGACGGCTGGCGCATCCTGATGACCATCGCGACGCTGGTGCGCGAGGAGCGTCCGCTGGTGTTCTTCGGCGTCGCCGCCGCGCTGCTGGCGCTGGTCAGCCTGCTGGTCGCCATTCCGGTCTTTTCCGAATTCGCCGCGATGGGCCAGGTGCGCTCGGTGCCGAGCGCCGTGCTCGCCGCGAGCCTGATGATCCTCGCCGCGTTCAGCGTGCTGGCCGGGCTCATCCTCGACAGCGTGACGCGGGGCCGCTGGGAGACCAAGCGGCTGCATTATCTGGCGCTGCCGCCGCCGGGCGCGCGATGATCGGCCGCCGCCGATGATCGGCCGCCTGCCGCCGTTCTTCCGCTTCGCCTTCGTCGGGACGCTCGGTTTCGGGCTCGACCTCGCGGTGCTGTGGGTGTCGCTGAACATCCTCAAGCTCGACGAATATTCGGCGCGGCTCGTCTGCTTCGCGGTCGTGGTGACCTTCACCTGGGCGATGAACCGCCAGCTGACCTTTCCCGAGCGGCGGGCCCACGGGACCGGGCCGGTGCTGCGCGAATGGGCGCATTTCGTGTCGGTCAATTCGGTCGGGCTCGGCGTCAACTACGCCGTCTATGCCGGGATGATCTCGTTCGCGAGCGGCGTCTTCGCCGTTCCCTATGTCGCGGCGGGGGCGGGGGCGGTCGCCGGGTTGTTCTTCAACTACCTCGCCGCTTCGCGGCTCGTTTTCCGCACCGCACCAGAAAGCTGAGGCGCCTGAGCGCGCGGATTTCCGCCTCAGCATCAATCCGCTGTCACATGGACCGGCTAACTCTTGTTGCGATGCAACAAGAGGATCGACGATGCGTATGATGGCGACGAGCGCGATGGCGCTGCTGGCTGGCTTTGGCGCGATGGCGGCGGCTCAGGAGGCCCCGGCGGCGTCCGGCGCACCGGCCGAGGCGGGCGAGGAGGTCGTCGTCACCGCGCAGCTGCGGCGGCAGAAACTGGTCGAGGTGCCGATCGCCGTCACCGCGACCACGGGCGCGGCGCTTGAGCGGCTCGGCATCACCAAGTTCGACGATCTGTCGCTGATCGTGCCCGGCTTCGAGGTGCAGGAGCAGAGCGCCAACAATACCGGCTTCGTCATCCGCGGCATCACCTCCGATTCCGGGTCATCGCAGTCCGAGCCGCGCATCGCGGTCTTCCAGGACGGCGTTTCGGCCTCGCGCAATCGCGGCACCTATATGGAGCTGTTCGACATCGAGCGGGTCGAGGTCGCGCGCGGGCCGCAGGCGACGCTGTTCGGGCGCGGCGCGCTGATCGGCGCGGTCAACGTCATCCAGAACAAGGCCGATGTGGACGGCTTCGGCGGTTCGGGCGCGCTGGCGGCGGGCGACACCGGCTTCTTCCGCGCCGAGGGCGTCGTCAACGTGCCGCTGGTCGAGGGCAAGGTCGCCGTTCGCGCCGCCGCGACCCATCGCCAGCGCGAGGGCTTCGTCGACAATCTCGCCGGCGGCGACGCGCTGGGCGGCGTCAATGTCGATGCCTGGCGCATCGCGGCGGCGATCGCCCCGAACGAGCGCATCCGCTTCGATCTCATCTTCAACCAGCATGTCGACACCAATGCCGGGACGGCCTTCAAATCCGGCACCTGGGCCCCGGCGGGCGGCACGCTCAGCCCCTTCACCGCCGCCTCGCTCACCCGCTCGGCGACCGGCTTCGAGGGCGGCGAGGAGATCGGCCTGCATCGCAAGGTGCAGACCGCGACGCTGCTGGGCAGCTGGGCGTTCGACGAGGCGCTGACGCTGACCTCGATCACCGGCCTGCGCCGCTTCGAGAGCCGCGAGATCTTCGACGCCGACGGTTCGGAACTGCCGCTGATCATCGCCGCCGAGGACGCCGAGGGGAACCAGACCAGCCAGGAATTCCGCCTCGCCTTCGACGACGGCGGGCCGGTCTCGGGTTTCGTGGGCGTTTCCTATTTCGAGGAGGACGGCAGCCAGCGCTCGCCCACCCAGTATGACGAACGCTATGCGCTCGCCTTCGCCACCGGGACGATCCTCGGCCCCAACGCACCCTCGCTCGCCCAGGTTCAGGCGATCGACCTTGCCTATCTGACGAGCCTGACCGGCAACGCCATGGTGGCGCAGGCGCTCTACGCCCAGCTCGATCCGCTGCACGGCGAATATTTCCAGAACCAGGGCGAGACCGCCTCGTGGGATTTCTTCGCCGACGCCACCTGGAAGGTGAGCGACGCGTTCGAGATCACCGCGGGCCTGCGCTACACGAGCGACGACAAGACCAGCCGGTTCGTTTCCGGCAACGCCGGGACTTCCTCGGTGCTGGGCGGGCTGCTCGTCGCCCAGGCCCTCGGCCAGCAGGCGGCGGCCGCCGCCGGGGCGGGCAACTTCCCGCTGGCGCTCCAGCTTCAGGCGCAGGCGCAGGCGGTGATCCAGGCGCTCGCCGATCCGGGCCTTCCCAATCCGCCGGTCGGCCTCTTCACCCAGCCGCAGACGCCGATCGCCGCGTCCGACAGCTTCGACGGCTTCACCTGGCGTCTCAACGCGCGCTATGCGCTCTCCGACAATGTCTCGCTGTGGGCGTCCTATGCGCGCGGCCGCACGCCGGAGGTGATCGCGATCAGCGCCGGGAACCTGCCCGGCAGCGCCGCCAGCATCGAGACCCTGCCCGCCGAGACCGTCGATTCCTACGAGATCGGGGCGCGGGCGGCGCGCCTTCTCGACGGCGCGCTCGATGTCGAAGGGTCGATCTACTATTACGACTACAACGACTTCCAGACGACGCAGTTCGTCGGCGGCGCGATCCGCCAGCTGAACGCGGGCGCGGCGACCGCCTATGGCTTCGAGGGCGCGGTCCAGTGGCGGCCGACCGACAGCCTCACGCTGTTCGGCACCTATGGCTACAACCATGCGCGCTTCGAGACCGGGGCGCGCGAGGGCAATCATTTCCGCCTGTCGCCCGACCACACGATCTCGATCGGCGCGACCTGGGAACTGCCGATCGCCGGGGTCGGCATCGTCTCGCTGACGCCGACCTATTCGTGGCAGTCGAAAGTCTTCTTCGACGACAACAACGACCGCGCC
This sequence comes from Alphaproteobacteria bacterium, assembly GCA_046348585.1. Taxonomy (GTDB): domain Bacteria; phylum Pseudomonadota; class Alphaproteobacteria; order Micropepsales; family Micropepsaceae; genus JADZAI01. The sequence continues at coordinate 24,643 of JAXMDZ010000011.1, forward strand.
GATTTGCAGCCGCCGGTGCTGCCGGGCTTGAGCGACCGGGGCGTCGACGAATTCCAGGACGCCTACGGCCTGCTCAACATCCGTCTCGGCTTCGAAACCGAGGACGCCGCCTGGCGCATCACCGGCTTCGTCAACAACGTGACCGACCAGGACTACCTGCTCGACGCCGGCAATGTCGGCGACAGCTTCACGGTGCCGACCTTCATCCGCGGGGCGGGCCGCACGGCGGGCGTGGAGATCGGCGCGAAGTTCTGAAGCCTGGAGCCCCGTTCCGATCCCGCCCGAACGCAATGGGCCTCAGGAGGCCGGCATGCCGTTCGGGACGAGCGGCTCGCCGGCGGCGCGTTTTTCGGCGATTTCGGCGGCGGTCGCGGTCATCGCCTCGAAGCGGTCGTCCGAGGTCGGGTGGTCGCCGGACGAGGCCCCATACTGCTCGTCGAGACGCCGCCAGATGCGGGCCGCGTAGGAGACGTCGTAGCCCGCCCGCGCCGCCAGATAGAGGCCGACATAATCGGCCTCCTTCTCGAAGGCGATCGAGTTGCGCTGCGATTGCGGCATCCCGCCGATGACCGAATAGGCCGCCCCGCCGATCCCCTCGGCGACATCGACCACCGCGCCGACCACCCGGCCGGCGGTCGAGCGCGGCGGGACGGCGTCGGAATCCTCGCGCAAGGGATGGTTGCGGATCGCGTGCGCCAGCTCGTGCCCGAGCACGATGGCGAGATCCTGGTCGTCATGGGCGAAGGCCATCATGCCGCTGGAGACGAAGATCGTCTTGCCGTCGGTCGCCGCGTTCGGCTCCTCGCCGACCGCAAGCGCGACGGCGTAGGGGCAGGCCTTGAGCGCGTTCAGCCGCACCTTGCGGGCCTTGCCCGCGCGCTCGAAGGTGAATGAGACGCGACCGCGCTTCATCAGCCCGCTGGCGACGCCTTCGGAATACTGGCGGCGTCCGGCCTCGCCCGGCTCGACCGCGCGGCCTTCGAGCCGGGTCAGCACGTCGCCGGGCTTCACCCCCGCCGCCTCGGCGGGCTGGCCTGCCGCAACGGCATAGACCTGGAGCCGCTCCGTCAGGCCGAAGGCGGCCCCGGCGGCGGCGCGGTTGGCGGGCTCGAAATCGTCGATCGACCAGAGGCGAAAGCCGAAACTGGGGACGAACTGGCCGCCGCAGAGCTCGGCATTGCTGGTGACCAGACGCCCGAACACGTCGTTGAGGCGCTGCTCGTCGGCGAGCAGGGCGCGCAGTCTTTCCTCGGGGCTGGTGGCGGTGGAGGCGGCGCTGGTGATGGTTTCGAGCGGCACGGCGGGCCGGGCCGCACAGGCGGCGAGCGCCGTCAGGGCCGCGGCGGCGAACGCCCGTCCGACCAATCCACGTCTGAAGTTCGCTGCCCGCATCGCCTCCAAGACTTAGGAAGCCGGGCGGCGTCTGTCGAGACGCGCCGCTCAGAGCATCGCAGGAATAACCCGGTCCGGCGGGCGGTGGCCGTCGGCATAGGTCTTGATGTTGACGATGACCTTCTCGCCCATGTCGATGCGGCTTTCGAGCGTCGCCGAACCCATATGGGGCAGCAGCACGACGTTCTTCAGCTTCAACAGCTTGGGGTTGACCGCCGGTTCGTGCTCGAAGACGTCGAGGCCGGCACCCGCCAGCTCGCCCGCTTCCAGCATCCGGGCGAGGGCGTTCTCGTCGATCACCTCGCCGCGCGCCGTGTTGACGATATAGGCGGTCGACTTCATCGCCTTGAGCCGCCGGGCCGACAGGAGGTGGTAGGTCGCCGGGGTGTGCGGGCAGTTGATCGAGACGATGTCGACCCGGGCGAGCATCTGGTCGAGCGATTCCCAATAGGTCGCCTCCAGCTCCTGCTCGATCGCCTGGGGTACGGGCTTGCGGTTGTGGTAGTGGATCTGGAGGCCGAAGGCCTTGGCGCGGCGGGCGACCGCCTGGCCGATGCGGCCCATGCCGACGATGCCGAGCCGCTTGCCCCAGATGCGCTTGCCCAGCATCCAGGTCGGCGACCAGCCCTTGAAATCGCCGTTCATCAGCACCTCGGCGCCTTCCACCATGCGGCGCGGCACGGCGAGGATCAGCGCCATCGTCATGTCGGCGGTGTCTTCGGTGAGGACGCCCGGCGTGTTGGTGACGGCGATGCCGCGCTGGCGGGCGGTTTCGACGTCGATATGATCGACGCCCGCCCCGAAATTGGCGATCAGCTTGAGGTTCGGCCCGGCCTGGACGATCGCCCGGCTGTCGAGCCGGTCGGTGACGGTGGGGACCAGAACCTCGGCCGTCTTCAGCGCCTCGACGAGCTGGGCCTGGGTCATCGGCTTGTCGTCGGGGTTGAGGCGGGTGTCGAACAGCTCGCGCATCCGCGTCTCGACGATGTCGGGCAGCTTGCGCGTGACGATGACGAGCGGCTTTTTCAAGGGATGACCCCGGCGGCGAGAGCGGACACGCCTCCTGTAGCAAAGCCGCGCCGCGCCGCAAAGCATGCGCGCGCGATCAACGTCGCATTAACCGCTGCGGCGCAACGTAAGGACGCGCACGTCGCATCGTCCAGAAGGGACGGATCAAGCCAGAACGGCACGGCAGCGGCGCATCGGGGTGTCCTTTTTACGCTGTGAAGACCGTGCCGCGCATCGCCACCATTCTGAAGGCATCGTGTTTCGCCGCCGCTCTCGCGGGGTTCGCGGCCGCCGCCGCGCCGCCACAGCCGATGCCCAAACCGACGCTGGAGCCGGTTGCCGTTGCGGCATCGACGGCCACCGGGACGCCGGACGCGCCGCCCACCGTGCTCGCCGCCGTGCAGCCGCAGGAACGCCCGGAAACCCGCATCGGCGATTCCGGCCTGCCGGTGCCGCGCTATGTCAGCCTGAAATCGGGCGAGGTCTATCTGCGCGAAGGCCCCTCGTCCGGGCACAAGGTCGAGTGGGTCTATGTCCGCCGCGGCCTGCCCGTCGAGGTGATCGCCGAATACGACGTCTGGCGGCGCATCCGCGACGCCGACGGGGTCACCGGCTGGGTCCACAAGGGAATGCTGGACGGCCGCCGCTCGGTGCTGGTGACCGGCAGCGCCAATGTCGAATTGCGCGAGAGCCCGGCCGCCGACGCCGCGGTCATCGCCTATGCCGAGCCGGGCGTCGTCGCCCGCCTCAAGGCCTGCACCGCCTCGTTCTGCGAGATCGAGGCCAAGTCGATCGACGCCTATGTGGCGCGCGACCATGTGTGGGGCGTCTATGCCGGGGAGACGGTGGAGTAGCCATCGCGCCGCCGCAATCGGCGGGCGAGGATGGCCGCGCGGCGATGGGCCGCGTCGCCTTCGCCGCAAAGTCTGCGATGGTCGCCCCGTTTTCGACCCGGAGAGTCCGACCCATGAAATTGCGCCCGCTTCTCGCCGCGACCGCCGCGTCCGCCCTGGTCGCCGGCCTGCTCGCCGGCCGCGCCGCCGCCAATGACGGCTTCGCCGGCATCACCGCCGCGGGCCTGGAGTTCCAGAAATCCGACGCGATCGTCATGCAGTCGGAAGACCTGTTCATCGGCGTCGATCAGATCCGCGTCGATTACGTCTTCAAGAACGAGAGCGCCGCCGACGTCGCCGGCACGGTCGCCTTCCCGATGCCACCGGTCTCGATCGGCACCTTCGTCATGTCGCCGACCATCATGACGCCGGCCGACCTCGACAAGGAGAACCCGCTCGACTTCACCGCGACGGTGGACGGCAAGCCGGTGGCGGTGAAGACCGAGCGGCGCGCCTATTTCGAGCCCCCGGCCGGCAACGCCGATCCCGAGGCCCCCTATGTGCCGCCGCCGCCCAGCGCCGCCTACGACGCGCCCGGCGAGGACGTGACCGAATTGCTGACCGGCATGGGCATTCCGCTGTCGCTCGACCCCGAGACCGTCATGCAGGCGCTCGACAAGCTGACCGACGAGCAGGCGAAGATCCTGAAGGACAAGGGCCTCGCCGAGCGCGACACCTACGACAACGGCCCCGAGATGCGCTGGATGATCGGCTGGTCGATCGGCATCCGCCATTACTGGGACCAGAGCTTCCCGGCCGGGGCCGAGATCCGCATCTCGCACAGCTACGACGCCTTCCCGAACGGCGGCCTTTTCTACTGGTACGACTGGACCAAGCCGACGCCGGACTGGGAGACCGACCCGAACGGCGACGACAAGGCGAAATACTGCATCGACGAGGGCACGGGTAAGGCGATCATGGCGGCGCTGCCGGCCGATCCGGAAGCGGGCGGCGCCCATCACGGCACCGCGTTCAACATCCAGTACGTTCTGACCACCGCCAACACCTGGAAAGGGCCGATCGGCTCGTTCAAGCTGACGCTCGACAAGGGTAAGGCGGAGAACGTGCTGTCGGTCTGCATGGACGGCCTCGCCAAGAGCGGGCCGACCAGCTTCACGGTCGAGAAAAAGAACTTCTCGCCGGACAAGGATCTCGACATCCTCGTCGTCACCGCCGATCCCGCCTTCAAGGAGTGAGCATGAGGTCCCTTCCCCGTCTCGGCGCCGCCGCCGCCCTCGCCGCGGTTCTCGCGGCCCCCGCCTTCGCCAATGACGGCTTCGGCGGCCTGACCGCGACCGGGTTGCAGTTCCAGGAGGCGGCGGACGTGCAGATGCTGTCGGAGGACCTTTATCTCGGTCTCGACCAGATCCGCGTCGCCTATGTGTTCCGCCACACGGGCGACGAGGACCTGACGGGCGAGGTGATCTTCCCGCTGCCGCCGATCAATCTCAGCGGCCTGATGGAATCCGACTTCGCCATTCCGCGCGAGGATCTCGACAAGGAGAACTTCGTCGGCTTCACCGCGACCGTCGACGGCAAGAAGATCGCGGTCAAGACCGACCGCATCGCGGTGATCGAGGAGCCGTGGGACGAGAAGCGGCCGCTGTCGGCGAGTTACGATTCGCCCGGCGCCGACGTCACCGCCAAGCTGAAGGCCAACCGGATTCCGCTCTCGCTCGACTACGAGAAGGCGGTCGCCGCGCTGAAGGCGCTGCCCCAGAAGGTCAAGGACGAGTTCGCCGCCGGCGGGCTCGCGGTCTTCGACGACAGCGGCGAGGCCTATCCGATGTGGTCGATCATCGAACGCTATCACTGGACGCAGACCTTCCGCGCCGGGAAGGACGTGAAGATCGCCCACAGCTATCGTTCGGCCCCGCCGGGCGGCATCTTCGTGTGGCGCGATCCGCAGGGCGGCGAGGACGACTATATCGGCTCGCTGGTCGACAAATACTGCATCGACAAGGGCACGCAGTCGGCGATCAAGAAGGCGCTGATCAAGAGCGACGGCGACGGCGAGGCCTGGTGGAACGGCATGGCCTATTATCTCGACTACGTGCTCACCACCGCCAACACCTGGAGCGGGCCGATCGGCACGTTCAAGCTGACCATCGACAAGGGCAGCCCGAAGAACGTGCTGTCGCTCTGCGTCGACGGCATCAAGAAGACCGGGCCGACGACCTTCGTGGTGGAGAAGAAGAACTTCACGCCGGACGCCGATCTGAACCTGCTGATCGTCTCCAATCCGGGAAGCGAGTAGCGGTGCGCGCATCCAGCCGGGCGCAACGATGAGCGCCAGCGTCGTCGTCTTTCGCGGGGTCTCCAAGGCCTATGGCGATTTCCGCGCCGTGGAGGATTTGAGCTTCGCGGTCGCGCCGGGGACGATCTACGGCTTTCTCGGCCCCAACGGGGCGGGCAAGACGACGAGCCTGAGGATGATGCTGGGCATCATCCGCCCGAGCGCCGGCGAGATCGAGGTGCTGGGCAGCGACAGCGCGATGGGCGTGCGCGAGCGGGTCGGCTATCTGCCCGAGGAGCGCGGTCTCTATCGCCGGATGACGCCGGTCGAGACGATCGTCTATCTGGCGCGGCTGAAAGGCATGGCGGCGGCGGCAGCGAGGAAGCGCGCGCTGGAGCTGCTGGAGCGCTTCGGGCTCGCCGCCTTCGCCCATACCCGCATCGAGGCGCTGTCCAAGGGCATGGCGCAAAAGGTGCAGATCCTCGCCACCGTCGTCCATGCGCCCGAACTGGTCATTCTGGACGAGCCGTTCTCCGGCCTCGACCCGGTCAACCAGCAGGTGCTGGAGGATCTCATCGTCGATCTGCACCGCGAGGGCCGCACGGTGCTGTTTTCCACCCATGTCATGCAGCACGCCGAGCGGCTGTGCGACCGGCTGCTGCTGATCGCCCGGGGGCGGCTCGCGTTCGAGGGCACGCTGGCGGAGGCGCGCGCCCGCCTGCCGCGCACCATCCGCCTCAAGACCCGCTCGGAGGCGGCGGCGCTGGCCGCGCTGCCGGGCGTCGCCGAGGTGATCGCAGACGCCGCGGCCGGCGAATTCGAGCTGCGGCTCGCGGCGGGGGCGGACGGCGAGGGCGTGCTGAGGGCCTGTTTCGAGCGCGGCCTGGCGCTCGCCCGCTTCGACATGAGCGAACCGGCGCTGCACGACATCTTCGTCGCGCTGGTGGGCGAAGGCGCGGCGGTGGCCGATGCGCGGGGGACGGCATGATCGGGGCGATGCTGAAGCGCGTGCTGCTGGTCGCGGCGCGCGAATACAAGCACCACGCCCGCTCCAAGGGCTTCTGGCTGACGATGGTGGCGGTGCCGCTGATCGCCGCGCTGTCGGGCCTCATCCCGCAATGGGTGCAGGAGAACAAGCCGGCCCGGGCGGTCGTCGTCATCGACCAGTCCGGCGGCAGAATCGCGGAGGCGATCGACACCGCGATCGCCCGCGACACGGCGCGGCGGACGCTGATCGCGCTGAAATCCTACGCCGCCGACTATGTGCCGCCCGAGCGCGTGCCCATGGTCTCGCCGCTGGCGCCCTCGCGCGGCGATCCGGGGGCGGCCGACATCGACGCCTTCATCGCCTGGGGCGGCGCGGCCAAGGCGGCCGAGATCCTGCCCGGCCTCGCCGTTCCGGGCGCGCCGGCCTTCGTGCCGCCCGATCCGCGCTTCGTGCGCGTCGCGCCGCCGCCGGAGATCGACCTTACGGCCGAGCCTGCCGCGATCGGTGCGGCGCTGTCGCCCTATCTGCGCGGCGAGAAGCCGGTCGCCGACGCCGCGCCCGCCTATCTCGCCTCGGCGGTGATCGTGCCCCGCGACTATGAGCTGACCAAGCCCGCCTCGGCGATCCAGCACTGGAGCGTCAACATCAACGACACCGATTTCGACACGCTGGTGAACCGGGCGCTGACCGAGACGGTGCGGCGCGCGCTCTACGAGGAGCACGGCCTGACTCGCGACGCGGTGGCGGAGATCGAGCAGCGGCGCGTGGCGATGCAGAGCTTCAGCCCCGACAAGGGAGACGGCGGCGCGGTGGAGACCCGCGACCGGCTGCTCAACATCGTGCCGCTCGGCCTCGCCATGCTGCTGTGGATGTCGATCTTCACGGTCGCCAACCTGCTGCTGCTGGGGGTGATCGAGGAACGCTCCAACCGGCTGATCGAGGTGCTGCTGTCGTCGGTGTCGGCGGAGGAGTTCATGGCCGGCAAGCTGCTGGGCATCGCCGGCATCGGGCTGACCATCCTCGCCGCCTGGCTGGTGGTCGGACTGCTGATCATGATCAACGGCTCCGGCCCGACCGTCGCCTTCGCCTATGACGCGATCCGGCTGATCCTGTCGGGGCCTTACCTGCCCGCCTTCGCGTTCTATTTCGTGGTCGCCTATCTCACCATCGCCTCGGTGTTCCTCGGCCTCGGCAGCGTCTGCAATTCGCAGCAGGAGGCGCAGTCGCTGCTGACCCCGCTGGTCTTCGCGCTGATGCTGCCCTTCTTCCTGCTGATGCCGATGCTGGAGGACCCGAACGGGCCGCTGGCGACGACCATCGGCTGGATCCCGGTCTATACACCGTTCGTGATGATGGTGCGGCTGTCGACCAATCCGCCCTGGACCGAGGTGGCGGCGGCGAGCGCGATGACGCTCGGCTTCTCGCTGCTGGTGCTGTGGGGCATGGCGCGGCTGTTCCGCAGCGCCGTGCTGCGCACCGGCCAGCCGCCCCGCCTCGTCGAGATCTGGCGGATGATCCGCGGCGGCCGGGCCTGAAGCCGGGCATCATCTCATCGAAGAGGCGGCATCCGCTTCTTCGGATGATGCCTCAGGCGAAATCCCGGGCGAGCGCGGCGCGGCTGTCCGGGCCGAGCAGCGCCATGTGGCCGTAATGGGGGTGGTCGATCCCCAGCACGACGCTGCGCGCCGGATCGCGGAAGGCGGCGATGTCGGCGTCCGAGAAGTGGAAATGGAAGAAATGGACCGACGAGGTCTTGCCGTCGGCCGTCGTGCGTTCGGCGTCCTCGGTCGGCGCGCCCTCGATGCGCCAGGCGCCGCCGGGGCCCTGGATCTCGATGAAGACGTGGGCCTCGATGCCGCCGAGCCGGCCGAGCAGCTTTTCGCGGCGGCCGGGCTCGTCGATCTCAAGCATCATCGTGGCGACGAGTTCGTCACCCTGGGGAATGAGCGGGTTGTAGGCCTCAAGCTCGCCGGCAACCTGCGCCGCGCCGCCCCGTTCGATGAACAGCATCTCGTGGACCTGGAGCCACATCGTCTCGTAGTTCTCGAAATAGAACGTGGCGAAGGGGCCGACCTCGATGCGGCGCAGCTTCTTGACCGGCAGCAGCGCGGCGCGGCGCGCCTTGCGCTGCGGCTCGTAGTCGGCCATCGGCAGGATGTCGGCCGGCTCGATGCGGCGGGCGGCTTCAGGCATCAGACCAGTCCATAGGCTTGCGCGAAAAGCTCGATCGGGTGTTCGGGCGTCTTGACGTTGGCGGTTTCGCCCTTTTCGGCGGCGAGCGCCTTCGTTCCTTCGACCAGATGCTGGGCGGCGAGCGGGCATTCGCTGACCAGATGGGCGTTGTTCGACTTGAGCGCGGCGCGGAAGGCGGGCGTGCCGACCTTCACCGCGCAGACCCGGGTTTCCTTCAGCACGCCGAAGGTGCCGCCGTGACCGGCGCAGCGTTCGATGATCTCGACCTTCTGGCCCGGAATGAGGCGCAGCATCTCGGCCGCCTTGGGGCCGATATTCTGGGCCCGCGCGTGGCAGGCGAGGTGGACGCTGACGCCGCCCTCGATGGGCTTGAGGCCTTCGGGCAGGCCGTGCTTCCTGGCGACGTCGACGACGTATTCGTCGATGTCGAAGGCCGCCTGCGAAAGCGCCTTCACGTTGGGATCGTCCGGCACGATCAGCGGCCATTCGAACTTGAACATGAGGCCGCACGAGGCGGTCGGGGTGATGATGTCGTAGCCGGCGTCGATGAGCGGGCGCAGTTTCGCCGACACGTCTTTCGCCTGCACCGCGACGCGGGCGAGATCGGCCTGTTCGAGGAACGGCATGCCGCAGCAGCCGGGATATTCGACCAGCGTCTCGACGCCGATCTTGTCGAGCACGGCGAGCGCCGCCTCGCCGATGGGCGGCTTGTTGTAGTTGACGAAGCAGGTGGCGAAGATCGCCGCCTTGCGCTTGCCGTAGGCGGGGGCGGCCGTGTTGAGGGCGCGCTTCGCCTTCTTCGCGCGCTTCACGAAGGTGCGGGCATGGAACTTCGGCAGTTCGGCGTCGCGGTCGATGCCGAGGGTCTTTTCCATGACCGCGCGCACCGGGCGGTTCGATTTCTTCGACGCCCAGTTGGCGAGCGGCGCGACGGCCCCGGCGAGGCGGCCGTTGCGGTCCATGCGGGCGAGCTGGCCCGCTGTCCAGTTCGACTTGCCGGCCTTCACCTCGGCCATGCGGGCCCGCAGCATCAGATGCGGGAAGTCGATGTTCCATTCATGCGGCGGCACATAGGGGCACTTCGTCATGAAGCACATGTCGCAGAGCGTGCAGGCCTCGACGACGGGGGCGAAGGCTTCCGACTTCACCTCGTCGAGCTCGCCGGTCGGCGAGGCGTCGATCAGGTCGAAGAGGCGCGGGAAGCTTTCGCACAGATTGAAGCAGCGCCGGCAGGTGTGACAGAGGTCGAAGACGCGGCGCAGCTCTTCGTCGAGCTTGGCGGGGTCGAGGAAATCGGGCTCCTGCCACGCGATCTCGTGGCGGGTCGGCGCGCTGAGGCTGCCTTCGCGCATGGAATCTACGCCTTTCGAACGCGGCGTGCGCCCGGCTCGCCCGGCAATGCCGGTCCGGGCGCCGCGGAAACGTCACCCCTGGGGCGCGGCCGCGCGGCCGCCCCCAAGGATGAGGTGAGGAACCGTCAGGCGAGCGTGTCGAGCGCCTTCTGGAAGCGGCCGGCATGGCTCTTTTCGGCCTTGGCGAGCGTCTCGAACCAGTCGGCGATCTCGTCGAAGCCTTCCTCGCGGGCGGTGCGCGCCATGCCCGGATACATGTCGGTGTATTCGTGGGTCTCGCCGGCGATGGCGGCCTTCAGATTGTCGGGCGTCTCGCCGATCTTGAGGCCGGTCGCCGGATCGCCGACTTCCTCAAGGAACGCGAGGTGGCCGTGGGCGTGGCCGGTTTCGCCTTCCGCGGTGGAGCGGAACACGGCGGCGACGTCGTTGTAGCCTTCGACATCGGCCTTCTGCGCGAAATAGAGATAGCGCCGGTTGGCCTGCGACTCGCCGGCGAAGGCCGCCTTCAGATTGTCGTGCGTCTTGGATGAAGCCAGACCGCTCATCGATCGTCTCCTGATGTTTGGCGCCCGATATTTCTCTGCGCCGCCTTCCCTCAATGCGCGGGATCGTAGAACCCGCGGGCGTAACGTCAAGGCGTTAGATCGCAGCTTTGAATTGATCTAATAATGCGTCGCAAAAACGAGCCGCTTACGCGGAGCGCAGCCGCACCACAATCTCGACGGCGGCGATCGCCTGGCCCTCCGGCGGCGCGGGCAGGCGGGCGATCTCGACTTCGCCCGGCGGAATGTCGGCGAGCCGGCCCGCCGCATCGACGAAATGATGGTGCGGCGCGGTGTGGGTGTCGAACCAGGTGCGCGCGCCGTCCACCGCCACCTCGCGCAGAAGCCCCGCCGCGGCGAAGGCGTTGAGCGCGTTATAGACCGTGCCGAGCGAGAGCGTTGCGCCGGCGGACGCCGCCTCCTCGGCCAGCATTTCCGCCGTCAGGTGCCGGGCGCGGCCGTCGAACAGCAGCCGCGCCAGATGCAGGCGCTGGCGCGTCGGGCGCAGGCCCGCGCCGCGGAGCAGATCCTGCGCCGCCGCGAAGGGACGGCGGCCGGGGTCGTGTGACGGGTTCATGACGCCATCCTGCAACCGGCGGCGGCCCGATTTCAAGCGGACCGGATGCCGGAAGGGACGCCCGCTCGCCTTGCCGTGCGGGCGCATGGCTGCTACCTGACAAATCTGACGTTATGCGGGCTCCCCGGCCCATGCACATGGACGAGGACGATGGGCGAGAGCGGATTGGCGGCCAACCTGATCAAGCGCGCGGCGAGCTTCGACTTCCAGAGCCTCATCGACTGCGCGAAGGGCAAGCTGTTCGGCCCCGGCAACGCGCAATTGCCGATGCCGCCGATGCTGATGTTCGACCGGATCACCCAGATCTCCGACACCGGCGGCGCGCACGGCAAAGGCCAGATCGTCGCCGAGTTCGACGTGAAGCCGGACCTCTGGTTCTTCAAATGCCATTTCGAGGGCGATCCGGTGATGCCGGGGTGCCTGGGGCTCGACGCGCTGTGGCAGATGGTCGGCTTCTTCCTGGGCTGGATGGGGGCGCCGGGCCGCGGCCGGGCGCTGGGCGTCGGCGAGGTGAAGTTCACCGGCATGGTGCTGCCCGATTCCAAGCTGATCACCTACATCATCGACCTGAAGCGCGTGATCATGCGCAAGCTGGTGCTCGGCATCGGCGACGGCATCGTGCAGGTCGACGGCAAGACCATCTACGAGGCGAAAGATCTGCGCGTCGGCCTGTTCACCTCGGGCGGACCCGCCGTCGCCCCGGCCTGAGCATGCGGCAACACAAGCTGGAAAGGGACCGCCCATGAGACGCGTCGCCGTCACCGGTCTGGGCATCGTCTCCTCGATCGGCAACAACGCGCAGGAAGTGACCGCCAGCCTGCACGACGCCCGGTCCGGCATCGTGCGCGCGCCGGAATACGCCGAACTCGGCTTTCGCAGCCAGGTGCATGGCAGCCTGAAGATCAATCTCGACGAGGCCGTCGACCGCCGCGCCCGCCGCTTCATGGGCGACGGCGCGGCCTATGCCTGGATCGCCATGGAGCAGGCGATCCGCGACGCCGGGCTGGAGCCGGGCGAGGTCTCGAACGAGCGCACCGGCCTTATCGTCGGCTCGGGCGGGCCTTCGACCAAGGCGATCGTCGCCGCCGCCGACGTGACGCGCGAGCCGGGCAAGGGCCCCAAGCGCGTCGGCCCGTTCGCGGTGCCCAAGGCGATGTCGTCGACCTGTTCGGCCAACCTCTCCACCTGGTTCAAGACCAAGGGCGTCAACTACTCGATCTCGTCGGCCTGCTCGACCTCGGCCAATTGCATCGGCAACGCCGCCGAGATGATCCAGTGGGGCAAGCAGGACATCATGTTCGCGGGCGGCGGCGAAGAGCTGGACTGGACGCTCTCAGTGCTGTTCGACGCGATGGGCGCGATGTCGTCGAAATACAACGACACGCCGGCCACCGCCTCGCGCGCCTACGACAAGAACCGCGACGGCTTCGTCATTTCGGGCGGCGGCGGCATTCTGGTGCTTGAGGAGCTGGAGCACGCCAAGGCGCGCGGCGCGCGCATCTATGCCGAACTGACAGGCTATGGCGCGACCGCCGACGGCGCCGACATGGTGGCGCCGTCCGGCGAGGGCGCGGTGCGCTGCATGAAGATGGCGCTCGCCAACGTCAAAGAGACGGTCGACTACATCAACCCGCACGCCACCTCGACGCCGGTCGGCGACATTCCCGAGATCGAGGCGATCCGCACCGTGTTCGGCGACGACATGCCGCCGATCAGCGCGACCAAATCGCTCTCCGGCCACAGCCAGGGCGCGGCCGGCGTGCACGAGGCGATCTATACGCTGCTGATGATGCAGGGCGGCTTCATCGCCGAGAGCGCCAATATCGAAGAGATCGATCCGGCGGTCGCCAGCGCCAATATCGTGCGCAAGCGCATCGACGGCGCTTCCATCAACACGGCCATGTCGAACTCGTTCGGCTTCGGCGGCACCAACGCATCGCTGGTCTTCCAGCGCCATCACGGCTGAGGGGAACCACGATGACCGCTGAAGGACTGATGTCCGGCAAGCGCGGCCTCGTCATGGGGGTCGCCAACGACCATTCGATCGCCTGGGGCATCGCCCAGGCCTGCGCCGCGCACGGCGCGGAACTCGCCTTCACCTATCAGGGCGAGGCGTTCGGCAAGCGCGTCAAGCCGCTGGCCGCCTCGCTGGGCGCGAAGCTGGTGCTGCCCGCCGACGTCGAGGACGAGCAGTCGATGGAGGCGCTGTTCGGCGAGATCGAACGGCAATGGGGCGGGCTCGACTTCGTCGTCCACTGCATCGCCTTCGCCGACAAGAGCGAGCTGAAGGGCCGCTATTGCGACACCAGCCGCAAGAACTTCGCCCGGGCGCTCGACATTTCCTGCTTCTCGTTCACCGACATCGCGCGCCGCGCCGCGCCGCTGATGAAGCAGGGCGGGTCGCTGGTGACGCTGTCCTATATGGGCGCGGTGCGGGTGATCCCGAACTACAACGTCATGGGCGTCGCCAAGGCGGCGCTGGAGGCGAGCGTGCGCTATCTGGCCGCCGACCTGGGACCGGACGGCATCCGCGTCAACTGCATCTCGGCCGGGCCGATGCGCACGCTCGCCGGTTCGGCGATCGGCGACGCGCGGCTGATGTTCCGCTGGAACCGCATGAACGCGCCGATGAAGCGCAATATCGAGCTGGAGCATGTCGGCAATGCCGGGCTCTATCTGCTGAGCGACCTGTCGGGCGGCGTCACCGGCGAAATCCACTATGTCGACAGCGGCTACAACATCGTCGGCATGCCCTCGACGGCGGACCTGAAATCCATGGGCCTGCCGGACGAGAACGGCGAGGCGAAGGCGCGCGCGGCCGAATGAGCTACATCCTTTACGGCGACCCGGATTCGGGCTCGTTCACCCCCGAGGCGCTGCTCGCCGAAATCGGCGCGCGCGTCGAACTGCGCGACATCTCGCTCGACAAGTTCGAGCAGACCGAGGACGCCTACAAGGCGGTGAACCCGGCCGGCAAGCTGCCGGCGCTGGTGCTGCCGGACGGCACGCTGGTGACGGAATCGGCGGCGATCCTGCTCGCGCTCTGCGCCCGTCATCCGGAGGCGAAGCTGTTCCCCGACCTCGCCGGCAGCGACGGGGCGTGGGCGCTGCGCTGGCTGATGTTCATCTCCAACAATATCTACGAGGCGATCGGGCGGATCGATTTCCCGAACCGCTACACCTCCAACTATTACGACCGCGCCTCGGTCGAGGCTTCGGCCCGGTCGGAGATCCGCTGGTTCTGGATCCTGTTCGAGCGCGAACTGGCGGCGCGCAACCGCCCCGGCCCGTTCGCGCTGGGCGAGACCTTCTCGGCGCTCGACGTCTATGTCGCCAACATCGCCGGTTGGGACAATCCGATCGAGTGGCGCGCGCCGAACGCGCCGCGGATCGAGGCGATCCGGCAGGCGGTGAAGGCCCGCCCGAAGATCGCCCCGGTCTGGGCGCGCCATTTCGGCGCGTGAGGCCCGTCAGGGCTTGTTGACGGTGCGCGTTTCGTAATTGGCGTTCAGCACGTCGAAAGCCGCGGTTTCGAGCATCTTGTCGGGATGGGCGACGCAATCCGCCTGGACGGCCGTGTAATAGGCATCGATGCCGCCGGAACCCATGAGATCCCAGGTGTCGGCGGTCTGACGGTTGGTCGCCGTCGAATAGCCCATCAGCCAGGCCGCGATCTGCGGCGCGGCCTGCGGATCGGAGGCGATGTCGGCGGTGATCTGGCTGCACGCGATGGCGCCCGCGCCGGTGATCCGATAGTCGCCGGCGGCCGAAGCGGCGGCGGCGGCGGAGGTGAGCAGGGCGGCGGAGGCGAGGAGGACGGCGAGGCGCATGAGGGCTTCCCTTGAGTGAGGAGCGGAGTTCGCGCCGCTTTCGCCTCGCCCGCCAAGAGGGCCAAATGCCGCGCCCGCAAGACGCGCCGCGCAAACGAAAAGGGCGGCCCATGGGCCGCCCTTCCGCATGACGATCGGACGCGAGGCTTACTGCGCGGCGGGCTGTTCGCCCTCGCCGGCCGCCTGGCCTTCCTCTTCCTTCAGCTCAAGGCCGGTCGCCTGATCGACGACCTTCATCGACAGGCGCACCTTGCCGCGATCGTCGACGCCGAGCAGCTTCACGAAGACCTTGTCGCCTTCGTTGACGACTTCGTTGACCTTGGCGACGCGCTTCTTCGAAAGCTGCGAGATGTGGACGAGGCCGTCCTTCGCGCCGAAGAAGTTCACGAAGGCGCCGAAGTCCATGACCTTGACGACCTTGCCTTCGTAGATCTCGCCGACCTCGGGCTCGGAGACGATGCCCTTGATCCACTTCTGCGCGGCCTTGATCGAGTCCGCGTTGGGCGAGGCGATCTTGATCGTGCCGTCGTCCTCGATGTCGATCTTGGCGCCGGTCTTTTCCACGATCTCGCGGATGACCTTGCCGCCCGAGCCGATCACTTCGCGGATCTTGTCGGTGGGGATCTTCATCGTCTCGATGCGCGGCGCGTTGGGGCCGACTTCGGCGCGGCCGGCGTCGATCGCCTTCGCCATTTCGCCGAGGATGTGGGCGCGGCCGTCCTTCGCCTGCGCCAGCGCGACCTTCATGATCTCCTCGGTGATGCCGGTGATCTTGATGTCCATCTGGAGCGAGGTGATGCCTTCGGACGTGCCGGCGACCTTGAAGTCCATGTCGCCGAGGTGGTCCTCATCGCCGAGAATGTCGGAGAGGACGGCGAAGCGCTCGCCTTCCTTGATGAGGCCCATGGCGATGCCGGCGATCGGACGGCGCAGCGGCACGCCCGCGTCCATCATGGCGAGCGAGGCGCCGCAGACCGAGGCCATCGAGGACGAGCCGTTCGACTCGGTGATCTCGGAAACGACGCGGATCGTGTAGGGGAAGGATTCCTTCGACGGCAGGATCGGGTGCACGGCGCGCCAGGCGAGCTTGCCGTGGCCGATCTCGCGGCGGCCGGCGCCGCCCATGCGGCCGGTTTCGCCGACCGAGTACGGAGGGAAGTTGTAGTGGAGCATGAAGCGCTCGTCGTACTTGCCTTCCAGCGCGTCGATCATCTGCTCGTCGTCGCCGGTGCCGAGCGTGGCGACCACGAGGGCCTGCGTCTCGCCGCGCGTGAACAGCGCCGAGCCGTGGGTGCGGGGCAGGACGCTGACCTCGGCGACGATCGGGCGCACGTCGGTCAGCTTGCGGCCGTCGATGCGATGGCCGTCGATGGTGGCGTTGCGGACAATGTCCTGCTCGGCCGCCTTGAAGAGCTTCGACAGCGCGGCGGTCGGGATCTTGCCCTCCTCGTCGCCGCCGAGTTCGGCGACGACCTTGGCCTTCGCCGCGCCGATCGCCGCGTGGCGTTCGGCCTTGGCGCGGATCTGGTAGGCGGCGCGCAGGTCGGCTTCGATCAGCGCCTTGATCTTGGCGAGCTTGGCCGACTTGTCCTCGACGACATGGTCGCGCGGCTCCTTCGCGGCGGCTTCGGCCAGCGAGATGATCGCGTCGATCACCGGCTGCATCGAGCGGTGGCCGAACATGACCGCGCTGAGCATCTCGTCTTCGGAGAGTTCCTGCGCTTCCGATTCGACCATCAGCACGGCGTCGGCGGTGCCGGCGACGACGAGGTCGAGGCGGGTCGTCTTCATCGCTTCGAGGGCCGGGTTCAGCACGAGCTGGCCGTCGATCAGGCCGACGCGCGCCGCGCCGATCGGACCCATGAAGGGCACGCCCGAGAGGGTGAGGGCGGCCGAGGCGGCGACCAGCGCGACGATGTCGGGGTCGTTCTCGAGGTCGTGGCTCAGCACGGTGCAGATGACCTGCGTCTCGTTCTGGTAGCCTTCGACGAAGAGCGGGCGGATCGGACGGTCGATCAGGCGCGAGACCAGCGTTTCCTTCTCGGTCGGGCGGCCTTCGCGCTTGAAGAAGCCGCCCGGGATCTTGCCGGCGGCGTAGGTGCGTTCCTGGTAGTGGACGGTGAGCGGGAAGAAGTCGAAGCCGGGCTTGGGCTGCTTCTCGCTGACGACGGTGGCGAGCACGGTGGTCTCGCCGTAGGTCGCGAGCACGGCGCCGTCGGCCTGACGGGCGATGCGGCCGGTCTCCAGGGTGAGCGTGCGCCCGCCCCAGTTCACTACGCGCTTGTGGACTTGAAACATGTTCATCTCTTTCGGTTCAGCAGCGCCGGCCCCGCCGGACGCTCATACGGCACGCGCGCTTTGTCGGATAAACGAAACGCCCGGGCGCGCATGGCCGGGCGTTTCGCTGAAACCAGTTCAGACCGGCGAGACGCCGATCAACGGCGCAGGCCGAGCTTGGCGATCAGGGCCGCGTAGCGGTCCTTGTCCTTCGCCTTGAGGTAGTCGAGCAGGCTGCGGCGGCGCGAAACCATCTTGATGAGGCCGCGGCGCGAGTGGTTGTCCTTGGCGTGGGCCTTGAAGTGGTCCTGCAGGGCGGTGATGCGCTCCGACAGGATGGCGACCTGGACTTCCGGCGAGCCGGTATCGCCCGCGGTATTGGCGTTGGCCTTGATGACTTCGGCCTTGCGTTCGCTCGTGATCGACATCGGGTGCTCCTTCAGATCTAGAGGTTGAACACGCGCAGCGGGTGGAACGCGCCGAGCTTCAGCTCGGCCATCGCCACGGGCCGTCCCGATTGCAGCGACGTGAGAAGGAGCACGGGCGGCGTTTCGCCGGCGTCCTTCAGCATCGCCTCTGCCATCGCGAAGGCCGGACCGCGCACCGGGGCGGCCTGTCCGGATCGGATCCTGGCCGCGTCCGCCTCGCCGATGGCCAGTGCCGGGATGTCGTCCAGCGCGGTCTCGACGGGGTGCAGTTGCTTTTCAGCGGCGCCGCTATACGCCAAATCCGACAGGGCTTCTAGGGAAATCGCCTGCGATTCGTCGAAGGCCCCCGAGCGGGTCCGCCGCAGCGTGCCGACATGGCCGAGCGTGCCCAGGCGGCGGGCGAGGTCGCGGACGAAGGCGCGGACATAGACGCCCTTGCCGGTCGTCATTTCGAAAACGGTACGGTCCGCGCCGGGCGTGTCCAGAACCGCGATCCGCTCGATATAGGCCGGGCGGGATTTCAGCTCCACCGCCTCGCCCTCGCGGGCGAGGTCGTAGGCCCGCTCGCCGTCCACCTTGACCGCGCTGTAGGCGGGCGGGGTCTGTTCGGTCCAGCCGAGAAAGGCGGGGAGCGCGGCCAGCACCGCCTCCGGCGTAGGGCGCACGGGGCTGGTTTCGATCACCTTGCCCTCGGCGTCGTCGGTGTCGGTGGCGGTCCCCCAGATCGCGGTGAAGCGATAGGTCTTCAGCGCGTCCATCGCGTAGGGGACGGTCTTGGTCGCCTCGCCGAAAGCGATCGCCAGCACCCCGGTCGCCATCGGATCGAGCGTGCCGGCATGTCCGGCCTTCTGGGCGTTGAAGAGCCGCCGGGCGCGATTGACGCAATCGGACGAGGTGAGGCCGGCGGGTTTGTCGAGGATCAGCCAGCCGTCGACCTTCTCGCCCTTGGGGCGGCGGGCCATCAGGCGTCCTCGTCCTCGTCGCGCGGGCCGAGATCGCGCTGCACCGCCTTCGAGCGCAGCAGCGCGTCGATATGCTGGGCCTCGTCGAACGAGCGGTCGAGTTCGAAACGGATCTGCGGCACGACGCGCAGGTGGTTCAGCGCATGGCCAAGCTCGCCGCGGACATAGGCCTTGGCGAGGTTCAGCGCGGCGACGATCTCTTCTTCCTTCTCGCCGCCGAGCGGGGTGACGAAGAGCGTGCAGTTCTTCAGGTCCGGCGAGATGCGCACGCCCGTCACCGTCACGGTCGCCCCCGCCAGGAGCGGCTCGCGCCAGTTCGCCCGCGCCAGGATGTCATGCGCGGTGCGGCGGATTTCCTCCGCGACGCGCAGCTGGCGCTGGGTCGGGCCGGTGGATGGCTGCCTGCGGGTCACGTCAAACCTCGGCCGCGCGGACTAGAGGGTCCGCGCGACCTCCTCGATGTCGAAGCACTCGATCGTGTCGCCTTCGCGGATGTCCTGGTAGTTCTCGAACGCCATGCCGCATTCGTAGCCCTGCTGGACCTCGCGCACTTCGTCCTTGAAGCGCTTCAGCGTCGAGAGCTTGCCTTCGTGGATGACCACCTTGTCGCGGATCAGGCGCACGCGCGCGCCGCGCCGCACCAGGCCCTCGACCACGCGGCAGCCCGCGACCTTGCCGAACTTCGTGATGTTGAAGACCTGCAGGATCGTCGCGTTGCCGAGGAAGTTCTCCTTGATGACGGGCGACAGAAGCCCGCCCATCGCCGCCTTCACGTCGTCGATGATGTTGTAGATGATCGAGTAGTAGCGGATGTCGACGCCATCGCGCTTGGCGCGCTCGCGGCCCTCGGCATGGGCGCGCACGTTGAAGGCGATGATCACCGCGCCCGAAGCGTGGGCGAGAATGACGTCCGACTCGGTGACGCCGCCGACGCCCGACTGGAGCACCTGCACGCCGACTTCGTCGGTGGCGAGGCCCTTGAGCGCCTGGGCGATCGCTTCGACCGAGCCCTGCACGTCGGCCTTGATGACGACGGGCAGGATCTTCTTCTCGCCGACCTGACGGTCCTTCAGAAGGTCTTCCATGGTCGCGCGGCCGGAGATGCCGGTGCGCGCCTCGCGGCGCTTGCGGGTGCGGAAATCGGCGATCTCGCGGGCCCGCGCATCGCTCTCCACGACGACCAGCTCGTCGCCGGCCTCGGGCGTGCCCTGAAGGCCCAGCACCTCGACCGGCTCGGAGGGGCCGGCCGACTGCACCGTCTTGCCCTGGTCGTTGACGAGGGCGCGCACGCGGCCCCATTCGCCGCCCGCGACCACGATGTCGCCGACCCGGATCGTGCCCTTCTCGACCAGAACGGTCGCCACCGGGCCGCGGCCCTTGTCGAGCTTGGCCTCGACGATGGCGCCCTCGGCCGGGCGGTCGGGATTGGCCTTCAGTTCGAGCACTTCGGCCTGCAGGAGGATCGCTTCCTCCAGCTTGTCGAGATTGAGCCGTTCCTTGGCCGAGACCTCGACGGCGATGACCTCGCCGCCCATGTCTTCCACCACGATCTCGTGGCGCAGCAATTCGGTCTTCACGCGGCTCGGATTGGCGTCCGGCTTGTCGATCTTGTTGATCGCCACGATGATCGGCACGCCCGCCGCCTTGGCGTGGGCGATCGCCTCCTCGGTCTGCGGCATGACGCCGTCGTCGGCCGCGACCACCAGCACCACGATGTCGGTGACCTTGGCGCCGCGGGCGCGCATCGCGGTGAACGCGGCGTGGCCGGGCGTGTCGAGGAAGGTGATCTTGGCGCCGGCCGGGGTCGTGATCTGGTAGGCGCCGATATGCTGGGTGATGCCGCCGGCCTCGCCCGCGACCACGTTGGTCTGGCGCATGGCGTCGAGCAGCGAGGTCTTGCCGTGGTCGACATGGCCCATGATGGTCACGACCGGGGCGCGCGGCTTGAGCGTCTCGGGCGCGTCTTCGTCGCCCTTCAGGCCTTCGAGAACGTCGCTTTCGGCGACGCGCTTGACGATGTGGCCGTATTCCTCGGCGATGAGCTGGGCGGTGTCGGCGTCGAGCGAGGTGTTGATCGTCGCCATCACGCCGTTCTTCATCAGCACCTTGATGACGTCGACGGCGCGGCGGGCCATGCGGTTGGCGAGCTCCTGCACCGTGATCGCCTCGGGGATCACGATGTCGCGCGGCGCGACCGCCTGGTTCTGGTCGTTGCGCTGCGCGCCCTGATGCAGGCGGCGCTGGGTCTGGCGGCGCATCGCGGCGAGCGAACGCTGGCGCTCCTCGCCGTCGCCCGAAACCGCCGTGGTGACGGTCAGGCGGCCGCCGCGGCGATCCGGCGTCTTGGCGCTGGGGCGGGCCGGAGCGGGCGCGGGGCGCGGCGCGGGCGCGCCCGGACGGCGCATGCCGGTCATGGTCGAGGCTTTGCGCTTGACGTTCTCGTCGTCGAAGGTCTGGCGCGGCGGCGCGGCCGGAGCGGGGGCGGCGGCCGGGGCGGGCTTCGCATCGGCTTCGACGCGGCGCGGCGCGGTTCGGGCTCGGTGCGGCGGCGGGCCTCTTCCTCGGCGGCGCGGCGGGCGTCGTCTTCCGCCTTGCGGCGGGCGGCGGCCTCGGCCTCGCGCTTGAGGCGAGCCTCTTCCTCGGCCCGGCGCTTGGCGTCGGCCTCGGCGCGGGCGCGGGCTTCGGCTTCGGCGATGCGGGCGTTGCCGATCGCCTTGGAGCGGGCGGCCTTTTCTTCCTCGGTCAGCGTGCGCAGGACCATGCCCGAACGCTGCGCCGAGGGCGGCAGCGGCTTGGGCGCGGGCTGGGGACGGGCCGGAGCGGCGGGAGCCGCCGCGACCGGCGGCGGCGCGGCGGGGGCCGGCGCGGGCGCGGCCGGCGCGGGATGCGCAGGCGCGGCCGGCGTGCCGGGGCGGACGACGGTGCGCTTCTTCTCGACCACGACCGCCTTGGTGCGGCCATGGCTGAAGCTCTGCTTGACGGTGCCCGTCTCGCTGACCGGGCGCTTCACGCCCAGCGGCGCGCGCGGCGGGTTGCCGGCGCTGAGGGTCTTTCCCGTCTGATCCTTGTTATCCGTCATCAACCGCCTGAATGTCTGTACCTAGTCGTTCGTCAACTCGCGCGACCACGCCGCAGGCGCCATCGCCCGGAACCCGGCCGTCCGCCCGATCTCTTCGAGAAAGCGCGCGTGGAGCCTGCCGGTGCCTGCCGACAGGAGGCAGGCGTGTATCACATTCGCGTCGCCCAAGGCCATGCTCAATTCTTCTGACGTGAACTGACCGCACAGCGGCGCATCCAGCTCGATCGCCTTGGCCTTGGCGAGAACCGAGCGGCGGCCGTCGAGCCCGCCGTCCGAGGCCTCGATCAGGGCGGCGATCTTCGGCCCGCCCTGTTCATGCACGTCGAGGGCCTGTTTCACCCGCTCGAAGCCGGTCACCACGATGCCCGCCCGCTTGGCGATGCCGAGCATGTCGAGCGCCCGCTTCAGCAGCAGCTTCTCGACCAGCGCCGGCAGGCCCGGATCGGCCTTCGCCTCCAGCGCCCGGGCGAGCAGGCCCTTGGAAACCGCCTTCGCCAGCGCCTTGGCGTCGGCGGCGACCCAGGCCCCGCGTCCGGGCAGTTCGTTGCCGGTGTCCGGCACGATCATGCCGTCCGGTCCGGCGACGAAACGGACCAGCTTCTCCTTGGGCAGGACGGCCCCGGTGGCGAGGCATTTGCGCGCCGGATCGGCGCCCCTGGCGTCGTGTTCGCCGCCCCGGCTGCGGTCCCGCCGTTGCTGGGCGGCCTTGCGGCTCATGCCTCTTCCGTCGCCTCCTCGGCGCTGTCCTCGGCCGGCTCCTCGGCTTCCTCGGGGGCTTCGACCCAGCCCATCATGACGCGGGCGTTCATGACGATCGCCTCGGCGTCTTCCTTGGAGATGCCGGTGCCTTCCAGGATGCCCTTCACGTGGAAGCGCTCGCCCTTCTTGGAATCGTCGTAGCCGAGCAGGTCGTCGCCCGAGCAGCCGGCGAGGTCCTCCAGGCTCTTCACGTCGTTCTCGCCGAAGGCGACGAGCATCTGCGGCGTCACGCCCGGCACCTCGGCGACCTCGTCGAGCACGCCCAGTTCGCGGCGCCTGGCGTCGGCTTCGCGGTTCGCCGCCTCGATCACGTCGAGGGCGCGGCGCTGAAGCTCGGCCCCGGTCTCCTCGTCGATGCCGTCGATCGAGGAGAGTTCGTGCGGCTCGACATAGGCGAGTTCCTCAAGGCTGGAGAAGCCTTCCGAGGCGAGCAGCTGGGCCAGCACCTCGTCGACGTCGAGCGCCTCCATGAAGATCTGGGTGCGGGCGCGGAATTCCTTCTGACGGCGCTCCGATTCCTCGGCCTCCGTCATGATCTTGATGTCCCAGCCGGTCAGCTGCGAGGCGAGGCGCACATTCTGGCCGCGGCGGCCGATGGCGAGGCTGAGCTGGTCCTCGGGCACCACCACGTCGATGCGGCCGGCGTCCTCGTCGAGCACGACCTTGGCGACTTCGGCGGGCTGGAGCGCGTTGACGATGAAGGTCGCGGCGTCCGGCGACCACGGGATGATGTCGATCTTCTCGCCCTGAAGCTCCTGCACGACCGCCTGCACGCGGCTGCCGCGCATGCCGACGCAGGCGCCGACCGGATCGATCGAGGAATCCTTCGAGATCACCGCGATCTTGGCGCGGCTGCCCGGATCGCGCGCCACGGCGCGGATCTCGATGACGCCGTCATAGATCTCGGGCACTTCCTGCGCGAACAGCTTCGCCATGAACTGCGGATGGGTGCGCGACAGGAAGAGCTGCGGCCCGCGGGCCTCGCGGCGCACGTCGTAGAGATAGGCGCGGATGCGGTCGTTGGGGCGGAACACTTCGCGCGGCAGGCCCTCGTCGCGGCGCACGATCGCCTCGGCGCGGCCGAGATCGACGATGACGTTGCCGTATTCGACGCGCTTGACGATGCCGTGGATGATCTCGCCGATGCGGTCCTTGTATTCCTCGTACTGGCGCTCGCGCTGGGCGTCGCGGACCTTCTGCATGATGACCTGCTTGCCGGTCTGCGCGGCGATGCGGCCGAAATCGAAGGGCGGCAGCGGGTCGAGGATGGTGTCGCCGGCCTGGGCGGCCGGGTTGCGGCGCTGCGCCGCCTCGACCGAAATCTCGGTGGCGTCGTTCTCGACCTTGTCGACGACCAGCAGCACGCGGTGCAGGCGGGTCTCGCCGGTCTTGGGATCGAGCTCGGCGCGGATCTCGCTGGAGGTGCCGTAGCGCGAGCGCGCGGCCTTGGCCATCGCGTCTTCCATCGCCGCGATGACGATCTCCTTGTCGATCAGGGCTTCGCGCGCGACCGCGTCGGCGATCTGCAGCAGTTCCAGTCGGTTGGCGCTGACGGCCATGTCGGTTTCCTCTCGGCTGATCTTCTAGTGCGTGCGGCCGCGGGCGGCCTGGGCTTCGGCGATGAGGCGGTCGGTGAGGACGAGCCTCGCCTCTCCGATCGCCGAGAACGGGACGGTCAGCCTCTCGTCGGGGCTGATCGCCAGGGTGACGGTGGTCGCGTCGGCGGCGGCGATCTCGACGGCGTAGCGGCGGCGGCCCTTGGCGTCCGGCGCCACCAATTCGATCTTCGCCTTGTGACCGGCGAAGCGCGCGAAATCCTTCGGCCGGGTGAGCGGCCGGTCGATGCCGGGCGAGGAGACTTCGAGGTCGTAGTCCTCGGCGATCGGGTCTTCGACGTCGAGCATTTCGGAAATCGCCCGCGAAAGCTGCGCGCAATCGTCGACGGTCATCGTGCCGTCGGGGCGTTCGGCCATCACCTGAAGCGTCTTGTGGGCTGAGCCGGTGAGGCGCACGCGCACCAGTTCGAACCCTTCGCGCGCGGCGATGGGGGCGATCAGCGCAATCAAGGTCTCGGGCGTCGACATCTCGGCTCCGCCGGTCAACAAAAAAGGCGGCCCGCGGGGGCCACCTCCTTCTGATCTCTCGATCAGCAGACCGGTTTGTGGGCCGCTATATGCGCCCGAAACTTGTGCGGATCAAGGGGGGCCTCAGACCCGGCGGAACCGGAGATAGGCCGGGGTGCGGCCGGCGGCGAGGGCCTTGGCCTCGTAGCGGGTCGGCGGCCAGCCGGGGGGGCGCGCCGACCAGTCGGCGGCGGACCGCGCCTCGAAGGCGAAGCTGTGGCCCCTCGCGCGGTTGAAGCGGGCGATCTCGACCAGGGTCCAGCGCACATAGTCGGCGATGTCGGAGGCGACGCGGAAGACGCCGCCGGGTTTCAGCACCCGGGCGATCTCGCCCAGATTCGCCTGCGAGACGAAGCGGCGCTTGTGGTGACGGGCCTTCGGCCAGGGATCGGGAAAGAGCAGGAAGACGGCGTCGAGGCTGGCGGCCGGCAGCGCTCCAGCACGTCGCGCGCGTCGCCGTGATGGATACGCAGATTGGCGAGATCGCGCGCCGCAAGCGCCAGCTTGGCGACGCCGTTGAGGAAGGGTTCGGCGCCGATGAAGCCGGTGTCCGGATGGGCGGCGGCCTGGGCGGCGAGATGCTCGCCGCCGCCGAAGCCGATTTCGAGCGCCAGCCTGCCGAGGCCGGGAAAGAGCGCGGCCGGATCGGCGAGCCGTGCCGGATCGAGCGCCATGGCCGGCAGCACGCGCTCATAGGCTTCGCGCGCGCCGGTCTTCAGCGGCCGGCCCTGGCGGCGGCCATAGATCAGCCGCCGCTTGTCAGGTCCGCTATCGGTCATGGCGCGTTGCGCTTTGTCCAAACCCTCATGGCCGCCCTTGAGGCGGCCATCCAGGGCACGCGGCGGCGCTGGCTGGATGGCCGGGTCAAGCCCGGCCATGAGGACAAGGGAGAAATCGCGAAGACCTCCCCGGCGGATCAGAACGCGCCCTTGAGCGCGTCGACGAGATCGGTCTTCTCCCACGAGAAGCCGCCGTCGGCTTCGGCCGCGCGGCCGAAATGGCCGTAGGCGGCGGTGCGGGCATAGATCGGCCGGTTGAGCTTCAGATGCTCGCGGATCGCCCGGGGAGACGCGCCGCCGACGAGTTCGGGGAGGATCTTCTCCAGCTTCGCCGGATCGACTTTCCCGGTGTCGTGCAGGTCGACATAGAAGCTGAGCGGCTTGGAGACGCCGATCGCGTAGCCGATCTGGATGGTGCACTTGTCGGAGAGGCCGGCCGCGACGACGTTCTTGGCGAGGTAGCGGCTGATATAGGCGGCCGAGCGGTCGACCTTGGTCGGGTCCTTGCCCGAGAACGCGCCGCCGCCGTGCGGGGCCGCGCCGCCATAGGTGTCGACGATGATCTTGCGCCCGGTGAGGCCGCAATCGCCGTCCGGGCCGCCGATGACGAAATTGCCGGTCGGGTTGATATGCCACTCGGTCGCTTCGGTCACGAAGCCTTCGGGCAGCACTTTCAGGATATAGGGCCTCACGATCTCGGCGATGTCGGCCGGGGAGAGGCCCGCCTTGTGCTGGGTGGAGAGCACGATCGAGGTCGCGCGCACCGGCTTGCCGTTTTCGTAGAGCAGGGTCACCTGGCTCTTGGCGTCGGGTTCGAGGCCCTTCTCCTTGCCCGAGTGGCGTGCCTCGGCCAGCACTTTGAGGATGTTGTGCGAGTATTGCAGGGTCGCCGGCATCAGCTCAGGCGTTTCGTTCGTCGCGTAGCCGAACATGATGCCCTGGTCGCCCGCGCCCTCGTCCTTGTTGCCGGCCGCATCGACGCCCATCGCGATGTCGGCCGACTGGGCGTGCAGGTGGCACTCGTAGTGCGCGGTCGCCCAGTGGAAGCCGATCTGCTCGTAGCCGATGTCCTTCACCGCCGCGCGGATCTTGCCCTCAAGGCCGGTGATGACCTCGCCGGGGCCGCGCACTTCGCCGGCGATGATGATGCGCTGGGTCGTCACCATCGTCTCGCAGGCGACGCGAGCGTAGGGGTCGGCGCCGAGAAAGGCGTCGACAACGGTGTCCGAGATCCGGTCGGCCACCTTGTCGGGATGGCCCTCCGAAACGCTTTCGGACGTAAACAGGTAAGACGACCGCGCCATTGAGGCCCCCGTGTGAGACGGCGAAAAAGGATGACCGGCGCGCCGGATCGGTCCGGGCGCTTCGCGCGACCTTCTGACAAAGCCGCGAATAGGGGTCAAGCCGCCTGCCGTCCGGAGGCGCAGTCTCAGGCGGGCTCGGCGGCGTCCTCGTCGGTGCCGGCGATGACCCGGACGAGGTCGAGAATGCCGCGCCGGAGCTTGCCTTCCTTGATCCGCGTATAGGCGCGGTTCAGCGACAGGCCTTCCGAACTGGACACGAAGTCCATCACGAAGGGTTCGCTGTCGCCGTCCGAGAAGCCGTGCGGGCGGGCGACCGGGCGGTCGCCTTCGGCCGGCATGTCGTCGAAGAAATACTGCACCGGCACGTCGAGAATGCGCGACACTTCATAAAGGCGGCTCGCCCCGATGCGGTTGGCGCCCTTCTCGTATTTCTGGACCTGCTGGAAGGTGACGCCCAGCAACTCGCCCAGCTTCTCCTGACTCATCCCGATCAGCATGCGTCGCAGACGCACGCGCGCACCGACATGGGCGTCGATCGGATTCATGGACCGTTTCGGCATAAGTGGCCTTCCCCAAGATCGGCAGCACTGCCTGATTTAGTGTCACAAATCGGCTTGTCCGATTAGGCAGTGAAACCACGCCGCGTCAACAACATGGGCCTCAACCTTGGTTCGTATGTCCATTACTTTTCGCTATTAGTCGATACCTGTGTGGAAAAGGTTGCACTCGGGCGTCGATGCACGAGGCCCGCGGCAAGCGCCAGTACGATCATCGCAAAGAGCGAATTATGGCCGAACCGGGCGAAAACCGTTTCGGCATAGGCGGCCGGCAACACCCTGTCGACCAATCCGGAGGTTTGCAACCCTATGGTTGCGTCGAGGTTGCCTTGCGCGTCTATGACGGCCGAAATGCCGGTCGTCGCCGAGCGAATCAGCGGCAGGCCCTCCTCGATGGCGCGGAAGCGGGCGGCCGTCAGATGCTGGTGGGGGCCGGTCTGGGTGCCGAACCAGGAATCGTCGGTGACGTTGACCAGCCAGCGCGGCCGCGCGCCGGGGCCACCACCTCGGCCGGGAACAGCACCTCGTAGCAGACCAGCGCCCCGAACGGCGGCAGGCCGGCGAGCGACAGCGTCCGCAGGCCCGGCCCGGCCGAGAAGGCCCCGCCGATGCGCGCCGTCAGGCTGGCGATGCCCAGCGCACGGAACGCTTCGGGAAACGGCAGATACTCGCCGAACGGCACCAGATGCGCCTTGTCGTAGGTCGCCAGCACCCGGCCGCCCGCGTCGATCGCGAGCAGCGCGTTGTAGTAGTGCGTTCCGCCCTCGTCCGTCAGTTCCCGGCGGGCCGAGCCGGCGAGCAGGACCTGTCCCGGCCGCATCCGTTCGGCGATCGCCGCGAGCGCCTCCGGCGTTTCGTCGAGAAAGGCGATGACCCCTTCGGGCCAGACGAAGACGTCGATATCCGCCGCCCCGTCCGCGAAGGTCAGCGTGACGAGGCGCTGCCAGAGGCGTTGCAGATAGCCGGGCTTGGCCTTGTCGCTTTGCGGGTTGTCGGGCTGCACCACGCGCAGGCGCGGCAGCTCGCCGCCGAGTTCCGGCGGCGGGCGCAGCGTCCCGAACGCGAAGGCCCCGCCCAGCAGCGCCAGCGCCGCGGCGAAGGGGACGAAGCGGAAGGCCCCGCGTTCCCGGATGAGGGGCGGCAGCGAGAAGGCGGCGAGCATGGCCGCGAAGGTGAGGCCGTAAAGACCGATCAGCGCCGCGCCCTGGGCGATCGGGGTATCGACGAAGGCCGCGCCGAAGAGGTTCCAGGGAAAGCCCGTGAAAATGAAGCTGCGCAGATACTCGACCGAAGCGAAAACCGCCGTGAGAATCAGCGCGAACGCCGCGCCGCGGCGTCCGAAAATCGCCGCAACCCCCGTCGCCAGCGCCGGAAACAGCGCCATCCCGGACGGCAGCAGCGCCATCGCAAACGGCATCATCCAGACCGTCGCCGGATCAACGTAGAAGGCCTCGGCCACCCAGTAGAGCCCGCCCGCGTAATAGCCGAAGCCGAAGGCCCAGCCGGTCCAGGCGGCGGCGCGGACCGGACGGGCGGCGGCGAGCGCGCCATCGGCCAGCCAGAAGAAGGCGGCGAGCGCGGCCAGCATCAGCGGCCAGAGATTGAACGGCGCCATGCCGAGCACCGCGATGCCGCCCAGGACGGCCGCCAGAGCCATGCGGACGGGGAGCCTCATAGGGCCGCGCTGGTTTCCGGTTCGGGCTGGACCGAACGGCGCACCCGCACCCGCCGCACCCGGCGCGGATCGGCCTCGGCGACCTCGAAGTCGAGGCCGCAGGGATGGCGCAGCACTTCGCCGGCCTGCGGCACGCGGCCCGCCATGGCGGCGATGAAGCCGCCGAGCGTGTCCATCTCCGGCGGCTCGCCATCCAGCGTCAGGCGCACGTCAGCGGCCTTTTCCAGATCCTCGATCGCCACCCGCGCGTCGGCCTCGAAGCCGCCGTCGGGCAGCAGCGTCAGGTCGGGCTCTTCGTCGGTATCGTGTTCGTCCTCGATCTCGCCGACGATCTGTTCGACCAGATCCTCGATCGAGACGAGGCCGTCGGTGCCGCCATATTCGTCGATCACCAGCGCCAGATGGCTGCGCGTCGCCTGCATCTTGAGCAGCAGATCGAGCGCCGGCATCGAGGGCGTGACGAATTGCATGTCGCGCTTGAGCTTCATCAAGTCGAAGGCGGCGCGGGCCTCGGGGTCGGCGATGGCGGCGATCATGTCCTTCACGTGGATCATGCCGAGCGGCTCGTCGAGCGTCTCGCGATAGACCGGCATGCGCGAGTGCTGGGCCTCGGCGAAGATCCGGATGACCTCCTCGAACGGGGCCGAAACCTCGACCCCGACGATGTCGGCGCGCGGGGTCATCAAGTCGGAGACCTTGAGTTCGCCGAACTTGAGCAGGTTGCGCAGCATCGCCCGCTCCTTGGGCGACAGCGCCTCCTCGGCGTCCTCCTCCTCAAGGATGTCCTCGATGGATTCCTTGACGTCGTTGTCGCGGCGGCCGCCGCGCAGAAAGGACGCCAGCCCCGCGAACAGGCCGCCCAGAAGCGGCCGCGACGGGGTTTCCCTACTCGCAGGATCGTCGGCGGGCTTCGCAGGCGCAGGCTGCGGCGTCGTCTCGGGGGCGGCGTCGCTCATCGCTTTGGCTATCGACCTCTTCGTTCAGGCATAGGGATCGCCGATGCCGAAACGGCCCAGCACGCGGCGCTCGAGCTTCTCCATGCGCCGCGCCTCCCCACGCGCCATGTGATCATAGCCCATCAGGTGCAGAATCCCATGCACGATGAGATGGGCGGTGTGATCGCGGACCGGCTTGCCCTGCCCTGCGGCCTCGGCGAGCACGGTTTCGAGCGCCAGGATGACGTCGCCGCCCCCCGCAGGCGAGGGGAAGGACAGCACGTTGGTCGGCTTGTTCTGGCCCCGGAACGAGAGATTGAGCGCCTGAACCGCGCGGTCGCCGGCGAAGGCGAGCGTGGTGTCTCCGGCGAGCGGCGGGGCGCCGTCGGCGATCGCTTCGGCCTCGGCGGCGGCGGCGAGGCGGCGCGCGAGCGCGGCGAGGCCCGGCACGTGGGTGCGCCAGGCGGCCTTGCGAATCGCGATGGCGCGTTCAGGTGCCGGAGGCGTCGCCATGGCGCTCATAGGCGGAGACGATGCGGCCGACCAGCGGATGGCGGACGACATCGGCGGCGGCGAAGCGGCGGATGGCGACGCCGTCGACGCCGTCCAGCACACGCAGCGCCTCATCGAGACCCGACATCTGGCCGCGCGGCAGGTCGCTCTGCGACGGGTCGCCGGTGATCGCCATGCGCGAGCCTTCGCCGAAGCGGGTGAGGAACATGCGCATCTGCATCGGCGTGGCGTTCTGCGCCTCGTCGAGGATGACGAAGCTGTGGGCCAGGGTGCGGCCGCGCATGAAGGCGAGCGGGGCGATCTCGATGTCGCCAACCTCGATGCGGCGCTGCACGTCCTTGCCGGGCATGCAGTCGTGCAGCGCGTCGTAGAGCGGGCGGAGATAGGGATCGACCTTCTCCTTCAGATCGCCCGGCAGGAAGCCGAGGCGCTCGCCCGCCTCGACCGCCGGGCGCGAGAGCACGATGCGCTCCACCTGTCCGCTGGCGAGGAAGGAGGCGGCGGCGGCGACCGCGAGATAGGTCTTGCCGGTGCCGGCCGGACCGATGCCGAAGACCATGTCCTCGGTCAGCAGCGCATCGACATAGGAGGCCTGCGCCCGGCCGCGCGCCGCGATCGTGCGCCGCGGCGTGCGGATGACGCCGGCCGGAACGCCGGCCTCGCCCTGGAGCGCGCCCCTGATCGCCGCATCGACGTCGGCCATCGACAACTCGCCCGTGAGGTCCAGCCGGGTTTCGAGCGCCCTGAGTGCCGCGATGGCGGCGTCCGCCTCGTGCGCCGCGCCGCTCACCGTGATCTGGTTGCCGCGCCTTGCGACGCGCACGTCGAGCTTCTGTTCGAGGCGCACGGCGAAACGGTCGAGCGGCCCCAGCAGCGCGCCGAGCTTGCGGTTGTCGGCGGCCTCGACGCTGCGTTCGACCGTCGCCTTGCGGGGCGCGGCGGGCGGCGCGGATTTCGAGCGGCGTGTCATGCGGCCTCCGCGCGGACGAGGGCGCCGCTGAGCGAGTTCTGGGTGGCGCTCGCCACGTCGACCTCGGCGATCCGACCGATCAGGTCCATGTCGCCGTCCACATGCACGGCCTGAAGCCAGGGCGAGCGGCCGGCGATCTGGCCGGGGTGGCGGCCGGGGCGGTCGAAGAGGACCGGGATGCGCGCACCGATGCGCCCGGCGTTGAAGGCGACCTGCTGGCGGACGAGTTCGTCCTGCAATTCCTTCAGGCGCGCATCCTTCACCGCTTCGGCGATCTGCTTCGGCATCGCCGCGCCCGGCGTGCCGGGACGGCGCGAATATTTGAAGCTGAAGGCCTGGGCGAAGCCGATGTCGCGGATCAGCGCCATGGTCGCTTCGAAATCCGCGTCGGTCTCACTTGGAAAGCCGACGATGAAATCGGACGAGAGCGCGAGATCGGGCCGGGCGTCGCGCAGCCGGTCGATCAGGCGGCGATAGTCGGCGGCGGTGTGCTTGCGGTTCATCGCCGCAAGGATGCGGTCGGACCCCGACTGCACCGGCAGATGCAGGAACGGCATCAGCGCGGGGACGTCGCGGTGGGCGGCGATGAGATCGTCGTCCATGTCGCGCGGATGGCTGGTCGTGTAGCGGATGCGGGCGAGGCCGTCGATGTCGGCGAGCGCGCGCACGAGGCGGGCGAGACCCCAGTCGCTGCCGTCCGGCCCTTCGGCCCGGTAGGCGTTGACGTTCTGGCCGAGCAGCGTGATCTCGCGCGCCCCGGTTTCCGCCATGCGCCGCGCCTCGGCGAGGATCGAGGCGGGCCCGCGCGAATATTCGGCGCCGCGCGTGTAGGGCACGACGCAGAAGGTGCAGAACTTGTCGCAGCCTTCCTGAACGGTGAGGAAGCGGGCGACGCCGGCCTGGCCGCTGTCGGCGGGCAGGGCGTCGAACTTGTCGAGCGCCGGAAACTCGGTGTCGAGGGCGCGGCCGGCGCCGCGATGGATCTCGGCGATCATCTGCGGCAGGCGGTGATAGGCCTGCGGCCCGACCACGATGTCGACGGCGGGCGCGCGGCGGGCGATCTCCTCGCCCTCGGCCTGCGCGACGCAGCCCGCGACGGCGATCATCATGCCGTCGCGCTCGCTCTTCAACTTCGCGAGGCGGCCGAGTTCGGAATAGACCTTCTCGGCCGCCTTCTCGCGGATGTGGCAGGTGTTGAGGATGACCAGATCCGCGCCCTCCGCCTCGTCCGACGGCGCATAGCCGATGGGCGCCAGGACGTCAGCCATGCGCTGACTGTCGTAGACGTTCATCTGGCAGCCATAGGTCTTGATGTGGACCTTGCGGGTCACGGGGGCGGCAGTCCTTGAGGGTCGAGGGCGCGGTTTATGCCCGACAAGGCCGGTCGGGCGCAAATCGGCGGCGCGGCCGGATCAATACGGAACCTGACCGGCGAACGGCGCGACGACCCAGAGAAGATAGAGGCAGATCCCCGCCACCAGCCCATATTGGACGATCGCCGCCCAATAGGCGGCGGGCGCATCGACCCGCGTGCAGTTCGGTCCGAACCAGCGTTTCACCTCGCCCCGGGAGAGCGACATGGCGATCTGGTAGCCCGCGTGCAGGGCCATCGCGCCGACGAAGAGGAACCAGAGGACCATGGGCGTCGCCTCGATCTGGGCGGCTTTCTTAATCCCGGGACGCTCTACAATCCCTTACGTGCGGCGGCGCAATCCGCGCCGATGCGCGTCTTCCGGCGGACGGCCTAGCCGCGTCCGGCCAGCGCCCGGGCGAGCGAGTCGGAGATGATCGCCTCGCATTTCTGCGTCAGCGCCTTGCGCGAGCCGCATTCCTCCACCGTCATCGACGGGTGGAGAGTGATCTCGCAGTCGATGGGGCCGAGGCGGAAGGCCTCCCACAGATGCGGCACGAGGTCCATGTCGCCGTACCAGGCGAAGAAGGGCCGGAACTCGCGGTTCATCGGCAGGCCCTGCAGCTTGGTGTAGGCGATGCTCATCGGCTGGACGCGGATCGCCTTCGGCGCGCCGTCCGGCCCGGGAATCGTGCCTTCGGCGGCGCTGAGCAGCGCGCTCTTGAAGGGCAGGACGCGATTGCCGTCGCTGGACGTGCCTTCGGGGAAGAGCACGATCGTGTCGCCGCGGCCGAGGCGATCCTTGATCACGTCGCGCTGCTCGGCGGTCTTGGAGCGGCGCTCGCGCTCGACATAGACGGTCTCCTGAAGGCGGGCGAGGAGGCCGAAGAACGGCCAGGTATCGACCTGCTTCTTGGCGATGAAGCTGATCGGGCCGACGCTGGAGACCGAAACGATGTCGAGCCACGAGGCGTGGTTGGAGGCGATGAGGACGCCGCCGCCGCTTTCGATCGCCCCCGTCACCTTCACCCGCATGCCGATGATGCGGCAGACGAGGCGGTGGAAGCGGAATGGGATCGCCTTGCGGCCCGGCAGGCGCAGCTTCACCATCGTCCACTGCACGGGAATGACGAGCAGGGTCGCCAGAACGAAACCCGCGAGGCGGAAATAGCCGCGCAGCTTCTGCATCGCGCTGAGCGCGTTGATCGGCAGGATCTCGTCCTCCGCGTCGAGGCGCGGACGGCGGCTTGCCGGTGCGGCGAGGGCGGCGTCGGTCACGATTTCGGCTTCGTCTCGATGGGCGTGCCGTAGAGCTCCAGCCGGTGATCGACGAGCTTGAAGCCGAGCCGTTCGGCGACCAGCTGCTGAAGCCGTTCGATTTCCTCGTCGCGGAACTCGATGACCTTGCCGCTCGTCAGGTCGATCAGGTGGTCGTGGTGTTCCTCGGGCGCTTCCTCGTAGCGCGAGCGGCCGTCGCGGAAATCGTGGCGTTCGAGGATGCCGGCATCCTCGAACAGGCGCACGGTGCGATAGACGGTGGCGATCGAGATGCGGCTGTCGACCGCCGCCGCGCGGCGGTGCAGCTCCTCGGCGTCGGGGTGGTCGTGCGCCTCCGACAGCACGCGGGCGATCACCCGGCGCTGCTCGGTCATCCGAAGGCCCTTGTCGACGCAGAGCTTTTCGATTCGATGAGGCATCAGGAACCCTTCCCGTCTCGGACCGCGATATCGGTGAGCGCCGCTCGCATCACGATGGCATCGACCCCGCCGGCATAATAGCGCGCCCGGCGCGACATGTCGCCGAATCCAAGCGCGCGGTAAAGCGCCAGCGCGGGCCGGTTGTCGGCGGCGACGTCGAGGAACATCGTTTCGGCCCCCTCTGCGGCGAGATCGGCCGCCGCCCGGCGCAGCAGCGTCCGGCCAAGGCCGTGGCGGCGGGCGGCGGGCACGACGCCGATCGACAGAAGCTCGGATTCCGGCGGCACGCATTGGAGGAGCGCGAAACCGAGATCGCCATTGCCGTCGGCAGCGATCAGCGCGAAGCCGCCGGGACCGGAGACGAGGCGGGCGATCGAGGCGGCGTCCCAGGCCTCGGCGAAGCAGGCGGCGTGGAGGGCCGCCAGCCGCGCCGCCTCGCCGGCTCCGGCGCGTTCGAGGCGAAGCGCGCTCATGGCCGGGCGCGGTATTGCGGCGGCGGGGCCTTGAGGGGGCCGGGCAGCTTGGCGTCAGGGGCACGCAGATAGAGCGGGGCGGGCGGCCCGGACGGTTCGGGCAAAGCGAGGCCGAGGCGCGCGACGATCGCGGCGTCGGGCTGGTCGGACCGCGCGAGCGCGGCGGCGCCGGGGGCAAGGAGCGCAGCGATGGCGGCGGCGGCAGTGCCGGCCAGCACCGGCGCGCCGCCCAGCGCGGCAAGGCTTTGGACGGCCCCGGCGAGCGTCAGCAGCGCGGGCGGGCCCAGCGGCGCGCCATCGGCCGCGAAGCCCTGGACATAGGCCTCGCCCCGGCGGGCGTCGCTGGCGACGAGCACCGGACGGCCGGGATATTCGGCGCGGGCCGCCGCGGCGATGACCTCCAGCGTGGTGAGCCCGACGCAGCCGATCCCCAGCGCCGCCGCCAGGCCGCGCGCGAAGGCGAGGCCGATACGCTGTCCGGTGAAGGTGCCCGGCCCGGTCGTCACCGCGATGCGCCCGAGATCGGCGAAGGCGACACCGGCCTCCGCCATCAGCGCCTCGGCCATCGGGGCCAGCGCCTCGGCGTGGCCCGCCGTCATCGCCCGGTAGCGCCGGGCGCGCAGGCCGGATTCGCTGGCCAGCGCCACCGAGCAGGCGCCGAGCGCGGTATCGATGCCGAGACAGAGCACGCCGCCGACCGCCCGTCAGAGAACCTGACAGGCATCCTCGAAGGAGAGGCGCGGCAGGCGGGGAAAGACCGCCGCCGGATCGCCGATGCCGACCGCGCAGATGAAATTGGAGCGGATGGAGGTGCCGGCGAAGAACTCCCTGTCGACGCCGGCGTTGTCGAACCCGGACATGGGGCCGCAATCCAGCCCCAGCGCGCGGGCGGCCACGATGAAGTACGCGCCCTGCAACGAACCGTTGCGCATGGCTGAGACCTCGGCGCCCTTGGGATCGTTCGCGAACCAGTCGCGGGCGGCGGGCGCGTGCGGGAAGAGCTGCGGGATCTTCTCGTAGAAGGCGGCATCGTTGGCGATGATGACGACCGCCGGGGCCTTCATGGTCTTGGCGCGGTTGCCTTCCGACAGATAGGGCGAAAGGCGCTGTTTCGCCTCCGGGCTGGTCAGGAAGACGAAGCGGGCGGGCGAGGCGTTGGCCGCCGTCGGCCCCAGCCGCGCCAGGTCGTAGACGGCCCGCAGCATGGTTTCGGAGACCGGCGCGTCGGTCCAGGCGTTCTGGGTCCGCGCGGCGCGAAAGATCTGGTCGAGCGCGGCGTCGGAGAGCGGCTGGTGCGTCATGGAAGTCCCCCTGGCAGGCTGGCGATTCGCGGCGATCCTAGACCGCCTCGACCGTCCTGACCTCAGGCACATAGTGCTTGAGCATCTTTTCGATGCCGCCCTTCAGCGTCGCGCGCGAGGAGGGGCAGCCCGAGCAGGCGCCGCGCATGGTGAGATAGACCGTGCCCGAGGCGCTGTCGAAGCCGCGATAAAGGATGTCGCCGCCGTCCTGGGCGACGGCCGGGCGCACGCGGGTTTCCAGAAGGTCGAGGATCTGCTCGACCACTTCCTCGTCTTCCGCCGCAGTCTCGCCGAAACCGGCCTCGGCCTCGGCCGCCGCCTCGCCGATCAGCGGCCGGTCGAACTGGAAATGCTCCATGATCGCCCCGAGGACGGCGGGCTTGAGATGCTGCCACTCGCCCTCGGCCTTGGTGACGGCGACGAAATCGGCCCCGAAGAAGACGCGGGCGACCGGGCCGGCCTCGAAGATCGCGGCGGCGAGCGGCGAGCGGGCGGCGGCGGCGGCGTCCGGGAAATCGTGCAGCGCGCCCTCGCCGGCGACGTCGCGGCCGGGCAGGAACTTCAAGGTGGCCGGGTTCGGGGTGGTTTCGGTCTGGATGAACATGGGGCGGGGCCTATGGCCGGGATGGGTGGTGCGCCCTATATGGGATGCCCGCCGCCCACGAAACAACCGTTTGGCGAACATGGCCTTTGTGGAGGACCTGCCCGCATCGCTGCACGCCCGCACGCCGGAAATCGGCCGGGCGCGCTGGGAGCTGGCCGTCTGGCTTGCCGATCACGGCGGCCGCCGCACGGCGCTCGCCGACCTGATGGGCGATCTGGGGATGCGGCTGATCGAAGCCGACGTGCCGGTCTCGCGGATCGCCGTGGCGCTGCGCGACTACCATCCCGAATTCGTCGGACGGCAGTACAATTGGCGGCAGGGCCGCGGCGTCGAACAGGTCGACCGGCGCTATGTGCAGGTGGTGAACGAGGTCTATGCGCAGAGTCCGATCCGGGTGATCGCCGACGGCGCGGCGGCGCTGCGCCGCCGCTTGACCGGCAAGGCGGCGCAGATCGACTTTCCGGTGCTGAAGGAACTCGCCGCCGACGGCGTCACCGACTATGTCGCCCTGCCCTTGCTGTTCTCGGACGGCTCGCGCCAGTTCGTCGCCTTCGCCAGCAACGCCGAGCCGGGGTTTCGCGCCGACCAGCTCGCCTATCTGGAGACGCTGCTGCCGCAGCTGCGCCAGCGCATCGAGGTGGAATATGCCCGCCAGCTCGCCGACCGGGTGCTGGAGGTCTATCTGGGCAGCTATGCCGCGCCGCGCGTGCTCGGCGGCGAGGTGCGCCGGGTGCGCGGCCAGGCGATCCGGGCGATCGTGCTGGCGTCGGATCTGCGCGGCTTCACGCATCTGGCCGACAGCCACGACGCCGACACCGTGTTCGCGGCGCTGTCGGCGTTCTATGACGCGGTGGCCGAGCCGGTCCTGGGGGCGGGCGGCGACATCGTGAAGATGATCGCCGACGGCATCCTCGCCGTCTTCCCCCTGCCCGAGGCCGCCGATGCGGCGGCCGATTGCGCCATCGCCTGCGGCGCGCTGCGGGCGGTGCAGGCCGCCCATGAGCGGCTGAGCGGATTGGGGCCGCAGGTGCTGCCGGACGGCGTGGAGGCGCTTCGCGCCGGGTTCGCGCTCCATGCCGGCGAGGTCACGTTCGGCAATGTCGGCAGCCGCGCGCGGCTGGACTTCACGCTGATCGGCCCGGCGGTGAACGAGGCCTTCCGCATCGAGGCGATGACCAAGACGCTGGGCCAGCCGATCCTGATGTCGGCGGCCTTCGCGGCGCTGGCGGGCGATACCGCCGTCGTGCCGGCCGGGGTGCACGCGCTGCGCGGGGTGCGCGAGGCGAAGGAATTGTTCGTGCCGGCGGGCGCGCCGGCCTAGGGCGCGGCCAGAAGAACGACACCCTGAAGGATCGAGACGCCGCCGACCGCAAGCACGATCGCCCGCGTCCAGCGGCGGAACTGTGCGTTGGAGAGCTTTTCGAGCAGCGACCCAGCGAGCGTCGTGCCGATGAGGGCGGCGAGGACAGCCGCGCCGAAGACGGCGGGGCCCGGCATCGCGGTCCCGGCCAGCAGCGCGCCGTAATAGCCGACCTTGGCGACATGGCTGATCGCCTGGGTCGTCGCCTTGGTGGCGACGACGGCGCGGCGGTCGAGCGCCGAGCGCACGAAGAAGACGTCGAGCAGCGGCCCGGCGACGCCGGCCAGAAGCTGGGTTCCCGCGACGAAGAAGCCGCAGGCGACGGCATGGGCGGGCCGCGCGGCGTCGAGCTTCGCGGCTTCCGGCAAGGCGAGCGCCGCGTAGGGCACCGTGCCCAGCAGGATGAGCATCGTCGCCTTGTCCGGCACATAGGCGACGAGCACCGGCAGCAGGATCGCCGGGGCCGCGCCGAGGGCGTAGAGGCCGACGATCCGCCAGACGATCCAGCGCCGCCAAAGCACCGCGCGCCAGCCGTTCGAGACGAACTGGGTGACGCCGTGCAGCACCATGGCGGGCGCGACGGCGACGAACTGGGCGAGGATCAGCATCAGGATCAGCCCGCCGGCCATCCCGAAGACCCCCGAGATCGCCGAGGTGACGATCACCGCGCCGAATATCCAGACCCAAAGGGGAAGTATCGCCAGCATCGCGCACCCTCATCGCATGAGAGGCTGATACGCCGGTTTTCGCCCGGTTGCGCGCAGAGAGAGCGGAGGCGTAGGCTCAGGAAAACTGCGGGTCGATCATGTCTCTGCCGCCGCTCAACGGATTGCGCGCCTTCGAGGCCGCGGCGCGCACCGGCAGCTATGTCGCCGCCGGGCGCGAGCTGAACGTGTCACCCTCCGCCGTCAGCCGCCTGGTGCGGCTGCTGGAGGAGCGGCTGGGGGTGCGGCTGTTCCGCCGCCTGCCCAACGGGCTGGCGCTGAGCGAACGGGGGGCGGCCTATCTGGCCGAGGTGACGGCCGCCTTCGCGCGGATCGGCGAGGCGACCGCGCGGCTGACCGCAGGGCCGCGCCGGGCGCTGGTGCTGGGGGCCGGGCCGACGCTGGCGATGCGCTGGCTGATCCCGCGCCTCACCGCCTTCCACGCCGCCGAGCCGGAGATCGACGTGCGCCTGTCGACGGCGATCGCCGGGGCCGAGCCGATGCGGCCCGACTGGGACGCGGCGATCCGGCTGGGCGACGGCGCCTGGCCGGGGCTGGATGCGCATTTCCTCTTCACCGCCGATCTCTTTCCGGTGTGCGCGCCGCAGCTCGCGGCCGGCCTGAAAACCGTCGACGATCTGAAGCGCGTGCCGATCCTGCAGGCGGCGAGCGCGGCGGGGGACTGGCGGCTATGGGCCGCGGCCGCCGGGGTCGATCTCGATTTCGGCCGGGCGGTGCAGTTCGACTATCCGGCCTTCGCGCTGCAGGCGGCGCTCGACGGGCTCGGCGTCGCCATCGCCCGCGGCCCCTTCGTCGCCGACGATCTGGCGGCCGGGCGGCTGGTGCGGCCCTTCGCGCTGTCGGTGCCGAACGGGCGGGGCTGGTATCTGATCCACCGGCCCGAAGCGGCGGACGACGCCGCGCTCGCCGCCTTCCGGACCTGGGTGAGCGAGGCCGCGCGCCCTGGAGCGTCATCCGAAGAAGCGGATGCCGGTTCTTCGATAAGATGATGCTCGCCGAAGGACCTGGAGCTCCGTTCCGATCCCATCGGAACGCAAAGGGCTCTAGGAGTTGATGTCGTAGGCGGCCATCGCCGCCATGTTGACGATGTCCGACATCTTGGCGCCGATCGGGCAGATCTGGACCGATTTTTCGAGGCCGACCAGAAGCGGGCCGATGACCGTCGCGCCGCCGATCTCCTGGAGCATCTTGGTCGAGATCGAGGCCGAGTGGATGGCCGGCATGACGAGGACGTTGGCCGGACCCTTCAGGCGGCAGAACGGATAGAGCGCCATGGCCTGCGGGTTCAGCGCCACGTCGGCCGACATCTCGCCGTCGAACTCGAAATCGACGTCGCGCGATTCCAGGATCTCGACCGCCTCGCGCTGGATCGCCGAACGCTCGCCGGTCGGATAGCCGAAGGTCGAATAGGCGAGGAGCGCGACGCGCGGCTCGAAGCCCATGCGCCGGGCGACGCCCGCCGCCATCTGCGCGATGTCGGCGGTTTCGACCGCGGTCGGCATGTCGTGGACGTTGGTGTCGGCGACGAAGACCGTGCGGCCGCGGCTGAGGATCATCGACAGGCCGATGACCCGCTGGCCGCGCTTGGTGGCGAGCACCTGGCGCACGCCTTCCAGCGCCACCGAATAGTTGCGCGTATAGCCGGTCAGCATCGTGTCGGCGTCGCCCGCCGCCACCATCGAGGCGGCGAAGACGTTGCGGTCGAAAGTCACCATGCGGCTGCAATCGCGGTGCAGCGCGCCGCGGCGCTGAAGCCGGGCATAGAGGCGGTCGGTGTAGCCGGCGCTGAGCGGAGACTCGATCGGGTTGATGATCTGGATGCCGGGGTCCTCGATGCCGGCGGCGCGCATCGTCGTCTGGATGCGCTCGGGCCGGCCGATCAGGATCGCGGTGCCGAGGCCATTGCCTTCATAGGCGATGGCGGCGCGGATGATCGGTTCTTCCTCGCCCTCGGCGAAGACGATGGTCTTCGGGTTCGCGCGGACCACCGACACGAGGCGCTGGATGACGCTCGCCATCGGGTCGAGCCGCGCCGAGAGGGCGTGGCCGTAGGCTTCGAGGTCGGCGATGGGCTTGTGGGCGACGCCCGAATCCATCGCCGCCTTGGCGACCGCCACCGGAATGCGGCTGATGAGGCGCGGGTCGAACGGCACCGGGATGATGTAGCCCGGCCCATAGACCGGGCGCGGCCCCGCATAGGCGGCGGCGACCTCGTCCGGCACGTCCTCGCGGGCGAGCGCGGCGATCGCCTCGGCGGCGGCGATCTTCATTTCCTCGTTGATGGTCGAGGCGCGCACGTCGAGCGCGCCGCGGAAGATGTAGGGAAAGCCGAGGACGTTATTGACCTGATTGGGGTAGTCGGAGCGCCCGGTCGCGACGATCGCATCGCCGCGCACCGCCGCGACTTCTTCCGGCGTGATTTCCGGGTCGGGATTGGCGCAGGCGAAGATGATGGGGTTGGCGGCCATCGCCTTGACCATCGCCGGGGTCATCGCGCCCTTGGCCGACAGGCCGAGGAAGATGTCGGCGCCCTCGACCGCTTCCTCCAGCGTGCGGGCTTTGGTTTCGACCGCGTGGGCGGATTTCCACTGGTTCATGCCCTCGGCGCGGCCGCGCCAGATGACGCCCTTGGTGTCGCAGAGGATGGCGTTCTCGTGCGGCATGCCCATCGCCTTGATCAGCTCAAGGCAGGCGATGCCGGCCGAACCCGCGCCGTTGACGACCATCTTCGCGGTGCGGATGTCGCGGCCGGTGAGGTGCAGCGCGTTGATGAGGCCGGCGGCGGTGATGATCGCGGTGCCGTGCTGGTCGTCGTGGAAGACGGGGATGTTCAGCAGCTCGCGCAGCCGCTGCTCGATGATGAAGCAGTCGGGGGCCTTGATGTCCTCGAGGTTGATGCCGCCGAACGAGGGGCCGAGATAGCGCACCGCGTTGACGAAGGCGTCGACGTCGTAGGCGTCGAGTTCGAGGTCGATGGAATCGACGTCGGCGAAGCGCTTGAAGAGGACGGACTTGCCTTCCATCACCGGCTTGGAGGCCAGCGCGCCGAGATCGCCGAGGCCGAGGATCGCCGTGCCGTTCGAGATGACGGCGACGAGATTGCCCTTGGACGTATAGTCGTAGGCCTTCGAGGGATCCTCGGCGATCGCCCGCACCGGCACGGCGACGCCCGGCGAATAGGCGAGGGAGAGGTCGCGCTGGGTGGTCATCGGCTTGGAAGCGATGATCTCCAGCTTTCCGGGCTTGCCCTGGCTGTGAAAGTCGAGGGCGTCTTGGTCGGTGAAGGGGCGGCGCTTGGACATAAGGCGGGCGTTGTGCCCGATGGCGGCGATCTTCTCAACAAGATTGCGTAGAACAGGCCATCTACAGAATATCGTTGCGGAACGCCCGGGCATCGCGGCCATGGGCGCGGCGCGCCGGGCGCGCTAGAACCGACGCCGATGAATGACCTGACGCCCCCCCAGCCCGACGCCCGCGTGACGCCGATGATGGCCCAATATCTGGCCATCAAGGCGGATCACCCCGAGGCGCTGCTGTTCTATCGGATGGGCGATTTCTACGAGCTGTTCTTCGAGGATGCCGTAAAGGCAAGCGCGGCGCTGGACATCGCGCTGACCAAGCGCGGGCAGCATCTGGGCGAAGACATCGCGATGTGCGGCGTGCCCGCCGTCGGGGCCGAGCCATACCTGGAAAAGCTGATCCGCAAGGGCTTCAAGGTCGCGGTCTGCGAGCAGATCGAGGACCCGGCGGCGGCGAAGAAGCGCGGGGCCAAGTCGGTGGTGGCGCGCGCCGTGGTGCGGCTCGTCACGCCCGGCACGCTGACCGAGGACGCACTGCTCGACGCGCGGCGGCGCAATTACCTCGCCGCGCTGGCCCGGGCGGGGGGCGAGATGGCGCTCGCCTATGCCGACCTGACGGACGGGGCCTTCGCGGTGCTGCGGCTCGCGCCCGGCGAGGCGGCGGCGGCGCTCGCCCGGATCGATCCGGCCGAGTTGCTGATCGCCGAGGGGCTGGCGGCCGAGGAGGCGTTGCAGGGCGCCATCCGCACGCTGGGGGCGCGGGCGACGATCCTCGCGGCGGCGCGCTTCGACAGCGCCAATGGCGAGGCGGCGCTGAAGCGGCTCTATGGCGTGGCGACGCTGGACGCCTTCGGGGCCTTCGGGCGGGCCGAACTCGCGGCGGCGGGAGCGGTCGCCGACTATATCGCGGTGACGCAGAAGGGCCGTGCGGCGCGCCTGACGCCGCTCCGCGCCGAAACCGAAAGCGCCGTCGTGCAGATCGACCCGGCGACGCGGCGCAATCTGGAGATTTCCGAGACGCTGGCGGGCGGGCGCGAGGGCGCGTTGCTGGCGGCGATCGACCGCACGGTGACGGCGGCGGGGGCGCGGGCGCTGGCCGACCGGCTGGCCGGTCCCTCGACCGATCCCGCGCTGATCGGGCGGCGGCTGGACGCGGTCGCCTGTCTGGTCGAAAGCCGGGACTTGCGCGGCGCGCTGCGGGCGGCGCTGCGCCAGGCCCCCGACATGGCGCGGGCGCTGTCGCGGCTGGCGCTGCTGCGGGGCGGGCCGCGCGATCTCGCCAGCCTGCGCGACGCCCTGGCGGCGGCGGCGGCGATCGGCCGCGTGCTGGAGGCCGAGACCGCGCCGCCGGCCGAACTGGAGGAGATCGCCGTCGCCCTGCGCAGCGGCGGCGACGCCCGCGCCGCCTTCGCCGGGCGGCTGGCGGCGCTGTTGAGCGAGACGCTGCCGTTGCAGGCGCGCGACGGCGGCTTCATCGCGGCCGGCGCGGATGCGGCGCTCGACGAGGCGCGGGGGCTGCGCGACGACGCGCGGCGGGTGATCCTCGCGCTCGAAGCGCGGCTGCGCGAGGAGACCGGGATCGCCTCGCTGAAGATCCGCCACAACAATGTCGTCGGCTATCATGTCGAGGTGACGGCGGCGCACGCGCCCAAGCTGCTCGCCGAGCCGCTGCGGGCGCGCTTCATCCATCGCCAGACGCTGCCCAATGCGGCGCGCTTCACGACCGCCGAATTGTCGGACCTCGCCACGCGCATCCTGGAGGCCGGGGCGCGGACGCTGGAGCTGGAGCTGGCGCTGTTCGAAAGCCTCGCCGCCGAGGCGCGCGGCCTCGCCGACGCCATCGGGGCGATCGCCGCCGGGCTGGCGGCGCTGGACGTGACGGCTGGGCTCGCCGAACTCGCCGACCGCGAGGGCTGGACAAGGCCGGAGGTCGATGCGAGCGCCGCATTCGCGGTCATGGGCGGCCGTCATCCGGTGGTCGAGGCGGCGCTGAAGCGCGAGGGGCAGACCTTCACGCCCAACGATTGCGACCTGTCGGGCGCGGGGCGCGGGCGGCTGTGGCTCGTCACCGGCCCCAACATGGCCGGCAAATCGACCTTCCTGCGCCAGAACGCGCTCATCGCCATCCTTGCCCAGATGGGCAGCTTCGTGCCGGCGGCGCGCGCCCATATCGGCGTCGCCGACCGCATCTTCAGCCGGGTCGGCGCGGCCGACGATCTGTCGCGCGGGCGCTCGACCTTCATGGTGGAGATGGTCGAGACGGCGGCGATCCTGACCCAGGCGGGGCCGCGCGCGCTCGTCATCCTCGACGAGATCGGACGCGGCACGGCGACCTTCGACGGGCTTTCCATCGCCTGGGGGACGATCGAGCATCTGCACGACGTGAACCGCAGCCGGGCGCTGTTCGCCACCCATTACCACGAGCTGACCAGCCTCGCGGCCAAGCTGGAGCAGCTCGCCTGCGTCTCGATGCGGGTCAAGGAATGGAAG
Organism: Alphaproteobacteria bacterium; assembly: GCA_046348585.1. Taxonomy (GTDB): domain Bacteria; phylum Pseudomonadota; class Alphaproteobacteria; order Micropepsales; family Micropepsaceae; genus JADZAI01. Next base: position 69,315 of record JAXMDZ010000011.1, read on the forward strand.
GGCGACGTCGTCTTCCTGCACGAGGTGGCGCCGGGGGCCGCCGACCGCTCCTACGGCATCCAGGTGGCGAAGCTGGCGGGCCTGCCCGCCGCCGTGGTGAAGCGCGCCGAGACCGTGCTGAAGGCGCTGGAGAAGGGCGACACCGGGCGGCGCGCCAGCACGCTGATCGACGATCTGCCGCTGTTCAGCGCGGCGGCGGAGAAGGCGGACGCCGGGGAGGCCGCCCCGCCCTCGCCCGCCCTAGAACGGCTGAAGGCCGCCCAGCCGGACGCGCTGACGCCGAAAGAGGCGCTCGATCTTGTCTATGAACTGAAGCGGCTGGCGGGCGATCAGCAGGCCTGAGCGGGCAGCAGGGCCAGCAGGTCGAGCGGCGCGGCGTTGACGCCCAGATAGATGAAGAGCGCGGCGAGCCAGGCGAGCCCTACGCCGGCGTTGAGCCAGCGGCGCGGACTGGCGAGCGGGATCAGCGCCGGGACCGCGGCGCAGAGCGCGAGCATCGCATGGGTCGCCGGGAAGGCGCCGGCGCAGGCCGAGATCTGAAGCCCCGCCCGGACGAGGCCGATCGTCAGCAGGGCCGACAGCAGCACCGGCACGAGCTGCGCCCAGCCGCCGCGCGCCAGGCCATAGCGATCCGTCATGAGGCCCCCGCCTTTTGTCGAAGCATTGGGCATAGCGTCTCAAACCCGGTATCCTCAAGCGCATGAATCTGCCGGCCGCCCGCATCGTTCCCTCCGCGCCCATCGACGGCGTGGCGCTGCGCCACAAACTGACGGCGGCGGCCCATGCGGCCGACAGCACGGATGCGCAGGTGCTGCGCAAGGTCGCGGTCGGCGTGCTGAAGGAGGCGCTGGCGGGCGCCCGCGAGGCGGCGCGGGCCGGGCTGGAAGCGGGCGGTTCGGGCCTCGACGCGGCGCGGCTTCTCGCCGCCGCCGAGGACGAACTTATCGGCGCGCTCTACGATTTCACCGTCAAGCACGTCTATTACGCGCAGAACCCCTCGACCGCCGAGCGCATCTCGATCGTCGCGGTCGGCGGCTACGGGCGCGGGCCGCTCGCCCCCGGCTCTGACATCGATCTGCTGTTCGTGCTGCCCTACAAGCAGACCGCCTGGGGCGAGAGCGTGGTCGAGTTCATGCTCTACGCGCTGTGGGATCTGGGGCAGAAGGTCGGCCATGCGACGCGCTCGGTCGACGAGTGCATCCGCCTCGCCCGGTCGGACATGACGATCCGCACCAGCGTGCTGGAGGCCCGCTATCTGTGGGGCGACAAGGCGCTGTTCGAGCAGCTCAAGACGCGCTTCGAGAAGGACATCATCGGCCAGGGCGGGCTCGACTTCGTGGAGGCGAAGCTCGCCGAACGCGACCAGCGCCACACCCGCGCGGGCGAGAGCCGCTATCTGGTCGAGCCCAACGTCAAGGAGGGCAAGGGCGGCCTGCGCGACCTCAACACGCTCTTCTGGATCGCCAAATATCTCTACCGCGTCGAGGATGTGGGCGAACTGGTCGCCAAGGGCGTCTTCACCGCCGAGGAGCTGGCGGCGTTCCGGCGCGCCGAGGCCTTCCTGTGGACCGTGCGCTGCCATCTGCATTTCCTCACCGGCCGCGCCGAGGAGCGCCTCAGCTTCGACGTGCAGCGCGAGATGGCGCGGCGGCTCGGTTATGGCGAGGACGGCACGGCGGCCATCGAGCGCTTCATGAAGGACTACTTCCTGACCGCCAAGGAGGTGGGCGACCTGACGCGCATCTTCTGCGCCGTGCTGGAGGACCAGCACAAGAAGAGCGCGCCCGGCCTCGGCCGGCTGCTCGGCTTCGGCAACCGGCGGCAGGCGGTGGCGCCGGGCTTTCTGATCGAGGGCGGCCGCCTGACGGTGGAGAGCGACGACGTCTTCCGCCGCGATCCGGTCAATCTGCTGCGGCTCTTCCATCTGGCGGACCAGAAAAACGTCCACATCCATCCCGTCGCGCTGAAGGCGGCGACGCGCGCGCTGCACCTCATCGACGACAAGCTGCGCGCCGACCCGGAAGCCAACCGGCTGTTCCTGGAAGTGCTGTCCTCGCGCACCGACCCGGAGCCGGAGCTGCGCTGGATGAACGAGTGCGGCGTCTTCGGCCGCTTCGTGCCGGATTTCGGGCGCATCGTCGCGCTGATGCAGTTCAACATGTACCACCACTACACGGTGGACGAGCACCTGATCCGCGCCATCGGCAACGTTTCGAAGATCGAGCGCGGGCTGTCGAAGTCCGAACACCCGCTGGCCGCGCAGGTGATCCACAAGATCAAGTCGCGCGAGGCGCTCTATGTCGCCATGCTGCTGCACGACATCGCCAAGGGCACCGAGCGCGACCATTCGGAAGAAGGCGAAGACATCGCCCGCGCGCTGGGCCCTCGCCTCGGCCTCAGCGAGGGCGACACCGAGACGGTCGCCTGGCTGGTGCGCAATCATCTGGTGATGAGCGACGTCGCCCAGAAGCGCGATCTCGCCGACCCCAAGACGATCGAGGATTTCGTGGCGATCGTGCAGACGCCCGAGCGGCTGCGCCTCCTTCTCGTCCTCACCGTCGCGGACATCCGCGCGGTCGGCCCCGGCGTCTTCAACGGCTGGAAGGGACAGTTGCTGCGCGACCTCTACGCCGCCGCCGAGGAGCAGATGCTGGGCGGGCGCATCGAGGTGTCGCAGAGCGCACGCGTGCGCGCCGCTCGCGACCGGCTGGGCGCGGCGCTCGCGGCCTGGCCCCAGGCGGCGCGCGAACGGGCGCTGGGGCGGCACTACGCCTCGTACTGGCTGACACTGCCCGCCGAGATGCACGCCCGCCATGCCGAGTTCATCGACCGCGCCGAGAAGAACGGCGAGATGCTGGCGCTGGAAGCCCGGGCCGATCCGTTCCGCGCGGTGACCGAGATCACCGTCTATACCGGCGACCACCCCGGCCTCTTTTCGCGCCTGGCGGGCGGCTTCGCGGTGGCCGGGGCGTCAGTGGTCGACGCCAAGATCTTCACCACCACCGACGGCATGGCGCTCGACGTCTTCTGGGTGCAGGACGCCGAAGGCCAGGCCTTCGACCTCAGCCGGGTCGGGCGGCTGAAGGAGACGCTGATCAAGACGCTGAAAGGCGAGATCCTGCCCCGCGCCCAGATCGACGCGCGGCGCGTGAAGAGCCGCGACGAGGCCTTCGCCGTCGCGCCGCAGGTCATCTTCGACAACGAGGCCTCGAACGTGTGCACCGTGGTCGAGATCGTCGCCCGCGACCGGCCGGGCCTTCTCAACGACCTCACCCGCGCGCTCAACGCGGCGCAGCTTTCGATCCATTCGGCGGTGATCGCCACCTATGGCGAACAGGCGGTGGACGTGTTCTATGTAAAGGACCTGTTCGGCCACAAGATCGCGCACAAGGGCAAGATCGCCTCGATCGAGCGCGCGCTGCTGACCGCGATGGGAGGCGGCGGCGTCAGGCCGGCCCGCCCGGCGGCGGCTTCCCACACGGCTTCACCCAAACCCTGATCCGAAACCCATCATGAGCCTTCTGCGCGGCGCATTCACGGTCGGCGGCTGGACCCTTGTCAGCCGCATCCTCGGCTTCGCCCGCGACATGGTGATCGCCCGCGCCATCGGCACCGGCTGGGTGGCGGACGCCTGGGCCGTCGCCTTCCGCTTCCCCAATCTCTTCCGGCGGCTGCTCGGCGAGGGGGCGCTCAACTCCGCCTTCGTGCCGATGTACGCCAAGCGGCTGGAAGGCGACGGCAAGGGCGCGGCCGACCGGCTGGCCGAGGAAATCCAGAGCGTCATGCTGCCGATCCTCTTCGCGGTCTCGGCCGCCGCGATGATCGCCATGCCCTGGATCATGGTCGTCTATGCGCCCGGCTTCTCGTCCGATCCGGCGAAGTTCGCGCTGACCGTCGACATGACCAAGATCGCCTTCCCGTACCTCATGTTCATGTCGATGGTGGCGCTCTATTCGGGGGTCCTCAACACCCATGGCCGTTTCGCGGCGGCGACGGCGGCGCAGAGCCTGCTCAATATCGGCCTGCTCGTCGCGGCGCTGGCGGTGCAGTTCGCGCTCAGGCCCGAACCCGGCGATCCGGTCTGGGGCATGGCGCTCGCCTATGGCTGCGTCGTCGCCGGGGCGATGCAGTTCCTCTATTTGATGGCGATGCTGGCGCGCGGCGGCATCCGGCTGCGGCTGCACGCGCCGCGCCTGTCGGCGGACGCAAGGCGCATGTTCGTGCTGATGGTGCCCGGCATCATCGCGGGCGGGGTCAGCCAGGTCTCGATCTTCGTATCGACCATCGTCGCGAGCCTTGAGGACGGGGCGGCCTCGACGCTCTATTACGCCGACCGCATCTACCAGTTTCCGCTCGGCATCGTCGGCACGGCGATGGGGATCGTGCTGCTGCCGACCCTCGCCCGCCATCTGCGCGGCGGGCGCGAGGACCTCGCGCTCTATTGGCAGAATCGCGGCATCGAACTCGCCATGCTGCTGACCCTGCCCGCTGCGGTCGCGCTGGTCGTCATTTCGTCGCCGATCTCGATCACGCTGTTCGAGGGCGGCGCCTTCGGGCGCGACTCGGCGCTGGCGGTGGGGCATGTGCTGGTCGCCTTCGGCGTCGGCCTGCCCGCCTTCATCCTCAACAAGGTCCTCACCCCCGCCTTCTTCGCCCGCGAGGACACCGCGACGCCAATGAAGTTCGCGGTCTTCACGCTTCTCATCGACATCGCGCTCGCCGTCGGCCTCTTCTTCGCCTTCGGGGTGATCGGCATCGCCATCGGCACGGCGGCGGCGGCCTGGATCAATTGCGGCCTTCTGACCTCAGCGCTCAGGGCGCGCGGGCTCTTCCGCGCCGACGCCCGCACGCTCTCGCGCATCGTCCGCATAGGGCTCGCCAGCCTGACGATGGGGGCGGCGCTGCTGGGGCTGCTGATCCTCGTCGATCCCTGGCTGGACATGGGCGCGAGCCGCAAGGTCGCGGCGCTCGGCCTGCTCTGCTTCGGCGGCCTCGGCGTCTATGTCGCCGCCGCCTTCGCGCTGGGCGCGACCAGCCTCGGCGAGCTGAAGGAGCAGTTCGCGCGCGGGCGGGCGGCGAAGGCGGACGTCCCCGCAACCTAGAGCGTTCGATCGAGCATCATCCTTTCGAAAAACGGCGCCCCTGTCTTGGGGTAACGCTACGGTCGCGCGTCATAGGCGCGGCGCGCGGCCTCGACCTTGGTGCGGTGGTCCAGCGCCCATTGCGCCAGCGCGTTGAGCGGCTTCAGCACATCGCGCCCCATCTCGGTCAACGCGTAGTCGACGCGCGGCGGAATGCTGGGTGTGACGGTGCGCGTGAGATAGCCGTCGCGTTCAAGTCCGCGCAGCGTGGCGGTCAGCATCTTCTTCGAGATCGGCGGAATGCGGCGCTGCAGATCGCCAAAGCGCTGATCGCCCTCCTTCAGCATCACCATGATCAGGACCGCCCATTTGTCGCCGATGCGTCCCAGCACGTCGCCGACCGAACGGCAGACTTCCGAGGGAAGGTTCAGGTTACCCAGTCTCATTGAAGTCACCTCTTGTGTCCAAAGTCTCAAATCCACACCTGATCTCTAATGGAGACCAAGGGGGCCGTCATGGCGAATGAAACGACCGGAGAAATGGCGCTGGTTACGGGCGGGTCCGGTTTCCTGGCCGGCTGGATGATCGCGGCTCTGCTGAACGCCGGCTATCGCGTGCGGACGACGGTGCGCAACCTGGCGCGCGAAGGTGAGGTGCGGGCGGCGCTGTCCGCCGTCACTCAAGGCGGGGAGCGGCTTGAGTTCCTTGAAGCGGATTTGCTGAACGATCATGGCTGGGATCGCGCCGCCGCAGGGGCGGCCTATGTCCTGCACGTCGCCTCTCCCATGCAGGTTGGCGAGTTCCGCAACCAGGACGTCATTCGGCCCGCCCGCGAGGGGACCTTACGCGTTCTCAAGGCGGCCGCTGCCGCCGGGGTGCGGCGAACGGTGATCACGTCATCGGCGCAGGCTGCGCTGCCCCGACGCCCCGGCGATGATCCGTCCGATGAGACGGCGTGGACCGATCTGTCGGCCCGACGGCTCAGCGACTATACCCGAGCCAAGACGCTGGCTGAACAAGACGCCTGGCGCTTCGCCGCCGAGAACACGGGGATGAGCGTTGCGACCGTCCTGCCGGCCTTTATCCAGGGGCCGGTCCTTAGCGCAGACATATCGGGATCGATCGAAATCATCAGCCGGCTCCTGAAAGGACAGGTGTCCGCGGTACCCCGGCTGGGGTTCACCATCGTTGACGTCCGCGATCTGGCTGCGCTGCATCTCAGCGCTATGACGGCGCCCGAGGCGCACGGCCAGCGCTTCATCGGCGGCGGCGATTTTCTGTGGTTCTCTGATATCGCGCGTCTTCTGCGGCAGACGCTGGGCAAGTCGGCAGACCGCGTGCCGACCAAGGTCGCGCCTGATTTCCTGATACGCTTGGCCGCCCTGTCTCAGAAGGAGCTGCGGCAGCTGACGCCGACGCTCGGGAAGCGCTATCTCTTTTCCAGCGCCAAGGCTGAGCGACTGCTGGGCTGGAAGAGCCGGCCGGCCGCGACGTCCGTTCTCGACGCGGCACAAAGCCTGATCCGAACCGGACTGACATAGAGCGCCGCTTGCCCACCGCCAGGATGACATATGGGAAAGCGGCCGCTATAAGCCCCGCCATGACCTGCGGTCGCGCCCTTCCTCCTGCGATGCCCGTCCTTTGCACGGGGCGATGGCGGCGCTGATGCGCCTGCCCTGAGCTGACCCTTTCTTCGCCAACTTGATCGACGCCCGTTGCTCGGCCATAGAGCGCACCCGCGTCCCTTCCACCAGGACACCAAAGTGACCGACCAGGCCGTCCAAACGCCAGCGACCAGCAATCCCGCCGGTCATCCCGAGCGCGTCTTTTCCGGCGTGCAGCCGACCGGCAATCTGCACCTCGGCAATTATCTCGGCGCGATCCGCAACTGGGTGCCGCTGCAGAACCAGCGCCCGTCGATCTTCTGCGTCGTCGATCTGCACGCCATCACGGCAGGCTTCGAGCCGGACCTCGCCGACAAGACGCGCGAGATCGCGGCCGCCTATATCGCCTGCGGCATCGATCCGAAGACCTCGACCATATTCGCCCAGTCGCATGTCTCGGCCCATGCCGAGCTCGCCTGGATCCTCAATTGCGTGGCGCGGATCGGCTGGCTCGACCGCATGACCCAGTTCAAGGACAAGGCGGGCAAGCACAAGGAGCGGGCGAGCGTCGGGCTCTATGACTATCCGGTGCTGATGGCCGCCGACATTCTCGCCTACCGGGCGACCCATGTGCCGGTCGGCGAGGACCAGAAGCAGCATCTGGAGCTCGCCCGCGACATCGCCCAGAAATTCAACAACGACCTCAACGTGCCGGGCTTCTTCCCGCAGCCCGAGCCGCTGATCCTCGGCCCGACGCCGCGGGTGATGAGCCTGCGCGACGGCAAGGCGAAGATGTCGAAATCGGACGCCTCCGACCTCAGCCGCATCAACCTGAAGGACAGCGACGAGGAGATCGCCGCCAAGATCCGCAAGGCGCGCACCGATCCCGAGCCGATCGGCGGCACGATGGAGGAGCTGGACGCGCGGCCCGAGGCCTCGAACCTGATCGGCATCTATGCGGCGCTGGCGGGCAAGCCCAAGGCGGCGATCCTCGATCAGTTCGAGGGCGCGCAGTTCTCGACCTTCAAGGGGGAACTCGCGGACCTCGCAGTCTGCGTCCTCGGGCCGATCCGCCGGGAGATGGCGGCGCTGCTGACCGACAAGGCGGAGATCGACCGGGTTCTGGAGGCGGGGGCCGAGAAGGCGCGGGCCATCGCCATGCCGATCCTCGCCGAAACCCGCAAGGCGGCCGGCTTCTTGTGAGCCGGCCTGACGCCAGCGTAAGCTGACCGCCATGAGCCTGATCCGCCGCCGCAAATTTCTGGTCGTCGTGGACGAGACGCCGGAATGCCGGGTCGCGCTGCGCTTCGCGGCGCGGCGGGCCGAGCACACGGGCGGCGTCGTCAGCCTCGCCCATATCGTGCCGCCGCCCGACACCCAGCAATGGGCGGGCGTCGAGGAACTGATGCGCGCCGAGGCCGAGGCCGAGGCCGAGGCGACGCTCTACCAGGCGGCGAAATACGTCTTCGACATCACCGGCGCGCCGGCCGAGGTGGTGATGCTGGAAGGCAAGAAGAAGGACGCGCTGCTCAGCCTGCTGCGCGACGACAAGGCGATCTCGATTCTGGTGCTGGCCTCGGGGTCGAGCCGCGAGGGGCCGGGGCCGCTGGTCGCCGCCGCCGCGTCCGGCGCGAGCGGTTTTCCGATCCCGGTGACGATCGTGCCGGGCACGCTGAGCGACGCGGATATCGACGCGCTCGCCTGAGGTTCAGGCCGCGGTCAGCGCCGCCGCGCGACGCCGCAGCGCCTCGGCGAGCGCCGCCGCCACCTCGCGCCGTTCGCCGACCGTCAGGAACTCGCCGAGCCGCACGCCCTTGCCGTGGGCGGTGATGGTGACGCCCCCCGCCCCGTGCGCCATCTCGTCGACCGCGACCCGCACCCAGGCCGGCTCGAAGCTCCAGTCCCGCGCCCCGCCGCCCGGATCGACATGGCTGACGACGAGCCGCGCGCCGTCGAGGCGGATATGTTCGGCGAGCCGCCCGGCGCGGTAGTTCAGCGCGAAGGCGAGCACGAGGCCGGCGATGTCGAGGCCGAGAAAGGGCAGGATCGGCCAGCCCCCGGCGCGCACGAAATTCGCCGCCACGACGAGGTTGAGGGCGGTCATCAGAGACAGCAGCAGCACGAAGCCGCGCCGGTCGAGCGAGCGGCTGGGGCGCAGCGTGGCGTCGAAGAAGACGGGCGCGGTCATCGCCGGCAAGCTAGAGTCCGCTCCCGCCAGCGTCGAGGGCCTTTTCGGCCGGCAGGGCGCGTCGCATAAGAAGGCGATGATGAAGCCGGACGCCGTCGACGCCTTCTTCGCCCGCCTCGCGGCGCTGAACCCCGAGCCGGTGGGCGAACTCGCCTACGTCAATCCCTTCACGCTGCTGGTCGCCGTGGTGCTGTCGGCGCAGGCGACCGACAAGGGCGTCAACAAGGCGACCGGGCCGCTCTTCGCCGTCGCCGACACGCCGCAGAAGATGGCGGCGCTGGGCGAGGAAAAGGTCCGCGACTACATCAAGACGATCGGTCTCTTCCGCACCAAGGCGAAGAACGTCGTCGCGCTGTCGCACCAGCTGATCGAACGCTTCGGCGGCGAGGTGCCACGCGACCGGGCGGCGCTGGAGACCCTGCCCGGGGTCGGGCGCAAGACTGCCAATGTCGTCGCCTCCATCGCCTTCGGCGAGGCGACCATCGCGGTCGACACCCATGTTTTCCGCGTCGCCAACCGTACCGGCCTCGCCCCCGGCAAGACCGTGCTGGAGGTCGAGAAGAAGCTGATGAAGCGTGTACCGGCGAAATATCTGCGCCATGCCCATCATTGGCTGATCCTGCACGGCCGCTACACCTGCCTGGCGCGCAAGCCGCTCTGCCCGCGCTGTCCGGTCGCCGATCTCTGCCGCTTCAAGGCCAAGACGAAAGCCGCTTGACCGGCGCGCCGCCAGACCCGAAGAGGGTCCCCTTCCCTTCCAGCACGGACGCTTCATGACCACCGCCCGTTTCGACGTCATCGGCCTCGGCAACGCCATCGTCGACGTCATCGCCCGCGCCGACGACGGCTTCCTCGCCCAGCACGGCATCGCCAAGGGCGGCATGACGCTGATCGACGCCCACCGCGCCAAGGTGCTGGAGGACGCGCTCGCCGACACGACCATCGTGCCGGGCGGCTCGGCCGCCAACACCATCGCCGGAATCGCCTCGCTGGGCGGCGAGGGCGCCTTCATTGGGCGCGTCCACGCCGACTGGCTGGGCGAGGGCTTCGCGGCGGGCACGCAGCAGATCGGCGTCCATTTCGACACGCCCGCCGCCACCGAGGGCGCGCCGACCGCCCGCTCCGTCATTCTGGTGACGCCGGACGGGCAGCGGTCGATGAACACCTATCTGGGCGCCTCGGTCGAACTGGACGAGGGCGACATCGACGCGGCGACGATCGGCGCGGCCAAGATCCTCTATGTCGAAGGCTATCTGTGGGACACCGACCGGCTGAAAGGCGCGGTGCGCAAGGCGATCGCCGCGGCCAAGGCGGCCGGCCGTCTGGTCGCCCTGACGCTGTCGGACGCCTTCTGCGTCGGGCGCTTCCGGGCCGAGTTCATCGACCTGATCGAAACCGAGATCGACATCGTCTTCGCCAACGAGGCCGAGATCACCTCGCTCTACGAGACCGAGAACTTCGACGAGGCGTTCCAGAACGCCCGCGCGACCGGCAAGCTGTTCGCGATCACGCGCTCGGAAAAGGGCGCCGTCATCTGCCAGGGCGCGGCGGTCCACCTGATCGATGCGACACCGGGCGTGACGGTCGTCGATACGACCGGGGCGGGCGACCAGTTCGCGGCCGGGTTCCTCTATGGCGTCGCCCGGGGCCTCGGCCTCGCAATCAGCGGGCGGCTGGGCGTGCTGGCGGCCGGCGAGGTGATTTCGCATATCGGGCCGCGGCCGATCGTTCCTCTGAAGGAGCTGGCGGCCGGGCTGATCTAGCCCTTCGCCTTGCGGCGCTTGCGGGCCGGGGCCTTCGCGGCGGCGGTCTTGCGGCTGGCCTTCTCGTCGAGGCCCGACTGGGCGCGGCGGCGGATGAGCTGCGCATAGACGTCCTTGGGCGTCGCGTCGCGGGCGGCGATCAGCACCAGCAGGTGATAGAGCACGTCGGCGCATTCGGCGACGAAGTGGGCCTTGTCCTCCACCAGCGCGGCGATGATCGTCTCGGCCGCCTCCTCGCCCAGCTTCTTGGCGATCCGCGCCGGGCCGCCCTGCAGCAGCTTGGCGGTGTAGGACTTGGCGGGATCGGAACCCTTGCGCGCCTTGATTTCGGTAAAGAGGACATCGAGGGGGTGCTTGGACATCGGGCGATCCGTGGCTCGGGCAGGCGATTCGCCGCCACTATAGACTTCTAGCGCCAGAATGCGCCGTTTTCGGCGAAGGCGTCCCAGCAGCGCCGCGCCTCCTGCCAGGCGAGCGCCCCGCGATGGGCGGCCCAGCCGGAGACGAACAGCGCCGCCCGCTCCAGCGGGGCGCGGCGGGCGGCGGGCGCGGCGGCGACGGCGCGGGCGAGAATGGCATCGACCGACGCGGCGTCGTTGAAACCGCCGAGCGCATCCTGCAGCGCGGCGAGAACCTTGAGGCCCTTCTTCGTCGCCTTGCGGGGAAAGAGCGCGGCGAAGAAATCGGCGGCATAGCGCAGCTTCTTCAGCGCCAGACGCAATTCGTGACGGGCCTCGACGTCCAGCGCGTCGATCTCGCCCGCCGCGGCGAGCACCGTCTCGAATCGCCGCTCCAGCTGGCCGGCGGCGTAGTCGGTGAGCGAGGCGGCGTCGTCCGGCGGGGCGTGGCGCAGCGTCGCGGCGGCTTCGGCGAGGTCGATCATCAGCACAGCGGCGCGCGGGCTGGCGGCGGCGGCGACCGCCTCGCTCCAGGCCGCGCGGCGGGCGGCGGCGAGCGTCCGGGCGAGGGCCCGCATGTCGTCCGCCATGGCGGGCGGCGGCGCGGTCGCCTTCAGCGTGTCGGCGGTCATCACATCCAGATCGCGGGCCGGGCCGAGCACCCCGGCGAGCCAGCCGGCCTCGGCGCGCAGGGCGCGGCGGGCTTCGGCCGGAATCACGTCCTTGAAGACCGCCAGCGCGGCCCGCAGGCGGCGGAGCGCGACGCGCAATTGGTGGACCCCTTCGGGGAGGCGTTGGCGGGCGACGGCCGGCAGGTTCGCCGCCGCCTGCACGGCGCAGGCATCGACGATCGCCGCCGCCGCGTGCTGGGGCGTCAGCGCCGGATCGAGCACGACCGGCGCAGCCCTGAGCGCCCGCTGCGGTTTGCCCGCCGCCAGCGCGAAGCCGCGCGCCGCCTTGGTGAGGTGGCCGACGCCGACGCCCGGCAAGGCGGCAAGGGCGCGCGCCAGAGCGAAGAGCGGTTCCGGCCCGCCGGCCTTGATTTCGATCTCCAGTTCGCACACCGGCGTGCGGCGGCGGCCGGCGCGGACCTCGCCCTGATCGAGCGCCAGCTCCAGCAGGCTGTCGCCGTCGCGCACGAGCGCGACGCGACGCGTCATGTCGCTGACGAAGACCTGGCGCAGATCGTTGCGGCGCAGACGCTTGGCGAGGGGTTTGAGGCCGGTCTCCTGGGCGAGGGCGAGATCGGGCTCCGGCCCCTTCAGCCGCCATTCCCACTCGCCGCGGCGCGCGAGCAGGCCGCCCTCGCCCGCCGTCTTGACGGTCTGCACGAAGCTGCGGCCGTCGGAGCGGACGCGCAGGAAGATGCCGTGGGCGAGCAGCGCCGATTCGGGGCTGTCGTAATAGGCGGAGAGCAACCGGCGGGCCGGGCGGAAACGGATACCGCGGGCGCGCAGAGGATCGGCTTTCAGCAGCGCGGCCAGCGCTCCAGGTTCGATCTCCAGCTTCAGTTCGATTTCGTCGCTCACGCGATCTTCCGTGACAATTTCGTGACGGAGCGGACGCTAGAGGATAGGTGGCGCGGAAATCTATCGTGCGGCGCGAAATCTTTTCGCAAATGCGATCATCGCCGCACGGGCAATCCGGCGCGGGCCAGAACATCCTTGGCTTCGGCGATCGTATGCGTGCCGAAATGAAAGATCGAAGCGGCCAGCACGGCGCTGGCATGGCCGTCGCGGATTCCGGCGACGAGATCGTCGAGGCCGCCGACCCCGCCCGAGGCGATGACCGGGATTCGCACCGCATCGGCGATCGCCCGGGTGAGGGCGATGTCGTAGCCCGATTTGGTGCCGTCGCGGTCCATCGAGGTGAGCAGGATTTCGCCCGCCCCCAGCGCTTCGACCTCGCGGGCATAGGCGACGGCGTCGATGCCGGTCGCCCGGCGGCCGCCATGGGTATAGATCTCCCAGCCTCCGGCCGGGCTGTGCTTGGCGTCGATGGCGACGACGATGCACTGGCTGCCGAACTTGCGCGCCGCCTCGCCGACGAAGGCGCGGCGTTTGACGGCGGCGGTGTTGATCGAGACCTTGTCGGCCCCGGCGAGGAGGAGGTTGCGGATGTCCTCCACCTCAGAGACGCCGCCGCCGACGGTCAGCGGCATGAAACAGGCGTCGGCGGTGCGCCGCACGATGTCGAGCAGCGTGCCCCTGCCCTCGTGGCTGGCGGTGATGTCGAGGAAGCAGAGCTCGTCGGCGCCCGCCGCGTCATAGGCCTTGGCCGCCTCGACCGGATCGCCGGCGTCGCGCAGGCCTTCGAAATTGACGCCCTTGACGACGCGGCCGTCCTTGACGTCGAGACAGGGAATGATGCGCACGGCGAGCATGGGCCGGCATCTAGCCGCCGATGGCGCTTGACGCCAAGCCCCGCGCGGCGCGAACCTGACGGCAACGTCACAAAATAACGCCAGGAGGAGACCCCATGAAAGCCGCCGTGCTGCGCGAAGTGCGCAAACCGCTGTCCATCGAAGAGGTGCAGATCAACAAGCCGGGGCCGCGCGAGGTGCTGATCCGCACCGTGGCGGCGGGCGTGTGCCATTCGGACCTGCATTTCGTCGAGGGGCTCTATCCCTATCCGCTGCCCGCGGTGATCGGGCACGAGTCGGCCGGCGTCGTCGAGCAGGTCGGTTCGGAAGTGCGCAGCGTGAAGGTCGGCGACCACGTCATCACCTGCCTCTCGGCCTTCTGCGGCCGCTGCGAGCACTGCATCACCGGCCATCTGTCGCGCTGCGTCAGCCCCGACACCAAGCGCGAGGCGGGCGACGAGCCGCGCCTGATCGAGACGCACGGGCCGATGAACCAGTTCCTGAACCTCTCGTCCTTCGCCGAGATGATGCTGATCCACGAGAACGCCTGCGTCTCGATCCGCAAGGACATGCCGCTGGACCGGGCGGCGCTGATCGGCTGTTCGGTGGTGACCGGCTATGGCGCGGTGACGCACACCTCCGGCGTCAGGCCCGGCGAGACGGTGGCGGTGATCGGCTGCGGCGGCATCGGCCTCGCCGCCATCCAGGCGGCGGCGATCGCCGGCGCGAGCCGGATCATCGCGGTCGACATGGTGGGCTCGAAGCTGAACCTCGCCAAGCATTTCGGCGCGACCGACGTGGTCAACCCCAAGGACGGCGATCCGGTGCAGCAGGTGCAGAACCTCACCAATGGCGGCGTCCATCACGCCTTCGAGGCGGTCGGCCTGAAGCAGACCGCCGAGCAGTCGTTCCGGATGCTGGCGCGCGGCGGCACGGCCAACATCATCGGCATGATCCCGGTCGGCGTGCATATCGAGCTGCACGGCGCGGAGTTCCTGGGCGAGAAGCGCATCCAGGGTTCGGTCATGGGCTCCAACCGCTTCCCGGTCGACATGCCGCGCCTGGTCGATTTCTACATGGCCGGCAAGCTGAAGCTGGACGAGATGATCTCGCAGCGCGTGAAGCTGTCGCAGGTCAACGAGGCGCTGCAGGAGCTGAAGAGCGGCGAACTGGCGCGCAGCGTCATCATGTTCGACGCCTGAGCAGCCCCGCGACACGATATTTCGCGGCCCCGGCATAAAGCATCTTCGTTCCGCGCCGGGACCGGGGAGGGGGAGGGTATCGCCGCCGGCGGCGCGACACCCCCTGACCGCCCTCTGGCCGCTCTCTGGATGGCCGCCTCAAGGGCGGCCATGAGGGTTGCGGGTGCGGGCGGATATAGGAATTAACGCCTGGGTCGCAAGTGCGGCCCTAGCCGCTGCGGGCGAGTTTCAGGGCTTCCTTGGGGCTGATGCCGCCGTCGTAGAGGGCGCGGCCGCAGATCGCGCCGGCGATGCGCCCGGTTTCCATGCAGGCGCGGATGTCGTCCACCGAGGCGAGGCCGCCCGAGGCGATCACCGGCACGTCCGGCGCGGCGGCGGCGACGCGCAGCGTCTGCTCGATGTTGAGCCCGGCTCCGGTGCCGTCGCGGCCGACATCGGTGAAGATGATCGCCGCCACCCCGGCGTCGGCATAGCGCGAGGCGAGCTCGCCCGCGTCGATGTCGGACGAGGTCGCCCAGCCTTCGACCGCGACGCGGAAATCCTTCGCGTCGATGCCGACCGCGATGCGGCCGGGAAAGGCGATGGCGAGATCCTTCACCAGATGCGGATTGCGGGCCGCCACGGTGCCGAGAATGACCCGCGAGACGCCCGCCTCCAGCCAGCGTTCGACCTGGCGGCGGTCGCGGATGCCGCCGCCGAGCTGCACCGGCACGTTGACCGCGCCGAGGATCGCCTCGATCGCCTCGCCGTTGACCGCCCGCCCGGCGAAGGCGCCGTTGAGATCGACGACGTGGAGCCAGTCGAAGCCGGCCGCTTGCCAGGCCGCCGCCTGCGCGGCCGGCTGAAGCTTGAAGACCGTGGCGGTCAGCATGTCGCCGCGCACCAGGCGGACGCAGCGTCCGTCCTTCAGGTCGATGGCGGGGTAGAGGGTGAAGGTCATGGCCGCCAGGAGAGGAAATTGGCGAGCAGGGTCAGGCCGGCGGCCTGGCTCTTCTCGGGGTGGAACTGCGCGCCGATCAGATTGTCGCGTCCGGCGAGGGCCGGAAAGAGGCCGCCATAGTCGCAGGTCGCCACGATCTCGCCCGGGTCGGCATGGGCGAGCGCGAAGGAGTGGACGAAATAGACGGCCGGCGCGTCGAGGCCGGCAAGGACCGGATGGGGGCGGACCGCGGCGATCGTGTTCCAGCCCATATGCGGGATCTTCAGCGCGCGGTCGGCCGGGGCGAGCGGGGCGATCTCGCCCTTCAGCCAGCCGAGGCCCTTGTGGCGGCCGAACTCGACCCCCCATTCGGCCATCAGCTGCATGCCGACGCAGATGCCCAGAAACGGCCGGGCGCGGGCGATGGCAGCCTCGATCAGCGCCTCTTTCAGCCCCGCCACCCCTTCCAGCCCCGCCATGCAGTCGGCGAAGGCCCCGACGCCCGGCAGGACCAGACGGTCGGCGGCGGCGACCGCCGCGGGATCGCTGGTGACGACGATCCGCGCCTTGCGGCCGCCATCGGCGGCGGCCCGTTCGAGCGCCTTGGCGGCCGAGCGCAGATTGCCCGAGCCGTAGTCGATGACCGCGACGGTCTCGGCCATCGCGTCCTACAGAACGCCCTTGGTGGACGGGGCGGCGTCGCCCAGCCGCTCGTCGATCTCGACCGCCTGGCGCAGCGCCCGGGCGAAGGCCTTGAAGCAGCTTTCGACGATGTGGTGGTTGTTTTCGCCGTAGAGGTTTTCGACGTGCAGCGTGATGCCGGCGTTCTGGGCGACCGCCTGGAACCATTCCTTGAACAGCTCGGTGTCCATCTCGCCCAGTTTCGGCCGCGAGAAGTTGACCTTCCAGATCAGGTATGGCCGGTTGGAGACGTCGACCGCCGCGCGGGTGAGGGTTTCGTCCATCGGGATGGTGGCCTCGCCGAAGCGGCGAATGCCCTTGAAGTCGCCCAGCGCCCGGGCGATCGCCTGGCCGATGACGATGCCGGTGTCCTCGGTCGTGTGGTGGAAGTCGATGTGCAGGTCGCCCTGGGCGCGGACCTTGAGGTCGAGCATGGCGTGGCGGGCGAAGCTTTCCAGCATGTGGTCGAGAAAGCCGATGCCGGTATCGACGTCGTAGTCGCCGGTGCCGTCGAGGTCGAGCGAGACCATGATCTCGGTCTCGCGCGTCTTTCGCTCGATCATCGCGGTGCGCATGGAAGTCCAGCCCTTCGAGGGATTCCGCCCGTCCTTAAAGTGCCAGCCAATGGTTAGCAACTTGACGCGAAGGCGCGGCGGGGTCACATGCCCGCTCCGGCCCCGAGGGCCGCAGCGGGCAGCAGCGGAGTGCAACCTATGCGTGACTCATCGGCGTCGTCCGACGACAAGGCCAACTGGCACGGCACGACCATCGTCTGCGTCCGCAAGGGCGGGCAGGTGGTGATCGCCGGGGACGGTCAGGTCTCGATGGGCCAGACCATCGTCAAGGGCAACGCCCGCAAGGTGCGCCGGCTCGGCAAGGGCGAGGTGATCGTCGGCTTCGCCGGGGCGACCGCCGACGCCTTCACGCTGTTCGAGCGGCTGGAGGCGAAGCTGGAGACCTATCCCGGCAACCTGACAAGGGCCTGCGTCGAGCTCGCCAAGGACTGGCGGACCGACCGCTATCTGCGCCGGCTGGAGGCGCTGATGGCGGTCGCCGACAAATCGGTCTCGCTGCTGCTGACCGGGCAGGGCGACGTGCTGGAGCCGGAGGACGGGGTGATCGCCATCGGCTCCGGCGGCAACTACGCCCTCGCCGCCGCGCGGGCGCTGCTCGACCAGGACATTTCGGCCGAGGCGATCGCCCGCAAGGCGATGCAGATCGCCGCCCAGATCTGCGTCTATACCAACGGCAATCTGACGATCGAGACGATCGCGGCCGGCTGATCCGCCCGTTGACTCTCCCGTCAAGCCGGCCCCGAAAGGCGGTCGCCGCGCGAGTCGGATTTCCGCGGCCGGGGGGCGGCGGTATTGACGGACGTTGGTACGGCCTTAAAACAGACGTACTTACGGGGGAGTCGTCATGCACACGCTGAAGATCGTCCAGGTGGGCAATTCGCTGGGGGTCGTCCTGCCCAAGGAGGCGCTGGCCGAATTGCGCGCCGCCAAGGGCGATGCGCTCTATCTGACCTCGGCCCCGGACGGGCTGCGCCTCACCCCCTACAACCCCAAATTCGCCGGCCAGATGGACGTCGCGCGCGACGTCATGCGCCGCCGCCGCCACACCCTGCGCACGCTCGCCGACTGAGCCGATGGCGGTCGTCTGGATCGAGCGGGACGTGCTGCTGGCGCTGCACGATGCGGTGCTGGCGGCCCATGGCGGGACCCCCGGCATCGCCGACTACATGGCGCTGGAGATGCTGCGCGCCCGGCCGATGGAGATCGCCGGACGGGCCGCGCCGTCGATCTCGGACCTCGCCGCCGCCCAGCTCTGCGGCTTCCTGCTGAAGCGCCCTTTCCGTAGCGGCAATGCGCGCACCGCGACCGCCGCGCTGGAGGTCTTCCTGACCCTCAACGGGCAGACCCTGATCGCCCCCGAAGCCGACCTTGCGCTCGCCGTCCAGTCGGTGGTTTCGGGCGAATGGTCGCCCGCGACCTTCGCCGAGTGGCTCAACCACAGCGTGCATCCGACCAAGGAGCCGAAGCTGCCGCTGTAGCCGGCGGGCGGGCGCGGCGCGGGCTTTCGCCAGGGGCCGAGAGCCCCTATGTCTCGCCCGCCATGACCCATTTCTCTCCCCGCGAAATCGTTTCCGAACTCGACCGCTTCATCGTCGGCCAGGGCGAGGCCAAGCGGGCCGTCGCCATCGCGCTGCGCAATCGCTGGCGCCGCCAGCGCCTGCCCGAGGCCCTGCGCCACGAGGTGACGCCGAAGAACATCCTGATGATCGGGCCGACCGGGTGCGGCAAGACCGAGATCTCGCGCCGCCTCGCCCGGCTGGCCGAGGCCCCGTTCCTGAAGGTCGAGGCGACCAAGTTCACCGAGGTCGGCTATGTCGGCCGCGACGTCGAGCAGATCGTCCGCGACCTGGTGGAGATCGCCATCGGCCAGGTGCGCGAGACCCGGCGCAAGGACGTGCGGGTGCGGGCCGAGAAGGCGGCCGAGGAGCGGGTGCTGGACGCCCTCGTCGGGTCGGGCGCGAGCGAGGCCACCCGCGAGGCCTTCCGCCGCAAGCTGCGGGCCGGCGAGATGGACGACAAGGAGATCGAGCTGGACGTCGCCCAGCCGGGCGGCGGGATGCCGCTGTTCGACATTCCGGGGCAGCCGGGGGCCTCGGTCGGCCTCATCAACCTTCAGGAGACGCTGGGCAAGGCGTTCGGGGGGGCGCGCAAGACGCGCAAGATGACGGTCAAGGACTCCCACCCCGTCCTCATCGCCGAGGAGAGCGACAAGCTGCTCGACAACGACGAGGTGGTGCGCGAGGCGCTGCGGCTCGCCGAGAACGAGGGCATCGTCTTCCTCGACGAGATCGACAAGATCTGCGCCCGTTCCGAGGCGCGCGGCGCGGACGTGTCGCGCGAGGGCGTGCAGCGCGACCTGCTGCCGCTGATCGAGGGCACCAGCGTTTCGACCAAGCACGGGCCGGTGAAGACCGACCACATCCTCTTCATCGCCTCGGGCGCGTTCCATTTCGCCAAGCCCTCGGACCTGCTGCCCGAATTGCAGGGGCGCTTGCCGATCCGGGTGGAGCTGGCGGGCCTCACCCGCGACGACCTGCGCCGCATCCTGACCGAGCCGGAGGCGAGCCTCGTCACCCAGTACAAGGCGATGATGGCGACCGAAGGCCTGACGCTGGACTTCACGCCGGACGGGATCGACGCGCTGGCCGACGTCGCCGCCGAGGTGAATGCGAGCGTTGAGAATATCGGCGCGCGGCGCTTGCAGACCGTGCTGGAGCGGGTGCTGGAGGACATCTCGTTCGCCGCCGCCGACCGCGACGGCGAAACCGTGACCATCGACGGCCCCTATGTGCGCGAGCGGGTCGGGGCGCTGGCCAAGAACGTCGATCTGTCGAAGTTCATTCTCTAGGGCCTTTTGGCGTCCGGCGATCTGTGGTGGGCTGGCGCGATGACGCGCCGCACCCTTCTGCTCGCCGCCCTGATCCTCGCCGCCTGCGCCGGGCCGGAGACGCCCGGCTTCGAGGCGAAGCCGGCGGGCGACTGGCAGGCCGGGGCGATGGTGGCGGCGGCCAACCCGCTGGCCGTCGAGGCGGGGCTGGAGGTGCTGCGCCAGGGCGGTTCGGCGGTCGATGCGGCGGTCGCGGTGCAGGCGGTGCTGGGGCTGGTCGAGCCGCAATCCTCAGGCCTCGGCGGCGGCGCGTTCCTGATCCACTACGACGCCGCGACCGGCGACGTCGCCGCCTATGACGGGCGCGAGACCGCCCCGGCCGGGGCGCGGCCGGACATGTTCCTGACCGCCGTCGGCGAGCCCGAAGATTTCGTCGCCGCCGTGCAGAGCGGCGATGCGGTCGGGGTGCCGGGGCTGGTGGCGCTGCTGGCGGCCGCCCATCAGGATCACGGCAGGCTGTCGCTCGCCGCCGATCTCGCGCCCGCGATCCGCCTCGCCGAGGAGGGCTTCGCGGTCTCGCCGCGCATGAGCCGCCTGATCGGCGCGGTGGCGGAGCGGGGGCCTCTGCTGCCCGATGCGGCGGCCTATCTCACCACCGACGGCACGACGCCGCTGCCGCCCGGGCATATCCTCAGGAACCCGGCCTATGCCGAGACGCTGAAGCGGATCGCCGCCGAGGGGCCCAGGGGCTTCTACGAGGGGCCGGTCGCCGCGGCGATCGTCGCCGCCGTCCATCGCGGCAATGCGCCGGGCACGCTGAGCGAGGCCGATCTCAAAGGTTTCGAGGCCCGCCGTCTGGAGCCGCTCTGCCGCCCCTATCGCTCGGTGCTGGTCTGCGGCATGGGGCCGCCCTCGTCGGGCGGGATCGCGGTGCTGGCGGCGCTGGGGATGCTCGGCCATTTCGACCTTTCGGGCGGGGCGGGCGCGGCGCAGTCCTGGCACCTGCTGATCGAGGCGGAGCGGCTCGCCTATGCCGACCGCGATCTCTATGCCGCCGACGACCGTTTCGTCGCGGTGCCGGTCGAGGGGCTGCTGGACGCGGACTATCTCGCCGGGCGCGCGGCGCTGATCGACCCCGGCCGGGCGATGGCCGAGGCTCCGGCCGGAACCCCGCCCGGCGCGCCCGAACGGGCGGCGGACCTGTCCGGCCGGTGGACCGGGACCAGTCATTTCGTGGTGGTGGACGCCAAGGGCGACGTCGTTTCGATGACCACGACCATCGAGGGCCCGTTCGGCGCGCAGCGCATGGCGGCCGGCTTCTTCCTCAACAACCAGATGACCGATTTCTCGTTCGTTCCGGCGGACGCCAAGGGACGCCCGGTCGCCAACGCCGTCGCGCCGGGCAAGAAGCCGCGTTCGTCGATGGCCCCGACCATCGTCTTCCGCGACGGGCGCTTCCTGCTGGCGGTCGGCTCGCCCGGCGGCAATGCGATCATCGGCTATGTGCTGAAGACCCTCGTCGGCGTGCTCGACTGGGGCCTGACGCCGCAGCAGGCGATCGCCCTGCCCAATGTGGTGGCGCGCGGCAAGCCGCTGGTCGAGGCCGGGTTCGACGCGGGCCTGCGCGCCGCGCTGACCGCGATGGGTCACGAGATCGGCGAGGCGCGGGCTGGCGAGGCCTCGGGCCTTCATGCCGTGATGCTGGGCGCGGACGGGCATCTCGTCGGGGGGGCCGATCCCCGGCGCGAGGGTGTCGTAGCGTC